>CAZOMP010000009.1:82083-154832 GCA_964581085.1 uncultured Gaiellales bacterium | reverse complement strand
CTCGGCGTCACCAAGATCCGCTTCCCCGAGACGTCGGGGATCGGGATCAAGCCGGTCTCGCGCGAGGGCACGGAGCGTCTCGTCCGTCAGGCGATCCGCTACGCGATCGACAACCGCCGCTCGTCGGTGACGCTCGTCCACAAGGGCAACATCCAGAAGTTCACCGAGGGCGCCTTCCGCGACTGGGGATACGCGCTCGCCGCCCGCGAGTTCGGCGCGGAGCCGCTCGACGGTGGGCCCTGGATGCGGTTCACGAGCCCCGCCGGCGGCGAGATCGTGGTCAAGGACGTGATCGCCGACGCCTTCCTGCAGCAGATCCTGCTGCGCCCGGCCGAGTACGACGTGATCGCGACGACGAACCTGAACGGCGACTACATCTCGGACGCGCTGGCCGCGCAGGTCGGCGGCATCGGCATCGCGCCCGGCGCGAACATCTCCGACGAGGTCGCCCTCTTCGAGGCGACCCACGGAACCGCACCGAAGTACGCGGGCCAGGACAAGGTCAACCCGGGCTCCCTGATCCTCTCGGCGGAGATGATGCTGCGGCACCTGGGCTGGCGCGAGGCGGCAGACCTGATCATCTCCTCGATGGAAGCCGCGATCGTCGCCAAGCAGGTCACCTACGACTTCGCCCGGTTGATGGAGGGTGCGAACGAGGTCTCGACGTCGGCCTTCGGGCAGGCGATGATCGAGCGGATGTGAGAGCTCGTTTCATTGAAACGGGCTCGCAGGCGACGCTGCTCGGGTAAGGTCAGCGCGAACTGACGGCGATCGTGTACGTCGCCTCGCGAACGCCTCTGGGCATCGTCACGGCGAGGTAGGCGTTCCTGGCTGCGCCCCGGTTGACGTACGTGAGCGTCTCCGAGCCCGCCTTCGCCGTCCCGCGCGCGAGCCGGTCGCGACCGGGGCGGCCCTCGGTCACCGTCGGTGTGGTCGAGACCCAGAGCCCGAGGTCGACCGTCGCGACGGCGGCCGTCCTGACGGTGAGCGTGCCCTGGCGGGGCAGGTAGACCGGATAGAGGTCGCGCGGGTCCTCGTTGAGCGTGAGCCGCGCCGTCACGGAGGCGCTGCGTTTCGTCTTCGAGGTGAGAGGGACGGCGCCGTTGTAGAACGCAGCACCCGGTCGCACCCAGTCCATGTCGTCGTTCGGCTCGAACGGATCACGTACCGGCGTCGGGTACGCGAGTGCCGCGGGGACGTTCAGGATCCCCCAGCCGGTTGCGTCGTCACGTCCAACCGGCGGGACGTCGGTCGCCGAACGCCGCATCACCTCGAAGAGCTGGCCGGCGTCGAGGTCCGGACGCATCGTCCACACCCAGGCAGCCGCAGCCGCCACCATCGGCGACGCGAAGCTCGTGCCGTCCTCGGACTGCCAGCCCTGGTCGAGCGCCGAGGCGACGACGATGTCCTGCCCCGGCGCGGCCAGATCGACGAAGCGAGACCTGCTCGAGAAGACCGCTGCAGCGTTCTGCTCGTCCGAGGCCGCGACCGTGAGCACATGCGGGTAGCTCGCCGGGTAGGTGAGCGGATTGCCGGTGTCGCCGTCGTTGCCGGACGCGGCGACGACGAGCATGCCCTTGCTGATCGCCGTGTCGACAGCTTGCTGGATCGCGATCTCCGCCTCGTTCGAGCCGAGGCTGAGGTTGATCACACCCGGCCCGCGGGCGGTTGCGGCCAAGATCCCCTTGACGATCTGGGCCGTATCGAGAGCGGTGCCGTCGCCGAGCGCAGCATCCCAGGAGTTGACGACCGCCTGCGGGTAGACGCCGACGATCCCGATTCCGTTGTCCGGGGCTCCGATCACCGACGCCACCGCGGTTCCGTGGACGCCGCCGATCGGGGCCGGCTGCTGCTCGTTCAGCATCGTCAGGTTGGGGCGGTTCGCGAGCTCCGGGTGGGTCGCCATCACGCCCGAGTCGATGATCGTTATCGGCTTGCCGGGCCCCGGCGGGGTCAAGTCTGAGATCCCGATCGTGCTGCGCCACCACTCCTCGCCGACGAGCGGGTCGCCGAAGTCTGTCGTCGCAAGCGGGCTGTACGGACGACCGTCCTGCGCGCCAGCGCGGGCGGGTGCACTCTGCCCGGCGAGGGTACGGATCGTCGTCGCCTGCCTCGTACTGCCACCGAGCGCCAGGGCGGACCCGATCGTCGCGCACAGCGCCACCGCGAACGCGAGGCCGGCGGCGAGCATCTGGTCGTGGATGGGCGCGATGACAGCGGCTCCTCGGCTCGAAGACGGGGCAGGTCCCGATCTGGATCACGGCGGACCGGCTGCGGTCGAGGGTAGCGGTCGGACCGCAGGCCGCGAGGATGTCGGAGGACCACAGCTCACGGACACGGCGGTAGCGGCGTTTCAGCGGACATGACACTCGTCTCCACTCCCTACGAAAGCCCCGTCGGGCGCCTTACCCTCATCGGCGGAACGGCCGGGCTGCGCGCCATCTGCTGGCCGAACCGCGACCTGCGCCATGTCGGCCTTGCCGGAGCGGTCATCGAGCAAGGGATGGACACGGTGCTCAGGGACACCGTCCGGCAGCTCGACGAGTACTTCGCGGGTGCGCGGACCGCCTTCGAGCTACCGCTCGAGCTCGAGGGCACGCCGTTCCAGCTCGCCGCCTGGCGGGCGCTGGGCGAGATCCCCTACGGCGAGACGCGCTCGTACGCGCAGCAGGCGGCGCGGATCGGCCGGCCGAACGCCGTCCGCGCGGTCGGCACTGCCAACGGCCGCAACCCGGTCTCGATCGTCCTGCCCTGCCACCGCGTCGTCGGCAGCGACGGCCGCCTGCACGGCTTCGGCGGCGGCCTCGAGGCGAAGGCGGCGCTGCTCCAACTGGAGCAGAACGTCGCGGCTACGAGGCACGGGATGACCTGACAGGGTTCCGGTGCTACCCTCACCCGTGCCCGGTCACGCTAGGTGGGGAGGCAGCGGTTCCCTGAACCCGAAATCCGCTCCAGCGGGACCGAACGCCGTCCGAGGGGCGGCTTCATCGGGATTGGGCCTGCGCACGTGGTGTTGACAGGTCGGGTCCCGCGCACTGGGAGCGTTCGAACCGCGTCAGGTCCGGAAGGAAGCAGCGCTAAGGACTCCCTCTCAGGTGACGCGGCTCCGCCCGACCCGAGCCGGCGACGCTCGTTCCTCCGGGGAGGCCGTTTCGACGACGGAGCGCGTGATCCGGGCAAAGCGTTTTCGCTGCGCGAAAACGCGTTAGATGGGGCGTTCAACGGGTGACACCGGTTCGGCATCGATGTCGGCTCTGGTTCGACATCCAGACGTGTAGTCGCCGACCGCGAGCGTCACGACCTCGGTCTCGACGTCGAGCGCACACAGCCGCTCAGGGACCCCGGACCGCCGCTCGCGCGCATCAACGGTTATCGTCATCCAACCGATGGTCGCCACTACCACAGCAGCCCGTGTGCCGATTCCGTGCCGTCTCAGTGACCGGACGCCCCACTCCCCACCCCCACGGAACGCCCCCTCCAAGGCGTTTCGGGCCCGCAGGGACTGAAACGCTTTGGCCGCCCTCTACCGCACCTACCGCCCGCTCGACTTCTCGCATGTGGTCGGCCAGCAGGCCGTCGTGCGGACGCTTCGCAACGCGATCGAGCACGACCAGGTGCGGCAGGCGTACATCTTCGCGGGGCCACGCGGGACCGGTAAGACGTCGCTGGCCCGCATTCTTGCCAAGGCACTCAATGCGGCGGGCGGTCCGAATGCCGACTTCGACGCCTCGAGCCCCGTCGCCGAGGCGATCGCGAACGGCACCTCGCTCGATGTCATCGAGATGGACGCCGCCTCCCAGCGGGGCATCGACGACGTCCGGGAGATCCGGGAGCGGGCCGTGCTGCAGCCGGTCGAGGGGAGCTACAAGGTCTACATCGTCGACGAGGCGCACCAGCTCACGTCGCAGGCATGGAACGCGCTCCTGAAGCTAATCGAGGAGCCTCCACCCCACCTCGTCTTCGTGTTCTGCACAACCGAGCTCGCGAGCGTGCTGCCCACGGTGCGCTCGCGCTGCCAGACGTTCGTCTTCCAGCGGCCGCGGCTACAGGAGCTCGTCGCCGTCCTGCGTCGCGTCTGCGACGGCGAGGGGATCGACGCACTCGACGCCGTGCTCGCGCAGATCGCACGCGGTGCAAACGGCTCCTTCCGCGACGCCGTCTCGACCCTCGACCAGCTCGCCGCCGCGACGGACAAGTCGATCTCGATGCAGGACGTACTCCAGCTCGTGGGTGGCATCGAGGAGAACGCACTCTTCCGTCTCTGCGACACGATCGTCGACCGCGACACGGCCGGGGCGCTGGTGCAGATCGAGGAGCTCGCGCAGCAGGGCCACGACCTCGGGCGCCTCGTCACCGAGCTGATCGAGCACCTACGTCAGCTCCTCCTCGTCCAGCACATCGGGCATGTCCCCGAATCGCTGCCGCTGACCGAGGAGACACGCGAGCGCCTGCGCGAACAGGCGAACCAGCTACCCGAGCCGACGGTGTTGCGGCTGATCGACCTGCTTGCGGTCGCCGTCGACGACATGCGCCAGGGTGGCGACCCACGACTCCCACTGGAGCTCGCGCTCGTCAAGGTCACCCGTCCCCAGACCGATCTCTCTCGCACGTCGCTGGCGCACCGGCTCGAACTGCTCGAGGCACGCGCGCAGGCGGGACCGGCCACGGTCGTCGCTCCCCCGCCGCCGCAGCCCCGGATCGCCGCCGCACCGGACGAGCCACCCACGCTCGCGGCCGTGCCGCCACCGGACCCGGAGGCCGCTGCAGCAGACGCGCGGAGCGTCGCAACGCTCCCCGCCCTCGACCTCGAGCAGCTGCGTGACGCCTGGCAACGCGACGTTCTCGATGCGGTGCGCTCCCGCTCGATCCCCGTTTCGTCGCTCCTCGTGGAGGGACGACCGGTCGAGCTCACTGACGATACGGTGACGATCGAGTTCGCCCCCGCGGCGTCGTTCCACAAGACCCAACTCGAGGAGCCGCGCAGCCTGGCGTTGCTGCGGGAGGCGCTCTACGAGGTCACGGGCCGTAAGCTCGCCGTCGTCACCAGCCTCGGAGCAGCACCGGAGCACAGTGGGCCGGACGAGGTCCACGAGCTCTCCGAGGAAGACGTGATCTCGTTGCTGAAGGACACATTCGACGCAGAGGAAGTGGAGGAGCACTGATGGCGAAGTTCGACATGAACGCGATGCTCAAGCAGGCGCAGCAGATGCAGGACCAGATGATCGAGGCGCAGGAACAGGCGCGCCGGGAGATCGTCGAGGCGTCCGCCGGAGGCGGCATGGTGACGGTGAAGGCGAACGGCAGCGGCGAGCTCGTCGAGATCCGGATCGACCCGAAGGCGATCGACCCGGACGACCCCGAGATGCTCGAGGATCTGGTTCTCGCCGCCGCGAACGAGGCGCTTCGCTCGGCGACCGAGCTCGTCGAGTCGAAGATCCGCGGTCAGATGCCCGATCTCGGCTCGCTCGGCATCCCCGGCCTGTAGGCCTCGCCAGGTCTATCGGCCTACGCCGCCAGCTGCTCCACGCGCTCGATCGCGGTGGGCGCCACCGATCGACGTGCGAACGAAAGCCGCGGGCGGCGGCGTACCTGGAGCACGAGGATGGCGCCGACGACGAGTGCGGCGCCCCCGAGCTGCGGCGGCGTCAGGTGTTGCTTCAACACGAACCCTGCGAGCGCGATCGTCACGGGCACCTCGACGGTGACGAGCAGCGAGGCGGTGGACGGGCCGACGAGACGCACCCCTCGCAGGAAGGTGCTGACCGCGAAGACCGAGCCGATGCAGGCGGCGGCGGCGAGGCAGAGCAGCCCGGCCGGACCGCCGACTGTGCCGAGCGAGCCGAGGACGGTGCCCGCGACGAGGAAGGAGGCGGCTGCGCCGGCGGTGAGGTAGGCGGTGAGCGCCATCGGGTCGACGTCGCGAAGGAGCCGATCGGAGAGCAGGATGTAGACGCCGTAGGCGGTGGCGGAGCCGAGCGCCATCGCGATGCCGACCGCGTCCGGGTTGGTGGCAGCGGCGCCGACGAGCGAGACACCGCCGAAGATGCCTGCGAGTGCAACGGCGCGACGCTGCGTCAGCCGCTCGCGCCCGGCGAGCGCAGCACCGCCGACGACGAGCGCAAGGTGCGCGTAATGGACGAGCGACGCAAGCGGCGCCGAGGTGCGCTCCAGCGCCCCGAAGAAGAGCGCAGAATCGAGCGCGTAGATGCAGGCGCCGAGCGCGAGCGCTGCGAGCGCGACCCGAAGCGGCACCTGGCGCAGTCGCGGGCCCGCGAGCAAGGCGAGCAGGATCGCGGCAGCGAGATAGCGCCACGCGAGTACGCCGCTGACCGCAGCTCCGTGGGCGTAGGCGATCTGGATCAGGATCGGGGAGACCGAGAACGCCACACCCGCGGCGAGGCAGAACAGCGCCCCACGGACGCTCGGTGTACCGAAGCGGACCACGAGGTGAAATGTAGGGGCGGTCGAACAAAAAGACTCTCTTGAGTTATCTTCAAGACATCAAGGTTTCTCCGATATGACGATTCAACAGCTCACGTACTTCCTGGCGACCGCCGAGCACGGCTCGTTCTCCGCTGCCGCACGGGCGCTCTACCTCACACAGCCCTCGATCTCGGAGCAGATCCGGCAGCTCGAGGGCGAGCTCGGGATAGCGCTCTTCGCGCGTGCGGGCCGCGAGCTCGTACTGACCGAGGCGGGCCGGCGCTTCCGCCCGGAGGCAGAGCGCGTGCTCGCCGACCTCGAGCGCGCGCGTGACGCGGTCGCCGCAGTGCGCGACCTCCGTGGCGGAACGCTCTCGTTCGGGATGTTCGGCACCGCCTCGGCGTACCTGATCGCCGATCTCGCCGCGGACTTCCGGCGCCGCCACCCGGACGTTCGCCTCCGGCTCGTGGGGCTCAACTCCTCGGAGGTCGCAGACCAGGTGCGGCAGGCGACACTTGAGGCGGGCCTGATCGTCCTCCCCGTCGACGACGCCGGGCTCGATCTCCGGGTCGCACGACGCGAGGAGCTCGTGTTCGTCAGCCGCGACCCCGAACGGGTGCGGCAGCCGCTCACGATCGAGGCGCTCGCAGAGCTACCGCTGATCCTCTACGACGCCCAGTACGGCCAGAGCGACCCCATGCGACGCCAGCTCGTGGACCGGGCCCAGCACGCCGGCATCACCCTGCGACCCGTGATCGAGGTGGAGCACATCGAGGCGGCCGTCGGGCTCGCGCGCCGCGGGCTCGGCGACACGATCGTCCCGCGCGCGGCGATCGCAAAGCAGGGCGGCCGCGGGCTTCATTTCGCCTCGTTCGCCGAGCCGCTCTACGACACGTTCGCCTTCATCGCCCGCTCGGATGCGCCGCTCTCGCCGGCGGCGCGGGCCTTCGTGGAGATCTGCGAGCGCCGCCTCGAGCGAGTCTCGGAGGCGGCACTGTTCGCGCCCGACACGTCCGGGCCGGCGTAGGAAGACGGCTGCCTCATCCGGGCCACGTCTGAGAACCGCCGGCGGACCCTCCGTCTGGAAGGCCCGCCGGCAGGTTGCTTCGTCAGTGGATGTGGTTGGTCGTTCCGCCGACGAGCGTGTACTGCGCCTGAGCCTGGTCGCTGAACTGGAACCAGTACGCCCCCGGCAGGAGCTCCATGTCCTGCGTGAAGGGCCAGTACGTGCCTGCGTAGTAGGTCGTCGCGTTCCCCGAGTCGGAATGGACCTTCCCCGTCTGGAACGTGACCGTCGAGGTCGGGCCGCTGACCACCTGCCCGTTCAGCTGCGTGGACGTGCCCAGGTAGGTCATTCCGAACGAGTAGCTCCCCGGCAGCATCTGCACGTGCACGCTACCGCCGCTCGTGTTGCCGATCGTGCGCCAGAACCCGGCGTAGTAGGACGCCGAGCCGGTGTCGAGCGGGTTGCCATTCGAGTCGACCAGCTTCACGCTGACGTCCGTCGTCTTGAACGCGAAGATCCCGTTCGTCTGGGCGTTCTGGGCCGGGAGTTGCTGAACCGTTCCGTTGTATTTCATCTGTACGACGGTGTTGCCGAGTTGGCCATTGCGCGCTTCGCACGTCCTGCCGGACCCGTTCGTCGGGTTCGTGAACGCCGGCTGCCAGTTGCCGGAGTAGTACGGCGTGGCGATGCCGCCGGCCAGCGGCTGGTTCGAGCTGTTCGCGAGCGTCGCTACCAGCCCGGTCTTGACGAGATGGTCTCCCGCCGCGATCGCGAACTTCGGCGTCATGCAACCGTTGACCGGGAGCTGCAGGCCGATCTGGCCCGGCAGGAACTCCTGCGGCACACCGGACGAGAAGGGATAGAACTGGCTGTTGTACCAGTAGAACGAGCCCGGCTGGAAGTACGCCGTCACGCGGCCCGTCTGGAACGTGACATCGGTCGTCGGCCCCGAGATCGCGACGCCGTTGAGCTGCTGCCGCGTGTGGTTGTAGGTCATCGCGAAGCTGTAGCTCCCCGGCAGCATCTCGAAGCTCGTGACGCCGCCCGAGGTGCTCTGCGCCGGCTGCCAGGCGGTGGCGTAGTAAGACGCCGAGCCGGTGTCGAGCGGGTTGCCGTCGGCGTCCTTCAACTTGACGTTCGCGAGCGCCGTCTGGAACGTGAAGTTCGACGCGTTGAGTTGCGCGTGGCTCTGCTGGTTTCGCGTCCCGTGATAGCGCATTGCGAGATACAGATTGCCGAGGGCGCTATCCGGGATCGAGAACAACAGGTTGCCGTTCGCGTCCGTCTGCCCCGGAAGAGCCGTCCACGGCGGGTAATAGTCGAGCGTGCCGCCCGCGAGGCCGTTCCCGTTGTGGTCGATCAGCCGCGCGATTCCACCCGTGAACCCGGTCGGGCCGACGTCGAGGCCGACATCCCCGTGTCCGGGCCAGGGCCCGTTCCTGATCACGTAGTGCCCGGGGAACATCTCCATGGGGCTCGTGAAGGTGTTCCAGCCGCTGTAGATCGTCGCGGCGTAGAGCAGCGGCGCTCCGTTGAGGAGCGTCACCTTGACGGTGTGGAACGTGTAGGACTGCGTGCCGAGGTCGATCGGGCTCGGCGTCTGCGCCGTACCCTGGTGGTAGTACTGGGCCTTGAGCAGCCAGTTACCTGCGGGCGCCGGGACAGCGAGATGTCCGCTGCCGTCGGTTACACCGAGCGTGTTCCAACCGCTGTAGATCGTCGCGGCGTAGACGATCGTCACCCCCGCGATGCCGTTGCCGTTCGAGTCGACAACGGAGATGTCCGTCGTCGGGACGTCCGCCCTCGCCATTCCGGGAGCGAAGGCAGCGACTGCAACGACTGCGAAGGCAGCAAGGAGCAACGACTGCCATCGCCTGACTCCTGGACGCATCTTCACGTCTTCCTCCTCCATGTTCGCGCGGCGCCGAGGCGCGCGTACAGAGCCGTCGTCGGTTGGCTCACGCTCCGTGGGTTCCCCTGCCGCAGTTTGTTGGCTTCCAGCGCTCCATCCCTTGACGGACGGTTCCTGGTCCTTGACCGCCGACCCCTAGCGACAAACGGACAGTGTATTCCTTACCGTGTCACTTGTCTACTACGTGTCTCTCGTTAGGCTGCGTCGCGATGCTGAGCCCTGCCGTCGACAATCTCGTTGCCCAGCTCTCCCGTCTACCCGGGATCGGCACCCGGACGGCGCACCGGCTGACCTTCCACCTGCTCTCGGTGCCCAGAGAGGAAGCGCTCGCTCTCGCCACGGCGGTCGAGGAGATGCGGGAGCGGGTCCGCTTCTGCCGTGACTGCGGCAACCTGACCGAGGAGGATCTCTGCACGGTCTGCACCGATCCGCGGCGTGACCGCAGCGTCGTCTGTGTCGTCGAGCAGCCTGTCGACGTGATCTCGCTCGAGCGCACGCACGAGTTTCGGGGTCTCTACCACGTGCTCGGCGGCTCGCTGTCGCCGCTCGACGGGGTCGAGCCGTCCGACCTGCGTGTCGGCCAGCTCCTGCACCGGGTCGAGCAGGGCGGGATCGACGAGGTCGTGCTGGCGACGAACCCCAACATGAGCGGCGAGGCGACGGCGGCGTACCTCGCCGACCGCCTCCGTGACCGCGTCCGTGTGACGCGACTCGCAAGCGGGCTGCCGGTCGGCGGCGATCTCGAGTACGCCGACGAGGTGACGCTCGGCCGTGCACTCGCCGGACGGAGACCGGCCTAGCGGTATCCTCGCCCGATGCGCGTCCTGATCACGGGCTCGAGCGGCCAGATCGGCACCAACCTGGCGCTGCGACTGCTGGCCGAGGGCCATGAGGTCTTCGGTGTCGACAAGCGGCTGAACGGCTGGACGGACGACTTCCGCTACCTCCTCCAGGATCTCTCGGGCCACTACGCACCGATGGAGGGTGGGATCGGCGGGGTCGAGTATCCGCAGGCGGACGTCGTCGTCCACCTCGCCGCCCACGCCAAGGTGCACCAGCTCGTGCGCGAGCCGGCACGGGCGCTCGAGAACATGACGATGACGTTCAACGTGCTCGAGCATTGCCGTCAGACGCGCACGCCGGTCATCTTCAGCTCGAGCCGGGAGGTCTACGGTGACGTGAACCGGTTCCAGACCGCCGAGGGCACCGCCGACTTCGCCTACGCGGAGAGCACCTATTCGGCCTCGAAGATCGCCGGCGAGGCACTCATCTATTCGTACGCACGTTGTTACCAGCTGCCGTACATCGTCTTCCGCTTCTCGAACGTGTACGGCCGCTACGACAACGACCTCGGCCGGATGATCCGTGTGATCCCGCTCTTCACGCACCGGATCCTGCGCGGCGAGCCGATCACCGTCTTCGGCGGCAACGACAAGGTGCTCGACTTCACCTACGTCGACGACTGCGTCGGCGGGATCGCGCGAGGGATCCACGCGCTCGTCGAGGGCCGCGTTCGCAACGAGACGATCAACCTCGCCTACGGCCAGGGGAACACGCTCGTACGCGTGGCAGAGCTGATCGGGGAGGCGACCGGGAAGGAGCCCGACGTGACGCTCGCACCGCCGCTGCTCGGGGAGGTGACCCGCTACGTGGCGGACATCGCGCGGGCGCGCAGCAGCCTCGACTGGGAGCCCGAAGTCCCGCTCGACGACGGCATCGCGCGCAGTGTCGCCTGGTTCACGGAATGGCGGGCAGCGCATCCGGAGGAAGACGACCTCGACCTCGAGGACTCCGAGCCGGCCGACGAGACCGCGCGCTACTTCAAGCCCTAGACGCTCGGCAGGTCCAGTCGGCGTAGCCTCGCCGCCGTTCCCTACACTGGCCCTCATGCCCGGACCCCGCATCGGCGTCGTCGGCGCCACCGGCGCAGTCGGATCGATCACGCTCGAGTTGCTCGCCGAGCGCGGCTACGACACGCGCGCCTTCGCCTCGGCACGGTCGGCCGGCACCCGTGTCCCCTTCGGTGACGACGAGCTCCTCGTCGAGGAGGCGACGCCCGAGGCGCTCGCCGCCGGGGATATCGACCTCTTCCTCTTCTCCGTCGGTACCGGCGCGAGCCGCGCCCTCGTCCCCGTCGCCTCGCAGGCGGGCGCGATCTGTGTGGACAAGTCCTCCGCCTACCGGCTCGTCGACGGCTACCCGCTCGTCGTCCCCGAGGTGAACGCAGGCAGGGCGCTCGAGTCGCTCGAGCGCGACCGCATCGTCGCGAACCCGAACTGCTGCACGATCCCGCTGACCTGCGTGCTGAAGCCGCTGCACGAGGCGGCGGGGCTAGCGCGCGTCCACGTCGCCACCTACCAGTCGGTCTCGGGCGCCGGCGCGCAGCGGATGGAGGCGCTTCGCCAGGAGCCGGTCGCCGAACACAACCTGGTCATGGACTGGAGCTGGGAGGACGACTCCTCGGACGAGGAGGCGAAGCTGCTCGCCGAGACGCGGAAGATCATGGAGCTTCCGGACCTCCCGATCAGCGCCACCTGCGTGCGCGTGCCGGTGCTCGTCGGTCACTCCGAGGCCGTCTGGATCGAGTTCGAGAACGAGCTCACGCCGCAAGAGGCGACCGAGCTCCTGCAGGACGCACCGAGCATCCGCGTGCTCGAGCTGCCGCAGTTCCCGACGCCGCAGGACGCGGCAGGTGACGACGAGGTGCTCGTGGGCCGGATCCGCACCGATCCGAGCACACCCAGGGGTCTCGCCCTCTTCCTCGCGTGCGACAACCTGCGCAAAGGGGCAGCGCTGAACGCGATTCAGATCGCGGAGGTGCTGCTCGCCGGTGTCGCTGCCGCGTAGCCTCGCGGCTGCCGTCCTCTGTGCCCTGCTCGCCGCGAGCTCGCCCAGCGCGGGAGTCGTCCGTGGAGGCGGCGCACGCCCGGTGACGCTGCTCGCCGCAGGAGACGTCGCCTCGTGCACGTCGAACGGCGACGAACAGACGGCGAGACTGGGTACGAGGCTGCCGGGTCGGATAGCGCTCCTCGGCGACCTCGCCTACCCGAACGGGACCCGGAGCGACTTCGCGCGCTGCTTCGACCCCTCCTGGGGAAAGCTCGTGCCACGCGTTCTCGTCGCCGCACTCGGAAACCACGAGTACAACAGTGGCACCGCGGCGGCCGCGATCGCCCGCTTCCACCTGCCTCACGACGGCTGGAAGAGCGTCGACTACGGCGGCTGGCACATCGTCGTCCTCAACTCGAACTGCAGCGAGGTGGGAGGCTGCGGCGTCGGCTCGCCGCAGTGGCGTTGGCTGAAGGCGGACCTCGCCCGTCACCCGGCCCTCTGCACGCTTGCGCTCTGGCACCACCCGCGCTTCAGCTCGGGCTTCCACGGCTCGAATCCCACCTATCAGCCGTTCTGGAAGCTCCTCGCTGCCGCGAAGGCAGAGATCGTCCTCTCGGGTCACGACCACGACTACGAGCGCTTCGCGCCGATTCAGGGAATCCGCCAGTTCGTGGTCGGCACCGGCGGCGCGAGCCAGTACCCGATCCTCCTGCCGCTCCGGCGCAGCAGGGCTCATGCCAACGCTTTCGGGCTCCTACGCCTGACCCTGCGTCCCACGGGCTACAGCTGGCGGTTCGTCGCCACGCCGGGCACGGACTTCTCGGACTCCGGCTCGGCGCGCTGCCACTGAGCTCCGAGGGATCAGGACGCGGGCGGCGCGGGCACCGGAGCCGTTGCGAACGCCTCCTGCACGACCCGCAGCACACGCGCCCGGCGGCCCTCCTCGACGGGTGCGAGACCCGCCAGCTCCAGCCGGCAGAGCTCCACGCGACCCTGCGCGCGCAGCGTCGCGAATCCGAACTCCTCCAGGAAGTCGCGGGGGAAGACGGTGCGGTGGAGGAGGAAGCGCGCGTCGGCGCGCTCACGTTCGGGGAAGCGGTAGGCGAACGCCTCGAGCGCCCCTGCGCCCTGGTCGCGGGCCTCGCCGATCGCCGCGAGGAACAGCGACTTGAGCACGAACTCCGCCCCGGGCCGCATCAGGTAGGCGCAGGTTACGAGGACGGCGTCGTCGGACGGTGGCCCGGCCGGTAGGTCCTCCGCACGGGGAAAGAGCCCGGCCGGGCCGTACTGCATCGACCCGAGGAGCGAGCCGTCGTCGTCGTAGTAGAGCGTCCCCCACTCCCCCGCCTCCTCCTCGGCACGCTCGATCCAGCGCTCCTTGGCAGCGGTCCGGTTTCCCCGCGACTGCCACCAGACGCAGTCGCGGCAGACGGACGGCGCCGTGTGGAGCGTGCCCCGCGTGAGTGCTGCGACCCGCGCCGACACTGCTACGCCGCTTCGGGCGGGGGGCCGACGTCGTCTACGAGGACGTCCACCGACTCCGTCTCGAGGTCGGTCATCCGGCCGAGGTACTCGGCCACCCGCGCCTGCACCGCCGCCCCCACTTCCGGAGCCTTCGCCCCCCAGTCGAGCCCGAGGTGGAGCTCCACGGCGACCGTGCCCTCACCCGTCGTTATCCGGACGCCGTGATGGCGGGGGCGCGTTCCCTCGACCAGGCGGCGTACACCCTCGATCTCGAGCGCCGCGTCGGCCGCGTAGCTCGCGATGACGTCGGTCGAGATCAGCGAGTGGCCTTCCATCAACGGGATTGTCGCACGCCGCCGGTCGCCCGGCGGAGCACGAGCTCCGTCGCCTCCGGCCGTGCTGCAAAGCGAATCGGAACGAACGTCGTCCCCGTCCCCGGCGAGACGTGCATGACGCCGCCCGGAGTCTCGTAGAGGCCTGCGACGAGCTGCGAGCCAGGGTGGGCGAGGAGCACCCTGCGGCGCGGCAGCGGCAGGACGATCTGGCCTGCGTGGAGATGGCCCGCGAGGACGAGATCGAACGAGCCTGCCGGCAGCCGTTTCGCGATTCCGGGGAAGTGGCAGAGGAGGATGCGCAGGTCGGCGTCAGGATCGACGAGCTCCCAGGGCTGCGCCTCGCCGCGCGGATAGCTCATCGCGTCGGCCCCGACGATCTGGATCCGGACGCCTCCTCGCTCGACCGTCACCGCCTCGTCTCTGAGGAGCGTCGCCACCTCTTCGAGGCCCTCCAGCTCGGCCGCGCGAGAGAACGGGTCCCGACTCGCTGCGACATCGTGGTTGCCGAGGACGACGTAGGGGCGCTCGAGCGTCCGCAGCAGCTGCACGAGCAGCGACACACCCGAGGGGCGAGAGACGAGGTCGCCGGTGATGCACGTCAGGTCGGGGCGCCGTGAGCCGACCCAGGCGACCGCCTGCCTGGAGGCGGCCTGCCCGCGCGAGCGTGGGCCGAGGTGGAAGTCGGAGAGGTGTGCGATCCGGAGGCCGTCGAGTTCCTCCGGCAGGTCCGGCACCCGCACCTCGAGCACACGGGTGCGTAGCCAGCCCGCCTCGAAGAGACCGTAGCCGAGCAGCCCGAGCGCCAGCACGACGATGCCTGTGGCCACGAACGTCATCGACGCGGGAGCCGTCCCTTCGGCTTCAGGATCGGCGCGAGACGCGGGTCAGACAGACAGCTTCTCGACGACCGGGTCGACGGAGACGACGTGCCGCTTGAACTTGAGCTCCGAGTCGGTCAGCCCCGCCGCCACGCCGACGAGCTGCGACAGGTGCAGGATCGGCATCTTGAAGTCGCGGCCGGTCTGCTTCTTCAGCTTCGACTGCCAGGCGTCGAGCGAGAGGTGGCAGAGCGGGCAGGGCGTCACCATCGCGTCGGCGCCGGCCTCCACCGCCTGCTCGATCGGCTGGATCAGCTCGGCGAGCGCCGTCTCCTCGCGCGCCTGGATGATCGGGAAGCCACAGCACTTCACCTTCGCGGGGTAGTCGATCGCCTCGCCACCGCAGGCCTCGATGATGCGCTCCAGCGAGCTCGGCCGGTCCGGGTCCTCGAAGCCCATCAGCTTCGACGGACGCAGGATCTGACAGCCGTAGAACGGCGCCACCTTGAGCCCCCGGAGCCCCTTGTGGGCGACGGTCTGGAGGGTGTCGAACGACTCGCCGGCGATCAGCCAGAGGAAGTGCATCACCTCGACGGTGCCGTTGTAGGGCTGCACGCCCACCTGCTCGAGGTTGCCGTTGACGCGCTCGCGGAGGTCGGCGTCGATCTTCAGCTGATGGTTCGCCTGGCGCAGGTTGAGCGTGCAGACGTTGCAGACCGTCATCAGCGTGTCGCAGCCGGTGGCCTCGGCGTAGGCGAGGATGCGGGCGTTCAGGTGCAGGTAGTAGTCCGGCTCGGCCTCGTGGATGTCGCCGGCGCCGCAGCACGTGACCGACTCCAGCTCGATCAGCTCGTACCCGACCTTCGGCGCGAGCGCCTGGGTCGAGATATCGAGCTCCTTCGCGGAGAGGGACGCGAGGCATCCCTTGTAGTAGGCGATCTTCTTCATGTCGTCGTGGCCCCCTCGGCTTCCCGCTCGCTCGGCAGGAACGGCCGCGGGGCGGAATCTGGTTCGTCGTAGGGCGTCCTGCCGCCCGTTGTCTCGTGGTGATGGGAGAGCGCCGCGAGCGCGCCTTCGCCCTGGACGATCCCGATCGCGCCGCCCCGATCCTGCGTCTTGACGAGGTCGTAGAGCTTGCGCGACTCGTCCACGTCCGCCGCCACGTGAGGCGGGAAGGGCGGCGGCACCTTGCCCTTGACGGCGAGGCCCATCGCGAACTTCATCTCCTTGATCGAGGCGAGCACGCCCTGTGTCTTGGGGACGAGCTCGGTCTCGCGCAGCCAGCCGGTCGTCTTCGCGGAGGTGACGAACCACTTTGCGTGGCGCGCACCCATGTCCCGGTCGATCCCGTGCTTCATCGCCTCGGCGCCGAGCTTGGCGATGGCGTCGCGCGGGTCGACCCCCTTGGGGCAACGCTCGTTGCAGAAGTAGCAGCGCGTGCAGTCCCAGATGCCGTGCTCCTCGGAGTAGCGCTCGAGGCGCTCGATCGTCGCACCGTCGCGTGCATCGCCGACGAACCGCATCCCCTTGGCGAGCGCGGCGGGACCGAGGAAGTCGGGGTCGGACTCCATCGAGTTGCACTCGGAGACGCAGCAGCCGCAGTTGATGCAGAGCGACTCCTTGTGGATGACGTCCATCTGCTTCGCCGAGACGATGTTCTCACGCTCCTCCGCCTGGTCGTAGCGCGCGGTCAGGTACGGCTCGACCGCCCGCATCTTGTTCCAGAACGGGTCCATGTCGACGACGAGATCCTTCACGATCGGCAGGTTGCCCATCGCGGAGACGACGGGCACATGCCCCCTCTGCGCGATCTCGTACATCGGCACCTTGCAGGCGAGGACGGCACCTCCGTCCATCCGCATTCCACACGAGCCGCAGATCATCATCCGGCAGCTCTTGCGGTAGGCGAGCGAACCGTCGACACGGTCCTTGACGAGGTCGAGGCAGTCGAGCAGCGTCGCCTCCTCAGGGGCGTCCACCTCGTACTCCTTCAGCGCACGCTCCCCCGTCTTCGAGTCGTAACGCCAGATCTTGAGGCCGACCTGCATCAGTACTTCCTCTCCATGGGCTCCCACTTCGTCATCCGGACCTCTCTGTACGACAGCTGCGGGCCACCGTCCTGCCAGCGCTGGATCGAGTGCTTGAGGAAGTTCTCGTCGTCGCGAGCCGGGAAGTCGTACGGCCGCGAGTGCGCGCCACGGCTCTCGGTGCGGGCGATCCCGGCCGTGACCATGCACTCTGCGATATCGAGCAGGTAGCCGAGCTCGATCGCCTGGGTGAGGTCGTTGTTGAAGACGTCGCCCTTGTCCTCGATCAGGACGCCCGTCTCGTAGCGTTCACGCAGCTTCGCGATGTTCTCGAGCTGCGCCTCCATCTTCTCGGGGCGACGGAAGACGCCGAAGTTGTCGAGCATCGACTGTCCGAGCTCGTTGCGGATCGCCCAGGGCCGCTCGCCATCGCTTCTGGCAAGCAGCGACCCGACCCAGCTCTCGGCATCCGCGCGGGCGGCCTCGCCGGCGCCGTTCGGACTGGCGGCGCCGAGCGCATAGTCGGCAGCGTGGTGGCCGGCGCGGCGACCGAAGGTGATCGTCTCCATCAGCGAGTTGCCACCGAGGCGGTTGGCGCCGTGCACCGAGACGCAGGCACACTCGCCGGCAGCGTAGAGGCCCTCGACCTCGCTCAACCCCCAGTTGTCGACCTCGACGCCGCCCATGTTGTAGTGGGCACCGGGACGCACCGGGATCGGCTCGAAGATCGGGTCGACGCCCGCATAGGTCATGGCGAGCTCGCGGGAGCCCGGCAGCTTGGCGAGGATCTTCTCCGGCCCGAGGTGGCGGAGATCGAGCAGGACGGAGCCGTTGATCCCACGACCTGCCTCGATCTCGGTCGTCTCCGAGCGCGAGACGACGTCGCGCGAGGCGAGCTCGAGCGCGTTCGGGGCGTAGCGCTGCATGAAGCGCTCGCCCTCCTTGTTGATCAGATACCCGCCCTCGCCGCGGCAGCCCTCCGTGATCAGGATCCCGCTCGGGTACATGGTGGTGGGATGGAACTGCATGAACTCCATGTCCTTCAGCGGCAAGCCGGCGCGCAGGGCCATTGACATGCCGTCGCCGGTACACGCGTAGGCATTCGTCGTCGCTCGGAAGACGCGGCCGACACCGCCCGTGGCGAGAATCACGGACTTCCCGGTCACGACCCGGACGCCGCCGTTCAGCAGATCCCAGGCGATCACCCCGGTGCAGCGGCCACCGTCGATCACGAGCCGGAAGGCGAAGAACTCCTCGTAGACGACGAGCCCCTCCGCCATCCGCTTCTGGAGCTGCTCGTAGAGGACCTGGATCAGGACGTGGCCCGTGATGTCCGCCGCGTAGACCGTGCGCGGGGAGCCTGCGGCGCCGAAAGGACGCTGGTCGAGCTTGCCCTCGGTGTTACGTGAGAAGACGGCACCCCAATGTTCGAGCTGGTAGATATCGCCGGGCGCCTCGGCCGTGAAGATCTCGATCGCGTCCTGGTCGCCGAGGTAGTCCGAGCCCTTGACGGTGTCGAAGGCGTGCGTCTCGGGGCTGTCCTCCGCCTTGTTGCCGAGCGCCGCGTTGATGCCTCCCTCGGCCGCGCCCGAGTGGCTGCGGGTCGGGTGGAGCTTGGAGACGACGGCGACCTTCGCGCCGCGGTCGTGGGCCTCGATCGCGGCGCGCATGCCGGCGCAACCGGCACCGACCACGACGACGTCGTAGGAGGGCTCCATGGTGGGCACGCTAGCGCATCACCGGGGACGGGCGGCGAGGCAACGGCCGTGGCTCGGGCGGGTATCAGACTCTCGGGCCGGCAGCTGCGACAGCCTCACCGGCGTCGTTCGCGAACGCCTCGAAGTTGGCGACGAACATGGCCGCGAGCTCCTTCGCCTTCGCGTCGTAGGCGGCCGGGTCGGCCCACGTCGCGCGCGGGTCGAGGAGCTTCGACTCGACTCCGGGAACCTCGACCGGGACCTCGAGCCCGAACGTCTCGTCGCTGCGGAAGACCGCCCCGTCGAGCTGACCCGAGAGCGCCGCGTGGAGCAGACGGCGGGTCGCCTGGATCGGCATCCGCTGCCCCACCCCGTCCGGACCGCCGGTCCAGCCTGTGTTGACGAGCCACACGATCGCCCCGTGGCGATCGAGCTTCTCGCCGAGCAGATTGGCGTAGACGGCGGGAGGTTGCGGCAGGAACGGCGCCCCGAAGCAGGTCGAGAAGGTCGGTTGCGGCTCCTGGACTCCGATCTCGGTACCGGCGAGCTTCGCCGTGAACCCGGAGAGAAAGTAGTAGAGCGCCTGCTCGCGCGAGAGCCGCGCGATCGGCGGCAGGATCCCGAACGCATCCGCCGTCAGCATCACGACCGCGCTCGGATGGGCAGCCGTCTTCGTCGGTAGCGCATTCGAGATCTGCTCCAGCTTGTAGGCGGCCCGCGTGTTCTCGGTCTTCGTGTCGTCGTCGAGATCGATCGCACCACGTTCGTCGACGGCGACGTTCTCGAGCACGGTCCCGTAGGTCCGTGTCGTCCGGTAGATCTCCGGCTCGGCCTCGGCGGAGAGACGGATCACCTTCGCGTAGCAACCGCCCTCGATGTTGAAGACACCCCGGTCACCCCAGCCGTGCTCGTCGTCACCGATCAGCGATCGCTCGGGGTCCGCGGACAATGTCGTCTTCCCGGTCCCGGAGAGCCCGAAGAAGACGGCGACCCGACCGTCCTCCCCCACGTTTGCCGAACAGTGCATCGAGAGGACGCCCTCGAGTGGCAGCCGGTCGTTCATGACGGTGAAGATCGCTTTCTTGATCTCGCCCGCATAGAAGGTGCCGCCGATCAGAACCTCCCCCCGGGTCGGATGCAGGACGACGAACGTCCCCGACCGCGTCCCGTCGACCGCCGGATCCGCCTCCACCGCGGGTGCGTGGAGGACGACGACATCGGGTCGCAGCGAGGCCAACTCGGACGCCGTCGGCGTGATGAACATGGTCTTCGCGAACAGGGCGTGGTAGGGGCTGCCCGTGAGCACGCGTACGCCGATCCGGTGCGCCTCGTCGGCACCCGCGAAGGCGTCGACGACGTAGAGCGGATCCTCCCGATCGAGGCTCGCGACCACCTTCGCCCGCAGTCTCTCGAAGCGCTCCTCCTCGAGTGGCTGGTTGACCGCGCCCCACCAGATCCGGCTCTCGGAGCCGGGCTCCCGGACGACGTACTTGTCCTTCGGCGAGCGGCCGGTGTGCTTGCCCGTGTCGACCACGAGCGGCCCGCCGTGGGCGAGCGCGCCGTCCCCACGTCGAAGCGCAGCGGTGTAGAGCTGCTCCGTCGTCGGGCTCCAGATCACCGAGCCGGCCGGCTCGAGCCCGTGCTCCTCGAGTCCGGCGGCGACGGAGATGGGCGTGGTCGTCATCAGTCGGGCCTCCGAGGTGACGGGGTCAACGCAGTCAGGCGCTCAGGAAACGCTTCCTTGGACGCATCCTATGTCGAGCCGGTCGCGTGCGGCTCGGAAACCATTGTCTGAGCTTCGATCACACTCCAACGGTCAGACGAGCCCTGCGACCTCCGGATCGACCTCGACATCTGCGTCGCGAGCGACGAGCGACGCGTAGCGACCGCCCCCTGCGAGCAGCTCCTCGTGAGTCCCGGTCTCGGACACACGGCCGCGGTCGAGTACGACGATCTGGTCTGCGTCACGGACGGTCGAGAGGCGGTGTGCGATCGCGATCGTCGTCCGCCCCTGCGAGAGGCGCTCGAGCGCTGCCTGCACGAGTCGCTCGGTCTGGGTGTCGAGCGCCGAGGTCGCCTCGTCGAGGACGAGGATGGGCGGGTTGCGCAAGATCGTGCGGGCGATCGCGATCCGCTGCTTCTCGCCGCCCGAGAACCGGTAGCCGCGCTCACCGACGACGGTGTCGTAGCCCTCGGGGAGACTCGCGATCAGCTCATGGATCTGGGCCGCGCGAGCGGCCTCTTCCACGTCGGAGTCGCTCGCGTCCGGCCTCGCGAAGCGGAGGTTCTCGCGGACGGTGGCGTGGAAGAGATAGGTCTCCTGCGAGACGACGCCCACCGCCGCCGTGAGCGAGTCGAACGTCAGCTCGCGAAGGTCGATTCCGTCGATCGAGACCGTTCCCTGCGTCGCGTCGTAGAGACGGGCGACGAGGTAGCCGCAGGTCGTCTTGCCGGAGCCGGTCTCGCCGACGAGGGCGGTGGTCGAGCCGGCAGGGACGTCGAAGGAGACGTCGTGCAGCGTCCAGGCGTCCTCGTCGTAGCGGAAGCAGACGTGGTCGAAACGGACGTCGCCGCGTGGCTTCTCCAGCGTCCGCGTTCCCTCCACGATGTCGATCTCCCGGTCGAGGTAGTCGAAGATCCGATCGAAGAGCGCCAGCGAGCTCTGCACGTCGAGCTGGACCCCGAGCAGCGAGCCGATCGGGAAGAAAAGGCGTGTCTGCAGGGTGGTGAACGCGACGAGTGTCCCGATCGAGACGACCGCGCTGCCGCGGGCCTGGGTCCAGCCGGCGAACCAGTAGACGAGCGCGGGCATCACGGCAAACGTCATCTGGATCGCCGCCATCATCCAGCGTCCCGTCATCCTGCTCCGCACCTCGAGGTCGGCAAGCCGGGCCGACTCGGTGCTGAACCGCTCGGCGAGGTCGCCCGTCCGCCCCATCGTCTTGCCGAGCAGGATCCCGGACACCGACAGCGACTCCTGCACGATCGAGGAGACGTCGGAGAGCGACGCCTGCCGCTCGGCGGTCACCTTCTTGCGCTGCTCGCCGACCCGTTTCGTCAGCCAGACGAAGATCGGCAGCAGGATCAGTGCGAACACGGCCAGACGCCAGTCGAGGAGCACCATCGCGACGACCGTGGCGATCACCGTCGTCACGTTGGACAGCACCGAGGTCGCGGTCGTCGTGACGACGTTGTCGATTCCGCCGATGTCGTTGGCGATCCGGCTCTGGACGTCGCCCGTCCGCGTCCGGGTGAAGAAGGCAAGTGACAGCTTCTGCAGGTGCCGGTAGACCGAGGTGCGGAGGTCGTGCATCACCGCCTGTCCGACACGGTTCGAGAGCAGCGTCTGGTAGACCGAGATCACGCCGGTCACGATCGGGATCGCGATCATGCCCGCGACGAGCAGGGTCAGCAGGCTCGTGTCGTTCTGCGGGATCGCGGTGTCGAGCACGCCCCGGAGCAGGAAGGACGGCACGACGCCGAGCGCCGCGGCGACGACGATCAGCGCGAACACCACCGCGAGTTGCGAACGGTAGGGCCGAAAGAGCGGGAAGATACGGTGCAGATGCGCCTTGCGCACGGCCGGATCGGCCGGCCGCACGGGCGGTTCCGTCACGTCTGAGCCAAAGCGGCGACCTGGCACCTGCCTAGAGTGCCTGCCGTACCCGGCGCCGTGTGGCCCGGGAACGTCGGTGATGCCGATGTCCCGTCGACACCGAGACTCGGACTCTCACTGCTCGGCGAGCGTCTGCCCCGGTACGCACGAGGCGACGGCGGTGGCAACGGCTGCTGCGCGCTGGCGGTAGCCGTCTTCGGTCCCGTGCAGGTGGTCGGGAGCGAGCCAGGCCTCGTGCTCTGCGACCATCCCGGCCCAGTCGACGAGCCGCAGGCGCTTGTTGTTCTCGGCAGCCCGCCGCAGGATCGCGTTGAACGTGTCGTCCGGCTTACCGTCGCGCCAGATCGTGGCCCAGATCACGCAGCGGTCCGGGCCCGCGATGCGCAGCACCTGCTCTACATGGGACCGGTAGGCAGCGGCGCCGTCGCGATCGTTCGTACCGAGGCTGACGATCAGGTAGGGCGCCAACCCGGACTGTGCCGCCCGCAGCCGGGTGATCCCTTCGGGAGTCGTACGGCCGACCCGATCGTCGTCGCGAAAATGCCAGTTCGGCATCGCTCCGGCGAGATAGGGCTCGATCCCGACGTTGAGCGAATCACCCAGGAGGCTGGCCGTGCCGGCGGTCGGCGGCTCTGCGTCCCCGCCCTGACGCACGACGACGGCGACGACGACAGCTGCGACCACGACGGACGCGGCAAGGAGAGCTCGGGGGCGCATCGGGCAGGCAGGAGGCGACGTGGGGCGAATCCGACCCCATGGATGCTCTCGGCACCGCGATCGACCGGTTCCTCGACAGCCCGGGGCTGTCCGAGTCTACCCGGCGCGCCTACGGGTCCGACCTGACCGACTTCGCTACCTGGCTCGAACGCAATACGCTCTCACTCGAGGATCTCGACGTAGCGGCGCTCGCCGACTACACCGCCGAGCTCGGCCGCGGTCGACGGTCGTTGGCGCCCGCAACGGTGGCCCGGCGCCTCGCCGCCGTCCGCTCCTTCGTGCGCTACACGCTCGGTCCGGCGCATGTCCCCGAGATCGCTCTGCCGCCGCGCCGACGGCGGCGCCTCCCGGAGGCGCCGAAGGTCGAGGAGATCGAAGCCATCGTGGCCTCGGTCGGAGACGACGGGCCGCTCCCGCTGCGCGACTCCGCGATCCTCGAGCTCACCTACTCGTGCGGGCTGCGCAGCGCCGAGGTCGTCGGCCTGCGCCTCGCGGACGTGGAGTTCGACCAGGAGGCGGTACGCGTCCTCGGGAAGGGCGGCAAGGAGCGCGTCGTCCCGCTCGGCGAACGCGCCGCATCCGCTCTCGCCCGCTATCTCCGGGATGCCCGCCCGCAGCTCGCCCGCGGCGCCGACGACGCACTCTTCCTCTCGGTGCGCGGCAAGCGACTCGACACCTCTCATCTGCGCCGGTTGCTGCGGAACCCGCACCGGCTGCGACACGCATATGCGACGCACCTGCTCGAGGGAGGCGCCGACCTGCGGACGATCCAGGAGCTCCTCGGACACGCCTCGCTCTCGACCACCCAGGTCTACAGCCACGTCGATGCACGGCGGCTGCGGCGGGTCTACGACCGCAGCCACCCGCGCTCGTGACCGGGGTCGCAGACGATCGGCGCGGGCGCAGGAGCCCCACGCAGTGCGGCGAATCGGGTCCAGCCGCATGACCACGACCCAGACGACAGCCGACCCGGCGGTGGCGCGTTACCTCCTCCTGCTCGCCGCTCAGCGCTCGCCGCGCACCGTCGACGCCTACCGGCGCGACCTGGCGGCGCTCTCGGCCTGTCTCGACGGCCCGGTCTCCACGGCGGGCGCTTCCGAGCTCGAGGCGTGGGTGGCAGGGATGCGGGCGAACGGCCTTGCGGCGTCGACGATCGCCCGCCGCATCGCGGCAGCGCGCTCGTTCTACCGCCACGAGTTGCTGCTCGGCACGCGCACCGACAACCCGGCTGCCGAGCTCGACGCACCACGGCGAATCCGGAAGCTGCCGCGCACGCTCTCGCCCCACGAGACGGAGCTGCTGATCGAGGCGGCGACCGGTACGACCCCGCGAGCGCTGCGCGACAGGGCGCTCGTCGAGCTGATGTACGGCGCCGGCCTTCGCGTCTCGGAGACGGTGGGACTCGCCCGCACCTCCGTGGACATCGACGCACGGATCGTGCGCGTGCTCGGCAAGGGCGACAAGGAACGCATCGTGCCGCTCGGCCGGCCGGCCGCCGAATCCGTCCGGCGCTACCTGGCGCTCGGACGCCCCCATCTCGACCGGCGGCATCGACCCGACCTCTTCCTCAACGCGCGCGGCGGCGCACTCACCCGGGCGGGGGCGTTCCTGATCCTGCGCCGGCTCGCAGAGCGGGCCGGCCTCGAACCGGAGCGGGTACACCCTCATCTGCTGCGCCACTCCTTCGCGACCCACCTGCTCGAGGGCGGCGCCGATCTGCGCTCGGTCCAGGAGATGCTCGGCCATGCCGACCTCGGTACGACCGAGCGCTACACCCACGTCTCCGATCGCCGGCGCCGCGACACGTACTTCGCAACACATCCGCACGCGCGGAACGGGTCGGGCAAGGACACTCCTTCCAAGCGCGCTCCCGGAGGTTGAACGTCGTCACGCACGATCGCGGCGGATAGCCCGGACCCCGCTCACGTGCCCGCCGCGGCAGCCGCCTCGGCCAGGGAGAGCGCCTCGGCGACGGTCTCCTGCCCCGCTCCCACGAGCGTGACGTGCCCGAGCTTGCGCCCCGGTCGCGGCTCCTTGTCGTAGAGGTGCAGGTGCGCGCCCGGGAGCCGGAGCACCTGCTCCCGCGGGGGCACACCGCCGATCAGGTTGATCATGGTCGAGGGTGCGATCGCGTCCGTCGGGCCGAGCGGAAGCCCGAGGATGGCACGGAGGTGGTTCTCGAACTGGCTCGTCTCGGCGCCGTCGATCGTCCAGTGACCCGTGTTGTGAACGCGCGGCGCGTACTCGTTCGCGAGCAACCGCCCCTCGACCTCGAACAGCTCCAGGGCAAGGACGCCCACGTAGCCGAGCTCGTCGAGCAGCCGCGTGGCAAGCGCCTCGGCCTCGCCCTGCCGCCCATTCGGCGCCGGCGCCCGGGAAACGCGGAGAATCCCGTCGCGATGCACGTTCTCGGCCAGCGGCCAAAACCGGGTCTCGCCGTCGCGGCCCCGCACGGCGACGAGGGACAGCTCCCGTTTGAAAGGCACGATCTCCTCCGCAAGCTCGCCCTCACATAACGGCGAGTCGAGCGCGACCCGCCGCTGCCCCTTGCCGTCGTAGCCGAGCCGCCGCGACTTCACGAGGGCGGGCAGGCCCGTCTCGGCAAGCGTCCCGAAGCGCGCCGTCGGAATCCCGAGGCGGGCGAAGAGCTGCTTCTCGACGAGACGGTCCTGACCGAGCTCGAGCGCGCGCGGCGGCGGCAGCGGCGCCAACCCCCGCACGAATGCGACAGGGACGTTCTCGAACTCGTAGGTGACGACGTCGGCGCCGCGACACAGGCGCGCGAGCGCCCTCGGGTCGTCGAACTCCCCGACGACGAGCTCGCCGACCGCGGCCGCAGGAGCTTCGGGCGACGGGTCGAGAAACCGAAACGAGAGCCCGAGCGGCAGCCCCGCCAGGCCGAGCATGCGCCCGAGCTGGCCGCCGCCGATACAGGCGACGAGCGTCACCGGCGTGCGCTCACGGGGACGGGTCGGGCGCGTCCAGCACGGACTGCGTCTGCTGCGCCCGGAAGGCCGCCAGCCGCTCGCGGAGGCCGGCGTCCGCGAGTGCGAGGATCGCAGCGGCGAGCAGGGCGGCGTTGACGGCGCCAGGCCGCCCGATCGCGAGCGTCCCGACGGGAACCCCGGCCGGCATCTGCACGATCGAGAGCAACGAATCCATCCCCTTCAGCGCCCTCGACTCGACCGGCACCCCGAGCACGGGCAGCGCCGTCTTCGCGGCGGCCATGCCGGGCAGGTGGGCTGCGCCGCCGGCGCCCGCGATCAGCACCTGCAGCCCGCGCGCCTGCGCCGAGCCCGCGTACGAGAACAGGAGGTCGGGAGTACGGTGGGCGGAGACGACCTTACGTTCGAACGGAATCGCGAGCGCAGCGAGCGTCTCGGCGGCGTGCTGCATGGTCTCCCAGTCCGAGCGGGAACCCATGATGAGGCCGACGAGCGGCTCTGGCATCTACCCCGTCCTCGACTTCTTGACGAGCATCAGCGACACCTTGCGTGCCGTCTCCCGCACCTCGCGGTCGGCGTCGTCGTCCGCTGCGATGCCGTCGAGGATGGTGATCGTCTCGCGGGCCGGGGTTCCGTTCTTGAAGCAGACGATCGCAAGCCGGCGCACGGCGACGTTCGGATCGCGCGCGGCGAGCTCGTGCAGCTGCGGCCGGACGGAGTTGACGTCGCCGGGATGGGCCCGCGAGAGCCCCTCGAGCGCGATCAGGGCGGAGCCCCGAACGGCCGGGCTCTCGTCCTGGAGGCCACGCCGGAGGAGCTCGAGCTTCTGACGGAATCGAAACTGCGCCAGCGAGCGGTAGGCGAGCGCCCGGACGCGATAGTCGTCGGACCGGGCCGCATGCTCGATCTCGTCCGCCCACTCGTTGCGGAGCGCGGCCAGCTCCTTCTCTAGGCCCTTCTGGGCGTACTGGTCGGCGAGCGCGGCCGCTGCGGCGAGGTCCATCAGGCCACCGGCAGCGGTCGCGGGCCCGGGCCCGTGTAACGCGCAGAGGGGCGGACGAGACGGCCGAGCCGCTTCTGCTCGAGGATGTGCGCCGACCAGCCGGCCGTCCGGGAGCACGCGAACATCGCAGGCGCCAGCTCGGGTGGGACGTTCGCCACGTCCAGCACGACCGCGGACCAGAACTCGACGTTCGTCGCCAGCACACGGTCGGGTTTGCGGCGATGCAGCTCGGCGAGCGCTGCCCGTTCCAGCTCCTCTGCCACCTCGAAGCGCGGCGAGCCGAGATCGAATGCCGTCCTGCGCAGGAGGCGCGAGCGCGGGTCCTCGGCCCGGTAGACGCGATGACCGAATCCCATCAGCCGCTCGCCGGCGTCGAGCAGCTCGCGGACGTAGTCCTCGATCGAGTCGCTCCCGGCAGCAGCGTCGAGCATCGGCAGGACGCGTGCGGGCGCACCGCCGTGCAGAGGCCCCGAGAGCGCGCCGATTGCAGAGGAGAGCGCGGCGGCGCAGTCGGAGCCGGTGGACGCGACGACGCGCGCGGTGAAGGTGGAGGCATTGAGGCCATGCTCGGCCGTGCAGGTCCAGTAGGTGTCGATCGCCTGGACGTGCCTCGGATCGGCTTCGCCGCGCCATTCGAGCAGAAACCGTGTCGCCGCGGTCGCGCCCGTGGTGACGAGCTCCGGATCGACGGGCTTCGCGAAGCCGTCCGCTACCCGGGCCGACTGCGCGACGACGGAGAGCATCGTCGCGGAGACACGGGCGAGGTCGTCGCGCGCCTCCTCGTCTGTGATGTCGATCAGCTTGCGGAGGCCGAACGCGCCGCCGAGGTGCGCCGTCACGGCCTGTGCGTCGGCCGGCGCGTTTCCTGTCAGGTCTGCGGCACGGTAGGGCTCGACCGGCTGCAGGCCGGGCTCGAGTGCATCGTCGACGAGGAGGCCCCAGACACGCTCGAACGGGACGTGCCCGACCAGGTCCTCGATGTCGACGCCGCGATAGCGGAGCGCGCCCCCGTCGCGGTCAGGCTCGGCGATCTCCGTCTCGAACGCGACGACGCCTTCGAGCCCGGGCTGGAACTCGCTCACCGGCATCGTCGTCCAGGAACTGTCGGCATCGACGTGACGCTACCTGACCGGTCGTCCTGGTCTTGTCGCCTATGCTCAGCGGCGACAGCGATTTTGCTCCCCGGGGACTGCCGACTCGGCGCCGGCGGAGCGCAGAGGAAAGGACAGATCGTGAACGGACGCAGGAAGGTCACCGTCGTCGGTGCCGGAAACGTGGGCGCCACCTGTGCCCAGGAGGTCGCGAAGCGGGACTACGCCGACGTCGTGCTCGTCGACGTGAAGCCGAACTTTGCGGCGGGCAAGGCACTCGACATCAACCAGGCCGGTTCGGTGCTCGGCTACGAGCCGAATGTCCTCGGCGTCGAGGGCGACCGCTACGACGCGACTGCCGGCTCTGACGTGATCGTGATCACGGCGGGTCTCCCCCGCAAGCCGGGCATGAGCCGCGACGACCTCGTGAAGACGAACGAGGCGATCGTGGCCGAGGTGACCCGCGAGGTGGCAAAGCGCTCGAAGAACGCCGTGCTCGTGATCGTCTCGAACCCGCTCGATGCCATGTGCCACGTCGCGAAGGCCGTCTCCAGGTTCCCGCGCGAACGCGTCGTCGGCATGGCAGGGATCCTCGATACGGCGCGGTTCGAGTGCTTCATCGCGCAGGAGACGGGGCTCTCCGTCAAGGAGGTCACCGCCATGGTGCTCGGCGGTCACGGCGACCAGATGGTTCCGGTCGTCTCCGCGACGACCGTCGCGGGCGTGCCGCTCGAGCAGCTCGTCTCGAAGGCGAAGATCCGGAAGATGGTCGACCGCACGAAGGTCGGTGGCGGCGAACTCGTGAAGCTGCTCGGCACCTCGGCCTGGTATGCCCCGGGCGCGGCAGCGGCGCAGATGGTAGATGCGATCTGCCTCGACGAGAAGCGCGTCCTGCCGGCGACGGCCTATCTCGAGGGGGAGTACGGGATCCAGGGCCTCTACATGGGCGTTCCGGTCAAGCTCGGCGCCGGCGGTGCGGAGGAGGTCGTGAAGCTGAAGCTGAACGCCGAGGAGCGGAAGATGCTGAAGGTCTCCGAGGCGGCCGTACG
The DNA here is from genome assembly GCA_964581085.1 of uncultured Gaiellales bacterium. GTDB lineage: Bacteria > Actinomycetota > Thermoleophilia > Gaiellales > Gaiellaceae > Gaiella. Next base: position 125,897 of record CAZOMP010000009.1, on the reverse strand, counting down.
GGACGTCGTCTCGGTGCTCACGCACAGCTGAGCCACGGGGAAGGGGCGCCCCGCCCCCGGAGGGTGCCCCTCCCCGGTGTCTGCGTCGGCGCACGGGTCTGCGGGCGCATCCGTCCACACCCTTAAGACGGCTTGAACGATGCCGGGGGTACGCTTCCCGCGCGATGGACCTCGGACTTTCAGGCCGCTCGGCAGTCGTGCTCGGCGCCTCCCAGGGGATGGGTCTCGCGATCGCAGAGGCGCTCGTCGCCGAGGGCGCGAACGTCGCCATGTTCGCGCGTCGCGCCGACGTGCTGGAACGCGAGGCCGACCGCATCGGCGCGCTCGCGGTCGCGGGAAACCTCACCGACCCGTCCGACCTCGAGCACCTCGTCGATGTCGCCGTCGAGGCACATGGCGGCGTCGACATCCTCGTCCTGAACGGCGGCGGCCCGCCGCCGGGCGCCGCCGTCGATGTCACGGCCGAGTCCGTCGCGGCCGCGGTGCAGTTGCTACTCGAACCGCACATCCGGCTCGTCGGGCTCTCGCTCCCGTTCCTGCGCGCGAGCGGCCGCGGTCGGATCGTCGCGATCGAGTCGACGTCCGTGAAGGAGCCGATCGCGAACCTCGCCCTCTCGAACGCCGTCCGCCCTGGTGTCGTCGGATGGCTGAAGACCCTTGCCCGCGAGCTCGGCCCGGACGGGATCACCGTCAACACGATCGCCCCCGGCAAGATCGACACCGAACGCCTGCGGGCGCTCTACGGCTCGAGCCCTCCACCGGAGCTGTTCGCGAACGTCCCCGCCGGCAGGGCCGGAACGCCCGTCGAGATCGCCGCCGCCGTCTGCTTTCTCGCCTCGGAGCCTGCCGCGTACGTGAACGGCGTCGTCCTGCCGGTCGACGGTGGGCTCCTGAACGGGCTGGTGTAGCGGTGCGTCGGCCGTATGCCTGGCTCCTCTGGGCGGGCGGGGTCCTCGCCGCCTGCCTCGTCGCCTGGGTCTGGTTCGCACCCTCGCCCGACTATCTCTACCTGCCCAACACCGCCTCTCCGGTCGCCGACAGGGTGAAGGTGGCAGGAGAGCGTGCCCACACCGGTCCCGGCGCCATCTATTTCGTCGACGTCACGATTCGACCCGCGACATGGGCGGAGCGGTTCTTCGGATTCGTGCGTCCGGATGGATCGACGCTCGTGCCGAAGGACGAGGTCGTGCCGCCGGGGTCGTCGTTCGAGGCCCAGCACGAGGACGGGCTCAAGGAGATGGCGCGATCCGAGCAGGTGGCTGCCGCAGTAGCCTTGAAAGCCGCCGGCTACAAGGTCGGCGCGACTCCGAAGGGCGCACTCGTCGAGGCCGTCGCGACCGACGTCCCCGCGGTCAAGAAGCTCGCTGCGGGCGACGTCATCGTGGCCGCCCGTGGCCGGACGACATCGACGCCCGGGGCGTTGCGTCGTGCCTTCGACGGCGTCAGGCCGGGCAGCGACGTCGCCCTGCGCGTGCGTCGCGACGGAGCCGTCAAGACGGTCGTCGTCCGCACGGTCGCGTCTCCCGCGGAGCCGGGACGCGCGATGATCGGGATCCGGGTCACGCAGGCGGCCAAGATCACGCTTCCCCGCAAGGTCACGATCGATCTCGGCAGCGTCGGCGGGCCGTCGGCGGGCCTCCCCTTCGCCCTCGACGTCTACCAGGAGCTCGGCGCGAACGTCGACCGCGGTAAGCGGGTCGTGGCGACGGGCGAGATCGGGCTCGACGGCTCGATCGAGCCGATCGGCGGCGTCAAACAGAAGACCTTCGGCGCCCGCCGAGCCCACGCGGACGTCTTTCTCGTACCGGCTGGGGAAAACGCTGCCGAGGCACGCCGCTATGCAGGGAACCTGCGTATCGTACCTGTGAGTACTTTTCAACAGGCGTTGTCGGCGTTGAAGACGATCTCTGCAGATTAGCGTATTTTGCAGGGATTTGGGTCGTTGACCGAGCGACGCTAATTGCGGCAAGTTCGTGCTCGAGCCTCTTGCCTCCGGTGATCCGGGCGGCCACAATGCCCCCTGTCTCGGGGGAGCCACGACGCTCGGAGAAGGACCGACTGCATGCCAGCCAAAGCATCCTGCAACGACTGTTACTTCCGCCGCGAGGGGCTCTGCGCCCTCCCCGGCCTCACTCCCTGTCCCACCTTTCGTGCGGTCGCCGCCGGTGGCCGTCCAGTCCCCCCGCGGCAGGCCGTCCTCGTGCCCCGCTCGGCGGTCGGACTCGCCGAAGCACCTGGCAGGGTCGCGGCGGCGCCCGCCGCATAGAATCGCGGCGTGTCGACGCCCTCCCAGGAGACGCCGCAGAAGCGGAGCGCCTGGACGCCGAAGCGCATCGTCCTCGGCGTCGTGCTCGTCTACCTGCTGCTCGTCGTGATCGCGAACCGGCGTTCGACGCCTGTCAATTTCATCTTCTTCAAGACCCAGGCGTCGCTGTTCGTGATCCTCCTGCTCGCGATCGCGCTCGGCTTCCTCGTCGGGTGGCTCTTCGACGACCTCCGCGAACGAGGCAGGAAGTCGAAGGGCTGAGCAGCCGTCTCGATTCCGAGCCGCGCCGGGTCGACCGGAGATAGGCCGGTCGTCTACCCACGACGGTGCGGCAAACCGCAGGGCCGGCAGATGCCCGGCGTCCTACCGTCCAGGCATGGCACGTGTGAGTCGAATCGAGACAGTCGTGGTTGGCGCCGGACAGGCGGGGCTCGCGCTCGGCTGGCATCTGACCCGTCGCGGACAGGAGCACCTCCTGCTCGAACGGGGCCGCATCGGCGAGCGGTGGCGGAGCGAGCGCTGGGACTCCCTCGCGCTGCTCTCGCCGAACGCACACAATCTGCTCCCGGGACAGGAGACCGACGATCCCGACGGGTTCATGCCAGTGACCGAGTTTGCGGCGTCATTGCGCCGCTATGCGGACGGCTTCGGAGCACCGGTCTGGGAAGGAGTCGACGTCGAGTCGGCCGAGCGCCGCGCCGACGGTCGCTTTCGCATCCGGACGAGCGCCGGCACCCTCACGGCGCGCAACCTCGTCGTCGCAACCGGAACGTGCGTCGCCCTTCGCATCCCGGGTGTTGCCTCCCGCTTCCCGGCCGCGGTGTGTCAGGTGCCGGTCACCGGCTACCGCCGTCCGGCACTGCTGCCGCCGGGAGGCGTCCTCGTCGTCGGTGCCGGCCCGAGCGGGCAGCAGGTCGCCCGCGAGATCCGAGCCTCGGGTCGCGACGTGGTGCTCGCCGTCGGCAGCCACGCACGGGCTCCGCGGCGCTACCGCGGACGTGATCTCTGGGACTGGCTCGACGCGATGGGCAGCTTCGAGACGACACTCGAGGAGTTGAGCGATCCAAAGGCCGCGCTCGCAGCGCCGAGCCTGACCGTGACCGGCGCCAACGGGGGAGTCGACATCGACCTCGGCCTGCTGCAGGAGGAGGGGGTGACGATCGCCGGGCGACTGCTCGGGGTGGACGGGACGGCAGTCCGCTTCGCCGACGATCTCGACACTTCGATCGCGGCCGCCGAGGAGCGCCTGCGAAGGCTGCTCGCTTCGATCGACGCCCATGTGGAGCGGCACGGAGGAGCTGCGACGGCAGCCGACCCCATTGCTCCCGTCGAGATCCGCCACGCGCCAACCGAGATCGACCTCGCGAAGCGCGGGATCGGCTCCGTGATCTGGGCGACCGGCTACCGCCGGGAGTACCCGTGGCTCCACGTGCCGGCAGCGATCGCCGCCGACGGCGAGATCGTCCAGCATCACGGAGTGACGCCCGTCAACGGCCTCTACACGCTCGGGATCCGCTTCCAGCGCCGCCGTCGCTCCCATTTCATCGGCGGGGTCGGGGAGGACGCGGGACTGCTCGCCGAGCGGATCGCCGATGCGCAGCGCCGCGAGATCGCCGTCTCGGAACTCGAGCCGCGGCGCCGTAGACGACCACTCCTGCAGGCGGCCCTCGGGATCTGAGCGTCGGGTCGTCTAGAGCAGCGAGGCGAGCAGCGCGACGCCTTCGGCGATGCGCTCCGGGTTCTCGTAGCTGAAGGCGAGGCGTGCCGAGGAGGAGCCGCCGCCGGTACCGGCCGGGAAGAAGTCGGATCCACGCACGAACGTGACACCCGCGGCCGTCGAGCGCGTCAACAGCTCCGCGGCGTCCACGTCGTCTGCGAAGTCGAGCCAGAGGAAGTAGCCACCCTCGGGCCTACTCCATCCGGTCCCGGCGGGCATCTCCGCCTCGAGCGCTTCGAGCATCGCGTCCTTCTGTTTCTTCAGGAGGCGTCGGATGTGATCGAGGTTCGGCTCGAACACTCCGCGCGCGATCAACTCGTACACGGTCGCTTGCGGCAGGAGACTCGGGGAGATGTAGGTCGAGACGGCGCGTTCGTCGTACGCGGCGGCGAGCGCCTGCGGCACGACGAAGTACCCGACTCTGAGACCCGGTGCGACCGTCTTCGAGAACGAGGAGGTGAACGTGACGTTGCGGCCCCCCTCCAGCTCGAGGATCGACGGCTGCGGCTCCCCGTCGTAGCGCACCCGGCCGTAGGGGTCGTCCTCGAGGATGGCGAGGTCGTACTCGGCTGCCAGCTCGGCGAGCCGCCGGCGCCGGTCGATCCCGATCGTCCGACCCGAGGGATTCTGGAACGTGGGGATCGTGTAGAGGAACGAAACCGGCCCACCCTTTGCCAGCTCGATCTCGAGGGCGTCCAGGTCGATCCCCTCCTCGTCCATCGGGATCGTCACGACCTCGGCACCCTCGCGCCGGAGAACCTTGAGCGGGCGGTCGTAGGACGGCGCCTCGACGAGCACCCGCCCCGGACGCAGCGCCAGCTGGACACCGGCGTAGAAAACGAAGCCCTGGAGGCCGCCCGTCGTCACGAAGACCCGGCCGGGCTCAACGCCGTGGCGCTCTGCGAGGTGCTCCCGCAACGGGCCGTAGCCGCCGCCGGGGCCGTAGGAGAGGACCGTGATGCCGTCGCGCTCGAGCGCCGCGCGCGCACAGTCGGCGACGAGCGCCGGATCGAGGCACTCGGGCGCCGGGGCACCGCGGGCGAAGGAGATCGGGGCCACGACGACCAGCCTAGCCACAGGCCCGGGCCGGCACGGCCGGGAACCGCCGCCGCGACTGCTACCGTTTCTGGCAGGGAGCGGCACGGTGCCGCCCCCGGGAGATCGTCTTCTTTCGTTCGCGGCCCGGAGCAGTGCGGAGTGCACAGTGGCTCCGGGAGAGGTTCGAGGGCAGAGGGTCTCGACCAGTCGCAGAACGAAGGAGAGAACAACCGATGCAAGACCAGAGCTTTGGCTCGCTCGGCGTGAGCGCGGACATCGTCCGGGCGTTGAGCGACCAGGGGATCGAGTCCCCGTTCCAGATCCAGGAGCGTGCCGTGCCGGCAGCGCTCCGCGGGCACGACGTGCTTGCGAAGGCGCCGACCGGCTCCGGCAAGACGCTCGCCTTCGCGATCCCGATCGTCGACCGATCGAACCGGGACGGCGGCCGCCCCTCGGCGCTCGTGCTCGTTCCCACCCGTGAGCTCGCAACGCAGGTCACCGACGTGCTCACCCCGCTCGGCGCCGTTCGCGGCCTCACGATCGCATCCGTCTACGGCGGCGTCCCGATCCCGGCGCAGGCCGCGAAGGCGAAGACCGCGCACGTGCTCGTCGCGACCCCGGGGCGGCTGCAGGACCTGATGGACCGCCGGCTCGTCAGCCTCGAGGCGGTGTCGATCCTCGTCCTCGACGAGGCCGACCGGATGCTCGACATGGGTTTCAAGCCGCAGGTCGACCGGATCCTTCGCAAGGTCTCGAACGACCGCCAGACGATGTTCTTCTCGGCCACGCTCGACGGCGCCGTCGGCGAGCTCGCACGCGCCTACACCCAACATCCCGTTCGGATCGAGGCCGAACTGCCGCACGAGCAGGCGCCGGGCGAGATCGACCATCAGTTCGTTCCGGTCACGGCGGAGAACAAGGTCGAGACGCTCGTGAAGCTGCTCGAGGCGGAACGCGGGCTCGCGCTCGTCTTCGTCCGCACCAAGCGCGGCGCCGACCGGCTCGCGCAGCGGCTCGAACGCCACGGTGTCAGCGCCGTCGCGATGCACGGCGACCTGACGCAGCGCGCCCGCGAGAAGGCGCTGCAGCGGTTCGAGGCCGGCAAGGTGACGACACTGATCGCAACCGACGTCGCAGCCCGCGGGCTCGACCTCTCGGACATCACGCACGTGATCAACTTCGACCCGCCGGAGGACGAGAAGGCCTACACCCACCGCGTCGGCCGCACCGGCCGGGCAGGCCGCTCCGGGACGGGCGTCACGCTCGTCCTACCCGAGCAGCAGGCCGAGGTGAGTCGCGTCGCCCGCCTCAACGGTCAACACGACGCCTACGTCGAGACCGGGATGAAGGTGGCCGCTCCGAAGCTCGTCTACTCGAGCCGCAAGCGCGGCTCCAAGTGGGGCCCGGTGCGGGCACGCCGCAAGGTGTAGTGCGGGCACGCCGCAAGGTGTAGTGGTCGCTCCAGGGAGCGACCAGCAACGAAACCCTAAGGCGACGGGTGCCGTGCTGGCACCCAGGTCATGACTACAACGTGGCTACAAGGTGTCGCGGTCGAGCGGCGCCGCCACCGGCGGCTTCTCGCCGGTCGAGATCACCTCGGCATCGGGCAGCTGCTTGGCCGGCGCCGGAGTCGACTTCGGCTTCTCGTCGTCGTTCCCGTCGAGCAGCGAGCCCGGGTTCATCTCCTCCACCGCGTCCTTCACCTCGCGGATCCCCGAACCGAGCTTGCGGGCCATGCCGGGAACGCCCTTGCTGCCGAAGATGAGCAGCAGGATCACTGCGAGGATGACGATTTCCCAGATGCCGAGCCCGAAGGGCATGGCAGGACTGTAGCGGCGGCTGCGCCACCCACGTCAGCGAGCGCCCGACCGTCAGTGCGCGACGAGCTCCTTCAGCGCCACGATGAAGAGCCCGAAGACGGCGTTGGCGACGACGACTGCAGCCGTCATCCGCGGGCCGAGGCCCTCCTTGCGAGCGACGACGAATCCCCACCACACGAGCGTGGCGAGACCGACCGCCATGGCGAGCCGGTAGGTCGTCTTCGTCCCGAAGAGCCCGAGCGCACCGAGCAGGAGTGCGAACGAGGGCAGAAACGCGGCCTGGAGTAGCGGCCACTCGTGCCGTGACACCCGTCGGACCGTGGCGACCGTGAACCGCGATCCCTCGTCGAGGCTGACGGCGAGCGCATGCGCGTACACGTGGGCAAGCCAGAAGACGCACGAGGTGACGACGACGACCTCGAGCGACGACCACAGATCCTCCCGGAAGTCGGCGGCGGCGATCACCGACATGACGAGGATCGTTCCGTAGATCCCGCCGGCGAGGTTGTCGCCCTGCTCGAAAAGCCAGGAGCGGAGCCGCATGAGGCTCAGGTCCTGGCGATCTCTGCGACGAGCTCGGCGGTCTCGGTCGGCGTCGTCCCGACGCGGATGCCCTTCGCCTCGAGCGCTGCTTTCTTGCCATCCGCCGTACCGGACGAACCGGAGATGATCGCACCGGCGTGGCCCATCGTCTTGCCGGGTGGAGCCGTGAAGCCGGCGATGTAGGCGACGACCGGCTTGCCGAGCTCGGTCTCGATGAACGCCGCGGCCTTCTCCTCCTCGTCGCCTCCGATCTCGCCCACCATCACGACGTACTCGGTCTCCGGGTCGTCGCGAAACTTGGAGAGGATGTCGACGAAGGACGAGCCCACAACCGGGTCGCCGCCGATCCCGACGATCGTCGAGTTGCCGAGCCCCATCTGCGTCAGCTCGTGCCCGATCTGGTAGGTCAGCGTGCCCGACCGGGAGACGAGGCCGATGTTCCCGGCCGTGAAGATGTGGGCCGGGATGATGCCCACGTTCGCCTGGCCGGGCGAGAGCGCGCCGGGGCAGTTGGGGCCGATCAGCGTCACGCCGCTCCCGGCGATGAAGCTGTGGATGCGAAGCATGTCGTGGGCCGGAACACCCTCGGTGATGCAGATCACCGTGCCGATTCCCGCAGCGACCGCCTCGTAGACCGCGTCGGCGGCAAACGGGGCCGGGACGAAGATCATCGAGGTGTTCGCGCCCTGCTTCGCGACCGCGTCGCCGACCGTGTCGAAGACGGGGACGCCGTCGACGTCCTGGCCACCCTTGCCGGGGGTAACGCCGGCGACGAGCTTCGTGCCGTAGTCGCGGTTGCGGAGCCCGTGGAAGCGCCCCTCGGAGCCGGTCAGTCCCTGTACGACGAGGCGTGTCGTGTCGTCGACGATGATCGCCATCAGGCTGGCACCCCCTTGCTGCTCTTCAGACACCGGAGGGCGATGCGGTCGAGAATGACGTTCTCGCCCCGGACGCGCTCACCCAGCAGCTCGACGGCCCGCCTCGCGTCGTCTCCCTCGCAGCCGCAGCGGTCGAACCACGGCTGTAGCTCGATCGGCTTGTCGAAATGTTGCACCTCCACCACTGTGAGACCCGCGTCCGCGAGGAACGACCGCCACTCGACCTCCGAGTAGTTACGGACGTGCGAGGGGTCGCGTAGTTTCTCGGCCTCCTCGACTGCCTCCCCCATGAAGGCGTTGTCGACGACGAGGACGCGATCCGCCGCGACCCGCGCCATCTCCGAGACGGCGGTACGGACGTCTTCGTAGTGGTGAGCGGCCACACGGGTCACGACCACGTCGAAGCTCGCGTCGGCGAACGGCAGATACTCCGCGCGGCAGACGACGTCGGGGTGCATACCCGGGGCGGGATCGCAGCTGACGACCTCATGACCCGCCTCGCGCAGTCGCCGGGCCACGTGACCGCCGCCCGTCGCAACGTCGAGCGCCGTCTGCGCCCCCGCGGCCCACTCGACCACGAGATCGAGGTCGGGCCCCTCGCTGTGGGCCGTGCTCGTGCGGTAGAGCTCGGCCCGCTCGTCCCAGACGTTCGTCACGCCGCCAGCTCCACCGCGAGAGACGCGGCCTCGAGCATCGTCGGCGAGACATGCAGGTTCGCCGGGGCCGCCTCGGCGAGGATGCTGCGGCCCTCCTCGGCATTCGTGCCATCCAGGCGGACGACGATCGGCAGCTCCAGCGACATCTCGCCGAGCGCCTGCAGGATCCCCCGCGCGACCTCGTCGCAGCGCGTGATCCCGCCGAAGATGTTGAAGAAGATCGCCTTCACCTGCGGGTCCCGTGTGATCACCGAGAGCGCGTCGACGACGCCCTGGGCGTCACCGCCGCCGCCGAGGTCGCAGAAGTTGGCAGGGCGGCCTCCGGCGAACGTGACCACGTCGACCGTGGACATCGTCAACCCGGCCCCGTTCCCGAGCACGCCCACCTCACCGTCGAGCTTGACATAGGTCACGTGCTTCGCGCGCGCGAGCGCCTCCAGCGGGTCGGACGCGTCCTCGTCACGCATCGCTGCGATGTCTGGATGACGGTAGAGCGCGTTGTCGTCGACCGTGAACTTCGAGTCGAGCGCCTTCACGAGGCCGTCCGGCGTCACGATCAGCGGGTTGATCTCGCACAACATCGCGTCGAACCGGACGAACGCGTCGTACAGCTGACCCACGATCTTCGCGATCTGCTTCTGTTCGCCCGGGTCGGCGACGCCGGCACCGTAGACGAGCCGCCGTGCCTGCCACGGGTGGAATCCCTCGAGCGGGTCGACGTGGAGACGGACGAGCGCCTCGGGGCTCTTCGCCGCTACCTCCTCGATCTCGATACCGCCCTGCGTCGTGAACATGAAGAGCGGCTGCTTGAGCCCGCGGTCGAAGGTGAGCGAGAGGTAGTACTCGCGCGCGATGTCCGATGCGGACTCGATCCAGAGGCGCTTCACGACATGGCCCTTGATGTCGAGGCCGAGGATCGCCTTTGCGTGCTCCTCGGCCTCACGGGCGTTGGCAGCGAGCTTGACGCCGCCCGCCTTGCCGCGTCCGCCCGTGAGCACCTGCGCCTTCACGACGACGGGGCCGCCCAGCACCTCCGCTGCCTGCCGCGCCTCGTCGGGCGAGGTCGCGAGCCTCCCCTCGCCGACGGGAATCCCGGCTCGCCGGAACAGCTCCTTGCCCTGGTACTCGTACAGATCCATCGACCGACGAGCCTACCGGTCCTGCTTCTGCCAGCATCTCGTCATGCGTCGCGCCGTCATCGTATGCGCCGGAGCCTCGCTCGCGACCGTCGTTGCACTCCTCGTCACCGGCTGCGGCGGCAGCGACGGCGGCATCCCGGTACCGCTGCTCGTCAAGGCGCCGCCGCAGCATGCCGAGCTCGACTGGCTCGAGCGCTACCCGTCGCAGGCACCCGTCCTCGTCTTCGGCGTCCGCTCGCTGAGCGTGACCGCGACCGGCTGGACGGCGGCGGTGTCGGTCGAAAACCGCTCCGGGGTCGGGTGGAAGGCCGGCGACGCGCAGCTGGCCGCGGAGCGCTCCTTCGGCCTGATGCTGTTCCCGACCGGCGACCTGAAGGAGCTCGACCGCCGCAACCGTGCGCACGATCTCCCCGCGATCCGCGCCGCCACCTCGATCGAGCCCGCTCTGCCCGACGTGCTCGGCGCTCACGCCACCTGGCGAGGCACGCTCTCCGCCCCCGGAGCGCTGGCTGCAGGGCTCTACGCGCGCGTCTCCTTCGGCCCCTTTGTCAGCGTCGGCACCCCACCGCCGGGCGTGGACGGAGCAGTGATCTGGATCACCGATCACGCCTACCGGCTCTCGCGGACGTCGGCGACCGACGCCTGAGCGTCCCGTAAGATCGCGCGATGCGCCGCTGGCTCCCGCTGATCATCCTCGCAGCCGCCCAGTTCGTGATGGTGCTCGACTCGAGCGTCATGAACGTCTCGATCTCGCAGATCGTGGCCGACCTCGACACGACCGTGACGGGCGTCCAGGGTGCGATCACGGCCTACACGCTCGTGATGGCGGCCTTCATGCTCGTCGGTGCCAAGCTCGGTGACATCTGGGGCCGCGATCGGGTCTTTGCCGTCGGCCTCGCGGTCTACGGGATCGGGTCACTGACGACGGCGCTGAGTCCGAACCTGACGGTGCTCCTGATCGGCTGGTCGGGGATCGAGGGTCTCGGCGCCGTGCTCGTGATCCCCGCCATCGCGGCCCTGATCGCGGCGAACTACGAGGGGAAGGACCGTGCCTTCGCCTACGGGATGATCGGTGGCGTCGCCGGCGCCGCCGTCGCCGTCGGGCCGGTGATCGGAGGCTGGGTGACGACCGAGTACACGTGGCGGCTCGTCTTTGCGGGCGAGGTCGTGATCGTGATCCTCGTCCTGCTGCTGCGCAACAAGATGAACCGCGCTCCGAAGCCGACGAGCCCGCCGCGTCTCGACTACACGGGTGCGGCGCTCTCCGCAGTCGGTCTCGGCCTGCTCGTCTTCGGGATCCTCAAGAGCTCGAGCTGGGGCTGGATCACGCCGATCGCGGCGCCCACGGTCGGCGGCCACGAGATCACACCGCTCGGGTTCTCCGTCGTACCGTTCCTGATCGTCGGTGGTGTCATGTTCCTCTGGCTGTTCGCCGGTTGGGAGGAGCGCCAGGAGCAACGCGGCCGCGACACGCTGCTCGAGCGCGCGCTGCTGAAGATCGTTCCCCTCCGCGCCGGCCTTGCAACGCTCGTCGCCCAGCAGCTCGTGTTGATGGGAACGTTCTTCGTGCTCCCGGTCTACCTGCAGATCGTGCTCGGGCTCGATGCCTTCGAGACCGGCAAGCGACTGTTGCCGATGTCGATCACGATGCTTCTCGCTGCGCTCGCCGGCCCGAAACTCGGTGCCCGGTTCGCGCCGCAGCGGATCGCGCGGGCCGGGCTCGCCGTGATGGTGCTTGCCTCGCTCGTCCTTGTCGGCACGATCGACGTCGAGCTGAACGGGTTCTGGTTCGGCTTCGCGCTCGCCCTCTTCGGGATCGGGGTCGGCTTCCTGCTCTCCCAGCTCGGCAACGTGATCATGACCTCGGCGCCACCCGAGAAGACGAACGAGGCCGGCGGCCTGCAGGGCACAGCGCAGAACCTCGGCGCCTCTCTCGGGACCGCCCTGATCGGCTCAGTTCTCCTCGTCGGCCTGCTCTCGGGCTTCAGCGACCGCGTGGCGCTGAACCCGGCGCTGTCCGAGCCCGCCCGCCAGCAGATCGCGGCGGCGACCGAGCAGGGGATCGAGATCGTCTCGACGGAGCAGGTCCACGCCGTCGCGCTCGACGCCGGGCTCACAGCGACCGAGGCCGATGCGGTCACGAAGGACTACTCCGACGCCCAGCTGAAGGCGTTGAAAACGGCCATGCTCGCCGTCGCGTTCCTCGCCTTCCTCGCGATCATCTTCACCCGCAGGCTGCCCGATCGGCCGCTGACACCACCGGATCCAGGCGCAGCGTCAACCTGAGTCGGGATCCGAGCACCCGGCCCCGGTAGGCTCGCGCGATGGACGCGATCGCCGTCGAGCGGCTCGAAAAGCGCTACAAGGACGTCTCCGCGCTCGACGGGATGACCTTCGTGGTGCCCGAGGGGCAGGTCTTCGGGTTGCTCGGCCCGAACGGGGCCGGGAAGTCGACGACGGTACGGATCCTGTCCACGCTGACGAGCGCCGACGATGGCACGGCCACGGTCGCGGGGCACGACGTGAGCCGCGAGCCGGCCGCCGTCCGACGCTCGATCGGCTACGTCCCCCAGGCCTCCGGTGTCGACCGGGAGGCGACCGGCCGTGAGAACCTGATCCTGCAGGGGCGGCTGCAGCGAATGCGGGGCACCGACCTCGAGCGCCGTGCCGCCGAGCTGCTCGAGGTGTTCGGGCTCTCGGACAAGGCGAACGCGCTCGTGAAGACGTACTCGGGCGGGATGAAGCGGCGCCTCGACGTCGCCATGGGTCTCGTCCACCGCCCGACCGTGCTCTTTCTCGACGAGCCGACCACGGGCCTCGATCCCGAGGCGAGAGCAGCGATGTGGGAGGAGCTCGATCGGCTCGCCCAGGGCGAGCGGCTCACGATCCTGCTCACGACGCACTACCTCGAGGAGGCAGACAGGCTCGCGCAGCGGGTCGCCATCGTCTCTCGGGGTCGAGTGGTGGTGGAGGGAGCCCCCGAGGAGTTGAAGCGCGAGCTGCGCGGCGATTCGGTCACGGTCGAGCTGGACGGCCCGGACGCCCCGGGCTCGGTCGCGGCCGTGAGCGCACTTCCAGGGGTTCACGACGTCGCCCCCGAGGGCCGCCGTCTCCACCTACGCGTCGAGCGCGGACCCGAGGCGGTGCCGGTGATCCTCGGCGCTCTCGATACGGCCGGCATCGGGGTCTCCGCGGTTACCGTCTCGCGCCCGTCGCTCGACGACGTGTACCTCCATTACACCGGCCGCGAGTTCGGCGCCGATGATGCGGAGGAGCGTTGACGGTCGTCACCCAGACGCTCTATCTCTGCGGCCGCGTGCTGCGAAACCTCTCGCGGCAACCGATCTGGATCGTGGTGATGATCGTGCAGCCGCTCTTCTGGCTGCTCCTCTACAGCCAGCTCTTCCGGCGGATCACGGAGCTGCCGGGCTTCGGGACAACGTCCTACGTCGACTACCTGACGCCGGGAGTCGCCGTCATGACGGCGTTCTTCTCGGGCTCCTGGGCCGGGATGGGGATGATCGAGGACCTGGATCGCGGTGTCCTCGAGCGCTTCCTCGCCACCCCGGCGCACCGTGGCGCGATCGTCTTCGGGCGGATCCTCGAGTCCTCGATCGTGGCGACGCTGCAGGCGCTGCTGATCCTCGTCTCGGGGATCTTCCTCGGGGCCCGCAACGGCGGTCCCACCGGCTGGGCGATCATCCTGCTCGCGTCGTTCCTGATCGCCGGTGGGTTCGCCGGGCTCTCGCACGGGATTGCGTTGCGTACGCGGCAAGAGGCGTCGATGATCGCAGTGGCGCAGTTCATCGGCTTGCCGCTCCTCTTCTTCTCGTCGCTGCTGATCGCCCGTACCCTGATTCCTTCCTGGATGCAGGACGCCTCGCTGCTGAATCCGGTCGAATGGGCCGTCCGGGCCGCCCGGGGGGAGGCGCTGCCGGGGACGGACTGGAGCGAGATGGGCGCCTTCCTGGCGCTGCTTGCCGGCTTCGTGGTGCTGACGACCGCCTTCGCGACGTGGAGCTTCCGGAGCTACCAGCGGACGCTGTGATCCACGCATCGGCGCTCGCTCTGTCCGAGTAGGCTCAGCCAGGTCAGCGACGAGAGGAACCATCTTGACGAGAGATGCGCGGTATCCCCAGGGCTCGGCTCGACCGCAGGCGCCGTATTCGCCGGCCGTCGTCTCGGGCGACCACGTCTACACGGCAGGGCAGGTCGCGTTCGCCGCCGACGGCTCGGTCGTGCCGGGCGGGATCGAGGAACAGACACGACAGGCGTTCGCGAATCTGACTGCCTGCCTCGCCGCGGCCGGCTGCTCGCTCGACGACGTGGTCAAGATCAACGCCTTCCTGACCGATCTCGCGAGCTTCGAGACCTTCAATGCGATCTACCGGGAGATGTTCTCCGACCCCTACCCGGCCCGCACGACCGTGGAGGCCGGCCTCGCGCCGGGGTTGCTCGTCGAGATCGAGGCGGTCGCCCACCTGCCGTCGTGACCACGGACGGGATCGAGACGCCGGCCGCCGTCGTCGACCTCCAGCGGGTCGAGCTCAACCTCGCCCGCTGGCAGGAGTACTGCGATCGCGTCGGGCTGGCCAACCGCCCTCACATCAAGACGCATCGCAGTCTCGAACTGGCCCGTCGTCAGCTCGCGCTCGGCGCGCGGGGGATCACGTGCCAGAAGCTCGGGGAGGCAGAGGTGATGGCCGGCGACGGCTGCAGCGACATCCTCGTCTCGTTCAACATCGTCGGCGAGGCCAAGCTCGCCAGGCTCCGTGCCCTGCTCGACCGCGTCGAGCTGACCGTCTGCGCTGACGACGCCGTCCTGCTGCCCGGGCTCTCGGCCGCCGCGATCGGCGCGGCGCGGCCGCTCCGCGTCCTCGTCGACTGCGACACCGGGCTCGGCCGGACGGGCGTGGCGACACCGGAGGCGGCCGCCGACCTCGCCGTGGCCGTGACAGCGACGGAGGGGCTCGTCTTCGCAGGGCTCTTCACGTATCCCTCACCACCCGATGCGGTCGCCTTTCTCGCCGAGGCGGAGCGACTGATCAACGCGCGCGGGCTCTCGGTGGAGGTCGTCTCCGCAGGCGGGACGCCCACGATGTGGCGAAGCGGCGAGCTCCGCCCGACCGTAACCGAGTACCGGGTCGGGACCTACGCCTTTCACGACCGCGCCACGGTCGCCGCCGGTGCGGCGACGCTCGACGACGTGGCCCTGACGGTGCATGCGACGGTCGTCAGCCGGCCGACAGCAGACCGTGCGGTGCTCGACGCGGGCAGCAAGGCGCTCACATCCGATCCCGGCCCGGACGACGGGTTCGGGACGATCATCGAGGCGCCGGGTGCCGCGATCGTCAAGCTCAACGAGGAGCACGCCTACGTGCGGCTCGGGCCCGACCAGCCCGGAACGGGGCAGCTCGAGGTCGGGCAGCGTGTGCGGATCGTTCCCAATCACGCCTGCGTCGTCGCGAATCTCTACGACGAGCTCCTGGTCGTGGGTGCACGCGGTGATGTCCGGCGGCTGACAGTCGACGCCCGCGGCCGCTCGGCCTAGCTGCCCTCCGCGATTGCCGGCTCCACGGCGGTCGACCAGGCCAGGGTCGGCTCGGGCGTGCCGCCACAACTCGCGGCGACGGGTGGGCCGTCGCGACGCTCGACGCGAACGGTCACCGTTCCTGCGGGTGTCGCGAACGTGACGCTGCTCTTCGCGTCCTCGACGAGTCGGATGTCGCCGACGCGGTCGTAGCCCGTCACCACGCGGACGGCGACCTCCGCCGCCTGCACGTGGGCCGGGTAGAGCACCCGGCCGCGGTAGAGGTCGAGCGGGATTCGCCCCTCGCGGATCGACTCGGCGACCTCCTCTGCCCGTTCGAGCGGGATCCTGCCGAGCTGGATCCCTTCGGGCAGCACGACCACGTTCGGTGCGAAGCGATGCCCGCCCAGGTGCGACGCCTGCCAGACGTCGGCGCCGAGGTGCGCGGTGAGAGCCTCTGCGACGGGAATACCGAGGCGGGCGCAACACGCGTCCCGTCGCCCGTGTGTACAGACGAGGACAACCCGGCCCTCGTGTGGCTCGCCCTCGAGGCTCGGTGCCGCTCGGAGGTCGTCGAGGCCCGGTAGCCTCACCCGGACAAGACTGCCGCTCGTCTCAGCGACAGCCGCACGGACGACGCATACGGACGGGTCTCGCCGGCGGCCACTGTGCCGGATCAGCCCTGCCCGGCCGGGAAACGAGCGGAGGACGTCACGGACGGCCTCGGGAAGCACCGTGTCCACGACCGCGTCCCTGCCCCACGACCCGGACACCTCGACGAGGAGCCAGTCGGTCGCCTCCGTCGCCGTTCCGACCAGCAGCTCACCGGCCGCGGCCGATACCGTCGAGCACGCCTCGAGCGCGCTCATGCCGGCAACCGATCTGCGAGCAGGCGTGCGAGCGCGGGGTCGATCCGAAGCTCCCGCGCGAAGGCCCGGTAGTCGCGCATCGCCTTGGCCCGGTCGCGGCTCGGGCGGGACACCGCCCGCAGGAGCACGTTCTTGGGGGTGTGCTCGAGCTCGACGAACTCGACGATCTGGACGTCGTACCCCGCGGCCCCGAGCAGCTGCGCCCGGGCGGCGTCGGTGACCTCGGCGGCAAAGCGTTCTTTCAGCGTCCCGTGGCGTAGCAGCGGAGCGAGAGCGGCGTTCTGGAGCTGCGGGAGCAGCTCGTGCTGGCAGCACGGCACCGCCAGGATCACCGCCGCCTCTGCCCGCACCGCACGGTCGAGCGCCGCATCGGTGGCCGTGTCGCAGGCGTGCAGGCTGACGACGAGGTCGACGCCCTCGAGCCCGTCGTAGCCGGCGATATCCCCCTCCCTGAACGTGAGTCCCCTCGCATCCAGCCGCCGGGCAAGCCTCTCGCACTCGGCGACGACGTCCTGCTTCAGGTCGAGGCCGACGATCTCGACTTCCCGTCCGTGAACGATCGTCAACAGATGGTGGAGGGCGAAGGTGAGGTACGAGCGGCCGGAACCGAAGTCCACGACCCGGAGGCGCCCTGCGGGCAGACACGGAAGGACGTCGTCGACGAGCTCCAGGAACCGGTTCACCTGGCGGAACTTGTCGTGGCGCCGCGAGCGCACCTTTCCGTCGGGGGTCATCACCCCGAGCGCGACGAGGAACGGCACGGGGACGCCGTCGGGCAGCAGATGCTGCTTCGGACGATCGTGGCTCGGCCGCAGGCTCGGGCGCGTCGGCGGCCGTCGCAGGATCCGCGGCTCCCTGCCGCCGGCGAGCACCTGCCAGTCGGCATCCGTGGCGTGCAGCAGGCCTTGCCGAAACGTCGACTCCAGGAGCTGCACGATCCGTGCCGTCGCCTGTGCCGACGCGAGGTTCTCGTCGGTCGTCTTCGCCGGGTGATGAGACCGAAACCGGTATCGCAGTATTCCTTGCACGACGACGGGGTCGATCGTGAGCCGGGCGGGCTGCGCGGGGTCGCTGCGCCTCGGCCGGCTCAGGCTCGCTCCCGTGAGCCGCTCGCCCCCGACGAGCTCGTCCACGAGCTCGCTGATGTTCTTCGGCTGGGTGGTCACTCGGCCGCGGCGACGACGCAGATGAGCTCGCCGTTCCCGAGACTCTGGCCCGGTGTCACTCCGAGCTCGGCGACGACTCCGCCTCGAGGCGCGGAGATCTCGTTCTCCATCTTCATCGCCTCGATCACGCAGATCACCTGGCCCGCCTCGACCGCCTCGCCCTGGACCACGAGCACCTTGAGGACGGTCCCTTGCATCGGGCTCGTGACGGCGCCCGAGCCGGCGGCGCCAGCTCCGCTCGCACGCTCACGGCGCTTGCGCGCGAGAGACGCCCAGGGCGGCTCGGTCGTATGCAGGCGCACGTCGAATGAGCGTCCGTCCACCTCGACGGCGACGACGCGCTCCCGGGTGCGAGCGCCGTCCGACCCGGCCGCTAGTCTTGTTGTCCTATGAGACAACTCTGTCGAGGCCTCCTCCGCGCGGCGCGCCAGCTCCTCCGACTCCACGAGCCCGTGACAGGTCTCGCCGGCGACAAAGCACGGCTCCGTCAGGAGTGCGGCGTGGAATCCGATCAGTGTCGGCAGCCCCTCGATGTGGAATTCTGCGAGTGCCCGGAGCATCCGGCGCCGGGCCGTCTCCCGCGTGGTGTCGTGGACGATCAGCTTTGCGATCATCGGGTCGTACAGGTCGGAGATCTCGTCCCCCGCCCGGACACCCGAGTCCACCCGCACGCCCGGCCCCGACGGCTCCTCGTAGACCGTGATCACGCCGGGTGCAGGCAGGAAGCCCTTGCCGACGTCCTCGGCGTTGATCCTGCATTCGATGGCATGCCCGCGGAGCATCACGTCCTCCTGTCGCAGCGAGAGCGGTTCGCCCTGCGCGATCAGGATCTGCTCCCGGATCAGGTCGAGGCCTGTCACGAGCTCCGTGACCGTGTGCTCGACCTGGATCCGCGTGTTCATCTCCATGAAGTAGTAGTCCCCTTCCGCGGTCAGGAGGCCCTCGATCGTCCCGGCCGAGCGATAGCCGGCGGCCCGCGCGGCATCGACAGCGATCTCGCCGATCCGCTCCCGGAGCGCGCTGTCGACCGCGGGCGACGGCGTCTCCTCGAGGAGCTTCTGGTGGCGCCGCTGGATGGTGCAGTCGCGCTCGCCGAGGAAGAGGACGGTGCCGTGGGCGTCGGCGAGCACCTGCGCCTCGACGTGCCGCGGATCCTCCAGGTAGCGCTCCACGTAGACGGTGTCGTCCGCAAAGTACTTCAACCCTTGCCGCTGGGAGGCCTCGAACGCCTGCACCGCCTCGGAGGCGTTGCGCACGAGTTCCATGCCCTTGCCGCCGCCACCGGCAGCTGCCTTGATGATCAGCGGATACCCGATCTCGGCACCGAGCGCGACGACCTCGGCCACGGTGCGGACCGGACCGGTCGCGCCGGGGATGATCGGGACACCTGCCTGCTGCATCGTGCGCCGGGCCTCCGTCTTCGACCCCATCAGCTCGATCGCCGCCGGCGGCGGTCCGATCCACGTCAGGCCTGCCTCCTCGACCGCACGGGCGAAGCCGGCGTTCTCGGCGAGGAAGCCGTAGCCCGGATGGATCGCCTGCGCGCCGGACCGCATTGCCGCCCCGATGAGCGCCTCGATCTTGAGATAGCTCTCCTCGGCGGGTCCCGGCCCGAGGCGATACGCCTCGTCGGCGACGTGCGTGTGCAGGCGGCCCCGATCTGCGTCCGAGTACACCGCCACCGTGCCGATCCCGAGCTCGCGCAGCGTCCGGAAGATCCGTACCGCGATCTCGCCGCGGTTGGCGACGAGAACTTTGTCGAAGGCTCCCATCGGCTCCGCGTATTCTCCCCGAAGGATGACGATCCCGGATCAGTTGACCCTCGCGCGGGCGCTGGCCGTCCCGATCGTGATCGTTCTCTTCGCCTGGGACTTCCCGAACCACGACTACTGGGCAACCGTCGTCTTCGCGGTCGCGATGGCGACCGACCAGATCGACGGGTGGCTCGCGCGCCGTTGGAATCAGACCTCGGCCTTCGGCTCACTCGTCGACCCGATCGCGGACAAACTTCTCGTGATCGCTGCACTGGTGATGCTGGTCGGCGAAGACGTCTCCCCGGCGTGGATGGTGGCCCTGATCGTCGCCCGCGAACTGCTCGTCTCCGGGCTCCGCCTGGCGGCAATCGAGCGCGGCGTCGTGATCCCGGCCCGCGATCTCGGCAAGGTGAAGACGTGGGCGCAGGCGCTTGCGGTCGTCGTCGCGGGACTCGCGGCAGCGGGCACGTGGGACGTCGACGTCGCCTGGTGGGTGCTCCTCGTCGCGGTCGTGCTGACGTGGGTCTCGGGGCTCGACTACGCGCGCGCAGCGCCGCGGCTGCTGCGCGAGGGCGGCACCTGAGCCAGGTTTCCGCGCTCTCGCGGTGACGACGGAGCGTTCTCCCCAACCCGTCCCGATGCGAAGCCGAGGCCGTCGCCGGCCGCGTGATCGCCGATCGCCTCCGCGAGCCCTGCTGCCCACCAGAGGCCGGCGGGCGCTACCGGCTGGGGCGTACCGTCGAGTCGCGCCCGGACGATCGCCAGACGCGCGGCGGCTGCTGCCGGGTCACCCGGATCGGGCGCGGGCAGGAGCTCGACGACCGTCTGCGCAGGCTGACCGCTCAAGCCGGCACGGCGTCCGCAAGCGCTTCGAGCCGGTCGACGAGCGAGGCCAGCACCGCAAAGGTCGCTTCGACCGGCTCGGGTGTCGAGAGGTCGACGCCCGCCGCCCGCAGCGCATCCAGCGGATACTGCGAGCCACCGGCCGAGAGGAAGTCGAGGTAACGGTCGGCCGCGCCGTCGTCGCCGGCGAGAACCCCGCGCGCGAGCGCGTGGGCGCCGGAGATGCCGGTCGCGTACTGGTAGACGTAGAACGGCTCGTAGAGGTGCGGGAACTGCGCCCACGTGATCCCGACACGCTCCCGGTCGATCTCGACCTCATCGCCGTACCCCTCCGCGAACAGCGCCGCCATCCGGTCCACGAGAAGGTCGGAAGTGACGCCCTCCCCTGCGGCGACACGCTCGTGGACTTCGCGTTCGAAGCGCGCCAGCGTCGGCATGATGAAGAAGTAGCGGCGGAAGTTCGCCATCGCCTCGTCGAGCACTGCGAGCTGCAGCGTCGGGTCGTCGAGGACGTCGAGCAGGTACGCGCGCAGCATCGCCTGGTGGAAGTTCGACGCCACCTCGGCGGCGAACATCGAGTAGCGGCTGTACACCGGCGGCTGCGAGCGCCAGCTCAGATACGAGTGCAGCGAGTGCCCGAGTTCGTGCGCGAGCGTGCCGAGCGCGACCGCGGTGCCGTCGAAGCTCATCAGGATGAAGGGGCGTGTCCCCTGCGAGCCGGCCGAGAAGGCGCCGCCCATCTTCCCGGGTGTCGGGTGGACGTCGACCCACCGCTCCTCGAGGCAGCCTCGCCGGACGATCTCGACGTACTCGTCGCCGAGCGGTGCCAGCGAGGCGACGATCCACTCGACGCACTGACCGTAATCGAGCACGACCTCGGGCCCGATCGGGGCTGCGAGGTCGTAGACGGCGAGACGCTCGACACCGAGCATCCGTCGGCGCAGCCGCCAGTACCGGTGCCAGGTGGGCAGGTTGGCGGAGAACGTCGCGATCAGGTTGTCGAACACCTCGGCCGGGATGTTGGAGCGGAACTGGGCGTCCCGAAGCGACGAGGCGTGCCGGTGCACGCGGGCGGCGAAGACCGACTGCTTCACCGCGCTCGTGAGCAGCGCGGAAAGGGCGTTCCGAACACCGAGGTAGCCGTCTGCGTAGGCAGCGAACGTCGTCCGCCGCAGGTCGCGGTCCGGGCTCGCGAGCAGGCCCTCCCAGGTCCCCTGCGTCACCTCGTGCGTGTCACCGCCGCTCGACGTGGCGTCGGCGAACGCGACGTCGCTGTCGACGAGGGCGCTGTAGGCGAGGTAAGGCCCGCCGAAGACGTCGGACACCTGCCCCAGCACCTCCTCGACCTCGGCCGAGCGAACGTGGTCGACACCCCGCAGGACCGTGTCGAAGAAGTGACCGTAACCGGCCAATCCCGGCTCCTCTCCCATCCAGGCCTCGAGCGTTCCACGACCGAGCTCGAGCAGCTCGGGGCCGAGGAAGGATCCGGCCGCGGCGAGCTCGGCGCCGGCAGTCTGCACCCTGCCGTAGCGGCCGACCGCCGCCTGATCGGTCGTGTCGACCGCGTAGGCCATGGTGGCGTAGGTGACGAGCCGACCGGCCCGCTGCTCGAGCTCGTCGCTGCACCGAAGCGCCTCGAGCAGCACGCGCGGCCCCTCCTCGAGCCTGCCCCTGAAGCCCGCGAGCGCCGGAATCGCGGCGAGCAGGCGCCCGAGCTCGTCGTCCCAGGCCTGCGGCGTCGCGAAGACGCTCTCGGCGTCCCAGGTGTGCTCGCGGGGCACCTCGACCGACGGGCTCACAGCGGGATGTTCCCGTGCTTGCGCCGCGGCGTCTGCTCCCGCTTGCCGAGATGGAGCTCGAGAGCGCGGATCAGGTACGGGCGGGTGCGACGCGGCTCGATCACGTCGTCGACGTACCCCCGCTCGGCGGCGGTGTAGGGATTCGCGAACCGCTCCTCGTAGTCGGCGATCAGCTCCGCGCGGCGGGCGGCGGGGTCGTCTGCTTCGGCGAGCTCCTTGCGGAAGATGATGTTGACCGCGCCGTCCGGTCCCATCACCGCCACCTCCGCCGTCGGCCAGGCGAGATTGACGTCCGCCCTGATGTGCTTCGAGCTCATCACGTCGTAGGCACCGCCGTAGGCCTTGCGCGTGATCACGGTCAGTTTCGGCACCGTCGCCTCTGCGAACGCGTAGAGCAGCTTGGCGCCGTGACGGATGATTCCGCCCCACTCCTGCGCCGTGCCGGGGAGAAATCCGGGTACGTCGACGAAGGTGACGAGCGGGACATTGAACGCATCGCAGGTACGCACGAAGCGCGCTGCCTTCACGGAAGCATCGATGTCGAGCACCCCCGCCAGGGCGGCCGGCTGGTTGCCGACGATCCCGATCGAGTGGCCGCCGAGCCGCGCGAAACCGCAGAGGATGTTCTGCGCGAAGTCGGGCTGGAGCTCCAGGAAGTCGCCGTCGTCGACGATCGCCGAGACGACGCGCTTCATGTCGTAGGGCTTGTTCGGGGCGTCGGGGATCAGTACGTCGAGCTCCGGCGACTCACGCTCGACGGCATCCGACGGCGCCGCGTACGGCGCCCGCTCGAGATTGTTCTGCGGCAGGAAGGAGAGCAGGTAGCGGGCGTCCTCGATCACGGCTTCCTCGCTCGGCGCAACGAGATGCGCGACACCCGACCGCGATGCATGGGCGCCGGCCCCGCCAAGCTCCTCCTGCGTCACGTCCTCGCCGGTGACCGCCCGCACGACCTCCGGGCCGGTTATGAACATGTACGACGTCCCCTCCGCCATCAGGACGAAGTCCGTGATCGCAGGCGAGTAGACGGCTCCGCCTGCGCAAGGGCCGAGCACGAGCGAGATCTGCGGCACGACGCCGGACGCCTGCACGTTGCGCCAGAAGATCTCCGCGTAGCCGGCGAGCGAGACGACGCCCTCCTGGATCCGCGCCCCGCCGGAGTCGTTGATCCCGACGACGGGACAGCCGACCTTCACGGCCATGTCCATCAGCTTGCAGATCTTCTCTGCGAACACCTCGCTCAGCGAGCCGCCGAAGACGGTGAAGTCCTGCGAGAAGACGCAGACCGGGCGACCGAGGACGGTCCCGTAGCCGGTCACGACGGCATCGCCGAACGGCCGGTTCTCCCGCATCCCGAACTCCGCCTCGCGGTGACGGACGAACCGGTCGAGCTCGACGAACGAGCCCGCGTCGAGCAACAGCTCGATGCGCTCGCGCGCCACGAGCTTCCCGCGCTGATGCTGACGGTCGACCGCTTCCTGTCCCATCGGGAGCGCAGCGTGCGCAGCCAGCTCTCGCAACCACTCGAGCTTGGCCGCGGTCGTGTCGTGCGTCATCCCGCTACCCTCGTCGACCGCCATTGACTGTCCGAGCCTATCGCTCACGACCTCGGGCCGCCGTTAGAGTCGAAGAATGAGCGCCCCGCTCGACCGCTCCGCCACGTGGCCCTACGACGCGCAGGGGGAGCCCGGCCGATTCACCTATGCGCGCTCGGAGCACCCCGCCCAGGTCTCCGTCGAGAAGGCCCTCGGCGACCTCGAGGGCGGCCGCTCGCTGCTCTTCCCGGCCGGCATGGGAGCCGTGACCGCTGTCGTGCTGACGATGCTGCCGCCGGGCGGCACGATCGCGCTGGCCGAGGGCGCCTACTACGGCCACAAGGAGCTCTTCGACCACCTCACACCGTGGGGGCTCACCACCGTCGAGTACGACCAGCGGGCTGAGCCGCCGGCCGGCGTCGACCTGATCCTCGTCGAAGCGCCGGCGAACCCCCTGCTGACGATGCCGGACTTCGAAGCGCTCGCCGCCCATCCCGCCCCCGTCGTCTGCGATGCGACGCTCTCGTCCCCTCTGCGGCTACGTCCACTCGAGCAGGGATGCGACGTCGCCCTGCATTCGGCGACCAAGGTGCTCGCCGGGCACGACGACCTGATCGCCGGCGTCGCGACCGTCAGGGACGATGCGCTCCACGGGCGGCTCCACCTCACCCGCCGGCTCACCGGCATCATCGCCTCGGCCGACACCGCCTGGCTGCTTCAGCGCGGTCTCCAGACGCTCGAGGTGCGGCTCGACCGGATGGAGGCGAGCGCCCGGGTGCTCGCCGAACGGCTCGCCCGCCACCCGGCGGTCGCGGTTGCCCGCTATCCGGGGTTCGGTTTCCTCATCTCCTTCGATCTCGCCGACGGCGCCGCCGCACGGCGCGTCGAGACGGCAACCCGCGTCATCGAGAACGCGACGAGCCTCGGCGGGGCGCGAACGAAGCTCGAGTCCCGGCACCGTTGGGAGGGAGACCGCTGTCCCGAGGGGCTGCTCCGTCTCTCCGTCGGGCTCGAGCCGGCGGAGACGCTCTGGGCCGATCTGGAGTACGCCCTTGCCCGAGCCTGATCCCGGTCACCCACGTTCGAGCACGAGCGGATCGCGTGCGGCATCTCCGCTCCCTCCCGTTGTCGGCTACGCCCGCACGATGCAGCGGAAGCCGAGATGGCTCGTCGACGTGTCGATCGGCTGTCCCATCCTTGCCGCGGGACGGTAGCGGCGGCAGTAGCTCGGCGCGCAGAGATGCGAACCGCCCTTCGTCACGCGGCGCGGAATCGCGGCAGCGTCATCCGGGTCGATGCTTGCGGCGCGGAGATCGCCGGAGCAGCACGCCGATGGCTGCGCGTGGCTCGAGGCGTACCAGCTCGTCGTCCACTCCCAGACGTTCCCGATCATGTCCTTCAGGCCATACCCGTTCGGCGGGAACGATCCCACGGGAGAGGTGCCCTCGAAGCCGTCCTCGAGGGTGTTCTCGAAGGGGAACCGTCCCTGCCAGGTGTTCGCCAGCGGCCGCCCGGAGGGCGTGAGCTCGTCACCCCAGGCGTACTCGGCGCCGTCCAGACCGCCACGCGCGGCGAACTCCCACTCGGGCTCCGACGGGAGCTCCTTGCCGGCCCAGGCGGCGTACGCCTCTGCGTCCTCGTAGGCGATGTGCACGACGGGGTGGCGTTCCCGTCCGTGGAGCGTGCTCTGCGGCCCCTGCGGGTGGCGCCAGTCGGCTCCTCTCGTCCATGCCCACCAGCTGTAGTGGTTGCCCAGGTCGACCGGGCCGGCCGTCTTCACGAAGACGACGGAGCCGGCGAACAGCAGGTCCTCCTGCGCACCGGGATACTGCGCGGGGTCGGGCTCCTGCTCTGCCCAGGTGACATGGCCGGTCGCCTTCACGAAACGCATGAACTCGAGGTTCGTGACCGGATGTTCGTCGATCCAGAAACCGCCCACCTCCACCTCGTGCGCCGGCGCCTCCTCCGGGTAGTGCCGATCGGAGCCCATCGTGAACCCGCCACCCGGGATCCAGGCCATCCCCTTCCTCGCCGCTCCCACCCGCTCGGTCGTCTCTGCCATGGCCTCCCCGGCCGCTAGAAGATCGTCTGCTCCGCAGTGTGACGTACGCCGGAGCGTATGCTTGAAGGCAATGAGCCTGTTCACGCGCAGAACCGAGGCGGTGCGGCCCGACCGCGCCTTGCCGGGGAGGGCCGAGCCGATGGCAGGCCTCGGCGCCCACCTCGTCCTCGGCACGCCGATCGTGCCGCCGTTCCCGGAAGGCACGGAGAGGGCGATCTTCGGTCTCGGCTGCTTCTGGGGCGCCGAGCGCATCTTCTGGCAGCTCCCGGGCGTCCACACGACGGCCGTCGGCTACGCAGGCGGGACCACGCCGAACCCGACCTACGAGGAAACCTGCTCCGGGCGGACAGGGCATGCAGAGGTCGTCCTCGTCGCCTACGATCCCGCGGGGATCTCCTACGACGAGCTGCTGCGCGTCTTCTGGGAGTCGCACGACCCGACGCAGGGCATGCGGCAGGGGAACGACGTCGGCACCCAGTACCGCTCGGCCCTCTACTGGACGAGCCCGGCCCAGCAAGAGGCTGCACTCGCCGCGAGGATGCGCTACGCGGCCGCGCTCGCCGCGGCGGGGCGCGGGACGATCACGACCGAGCTCGCCGAGGCAGGTCCGTTCTACTATGCCGAGCCGTACCACCAGCAGTACCTGGCACGGAACCCGAACGGGTACTGCGGGATCAGCGGGACGGGCGTCGCATGCCCGGTCGGCACCGGCGTCGCCGGGTAGCTCGCGCCCCCAGCATCTGTCCAACCCTGTAGCGGCGACACTCGTGTCGCCCGCGTCAACCGGCGGCCAAGCGATCGAAGGCAGCTGCGTAGCGAAACGTCCCGGTCGGCGCGCGTCATATCCGGAGAACGTCCTGATCTGGAAGGTCGGTACCCCAGCGTAGGTGGCGGGCGCCGGCGACGACGCCCGCGCCAGGGACTGGTGCAAGAGGACACACCAGAGTAGGCTCGCCGGTAGTGACGTATCGAGCCACGACGGTCGAAGAGCTGCAGGACATCGCCTACCGCGACGGGACGCACATGCGTCCCGTACGTCACCACCTCGGGATCACCGCCTTCGGGGCGAACGCGTGGACCGTCGAGCGGGTCGGCGACCGGCTCATGCCGGAACACGACGAGGACGAGGGCAAGGAGGAGCTCTACGTCGTCCTCCGCGGCAGGGCGCGCTTCGAGATCGACGGCGAGACGCACGACGCGCCCGCAGGAACGCTCGTCTTCGTTCCACCCGCCGCGACGCGCACCGCCTTCGCCGAAGACGCCGAGACGGTCGTGCTTGCAGTCGGGAGCACGGTCGGGCAGGCCTACGAGGTCGGTGGCTGGGAGATCTGGGCGGAGTTCCACCCAGCCTACGAGGCGGGCGAGTACGAGGCCGTCGTGGCGCGCGCCCGTGCCGTCGTGGAGGCGAGCGAGTACGCCGCCCCGCTCTACAACCTCGCCTGCTGCGAGGCGCTCGCCGGCCGCAAGGAAGATGCGATCGAGCACCTCCGCGTCGCCTTCGAGCGGCGTGACGGCCTTCGCGACCTTGCGCGGGAGGACAGTGACCTCGACGCACTGCGGGACGAGCCCGCGTTCCAGGCGCTGCTGGCGTAGCGCCGCGCGACGACGCCGTCAGGCCGCGGGCGTGAGGCCGTGTGCGCGCATCACGGCCTTGAGCGCCTCGAGGTCGGGCGGACCGCCCGCCGCGGCGGCCGCGACCGTGCCGACCTCGCGGAAGTAGGCGGCCCCGAGCAGGCCCGGGGTGACGACGGCGACCCCGGTCGCATCCGTCTCACCGTGGTTCTCGAACCGATGGACGACGCCGCGCGGGATACAGATTGCCTCTCCCTCGCCGACCTCGACCGTCTCACCGTCGAGGGTCCACGTGAGCACACCGCGGAGACCGTAGATCGTCTCCTCGTAGGCATCGTGGCTGTGCGCGGCCGGTACGCGCGCACCTGCGGGGACGTCGAACTCGAAGACCGAAGCCGGCCCGTCGCTCGCCGTGCCGTCGAGCAGGAACCGGACCACGATCTGGCCCAGGTGGATCGTCTCGGTGGTGGTCGTCGCGGACATGATGAACCTCCCGTCCATCGGGATAGTAAAGTATCTTTACAGTAGATGTCTCCGCCCGATCCGTCAAGTCGTTTTACTCAACTGCCCGACGGGCCGTACGGGCCACCGATGTTGGGCGCCCTCCTCCGCATGGCGAGCGAGGAGGTACGGCGCCGGCTGCTCACCGCACTCCACGCTCATGGGTTCGACGATCTCGAACCGCCCCACCTCAACGTCCTCCAGTTTCCCGGTCCCGACGGACAGCGACCGTCGGAGCTCGCAGCGAACCTGCGCATCAGCAAGCAGGCGCTGAACTACATGCTCGGTGAGCTCGAGCGGATGGGCTACCTCATCCGCGAGCCCGACCCCGACGACCGCCGTTCTCGGCGGATCCGCCTGACCGGGCGCGGCCTCGCAGTCGTTCCGGTCCTGCGCGCGGCCGTGCGCGACACCGAGCTCGAGTGGGCTCGCCTGATCGGCGAGGAGCGAGTCGAGGAGTTGCGCAGACTCCTCGGCGAGCTCGTCGTGCAGACGAACGCATTCTGACCGCATACCGACCGCCCTTTGCGACACACGGTGACCTCGCACAGCTACGGTCGGGGTATGAGCGAGGCGGAGACACTCTTCGGCGATGCACACGTGCAGCGCTACCGGGAGACGGACGGCGCGGTCGGCCACATCTGGAAACGCGGCGCCAAGATCCTGCTTCTGACGACGAAGGGCCGCAATACCGGCGAGGCGCGGACGACGCCCCTGATCTACGAGGCCCTCGACGGGAAGATCGTGATCGTTGCGTCGAAGGCAGGCGCTCCCGAGGATCCTGGCTGGTACAGGAACATCGAACGGGACCGGGACGTCACCGTCCAGATCCTCGGCGACGTGTTCCCGGCCCATGCCCGCACGACCTCCGGCGAAGAGCGGGAACAGCTCTGGCGTGCCGCCGCGAAGCAGTGGCCCGACTACGACGTCTACGCAACCCGAACCGACCGAGAGATTCCTGTCGTCGTCCTCGAGCGTCGCTGAGCGCTCGGAACGCTAGCCGCGGCCGGCGACCGGGTCGCTCGTCAGCTTCTGAGCGAGCGCCACGGGGATCAGGCTGACGACGATCACGACGAGTGCGATCGCGTTCACGACCGGCAGGTTCTGGCCCTGCCGGATGAAGCCGAAGAGGAGCAGCGGCAGCGTGTTCTGTGCCCCGGCCGTGAAATAGGTGACGACGATCTCGTCCCAGGAGAGCGCGAACGCGAGCAGTCCGCCGGCCACGAGCGCCGTGCGGATCACGGGCAGCGTCACGTAGCGGAATGTCTGGAAGCCGGTCGCGCCGAGGTCGGCGGATGCCTCGAAGAACGACCCCGAGGTGCGCCGCAGGCGGGCGACGACGTTGTTGTAGACGATCACGACGCAGAAGGTGGCATGTCCGATCACGATCGTCCAGATCGAGAAGCTGACACCCCAGATGACGAAGAACGAGTTGAGGGCGAGGCCGGTGATGATCCCGGGCAGCGCGATCGGGAGCACGAAGACGAACGAGATCGCGTCCCTCCCGAAGAACCGTGTCCGCGCCAGTCCGAACGCCGCCAGCGAGCCGAGTACGAGCGCGACCACCGTTGCGAAGAACCCGGCTCGCACCGAGAGCCAGAGCGCCTCACGCACCTCCGGGTCGTGCCAGGCCTCCGAGAACCACTTCGTGGTGAAGCCCGGGATCGGCCAGCTCTGGATGTTGGACGAGTTGAAGGCGTAGACACCCATGATCACGATCGGGATCCAGAGGAAGAGGAAGACGAGTGCCGCCCAGAGCCACAGACCCGCCCTTGTCGTCCGTGTCTCCATCAGAGGGTGTCGAAGGCTCCGAGGCGCTTCATCAGGATCAGGTAGACGCCCATGATCGCGAGCGGGACCATCGCGAACGCCGCCGCGAAGGGCGCGTTGTTCGCAAGCCCGAGATTCTCGAACACGACGGTCCCGATCAGCGACGATCCCGGCCCGCCGACGAGAGACGGTGCGATGTAGTCGCCAAGCGTGAGCGAGAAGGTGAAGATCGAGCCTGCCGCGAGGCCGGGCACTGCAAGCGGGAAGATGATTCGCCGGAGCGTCGTGAAGCCCCGGCCACCGAGATCGGCGGACGCTTCGAGGAGGGAATACGGTACGCGCTCGAGCGCCGCGTAGACGGGCAGCACCATGAACGGGAACCAGATGTAGGTGAAGACGAGCCACATCGCCCAGTTCGTGTACGCGATGTTGAGATCGGGCAGGCCCAGCTTGTTCAGCCACCAGTTGAGCGCTCCGTCCGGGTTCAGGATCAGCCGCCACGAGTAAACGCGGACCAGGTAGCTCACCCAGAGCGGCAGCGTCGTCGCGACGAGGAGTGCGAGCCGCAGCCGCCGCCCCGCGATCCGCACCATGAAATAGGCGTAGGGGAACGCGAGGACCATGCAGGTGATCGTCACCGCCGAAGCAATGACGAGCGTCCGCAGGATGATCTCCGGATAGGGCGCAGCCGCGATGGCGCGGAAGTTGTCGAGATTCCACGAATGGATGACCTCCCCGGTGAACGAGTCGGTCGTCCAGAAGCCCTGGATCAGCAGGGCCACGAGTGCGGCCACGTAGACGAGCAGGAACGCGGCGAGCGGCGCCGTGATCTGTCCCAGCACCTTGAGCCGCGGCCGCCGCCAGGAGAACCGCGAGAGAGAGCGGAGGGCTCCCCCGGCGGGGGAGCCCTCCTTCACGCGTGCCGCATCAGCGGACATACGAGCGAGTCGATCAGCCCTTGACCTGCTGCCAGGCAGTCGTCCAGGCCCGCAGGTCGGTGCAGTTCTTCTGACCGTTGCCGCAGTCGGCGATCGGCGTCTTCCAGAACTTGATCGAGTTGTAGAAGCTCTCGGGTGCGTTGGCCGAGTACTGGGCGCAGGAGCCCTTCGAGAGCGTGTTCATGACGGCACAGGCCTTCTTGTTGACCGGCGTCTCGCCGAAGTAGATCGCCTGCTGCGCCTGCGGCTTCGGCTGGGTGATGTACTGCATCCACTTGTAGGCGCAGTTTGGATGCTTCGCCTTCGACGACAGCATCCACGTGTCGAGCCAGCCGGTGACTCCTTCCTTGGGGATCACACCGACGACCGGCACCTTGGCCGCCTTCAGCGTGTTCACCTGGTAGGGCCACGAGGCCCCGATCGTGGAGCCGCCGTTCTTGAACAGGTCGATCTGGTCGGACGCGAGCGCCCAGTACTTCTTCACGAGCGGCCGCTGCTTCTTGAGCAGGGCGACCGTCGCCGCGAGCTGCGCCTTCGTCAGCTCGTACGGATCCTTGATCCCGAGCGAGGGCTGTGTCTTCGAGAGGTACAGCGCCGCGTCGGCGATCTGGATCGGGTTGTCCGGAATCGTGATCTTGCCCTTGTTCTTCGGGTCGTAGATCACCCCCCACGTCTTCGGGGTCGACCCGTACTTCTTCGTGTTGACCATCAGCACGTTCGGCCCGAACTGGAGCGAGATGCCGTAGTGCTTGCCGTCGACCGTGTTGTTGGCCGGCGACTGGAACGCCTTGAAGAAGTTCTTGTAGGACGGGATCAGCTTGACGTTGACCTCCTGCACCGCCTTCGCGTAGATCAGGCGCAGGCTCGCGTCGCCGGAGGCCGAGACCATGTCGTACTGGCCGCCGCCGCCGGAGGTCATCAGGTTGAACATGTCGTTCGAGGAGCCGGCGTACTTGACCGACACCTGGCAGCCGGTCGCCTTCTCGAACGGGGCCACCCACTGCTTCTCGGTGTAGCCCTCCCAGGCGACGAGCGTGAGCTTGCCTTCTCCTGCGCCGACCGAGGTCGGCAGGGCAGAACTCTTCGAGACGCCCGCGGCCGGAACGGCCAGGACGACGACGAGTGCCGCGAGTGCGACGTGAACGAAGCGAAGCCGCTTCACGAGTCCAACTCCTCCTTGATCGCGAATTCCACGTCCGGGCTCCACGCGAGCCGGACGTGCTTCCCTGCCATCTCGTGGACGTCCTCCGACGACGTCTCGAGGTTCTGCTGTACCACCGTCAGCTCGCCGCCTCCATCGAGTTCGACGATGAACTTGGTCACGGAGCCGAGGTAGACGGCAGCGGAGATCACCCCCGGCTCGCCCGTGCCTCCGTCCTCCAACCTGAGCCTGATCTTCTCCGGTCGCACGGTGAACGTGCGGCCGCCGCGCTCCAGGATGTTCGAGGTGCCGATGAACCCCGCTACGAAACGGGTTTGCGGGTGTTCGTACAGCTCCGACGGCCGCCCGACCTGTTCGATCCGGCCCTCGTTGAAGACGGCGATCCGGTCGCTCATCGTGAGCGCTTCCTCCTGGTCGTGCGTGACGTACACGAACGTCATCCCGAGTTCCTGCTGGATCTGTTTCAGCTCGATCTGCAGCTGCTGGCGGAGCTTGAGGTCGAGCGCGCCGAGCGGCTCGTCGAGGAGAAGGGCGCGCGGCGTGTTGACGATCGCCCGCGCGAGCGCGACCCGCTGGCGCTGGCCACCGGAGAGTTGACCGGGCTTCCGGTCGCCGTAGCCCTCGAGCTGCATCATCGCAAGAGCGTCCTCCGCCCGCCGCCGCCGCTCCGCCTTTGCCACCTTCTTCACCCGCAATCCGTACTCGACGTTCTGCTGCACGGTCATGTGCGGAAAGAGCGCGTAGTCCTGGAAGACCGTGTTGACGTCACGGTCGAACGGCGGCAGCCCGGAGACGTCGCGGCCGTCGAGCTCGATCGTGCCGCCGTCGGGTCGTTCGAAGCCGGCGATCATCCGCAGCGTGGTCGTCTTGCCCGATCCGGAGGGTCCCAGCATCGTGAAGAACTCGCCACGGCCCACCTCGAGGTCGATGCCGTCGACGGCGGCGACGGCACCGTAGGTCTTGCGGAGCCTCTGGATGCGGATGTCCGCAGGCGGCCGCTCTGCCGCCGCGGCCGGAGGCTCCTCAGAGAGCTGCGTCAACCGACTCCTCCAGGAGCGCGAGGCCCTCCTCGAGCTCGTCGTCCTCGATCGTCAGAGGCGCAAGGAGCCGGATCACGTTGCCGTACATGCCGCAGGCAAGGAGGAGCAGTCCGCGCTCGAACGCGGCCGCGACGATCGCAGCGGCCTGCGCCGGTGCCTGCTCGGCGAGCTCGAACGCGAGCATCGGGCCGAGCCCGCGAACCTCGCCGATCGCCGGCTGGCGCCTGGCGATCGCGTCGAGCCGAGCACGGAGCGTGTCGCCGAGCGAGGTCGCCTGCTCGAGGAAGGCCGGCTCGGCGACCGCCTCGAGGACGGCAATCGCAGCCGCACAGGACAGCGGATTGCCGCCGAAGGTTCCACCCAACCCGCCTGCGGGGACGGCGTCCATGAGCGACGCCGGACCGGTGACCGCGGCGAGCGGGAGCCCGCCGCCGATCGACTTGCCCGAGACGAGCAGGTCGGGCTCGACACCCTCGTAGTGCTCGATCGCCCACATCTTCCCGGTGCGACCGACACCGGACTGGACCTCGTCGTCGACGTAGAGGATCCCGTGCTCGTTACAGATCTCCTGCAGCCGCCGCAGGTAGTCGGCGGGCATCGGCAGGAAGCCGCCCTCGCCCTGCACGGGCTCGAGGACGACGCACGCCACGGTCGATGGGTCGACATCGGCCTTGAAGAGCCGTTTCAGGCCGGTGACGGCGTCGTCGACGGAAACGCCTCGATACGGGTTCGGCACCGGCGCGCGGTACACCTCCGGCGCGAAGGGGCCGAAGCCGAACCGGTACGGTCGCACCTTCGCGGTCATGGTCATCGTCAGCAGCGTGCGGCCGTGGAAGGCGTTGTCGAAGACGACCACAGCGGAACGCCCGGTCGCGGAACGGGCGATCTTGACGGCGTTCTCGACCGCCTCGGCTCCCGAGTTGAGGAGCACCGACTTCTGCTCGGCGCCGCCCGAGCACGGAGACAACTCGGCGAGTCGACGGCACACCTCGACGTATGGCTCGTAGATGCCGACCATGAAGCACTGGTGCAGGTAGTCGTCCGCCTGCGCCTTGATCGCGTCGACGACCGGCGCGAACCGGTGCCCCGTGTTCTGGCAGCCGATGCCGCCCGCGAAGTCGATGAAGACGCGACCGTCGACATCGGTCACGCGCGCGCCGTCGGCGTGCGAGACGACGAGCCGCGGTGTGGAGACGCCGCCGCTGACGTAGCGGGCGCGCTCGGCGAGGATACGATCGTGCGTGGAGGTTTCGGTCGTGTGCATCCCGGGAGTATGCCCCAGATTGCGGTCGATTCCATAGCCTCGGCCTCGCATTGCGTGGAATTCGGCCGCATCGACCGTTGAATGCGCAGCGCTGCGTGGCAGTTGCGCATGGCGGCGTGGGGTGCGGTTCTCCACACTCCGCGTCTCCCGTGCTTCTGCCACGATTCGCGTGTGGCGACCACCGTCCTGATCGTCGACGATCACCCGAGCTTCCGCGCCTCGGCGCGCGCGATCCTCGAGTCGGACGGGTACACGATCGTCGGCGAAGCGGAGGACGGAACGTCGGCCCTCAGGCTCCTGCGCCAGCTGCGCCCGGACGTCGTTCTGCTCGACGTCCAGCTTCCGGACATGACGGGTTTCGACGTGTGTGTGGGGTGCGGTGACCTTGACCGGACCTCGGTCGTCCTCGTCTCGAGCCGCGACGCGACCGACTACGGTTCGCTGATCGAGGCGAGCGGTGCCCGCGGCTTCCTGCCCAAGGCCGAGCTCTCCGGTGCCGCGCTGGCGCTGCTGCTCCCCGCGTGAGGCGGGTTGCGATGAGACCGCTTCGCCTCGATCGCACGGGTACGACGACGATCCTGCGGGCGCTCGACGCCGGCGTACCGCTCCGCGACGCGGTTGCAGAGGCACTTCACGACCCGACGCTCGAGATCGTCTATCGCCTCGACGCCGGCGAGGGCTGGGTCGACGAGCAAGGCCGCCCCGTCGTCGAGCCGCATGCCGCCCCCGGGCGCTCCGTCGCCATGGTCGACCGCAACGGACGCCGGATCGCCGCCATCGTCCACGATCCGTCGCTCTCCGGTAGGCCCGAGACGATCGATCTCGTTGCATCCTCCGTCGGGCTCCAGCTCGAGAACATCCGGTTGCAGGCGGAGCTTCGCTCTCGGTTCCACTTCCTCGTGACCGCCGTCGACACGGCACCGAGCCTCTTCGTCCACCTGGACGTGGACGGGAGGATCCTGAACCAGAACCAGGCCGCCGTCGATGCGGCAGGCGTCGACGACGAGGAGGAGATCCGGGGTCGCTACTTCTGGGAGGTGTTCATCGACCCGCTCCTGCGCCCGGGCGTGCAGGAGCGATTCGAGGCGGCCGCACCAGCTCACCCGGCCGTCGAGTACGAGGACACGTTCGTCAACGAGTCCGGCGAGCGCCGCGTCGTCTTCTGGCGCTCAGCACCGCTCCACGACGAGCACGGACGCGTCCGCGGGATCATCGCCGGCGGGATCGACATCACGGCTCGTCATGAGGAGGCCGAGGCGAGCGAGCGAGCGCGCATCTTCCTCAACGCGATTGCGAACGAGGCACCGAGCCTCCTCTGTCTCATCGACGAGAACGGCGTCATCGATCCGGTGACATCCAACAAGGCGTTCGAACGCACCCTCGAGGTCACTGCTGCCGAGGCAGCCGGGGCGGTGTTCTGGGAGACGTTCGTGGCGCCGGAGGACGCGGCCGAGGTACGTGCGATCGTCGGCCGGGTCGCGTCGGGTGAGACAGTGGGCGCGCACGACGACACCTGGACGACCAGCTCCGGACGGAGGCTGACCGTCTCCTGGTCGTGCATCCGGCTGCCGCCGATCGACGAGCGGCGGCTGCTGCTTCTCAGCGGCGTCGACGTCACCGAGCGCCGCCAGCGCGAGCTGCAGCTGCAGCGCGAGCGCGACATCACGACGACGCTGATGCAGGCGATCCCGTCCATCGTCGTGGTGGTCGACCGCGAAGGTGTGATCGTCGACAGCGGGGTCGATGCGACTCGAGCGGCGGTGAACCAGGCGTTTCGAGACACGCTCGGCTGGCCCGACGCGACGATCGTACGGTCGAGCGTGCTCGACCTGATCGACGAGGACGACGGCTACTTCGCCCGCATGGCGATCGCCTCCGCAGCGAACGGCGTCGCGAGCGCACAGCGGGAGAGCCGTTGGTATCGCGCCGGCGGTGGCTCGCTCATCGTCGACTGGACGGCGACGCCCGTCGCCGACGTCACCGGCCGCGAGCCGTCGCTCGTCCTTCTCTCCGGTGTCGACGTCACCCACCGGCGCCGACAGGAGAAAGAGATCCGCGCCTCCCGGACGCGCATCATCGAGGCCGCGGACGAGGCGAGGCGTCTGCTCGAACGCAACCTCCACGATGGTGCTCAGCAGCGCCTCGTGGCGCTCTCGGTGTCGCTGCGCCTCGCCGAGTCGAAGGTCGTGAGCGACCCTGAACGCGCGGAGGCGACCATCAGGGCCGCCCGCGAGGAGCTCGCCGCCGCACTCGAGGAGTTGCGCGAGCTCGCCCGCGGCATCCACCCGGCCGTACTCACCGACCGGGGCCTCGCTGCAGCTGTCGAGGCGCTCGTCGTGCGGACGCCGTTACCGGTGACCGTGACCATGCCGGACGACCGCCTACCGCCGGCAATCGAGGCGGCCGCCTACTACGTGGTCGCAGAGGCGATTACGAACATCGTCAAGTACGCGGGAGCCCGCAGCGTCGAGGTCACGCTCGAGGCGGACGACACACGAGTGCTCGTCTCCGTCAGGGACGACGGCTGCGGCGGTGCCGACCCGGACTCCGGTACCGGGCTGCGAGGACTGCGCGACCGTCTCGCCGCGCTCGACGGCATGCTCGAGGTCGAGAGCCCGCCCGACGGCGGCACGCTCGTCCTGGCCCAGATCCCGCTCGCTTCGCCGCCCGAGCTCGCAGGCTAGACCCACTAGACTCGCCCGAATATGAGCACCGTCCCCGTCACCTTCCTGCTCTGCGACATCGAGAGCTCGACCCGGCTCGTGCACGAGGCGGGCGAGGACTACCCGGCGATCCTGAACGCCACCCGGCGGAACGTCAGGGACGCCGTCGACCGCCACGGCGGGACCGTGATCGACATGCACGGCGACGAGATGTTCGCGGCATTCGAGTCCCTCGACGCCGCGGTCGCGGCTGCCGTCGACGGCCAGCGCAACCTGATCGAGGAGCCCTGGCCGGGTGAGCGTGACGTTCGGGTGCGGATGGGCGTGCACTGCGGCACCCCGTTCGTCACCGACGAGGGGTACACGGGAATCGACGTGCATCGGGCGGCCCGCATCGGTACGGCCGGTCATGGCGGCCAGATCCTCCTCTCCCAGACCGCAGCGGCACCGTCGGGCTACTCGGTTCGCGACCTCGGCACGCATCGCCTCGCGGGGTTGCCCGAGCCCGAGCACATCCACCAGCTGCTGGCCGACGGCCTGCCGCGCGACTTTCCGCCGCTCCGCAACACGATCGCCCTGCTCGGCAACGCGATGAAGGTCGTGATCGCCGAGGACTCGATCCTGCTGCGTGAGGGCGTCGTTCGACTCCTGACCGAGTCGGGCTTCGAGGTCGCCGCACAGTCCGACAACGCCGACGACCTCCTGCGTCACGTCGCCATGCACAAGCCCGCCGTGGCGGTGGTCGACATCCGGATGCCGCCGACGCACACCGACGAGGGGCTCGTCGCGGCGCGCGAGATCCGCGGCCACTTCCCGGGAGTCGGCGTCCTCGTGCTCTCGCAGTACGTCGAGCCCGGCTATGCGGTCGGATTGCTCGAGGAGGGCGCGGACGGCGTCGGCTACCTGCTCAAGGATCGCATCTCCGACCTGGAGGAGTTTGCCGCAGCGGTGCGCCGTGTCGGTGAAGGCGGCTCGGCGCTCGACCCGGCCGTCGTCAGTCAGCTCGTCGGCCGCAAGCGGGTCGACGACCCGATCGAGTCGCTCACCCGGCGGGAGCGCGAGGTACTCGAGCTGATGGCGGAGGGACGCTCCAACCAGGCGATCGCAGAGCGGCTCTTCGTCACGCTCCGCGCAGTCGAGAAGCACGTCACGAGCATCTTCACGAAGCTCGATCTTCCCGCGTCGAGCGACGACCACCGCCGCGTGCTCGCCGTGCTCACCTTCCTGCAGTCGTAGGCCAGCGGGCCAGCCGGCCCGTCGGAGCGTTTCTGCAGCGGCGGCAGACCCCCGCGGCAGGAGTGCGGTTTCCCCCACCGCGTCTCGCCAGGGCGCCGCACTGTCGGCAGAGCTCCGGCAAACGAGTCTTCCGGGTGACCGAAGCGACCCCAAGGAGAGGACCACGATGTCACCCCTGAAGCAGAGCACCAACGTGGCGGCCCGGATGGGTCGCTGGAGCGCACGCCACCGCAAGACCGCGATCTTCGGCTGGTTCGCGTTCGTCATCGCCTCCGTCGTGCTCGGAGGCATGGTCGGGATGCAGACGATCGACCAGAACGACACGAACGTCGGCGAGGCACGGACGGCCGACCACATCATCAAGGACGCAGGCTTCAAGCTCGACGAGCAGTCGGAGTACGTGCTCGTGCAGTCGAAGTCGGCCACCGTCTCCGAACCGGCGTTCAGGAGCGTCGTCGCCGAGACGATCGCGAAGCTCGAGAGCTACCCGAAGGTGACGAAGCTGCGTTCCCCCTTCGCGTCGGGCAACGAGGGTCAGGTCTCGAAGGACGGGCACTCCGTCCTGATCCAGTACAGCCCCCGTGGCTCCTACGACGACTCGGTGAAGTACATCGACACGATCGTTGCTGGTGTCGACCAGGTGCAGAAGACGAACCCCGGCTACACGGTGGTCGAGGCAGGCTCGGCTTCGACGGGCAAGGCTCTCGACGAGATGTTCGGCTCGCAGCTGGCGCGTGCGGGCATGATCTCGATCCCGATCACGCTGCTGATCCTGCTGCTCGTGTTCGGCTCGCTCGTCGGCGCCATGGTGCCGCTCCTGATGGCGCTAACGGCCGTGTTCGCCACGATCGGCCTCGCCGCGTTCCCGAGCCAGCTCGTCCCCATGGACCAGTCGGTCGCCGAGGTGATCCTCCTGATCGGGCTCGCGGTCGGGGTCGACTACTCGCTCTTCTACATCCGCCGCGAGCGTGACGAGCGCCGCGCCGGCCGGAGCGAGTCGGCCGCGCTCGAGGCGGCTGCGGCCACGTCCGGTCGAGCCGTCCTGATCTCCGGGATCACCGTCATGATCGCGATGGCCGGCATGTTCTTCTCCGGCGACAAGACGTTCATGTCGTTCGCGATCGGGACGATGATGGTCGTCGCCGTCGCGATGGTCGGCTCGCTGACCGTCCTGCCCGCGACGCTCGCGTGGCTGGGGGACCGGGTCGACAAGGTGCGGATCCCGTTCGTCGCTCGTCTGCGGCGAGACGACGGCGAGAGCCGGCTCTGGGGCACGATCCTCGGCGCCGTCCTCCGCCGCCCGCTCGTCTCGGCGACCGGTGCAACCGTGGCGCTGCTCCTCCTCGCGGCACCGGCACTGAAGCTGCACACCCAGATCTCCGGCTTCGACTCGCTGCCGACGTCGATGCACGAGGTGCAGTCGTTGAACAAGATCCGGGACGCGTTCCCCGGCGGCGCGACACCGGCTGTGGTCGCGATCAAGGGCGATGCCTCGAACCCACAGCTACGGGCCGCGATCGCCGATCTGAAGCGTGAGTCGCTGGCATCCGGCAAGGCGCTGAACCCGATCTACTCCGAAACGTCTCCGGACGGCACCGTACAGCGGGTCTTCGTCCCGCTCGCCGGCGGCGGCACCGACAACGTGTCGAACGACGCGCTCGCCACGCTGCGGCAGCAGATCCTGCCCGCGACGGTCGGCAAAGTTGAGGGCGTCGAGTACGCGGTCACCGGCGACACGGCCTCCTCGAAGGACTGGAACGAGAAGATGAAGTCGTCGGCACCGCTCGTGTTCGGCTTCGTGCTCACGTTCGCGTTCCTGCTCCTGCTCGTCTCGTTCCACTCGCTCGTGATCCCGATCAAGGCGATCGTGATGAACCTGCTGTCGGTGGCGGCCGCCTACGGTGTGCTCGTCGCTCTCTTCCAGTGGGGCTGGGCGTCGGGCCTGCTCGACTTCCAGCGCAACGGAGGCATCGCCTCCTGGCTGCCGATGTTCCTCTTCGTGATCCTGTTCGGGCTCTCGATGGACTACCACGTGTTCATCCTGAGCCGGGTCAAGGAGTACTTCGACCGTGGTCTCCCCACCGACCAGGCCGTCGAGAAGGGCATCCGTTCCACGGCGAGCGTGGTCACGAGTGCGGCCGTCGTGATGGTGTTCGTCTTCGGCGTCTTCGCGCTGATGCCGATCATCGACATGAAGGAGATGGGGATCGGCCTTGCGGCCGCCGTGCTGATCGACGCGACCATCGTCAGGGCGGTGCTGCTGCCCGCCACGATGAAGCTGCTCGGCGACTGGAACTGGTACCTCCCGCGCTGGCTCGACTGGCTGCCCTCGCTCGAGCACGAGACCGAGGAGGCACCGGCGCGCGACGGCAAGCCGCTCGGCGCCGCAGCCTGACGAAGGCGGCACCACGCAGACCGAGGACCCCGACGCAAGCCGGGGTCCTCGGTCGTGCCAGGCCGTGATCGTCCCGGCGACCG
Source organism: uncultured Gaiellales bacterium (assembly GCA_964581085.1). Taxonomy (GTDB): domain Bacteria; phylum Actinomycetota; class Thermoleophilia; order Gaiellales; family Gaiellaceae; genus Gaiella. The sequence continues at coordinate 85,658 of CAZOMP010000009.1, read as the reverse complement.
GCAGCGCGAGCGCGAACGCGCGGATCTCGTCCCAGGCCGCAACCCGGTGCCCCACGACTACGATGTGGCGGGCGCGCCGGAGTAGCTCAGTGGTCAGAGCACCTGTCTTGTAAACAGGTGGCCGAGGGTTCGACTCCCTCCTCCGGCTCTCTCCGCTCTCATTCTAATCCGGCAGCAGCGGCAACTCGGGCTCCGCTTTCCGGCCGACCAGGAGGCCGCGTGTGACCGAAGCGGAGCCGAAACGGTCGCGCACCTCGTCGAGGGCCGCATCGAGCGCATCACGGTCGTTGCCGTCCAACGGGAGCACGAGCTGGATCGCCGCCGCATCCTCGAGGTTGGCAAGCGAGATGCCGACGAGCGTCAGACCGCACCGTTCCAACTCGGGGAGCGACGCTGCGAGGAGCCGACGCGCGACGGCGAGGACGGTCGCCGTCGACGAGGTCGGGTAGGGGAGCGTGTGAGAGCGCGTCGCACGAGTGAAGTCACCGAAACGCAGCCGGAGTACGACCGTGCGGCCGCCCCGTTGGGCTGCCCGGGCGCGACGGGTGACGCGGTCGACGAGCCCGACCAGATCGGCGTCGACGGACTCGCGCGACCACCGGCCGCTCGGGCGGGCCCGCTGGGAGCCGATCGAACAGCGGCGCTTTCCCGCTGCGACCCGACGCGGATCGCGGTTGTTGGCAAGGGCGTGCAGATGTCGTCCCGCAGCGGCGCCGAGCATGGCGCAGAGCGCGTCCTCCGACAGCTGCGCCACCTGCGCCACGCGCGTGTAGCCGCGCTCGCGGAGCTTCTTCGAGGTGACGGACCCCACACCCCAGAGGCGCTCGACCGCCAGCGGCTGCAGAAACGAAGACTCCTGGTCGGGCGCTACCACGAGCAAGCCGTCCGGCTTCGCGACCGCACTGGCCACCTTGGCGAGGAACTTGGTCCGTGCGACTCCGACCGAGATCGGGAGGCCGACCTCGTCGCGCACACGGAGGCGGAGCCGCCCAGCGATCTCGGTCGGTGTCCCGACACTTCGTTCCATTCCGCTCACGTCGAGGAACGCCTCGTCGATCGACAGCCCCTCCACCACCGGCGACATGTCGCCGAAGATGTCGAAGACCGCTCTACTCGCCGCGACGTAGGCCGAGAAGCGCGGCTGCACCACGATCGCGTGCGGGCAGAGACCGCGCGCCGCCTTCATCCCCATCGCCGTACGGACTCCGAGGGCCTTGGCCTCGTAGCTCGCCGCCAGGACAACGCCGGCACCGACGAGCAGCGGGCGGCCACACAGCCGGGGATGGTCTCTCTGCTCGACCGACGCGAAGAATGAGTCGAGATCTGCGTGGAGGATGGAGGCCGTAGAGCCTGACACGAACATATGTTCGCAGATCGGTGGATCCCGACTCAACCCAGTCGCACGACCTCGTCGGCGATCGCGACCCCCCGGGCGGCATGACTGATCAGCAGCACTGCACGCGTCTCCTTGAGAGCCTCGAGCGAGCCGAGCACATGCGACTCCTCGTCGGGGTGGAGGTGAGCGGTCGGCTCGTCGAGGACGACGACCGGAGCGGTAGAGAGGAACGCACGCGCGAGGGAGAGCCTCCGACGCTGCCCGCCGGAGACATGCCCGCCCAGCTCGCCGACGAACGTCTCGAGCCCTTCCGGCAGCGCCGCCACCCATTCCCATACGGCGGCGGCGCGGAGAGCCGCCTCGAGCTCGTCGTCCGTCGCGCTGCGATTGGCGACGAGCAGGTTCTCGCGGATCGTCGTGGCGAAGAGCTGCGGGTCCTGCTCGACGAGCAGGATCGTGCGGCGTACCTGCTCCTGGGAGAACGAACGGACGTCGATCCCGTCGATCGCGATAGTGCCCGCGCTCGGCTCCTCGAACCGGACGAGGCACTCGGCGAGCGTCGTCTTTCCCGCTCCGCTCGCACCGACGAGTGCCACGATCCGCCCTCGTCGCAGCTCGAGATCGACTCCGTCGAAGACGCGACGACCACCGTAGGAGACGCCGAGACCTGCGACCGTCACGATCTCGCCGGCAGGATCGGGGAGACCTGGCTCAACATCGGCAACGGGTACGGGAATGGAGGCGAGCTCGACGACCCGGTCAGCCGCGACGGCCGTCTCCCCCAGCCGCTGGGCAGCGAGCGGCAGCGGCCGCACCGCCTCATAGGTCGCAAGGAGGAGAAGCGCCAGCATCGCTACGAGAACGCCGTCGAGCTGCCCGCTGCGGACGGCAGGCGCGCACACCGCGACGACGACGGCGACGGACGCGCCCGCGACGAGCGTGACGAGCGCGTCACCCGTGGACTCCGCCACGGCTGCGCGGCGGCGCACCTGCCGAAGCCGCGCATCGGCGTGTTCGGCGCTCGCAAGCGCTTCGTCGGAGCGCCCGTAGGCGACGATCTCGGGGGCCGCCTCGGCGACGTCGAGCATCGCCGCGGTCAGCGCCGCGCGCGCAGGCGCCTCGATCCGGCGGTCGCGATGGACGAGCGCGACCGAGATCGCCGGCACCGCCAGACCGGCGACGACGAGGGAGATTGCGATCACGACACCGGCCGACGGGAGCACGAGAGCAGCGGCGACGATGGCTCCGAACACCACCACGACCGCCACGGCGACGGGGCCGACGGCTCGCACGATCACGTCCTGGAGCGCATCGACGTCCCCCACGAAGCGGCTCAGGAGGTCACCACGCCGAACCCGGTCGAGCCCACCGGGCACCCGCGGCTCGAGGTCGGCGTAGAAGCGCACGCGGAGTCGCGCGAGGAGCCGTAGCGCGGCATCGTGCGAGGCGAGCCGCTCGAGGTAGCGGAGGACGCCCCGGGAGATCCCGAAGAACCGCACCGCGACCATCGCCACGCTGAGCGAGAGGATCGGGGGATGCTCCGAGGCACGCGAGATCAGGTAGCCCGCCGTCGCCATCAACCCGACGCTCGCCCCGATCGTCAGCGCGCCGAGGAGCACTCCCAGAGCGATACGGAGCCGCAGGCCCTGCGAGCCCCCCAGCACGACCCGCAGTCCGTGGAGCCTCACGCCGCCACCCGCTCATCGCCGCCGACGATCCGTCCGTCGTGGAGCTCGATGACGACGTCGGCGCACGCCACCACGCGCTCGTCGTGGGTGGCGACGATGACGATACGGTCGTGTGGAATCCGGGCGATCCCGTCGATCACCGCTGCGGCGCTCTCCGGGTCGAGGCTCGCAGTGGGCTCGTCGAGGAGGACGACGTCCGCCGGTCGCAGCAGGGCGCGGGCAAGGGCAAGCCGGCGGATCTCACCCACCGACAGGGTCGACTGCTCGCCGACCACCGTGTCGAGCCCGGCGGCCAGCCTCTCGACGAGTTCCTCCGCCGCGGCGGCCGCCAACGCGTGCCGCACCGCAGTGTCGTCTGCGGTGCCGCCGGCCCGGAGCAGATCGCGCAACGTCCCAGCTCCGAGTCTCGGTCGTTGGGGCATCCACGCGATGCGTTCCCGCCAGACCTCAGGCGCTGCGTCTGCAAGATCGACGACACCCGCGCGTACGGTTCCCTCGGACGGGGCGAGCAGCCGCATCAGCAGGAGCAGCAACGTCGTCTTCCCCGAGCC
>CAZOMP010000009.1:66082-81983 GCA_964581085.1 uncultured Gaiellales bacterium | reverse complement strand
GCGGCGCGCAGCGGGCCGTACAGCTCCGGCGCCAGAATGAGCACGGCGAGCGCCGGTGCGAACGCAATCCGCGAGTCGACGAGCCTGACTCCGATCTCGACGGCAATCAAGGCGGTGGCGAGCGTCGCCGCAAGCTCGAGCACCAGGGCGGAGAGGAAGGCGAGCCGCAGCGTCGCCATCGTCTCACGCCGGTAGGCGTCCGAAACATCACCGACGACCGTGAGCTGCGCCTTGCTGCGTCCGTACGCCCGCAAGGTGGGAAGGCCACGGACGACGTCGTGGAAGTGGGTCGCGAGCAGGTCGAGCATCGTCCGGCGTGCCGCCGTCCGCTCACCGGTCGCCCGTCCCACGAGCGCGCCGAAGACGGGAATCAGCGGCAGCGTCAGCACCATCACGACACCGGAGAGCACGTCGTGTGCGAACACCCAGACGAGGATCGCGATCGGGGTCACGACGGAGAGGACGAGTTGCGGCAGGAAGCGGCCGAAGTACGGCTCGAGCGCGTCGAGGCCCTGCACGGCGGTGGTCGCGATCTCACCGGAGGAGCGCTCGACCGCGGCGGCCGGGCGGGCACTGAGCAGGTGCGAGAGGAGCCGAGCCCGGAGGGACGAGGCGACGCGGAGGGCGGTCAGCCTGCCGCCGCTCTCGAGCGCCCACAGCAGGCCGGCACGCACGATCGTCGCCGCGACCACGCCGAGGAGCAGAGGCGCCACCTCGGAGACGTCGTCGCCGTCGACGAAGACGCCGGCGATCGCGTCGGCGAGCAGCACCGCCTGAGCGACGACGGCGACGGAGATCACGGTGGCTGCGAGGCCCGATCCGACGAGGTAGCGCCGGAGGCCGGGTGCCTCTCGCAGGAGCCGGGGATCGACAGCGCTCACCGAGTGGCGATGTTCGAATGTCGATTACCGACCGAACGACGCAACGCGTCCATGGTCGGAAGACAAGCACGGCGGCGCGGTGACGGTGCTGTCAAGCCGCCGGCCCCTGCCCGATCGAGGCGTGCCGTTATCGGGTCCCGACGTGCGTCAGGAGTGGCCGAACGTGACGTCCGGGAGGATGCGGTCGAGCCAGCGCGGCTGACGCCAGGCCCACGTACCGAGCAGCCGCAGCGCCACCGGGACGAGGACGAGCCGGATCAGGAGCGCATCGAGTGCGACGGCGACGCCGAGGATGACACCCATCTCCTTCGGCGGTAGCGGCCCCGAGAGCGCGAACGTGAAGAAGACGGCGACCATCACCGCGGCGGCGGCAAAGATGACGCGGCCCGAATGGGCGAGCCCACCGATCATCGCCTCGCGCGGGTCATGCGACCGGTCGAAGTGCTCCTTTGCCGAGGACAACAGGAACACCGTGTAGTCCATCGAGATCGCGAAGATCATCGCGAAGAAGAAGACCGGCCCCCAGGCGTCGACGAAGCCCTGCGACTCGAACCCGAGCAGGCCCGCACCGTTTCCGTTCTGGAACACGAGCCTGGCGATGCCGAACGCTGCGCCCACCGCGAGCAGGTTGGTGACGACCCCGAGTGCGGCTACGAGCGGCGCCTGCAGCGCCAGCAGGAGGAGCAGGAAGCCGAGCACGAGGACGACACCGATTACGAGCGGTGTCTTCGCCGCGAGCGCGGCCTCGAGATCATGGTTCTCGGCCGCAGCTCCGCCGACGAGCACGCCCGCTGGAACCGCACCGCGCAACCGGTCGATCGTCGCCCCGAGCGCCCGACTCGACGGGTCCGAGCTAGGCACCACCTGCAGCAGTGCGACTCCGCCGGGTCCGTGCTGCACGGGCAGCACCCTGGCGATCCCCGGATCGCGTTTCACGATCGCGACCGCACGGTCCACCCCGGCCACGGGGCCGACGAGCTGCAGCTGCCCCGGCGCGCCACGGCCGAGTGCCGCCTGCACCACCTCGTAGCCCTGTCGCGAGCCGTCGCTCCGGGGTACGACCTTGATCGACGGCATCCCCGTTTTCAGGCCGACCACGGGCACTGCAAGCGCGAGCAGAATTGCGAGCGATGCCGACCCGAAGACCCACGGATGCCGCCACAGCCGCTCCGCCCAGCGCGCAAACACGGGCGAGCGGTGCTCGCCCGAGTGCACCCACTTCAAGGCGAGGCGATCGACGCGTGGCCCGAGCTTTGCAAGCACGGCGGGCAGCAGCGTCAGCGTGGCAAGGAGGACGAACACGACGGAGACCATGATCCCGAGCGCCATCGAACGGAACGCCGGGCTCGGCACGAGCATCACGGCCGACAACGAGACGAGCACCGTGGCACCCGAGAAGAGCACGGCCTTGCCGGCGGTGTCCATCGTTACGGCAGCCGCATCGCGCGCGTCGAGCCTGGAGCCGAAGAACGCCGCCCGGAACCGGTGCACGACGAAGAGCGCGTAGTCGATGCCGAGCGCGAGCGCGAACATGAGCGCGAAGTTCATCGCCCAGATCGAGATGTCGAACGCCCTCGTGCCCAGGTAGAGCGTCCCGGCCGACGCAACGAGCCCGAGGATCGTCAGCATCAACGGCAGACCGGCGGCCACGAGCGAGCCGAACGCGAGGAGCAGGATGACGAGCGTCACCGGCCAGGAGAGGAGCTCCGACCGCATCATCGCGCTCCGATTGGCCTCGTTGAAATCGGACCACATACCAGAGGCGCCGGTGAGGCTCACCCGGACGTCTCCCGTGCCGGCAGACTTCAGCTTCGCCTTGAGGTCGTCAGCAGCGGCGACCATCGTCGTCGTGGAGCCGTTCGCGCCGGCGCTGACGACCGCGACTTTGCCGTCCGGCGAGATCGAGAGACCCGCGCGGGGCAGCGCAACCGACGCCACCCGCGCATCGTCCTCGAGGATCGCGGCGACGCGAGCCACGGTTGCGGCAAAAGCGGCATCGTGCATCGTCTGTGAAGGCGAGTCGACGACCACCATGAGGGCAGCGCTCGACTGACCGCCGAAGTCTCGGTCGATCAGCTCCCTCGCCTGAACGGACTCCGACCCCACTGCCTCCCAGCCGGCTCCGGAGAGAGCGGTCTCGACCCGGGGAGCGAGGACGCCGAGGCCGACCGCGACCACGACCCAGGCGATCAGGACGATGCGGAAGTGGTCGGCCGTCCAGGCGCCGAGCCGACCCACTGGGCCGAGCCTCAACGTCCGGCTCCCTCGAGGATCTTGTTCAGTTCGGCGACCTGCTTCTGGACACTGCCGCAGACGGTCTCGCAGAGCTCGAAGACGCCGGCGTCGACGACGCGATACCAGACCTGCGTGCCCTCCTTGCGTCGCGCCACGATCCCGGCCTCGCGGAGCACGGCAAGATGCTTCGAGACGTTCTGCTGAGAGGCAGCCATCGCGCGCGTGAGCTCCTGCACGGTTGCCTCTCCGTTGCGCAGGTGGTCGAGCAGGCGGATGCGCATCGGCTCGCCGATGACACGGAAACGGCGTGCGATCAGATCCGCGAGCGGCGCAGGCAGCGGGTGCGGCAGCGAGGTCGACATGCACATTCCTCCTCGATCGAGTTCCGGCAGCAGTTTACACAACTATAGAATTGTAGGAATTGTCTAGTTGTCGCAGAGCCCCGGTAGCGAGCTCACATCGACAGAGAGTGTCGACCTCGGAGCTCGCAGCGACAGCGGCGCCGCCCGCCCTACGGTCGCCCGTCGGACGGGTTGCGTCCGTCGGCAGCCGCGACACGCTCGACCATGCGACCGAGCCGCTCGCGAACCTCGGCGGCGATCGGCCCGAGCTCGCTCGCATCGACGATCGACAGCATCCGCTCCGCGTCGACGGCGGAGACGACCGTAACCCCCTGCGACCGGTAGACGACCACGTTGCACGGGAGCAGCACGCCGAGCTCCGGTTCGTGGCCGAGCGCCTCGTGCGCGAGTGTCGGATTGCAGGCGCCAAGGATGAGGTACGGCTCGACCTCGACGCCGAGCTTGCGGCGCAGCGTCTCCCGAACGTCGATCTCGGTGAGGACGCCGAACCCCTCCCGAGGGAGTTCCTCGCGCACACGCGCGACCGCGACGTCGAAGTCGAGTGTCGTCTCGCGCCGGAGGGAGAACGCGGCGACCGTCATGCCGCACGCGCCTCGTTCGGGAACAGCTGCACCTGCTCGGCGCGCTGGCGGTGCGTAGAGGCACCCGGCGGCTCGCTGTAGGCGCTGTCCAGGAAGTCGAGAATCGCCTGTTCGTCGGTGTAGACCCCGCCGTCCGGCGCCACGAGCACCGGGACGGACGCAACACCGGCCACGGCGACGAGTTCGTGCCGCTCCTCCTTCTCGACCGGGACCTGGACGGCCACGAATGTGAGACCGAGCTCGGTCAGTCGTTGACGAACGCGGTGCGACGCCGGGCACCACTCGGTCTGATAGAGCCGGGGCAATGACGAGGTCCGGGTGGCGTCCATGCCCTCATAATACAACTACATCGTTGTGAATAATCAGTAGTTGTTACTGATCGTTCAGGGCGGGTGGCTAGGCGGGGACGGAGCGAGCGGCCTGGTGTGCGACGATCTTGCGCTTCACGCGCTGGAGCGCGTTGTCGATCGTCTTCGTGTCGCAGCCGAGCTCCGCGGCCATCGCGTCGTACGATTTGCCGTCGAGATAGAGCCGCAGCGCGTCGGACTCGAGCGAGGAGAGCGTCGTACCGAGGCAGCCCACGAGACTCTGCAGCTCCTCGGTCGAGATCACGCAGCTCGACGGATCGTGCGTAGACGGTCCCGGCAGCGCATCGCCGAGCGTGCAGTCGCCGTCCCCCTCCTGCCCGGCCGGGGTGTGGCTGAACGAGACGTAGCTGTTGAGGGGCGAGTGCTTGAAGCGCGTCGCGGTCTTGATCGCCGTGATGATCTGACGCGTCACGCAGAGCTCGGCGAAGGAGCGGAACGACGTCTCCTTGTCGTGACGGAAGTCGCGCATCGCCTTGTAGAGCCCGATCATGCCCTCCTGGATCAGATCGTCCGCGTCACCGCCGGCGAGGAAGTAGCTACTCGCCTTCAGGCGCACGAAGCCGTGGTAGCGACGCATCAACTGGTCGAGCGCGGCCTCGCTCCCGTTCCGTGCCTTGAGGACGAGTTGGAGATCCTCGAGCTCACGTTGAAGCTTCTGTGGCGACTTGGGTGCGGTGGCGGTACGGGCGGACATGCGGCTTCTCCCTGGTGATCAGCGGTTTCCGAGGTAATGACGACTTCAGAGCCTCCCACAACTCTCACCCTGAAGTCGAGGGAGAACCTAGCATCTTTGTGCAAGCGATACAACCCCATTGCAAACTTTGCATGGTGATCGGAACACATGTTCGCTCCCGAGAGATCGTTCGGCGGTTGGAACCGCTCAGCGGCCGCGGCGAAGTCGCTCGAGCCGCGCCCGGGTATCCGGGTCGAGCCGGTCGCGCAGCCGCGACGCTTCGTCTTCACGGTGCTCGACCCGGGCCAGGTCGGCGACGAAGGCCGCAGACGCGATCTTCCCCACCTCCTGGCCCGCAGTGCCACGTATGGCGGCGTCCGACGAGACGAGGACGACGCGGGTCGCGCCCCGGTGCTCGGCTGCGAGGCGCTCGAGCAGAGTGTCCGCGTGGGGGGCGTAGCGCACCGAGAGCTGCCCGACCTCGGCATCCGGGCCGACGCCGTCGAAGACGACGACGCCGCGGGCGCCGTTCAGCGCAACGAAGCCGGCGAGATCGTCGACGAGCGCCCTGACATCCTCGTGGCCGGCCGCGTGGAGGACGTTGTAGCCGTCGAAGAGGTACAGCGTCGACTCCTCCATGCCGGCAGACGTGCTATCAACCTCGACTCGAGGTCGAGGTCGAGGTAGCGGATCCGCGCTGGCGGACGGCTTCGTAGAGCAGCACGGCTGCTGCGACACTGACGTTCAGCGACTCGACGTCCGGCGCGAGCGGAATCGAGACGGCGCCGTCGCACGTCTTGCGCACGAGCGGACGCACCCCTCGGCCCTCGGCTCCGAGCACGAGCGCGACGCCGCCGGTGAGGTCGGCATCCCACATCGTCTGCGGCGCTCCGGAAACCGCGGCGAACGACCAGAGGTCGTCCCGCTTGATCTCGGCGAGATAGCGGGCGAGGTTCGGCACGACCGCCACGGGGAGCCGCTCAACGGTGCCGGCGGACGACCTGCAGACGACGGCGGTGACCTGCACCGATCCGTGCGCCGGCAGCACGACACCCGTCGCCCCTGCTCCGGCGGCGGAACGGATGACGGCGCCGAGGTTGCGCGGGTCGGTCACCTGATCGAGGCAGACGAGGAGTGGCAGCGACCGCGCCGCCAGATCCCATGCATCTGCGTAGGGATAGGGCGCGGCCCAGGCAACGACGCCCTGATGGTCGGGCGTCCCGGCCGCCTCTGTGAGAACGCGCTCCTTCACGATCTGCGCTCGGGGCCCCTCGCCAAGCCAGTCGAGCCCACCGGCCGCCCGTTCCGAGACCCAGAGCTCGAGCACCTCTCGGCGCCCGCGCAACGCCTCCCGCACGGCATTGCGACCGTAGACGAGGTCGCGGGTCATGGCAACGGTACGAGCTCGAAGCCGTCCGGGGCGCCAGGCGTGTCCCGCACCTCCCAGCCGACGGCCGCGATCGCATCACGCAGCCGGTCCGACTCCGCAAAGTCCCGCCCGGCCCGCGCCGTCGTCCGCGCCCGAGCAAGGGCGAGCACATCGTCGGGTGCGGTCACCGGAGCCGCCAGCGATTCGAGGCCGAAGATCGCGAGCCCCCGGCGCAGTTCCTCGAGAGCTCCCGTCCGGGCCCAGCGGTGGAAGATCGCGAGCGCCGCCGGGGTGTTGAAGTCCTCGTCAAGAGCTTCGACGAGCTCGCGCCAATCACCCGTCGCATGCGCCTCACCGCGAAGCGCGTTGCGGAGACTCGCAGTCTGCGCGGCGGCCGCCGTCATCGACTCTGACGAGAACTCGAGCGGCTTGCGCCAGTGACCCGTCATCAGGAAGAGCAGCGTCGCCTCGCGTCCCCACGCGTCGATCACCTCGCGGATCGTGGCCACGTTGCCGACGGACTTCGACATCTTCTCGCCCGTGAAGCGCAGCAGGCCGTTGTGCATCCAGATCCTCGCAAACGGCCGTCCGACGGCCTGTGACTGGGCGCGTTCGTTCTCGTGGTGAGGGAAGACGAGGTCGAGCCCGCCGCCGTGGATCCAGAATTCGGGCCCGAGCGCCTTTTCCGCCATTGCCGAGCATTCGATGTGCCACCCCGGCCGGCCCGGCCCCCAAGGCGAGGCCCAGGAGGTATCCTCGCCGGGCTTCGTCGCCTTCCAGAGGGCGAAGTCGCGGCCGTCCTCCTTGAGCGCACTCGGCTCCTGCTCCTCCATCTCGTCGGCCCGGTTACCGGAGAGCGCGCCGTAGCTCGGGAAGCTCGCGACACGGAAGTAGACGTCCCCGCCGGCCTCGTACGCGTGTCCACCCTCGATCAGCTCCTCGATCAGCGAGATGATCTCCGGGATCGTCTCGGTCGCGAGCGGGACTGCGTCCGGCATCCCGAGCCCGAAGTCGCCCGTATCCTCGAGGTACCAGCCGGTCGCAGCGTGCGCACGGTCGGCGCTCGCGCCGGGCGCCGCCTCGTAGATCTTGTCGTTGACGTCGGTGATGTTGTGGACGAACGTGACCGAGTAGCCGTGCTCCCTGAGCCAGTTCCGCAGCCAGGAGAAGACGACGAACGGAACCGCGTTGCCGATGTGGGCCCGCTGGTAGACGGTGGGGCCGCAGACGTACATCCCGATCTCGGCGGGCGGGTCTGGCAACGGCACGAGCGAGCGGGTCGCCGTGTCGTAGAGGCGGATCGTCATCGAGGTGTTATAGCCGCGGCCGCCCGTCGGATCGCCTCGTCCCGGGGGATCGCGGCGACGACGCTCCAGAGCTCGGGTCCGCGCTCGACCCCGGTCAACGCCATCCGAACGAGCCGTAGCTTCCCTCCCACCGCCTGCAGCTCGCGAACCACCATCCGAGCCTCGGCCTCCCCGAGCAGCGCCGGGAGCGGCGCCCGCAGTTCCACGAACCGCTCGATCGTCCTCACGGCCTCGTCATCGGCGAGAGCGACGTCCGGCGTCTCGGCAAGCTCGTGGGCGTACCGCCTCGCCTCCTCGAGCGTGCGGGCACCGCGGAGCGCCGGCGCACTTTCCACCGGCGCGCCCGCCAGCTCCGCCAACTCGGCGTCCGGCATCGCCGCGATCGCGTCGATCGCAAGACGCTGGATCCGACCCATGTCGAGACGCACGTCGTGCCGCGGTAGACCGAGTTCCTCGAGATAGGCGCGGACGGCCGTTGCCGGTATCCCCTCGGTGCGGAGATCGGACACGGACGCATGCTCCGCCCGCTTCGACAGCTTCTTGCCATCCTCGCCGAGGAGCAGCCCGTGGTGGATCACCTCGGGTAGCGTGCCCCCGAGTGCGCGGGCGATCGCGCGCTGACGCTCCTCGTTGGGCCGATGGTCGGAACCACGAATCACATGGGTGACGCCGAGCGCGAGGTCGTCCGCGACGGTGGCCAACTGGTACGTGGCGGTGCCGTCGGCACGCGCAAGGGTCGTCCCACCTAGCCGTACCGAGCCGTCGACGTCGTGGACGGCACCGTTGCCGAGTGCAACGACGAGCGCGTCGGCGTAGACGGCGGCTCGCTCCGACTGGCGCAGCGGGCCCTCATCCCAGCCGATCCCGAGCCAGCGGAGATCGGCGAGAATCGCCTCTTCCCCACCCTCCACCGTGCGCGCCGGATCCGTGTCGTCGATGCGCAGAACGAGCGTGCCGCCATGCTCGTCCGCGTAGCCACGGTTGACGACGGCGCTGAGGGCGTTACCGAGATGGAGCGACCCGGTCGGGCTGGGTGCGAATCGGACGCGGACGCTCATGCGCAGGACCGTAGCCGACGGCAGTGGTTGCCGAGGCGGGCAGGGTGGCCGGGTGGACGCAGAGCAGCTGACGCCGTTCGGGGTGTTCGGAGGCCGCCCGTTCTTCGAGCGGCGCGTGGGCGGCTTCTACGAACGCGTGGCCGACGATCCAGTGATCTGTGCGGGCCGGTACACGAGCACGCATCACGATGGATCCAGGTTCAGCCATCGATCTCGATGTGTCCCGGTTGCGCCGCCACCCGGCCGAGCCACGTCCTGATGGCGTCGTAGCGGCCGAGGTCGAACCCTCCCTCGTACGCGACGTGGGTGTATGCGTACAGCGAGATGTCGGCGAGCGTGAAACGTTCGGCGACAAAGAACGTCTTCGTCGCCAGGTGGCGCTCCATCGCGTCGAGTACTACGTATCCAGCCCTGGTCTGTTCCTCGATACGCGCTGCGTGCTTCTCCGCCTCGCCGGAGAAGGCGACCAGAAAGCGAACGACGGCGATCGATGGCTCATGCTGGTATTGCTCGAAGAACTGCCACTGGAGCACCTGAGCCCGTTCGTACCGTCCGTCCGGAACGAGTTCCGTCCCGTCGCCGAGGTACCAGAGGATCGCGTTCGACTCGGCGAGCGGCCGTCCATCGTCGAGGACGACGGTCGGCACGCGACGGGCGGGATTGAGCTCACCGAGCACCTCGGCACGGTTCGAGCGATCGACGACGCTCAGCTCCTCGAGCTCGAGCGGGATGCCGAGGTGGGCCGCGGCGAGCCGGACCTTGTAGCAATTGCCCGAGACTGCGGAGTTGTAGAGCAGCATGCCAGTACAGCTCAACCGGTCGAGACGCCGTAGTCGGGGTCGTACGGGGTTCCGGGGCAGTGCCCCCAGAGGCCGAGATGACGCGCCCGCGCCCGCAGCGCTAGCTGCGTCAACAGGCTCGCATAACGGCCGCGTCGGTGGTGGTAGAAGTACGGCGCCGCTGCGCCGACTCGGACGAGGTAGACGTTGACGTCGAGCCCGTCGCGGACCCGGACGACGTACCTGAGCAGCCGCCCGTAGTCGTCCACCGCATCGGTCTTCGACTCGCGATAGAGACGGACGAGAGTCCCGGGCGGAAGCAACCGCTTCGTGATCCCCGAAGCCTGCTCCCCGTAGCACTCGGGTTCGTAGTAGACCTCGGGTGTATCGATCTGGACGAGGCGCACTCGCTCGCCGTTCGTGAGATCGACGGTGTCGCCGTCGGCGACGTGGTCGATGCGGGCGAGCTGACCCCCTGGCGGCAGGCCCGCAGCTTCCGGTGTTCCCGTGATGGCGATGACAAGCGCCGCCACCGGCAGCGCCTGTAGGAGCGCACGCCTCATGCTGCGTGGGTGTAAGTGGAGGCAGAAATCACGGGATCCAGCTCGCGCCGGCTTGCGTCGCCCGTTCGTACGGAGGAGGTGGCCGAAAGGGACATGCACCGAGGATGTCGCGGGAACCGGACGGTATCCTTACGCCTTCGTCGCTCGGAACGCTGGACGCCGCGTAGGATCGAGGGGATGGAGGCACCGCTCTTGGCCTGGTTCCAGGTCGCGGGACGCGACCTCCCCTGGCGTGAGACGAAGGATCCCTACGCGATCCTCGTCAGCGAGGTGATGCTGCAGCAGACTCAGGTGGAGCGCGTTGTGCCGCGCTACCGGGAGTGGCTCGACCGGTGGCCGACCGTCGAGGCTCTGGCGGCGGCGCCTCTGGCCGACGTGATCAGAGCCTGGCAGGGACTCGGCTACAACAGGCGCGCACTGGCCCTCCACCGGGCGGCCGAGATCGTGGCACGGAGCGGATGGCCCGAGGATCTCACGATCCTTCCGGGCGTTGGTCCCTACACGGCTGCGGCGGTCCGGAACTTCGCGTTCGGCGAGAACGTCCTTCCCCACGACGTCAACGTCGATCGGGTCTCGCGCCGCACCGGCCACACGTTCGATGGGGCCGCGGCGCAGGCGCTGATGGATCTCGGCGCGACGGTCTGCCTCGCGCGCGTCCCCCGGTGTGAGCAGTGTCCGCTGCGAGAAATGTGTCCGTCGCGGGGGACGCGGGAGGAGCCGTTGCGCAGGCAATCGCGTTTCGAGGGCTCGTTCCGGCAGCGCCGGGCGAGAACGCTACGGCTCGTCGCCCTCGCCTCCACCGCTCGCGAGGTACTCGACGGGGAGGCGGTCGACGCCCTCGCCCGGGACGGCCTCGTCGTGCTCGGACGGGACGGCATCGTCTCGCTGCCATGACGGTCGGAGCACGCGATCGCAATGGCTGCGCAGGAGCACCAAGCCCGATCTCGGTGCGCCCGATCGCCCGGCCACATGGACGCGTCCCCAACCTCCCCCAGGGGGTGCGAAGACCCCCTCTGGGCAGCGTAGCCCCGATCGCGTGACCGGACCGTGTCAGGATTGGGACGGATCCGAACAGATGCTCGGCCCCGACTGCAGAGCTCCGGGCGGCCCGTCGCGCATGGAGAACCCGTGGCTCACGGGAGACGGCGGCGTACGAGAGCGATCGCCTCGGCGGCCAGGCCCTCGCCACGGCCTGTGAAGCCGAGCGCGTCGGTGGTTGTCGCCCGCACGCTCACGGAGCCCGTCGGGGCGCCGAGCGCCGCGCTCAGGCGTTCGCCCATCTCGGCCCGGTGGGGCGCGATCCGCGGCTCCTGGCCGATCAGGATGCAATCTGCGTTGACCAGCTCGTACCCTGCCTCCTGGACGTCCCGGTAGGCCGCGACGAGCAGCTCGACCGAGTCGGCGCCCCGGTAACGCGGGTCGTCGGAGGGAAACAGCGCCCCGATGTCTGCGAGGCCCGCGGCACCGAGAAGCGCGTCGGTGAGCGCGTGCGCGACGACATCGCCGTCCGAATGTCCCCTGAGACCGCGCGGATGCTCGATGCGGATGCCACCGAGAACGAGCGGCACACCGTCGCCGAAGGCGTGTGCATCCACCCCGAGTCCGATCCTCAGATCCGTCATGCCAACGAGGCTAGCGCTTCGGGCAGCGACGAGAGATCGTCCAGCCCGAGCGCCGCTTCGACGGGGGTCGGTTGCAGGCGACCCCACGGGCCCCGCCGGAGGTGGACTGCAACAAGGCCGGCCCTGGCAGCGGGGAGAACGTCGTTGTCGACCCTGTCGCCGACGTATGCCGTCTGTGCGGCCTCGAAGCCGCCGAGCTCCACGATCGCCTCGAAGAAGCGGGGATCGGGCTTGCGGACGCCGAGACTCGCCGACGAGGTGATCACATCGGCGGGAAGCACCGCCTCGCGCGCCCACCGCTCGAGCTCCGCGGTCTGATTGCCGGCGATGCCGACGACGAACCCCAGCTTCCGTAAGCGAGCCAGACACGAAACCGCATCGGGATAGAGATCGTCGAGGTCGTAGGGGAGCGCATGCCACCAGTCGTCGGGTCGAGCAACACCGATGTGCTCCCACAGCGCGTTATGCTCCTCCCCCCGCTCGATCGTGACGCCGAGCGCCGCCCACAGGACATGCGACTGCAGGTTGGACCGCTCCGCCAGGACACGCCACCAGCGCTCCTCGTCGACGAGCGTCTCGCCCACATCGAAGAACACCGCCCTCAGCGCCACTGGCCGATCAGGATCTCCGCAGCCACGATTCGACGAGCTTCAGATCGTCTCTCGTCGTGATCTTGTGGAGCCGCTCGTCGCCGTCGACGACACGGACGCGGCCACCACCTGCCTCGACGAGGGAGGCGCAGTCGGTCGCCTCCGCTCCGCCGTCGGCGTACGCGCGCCTGAGCACGCCGGCCGCGAACGCCTGCGGTGTCTGGACGCGCACGAGGGCGGCACGATCGACGGTCTCCGCGACGACTCCTCCCTCGATCCGCTTCACCGTATCGACGAGCGGCAGACCGGGTACGACGGCGTCATACCCCTCGGCGAGCGGCTCGAGTACGCGCGCCACCAGCGCCGAGTCCACGAGCGGACGAGCGGCGTCGTGGACGAGAATCGCAACGGCGTCGTCGGGCACCTCGGCGAGTGCTGCACGCACCGAGTCCCCACGCGTCGCACCGCCCGTCACCACCGCCGCTACCTTCGACGCCACGATCTCCTCGGCCAGCACGATCGCGGCCTCCTCCCAACCTGCCGGAACGGCGACGACGACAGCGTCGACCCAATCGCAGCCGTCGAGTCGCTCGAGGCTCTCGGCGAGCAGGACGCGCTCACCGAGCGCGACGAAAGCCTTCGGCCGATCGGCGCCCAACCGCTCCCCTGAGCCTGCGGCGACGAGGATGGCCCAGGTTGTTGCGTCCACGTCCCCTGCCACCGCGGTCGAGCTCCGGACGTCAGCCGGAGGTCACGGCCACGACGGACGGCGGCTCACGCACTCGCGGTTGCGACCTTCGCCTTCGGCTTGACCTTCTTCTTGCCGCCGGCCGGGTTCGCAAGCACCTCGTCGAGCCACTCCGCAGCCTCGTCCTCGGTCATGTTCTTCGCATACATGAACTCCGACGCGAGGATCTTCTTGGCCTTGACGTACATCTGCTTCTCGCCCGTGGAGAGGCCCTTCTCGTGATCGCGGAGCGCCAGGTTCCGCACGACCTCCGACAGCTCGAGAATGTCGCCCGTCTTCATCTTGTCGCGGTTGTGCTTGAAGCGCCGGTTCCAGTTCTTCGGCATCTCCGTCGACTCACCGGAGAGCGTCTTGACAACGACCTCGACCGCGTCCAGGCCGATCACCCAGCGAAGGCCGACCTTCTCGGCATTCTCGGTCGGCACGTTGACCGTCATGTCGTTGTGCAGGATCTTGATGGTCAGGTACTCCCGCTCCTGCCCGAGGACGGTGCGCGTCTCCTTGCTCACGACCGTGCCTGCCCCGTGGTGCGGGTACACCACATTGTCACCGACGTCGAACAAGCCATCCCTCCCGTTATCCGCCCATTTCACGAAAACCGCCGGCGCTGAGAGGCTGCCGGCGAGGGATACCCATTCTACCTGAATCTGGCGTCGAGCGGGCCGCGCCGAGACCGCCCAATTGTCGTCACCGGACCGGTCGAGAACAACTCCGGCGCGCTCGTCGCGGGCAAGCGCCTACGCCACGTCGAGCGGCTCCCCACCCGCTGTACCGGCACCCCCCTCCGCCCTCGATCGCTCCAGGCAGGCGGCGATCGCCTGCCGCAGCGTCTCGGCGCGTGTGACCCTCAGCCCGCTCCGGCTCTTCGTCCCGTCCGGAGCGATCACCCGTGACAGGCCGAGCTTCGCACACTCCTCGAGCCGACGTTCTGCCTGGGCGGCAGGCCGAAGGCGTCCTGTCAGTCCGATCTCGCCGAAGACGACGACGCCCTCCTGCACCGGGACACCCCGAGCGGCAGAGGCGATCGCCGTCGCGACCGCGAGATCCGCCCCGGGCTCGTCGATTCGCACACCGCCCGCGACGTTGACAAACACATCGGCCGTCCCCAGCGCGATGCCGGCGTGGCGCGAGAGCACCGCCACGATCATCGCAAGGCGGCGAGGGTCGACGCCCGTCGCCACGCGGCGCGGCATGGCGAGATCGGTACGCGAGACGAGCGCCTGAATCTCGAGCAGGATCGGTCGGGTCCCTTCGAGCGCACAGGCGACGGCCGCTCCCGGCTCGCCGCCGTGCGTCCGCCCGAACAGCTCCGACGGATCGGGTACGCCAATGAGCCCGCCTCCCGTCATCTCGAACACCCCGAGCTCGTTCGTCGAGCCGAACCGGTTCTTCACCGCACGGAGCACGCGGTGGGCGTGATAGCGGTCTCCCTCGAACTGAAGGACGCAGTCCACCAGGTGCTCGAGCACGCGCGGCCCTGCGACCGAACCGTCCTTGGTCACGTGACCCACGAGGATGGTTGCGACGCCCTGCTCCTTGGCGACCCGCAGCAGCCTCCCCGCCGCTTCCCGCACCTGCGCCACCGAGCCCGGCGCCGACCCGAGCTCCGCGGAGTACAGCGTCTGCACCGAGTCGATCACGCACACCGCGGGCCGCTCCGTCTCGAGGGTGGCGCAGACCGACTCGAGCTCTGTTTCGGCGAGGATCTCGACGCCCTCCGTCCCCCCGAGGCGGTCGGCGCGGAGCTTGACCTGCGCAACGGACTCCTCGCCTGTGACGAGGAGTGCTCGTCGTCCTCCTCGCGAGATGTTCCCGAGCACCGCGAGAAGCAGCGTCGACTTCCCCACCCCGGGCTCGCCCCCGACGAGCACGAGGGATGCGGGGACAAGACCGCCACCGAGAACGCGGTCGAGCTCGGGCACCCCGGTAGCGATCCGTTCGGTCTCTTCCGACCGGACCTCAGCGAGACGGGCCGGCGACCGGGCGATACCGCCCTTTCCCCGGGACGCGGATGCGTGCCCGGAGAGCTCCTCGACGAGCGACCCGAACGCCCCGCAACCGGGACATTTGCCGAGCCAGCGCCCCGTCGTCGTGCCGCACTCGGAGCAGACATGCTGGACGATCACCTTTGCCATGGAGACAGCGTACGGGAGGGGTCGGACATCATGTCGCCTCGTAAGGCAACGGATGTGAGACTGAACTGTGCCGAGTGGCCGGCGACTACGCCGCCCCGAGGCTCCTCACGAACAGCACCCGGTCCTCGCCTGGTCCGTCGTAGTCGGACACGACGCTCTCGAGCGCGAATCCGAGCGACTCGTGAAATGCGACCGAGTCCGAGTTGGTCGGCGAGGTAACGCAGCGAACCCGCGTGCAGCCTTGCTCCGCTGCGACGGCGAAGAACCGCTCGTAGAGCGCCGTACCCAGACCCGAGCCGCGCTCGTCCGGTGCGACCCCGACGAAATGGACGTACGCCTCCGTCGGGTCCGTCTGCGAGACGAAACCGATCAGGAAGGCTACGAGCCTACCGTCGTCAGCTTCCGCGACGAAGCTCGTGCCCTCGAAGTGCAGGAAGAACAGCTTCGGCAGCATCGGTGCCATCTCACGCCCGTCCCACCAGGCGTTCAGATGCTGGATCACCCGTCCGTAGTCGGACGGCTGCGCGTGCCTGATGGTCGCCACGAGGAGAGCCTACGCGAGTACCGGGGAAGATGACCTGCGATGCTGTCCGGCATGACCAGCACCCCCGCATCCACCTCGCTCCGCCG
>CAZOMP010000009.1:0-65982 GCA_964581085.1 uncultured Gaiellales bacterium | reverse complement strand
GACCTGCGATGCTGTCCGGCATGACCAGCACCCCCGCATCCACCTCGCTCCGCCGCCTCCTGCTCGCCATGGCCATCCTGACGGCCGTCGGCGGCATGACGTTCGCAAGCGCCTCGGCCGCGAAGATCCGCGGCACCTACGCCGTCAGCTCGATCGTGCTCACGATGAGCTCGAACGTGACGACGACCTCCGCCGTCCTCGGCGATGGCACGACCGGCACGCCGACGACGACGCTCAAGACGACGCTCCGCAGCAAGAAACCAGTCACCCTGAAGTTCGCCAACACGCTGAAGCCCCTTACCTACCCCTGGCGCGCCACGGGCACGACGAAGGTGACGGCGACAGCCGTCCTTGTGCGTACGCACTGAGAGCCGGCTTCCCCTGTCGGGCGCAGACGCCCAGGCAGGGGAAGCCGCGCGAACGGTTCTGGCTAGAGCTCTCCCGTACCGGAGTCGAGGTCGGCCCCGGCGTCGGGCTGAGCGGGCGGCACCGTGACAGGCTCGGCCGGCGGTGCGCCTTCGATGATCTGGATGTCGACGAGTGACTCGCCCTCGAGCCCGGCGAGCTCGTGCTTGCGGTCGATCAGGATCGTCGTACCCTCGTTCAACTCGCGTCCGAGTACGAAGTCGGCCAGCGGGTCCTCGATCAGGCGCTGGATCGATCGACGCAGCGGGCGGGCGCCCATCGCCGGGTCGTACCCCTGCTCCACGAGGAGCTCCTTCGCGTCGTCGGTCAACTCGATCGTGGCGCCGTGGACGGCCATCTGGTCGCGCAGCCGCCGCATCATCAGGTCGACGATCTGCATGATCTCGTCCTTCTCGAGCTTGTGGAAGACGATGATCTCGTCGATCCGGTTCAGCAACTCCGGACGGAAGACCTTCTTCAGCTCGCCCATGACCCGGCCCTTCATGTCGTCGTAGGTCAGCCCCGACTCGTCGCCGAGCGTGAAGCCGAGCGACTGGTTCTTCGAGATCTGGGCGGCGCCGATGTTCGACGTCATGATCACGATCGTGTTGCGGAAATCGACCTTGCGGCCCTGGGCGTCCGTCAGCTTCCCGTCCTCGAGGATCTGGAGCAGGATGTTGAAGACGTCCGGATGGGCCTTCTCGATCTCGTCGAGCAGGAGCACCGAGTACGGCTTGCGGCGGACGGCCTCGGTGAGCTGGCCGCCTTCGTCGTAACCCACGTAGCCGGGAGGCGAGCCGACGAGGCGGGACACGGAGTGCTTCTCCATGTACTCCGACATGTCGATCTGGATCATCGCCTCCTCGTCGCCGAAGAGGAACTCGGCGAGCGTGCGTGCGAGCTCGGTCTTGCCGACGCCGGAGGGGCCGAGGAAGATGAACGAACCGGTCGGCCGCTTGGGATCCTTGATTCCCGCCCGCGCCCGGCGGATCGCCTTCGAGACGGCGACGATCGCCTGCTCCTGGCCGATCACGCGCTTGTGCAGCTCCTCCTCCATGCGGATCAGCTTCTGGGACTCGGCCTCCGTGAGCTTGAAGACCGGGATCCCCGTCCACATCGAGACGATGTCGGCGATCTCGTCCTCGCCCACCTCGGGCTGCTCCTCGTCCGCCTCGTTGCGCCAGTCCTCCTCGAGCTCCTTCTTCTTCTGCGTCAGCTTGCGCTCCTTGTCGCGCAACGCGGCCGCCTTCTCGAACTCCTGCGCCTCGATCGCGTTCTCCTTGTCCGAGCGCACCTTTTCGATCTCCTCCTCCAGCTCCCGGTAGCGGGGCGGAGCGGACATGGTGCGGATCCGGAGCCGCGAACCTGCCTCGTCGATCAGGTCGATCGCCTTGTCGGGCAGGTGGCGGTCCTGGATGTAACGGTCGGCGAGCACCGCTGCGGCGCGCAACGCCTCGTCGGAGATCTTGCAGCGGTGGTGCGCCTCGTAGCGGTCGCGCAGGCCGCGCAGGATCTGGACCGTGTCGTCGATCGACGGCTCCTCGACGCGCACCTGCTGGAAGCGGCGCTCGAGCGCGGCGTCGCGCTCGAGGTACTTGCGGTACTCGTCGAGCGTCGTGGCACCGATCGTCTGCATCTCACCGCGGGCGAGCGCCGGCTTCAGGATCGAGGCCGCGTCGATCGCGCCCTCGGCCGCACCGGCGCCGACGAGGTTGTGCAGCTCGTCGATGAAGAGGATGATGTCGCCGCGCTGGGTGATCTCCTTCATCACCTTCTTGAGGCGCTCCTCGAACTCGCCGCGGTACTTCGAGCCCGCGACGAGCGCTGCGAGGTCGAGCGTGTAGATCTGCTTGTTCTTCAGCAACTCCGGCACCTGGTTGGCCGCGATCCGCGCTGCGAGACCCTCGACGACGGCGGTCTTGCCGACCCCGGGCTCGCCGATCAGGACCGGGTTGTTCTTCTGGCGCCGTGAGAGAATCTGCATCACCCGCTCGATCTCGGTCTGCCGGCCCACGACCGGGTCGAGCTTGCCCTCCGTCGCCATCTTCGTGAGATTGCGACCGAACTGGTCGAGCAGCTTCGAGTTCTTCGCCTTCTCGCCGCCCGGCGCCGAGCCGGAGCCCGACTGCCGCCGGCCCGGACCCGACAGCATCCGGATGATCTCGTTGCGGATCTTCTCCGCGTCGGCGTCGAAGTCGAGCAGGATGCGAGCCGCCACACCCTCGTTCTCACGCACCAGCCCGAGCAGGATGTGCTCCGTCCCGATGTAGTTGTGACCGAGCGAGAGCGCCTCTCGCAGTGCCAGCTCGAGAACCTTCTTCGCCCTGGGCGTGAACGGGATCTGCCCTGTCGTGACCTCGTCGCCCTGACCGACGATCCGCGCCACCTGCGCCCGCACCTCTTCCACCGTGATGTCGAGGGACTCGAGTACCCGCGCAGCGAGGCCCTCTTCCTCGCGCAGCAGGCCCAGGAGTATGTGCTCGGTGCCGATGTAGTTGTGCTTCAGCGCTCGCGCCTCGTCCTGAGCGAGGACGACCACCTGGCGAGCCCGTTCCGTGAATCGTTCGAACAACCCTCGACCCCCTTTCGGCTTGCTGATCCGAGGGACGCGGCGCCCGCGCCCTCG
Organism: uncultured Gaiellales bacterium; assembly: GCA_964581085.1. GTDB lineage: Bacteria > Actinomycetota > Thermoleophilia > Gaiellales > Gaiellaceae > Gaiella. The sequence continues at coordinate 62,951 of CAZOMP010000009.1, read as the reverse complement.
GGTCGAAGGTGCACCCATCGTACCGAACCGACCTGCCGTCGAAGGGGCGCCGCAGGTCCGCCGGCGAGATCCGGCTCGGCAGTGGCTAGCGCAGCGCCGGGAAGAGGACGACGTCGCGGATCGTCTCGCGGCCGGAGAGCAGCATCACGAGTCGGTCGATCCCGAGGCCGAGGCCACCCGTTGGCGGCATTCCGTAGGAGAGCGCCTCGACGTAGTCCGGATCGCCACGCTCTCCCTCGACCTGTTCGGCCTGCATCTCGAAGCGCTGTTGCTGGGTGGCAGCGTCGTTGATCTCCGAGAACGCGTTCCCGAGCTCCATCCCGCCCGCGAAGTACTCGAAGCGCTCCGTCAGGAGCGGGTCGTCGTCGGTCGCACGCGCAAACGGTGACAGCTCCACGGGGTAGTCGTGAACGATCGTCGGCTGGATCAGGCCCGGCTCGACGAAGTGGCTGAACGCATGGTCGACGAGCTGAGCCCAGTCCCGGTCCGCCTCCGTGTCGACCTCCCGCTGCGTGAGGCGGGCGCGCAGGTCTGCCGCGTCGCGCGTCCAGAGGCCATGCTGTGCCAGCGCGTCGGTGAAGCGCACGCGGTCCCACGGCGCCTTCAACTCGACCTCGCGACCGCGGAACGAGACCGTCGTGTGCCCGAGCACCTCCATCGCGACCGTCGCGACGAGCTCCTCGATCCGGGCCATCGTGTCGCGATAGTCGGCGTAGGCCTCGTACCACTCGAGCATCGTGAACTCGGGGTTGTGCTTGAACGAGACACCCTCGTTGCGAAAGTCCTTGCCGAGCTCGTACACGCGCTCGAGACCGCCGACGATGAGCCGCTTCAGATACAGCTCCGTCGCGATCCGCAGGAAGAAGTCGCGCTCCAGCTCGTTGTGATGGGTCACGAACGGCCGTGCGAACGCACCGCCGTAGCGCGGCTGCAGCACCGGCGTCTCGACCTCGACGAACCCCTCGCCGTCGAGATACGCGCGGACCGCCGAGACGACGCGGGCTCGGAGGACGAAGTCGGCACGCGTCTCCTCGTTCACGAGCAGGTCGAGATAGCGCTTGCGATAGCGGAGCTCGACGTCTGTGAGACCGTGGAAGGTGTCCGGCAGCGGCTGTGTGTTGCGCGCGAGCAGCTCGACTGCCGTCGCAAGCACGGACGGCTCTCCCCGGCGGGCGCGACCGGGGTGCCCGCTGACACCGACGACGTCGCCGAGCAGGACGTCGATCTCACCCGTCCGGGCGGCGTCGCAGATCACCTGGATCCGCCCGCTGCGGTCGACGACGTCGAGGAAGACGAGCTTGCCCATGTCACGTCGAGCCATCGCACGACCGGCAACGCGCACCGTCGTCTCACCGGAGGCGCCGTTCTCGAGCGGCTCGCAGAGCTCACGGACGGCTGCGATCGCGTCCCGGTCGGGGAAGCGCTTGGCCGCTACAGGGGTACTGGGCATCCCGTGTGGACTCTCTCTTGCGTCCGGGCCCGGGCGGACAGCATCACCCGGCCTGACTAGGCGGCCTTGATCTCCATGATCTTGAACTTGATCGTGCCGCCGCGCGGCGTCTGCACCTCGACCGTCTCGCCTTTCTTGTGGCCGAGGATGGCACGGCCGACCGGTGACTCGTTCGAGAGCCGATGCTCTGCCGGGTTGGCCTCGGCGGAGCCGACGATGTGGTACTCGATCGTCTGCTTGGCGTCGACGTCCCGCAGCCGGACGACCGATCCCACCGAGACGACGCTCGTGTCGACCTCGGTCGTGTCGATCACGCGCGCGTTGAGCAGCCGCTCCTCGAGCTGGGCGATCTTGTGCTCGAGCATCGCCTGCTCGTTCTTCGCATCGTCGTACTCCGCGTTCTCGGCGATCTCGCCGAACTCGCGTGCCACGCGGATGCGGTCCGCGATCTCGCGGCGCCGGTCGGTGCGCAGGACATCGAGCTCCTGCGTCAACTTCTCGTAGCCCTCGGGAGTGAGGAGCACTTCCTTCACGAACGGCCTCCAGGGTGCGCTGCGGCGGGGTTTCGGCCCGGTTTGCGGGCGTGAGACGGTCGTGAAGGGTAGCTGGAAGCGGTGGCCGCGTGCAAACCGGACCCGACTACCATGACCTCGTGCAGATCGACCTGCGGGAGAGCTGGTTCATCGGTGACGTGGAGGTGCCGACGCGCCTCGTCCTGGCGCCCATGGCGGGCGTCAGCGTGCAGGCGTTTCGGCGCCAGGGGCGACGCTTCGGCGCCGGCCTCGTCTGCTCCGAGATGGTCTCCTGCGCGGGGATCGAGCACCGCAACGAGAAGACGCTCGGGTACCTCCGCGTCGCCTCGGACGAGCATCCGCTTGCGATTCAACTCTTCGGCTCGAACCCCGCCGCGATGGCGGAGGCAGCACGGATGGTGGTCGCCGCCGGCGCCGACATCGTCGACGTCAACTTCGGCTGCCCCGTCAGGAAGGTCACGAAGACCGGGGCGGGCGCGACACTCCTCGACAACCCTGACCACGCCTGCAGGATCGTGGCGGCGATCGCGGAGGCGGTCGAGATCCCCGTCTCCGTCAAGATGCGACGTGGGCTGCACGACGGCGCCCGCGACTGCCTCACCGTGGGCCCGCGGCTCGTCGAGGCCGGCGCCTCGGTGCTGACCCTGCATCCGCGTTCGGCACGGCAGATGTACACCGGCAGGGCCGATCACTCGCTGACGGCCGAGCTCGTGGCACTCGTCGAGGTTCCCGTGATCGCCTCGGGAGACATCAGCTCCCGTGCCCGCGCGCAGACGGTGCTCGCCACGACCGGCGCTGCCGCCGTGATGGTCGGCCGGGGCGCGCAGGGGAATCCCTGGGCGCTGCGCGAGATCGTCGACGGAGACGAGAGCGAGCCCTCGCGCGAGGAGGTCGTCGCCGAGCTCGTCCTCTTCGTCCGTGAGACGGTCAGGGAGCTCGGCGAGCGGCGCGCCTCGGGCTTCCTGAAGAAGTTCTATGCCTGGTACCTCGGCCGAGGACGGTTCCCGCGGCCGTTCAAGCAGGAGCTCGTCGTGCTCGGCTCGACCGAAGAGGTCGAACGCCGGTTGCTCGCGGCGGCGCCTGGGGCCCTGCCGCTGATCGAGCAGCTCGAGGCCGAGCTCCCCGCCGGCGACGAGGTGACGCTCTCGCTGCCGATCTCCGCCTACGGCGGCGGCTGAGTCCGGAGCGCAGAACGCGCGCTCGTTCCCCTGAACAGGGGATGGATCGTCGCGTGACAGCGGTTTCGATGAGGGTACGTGACCGATCCTGCTGCGGCTCGCCGGCAGCGCCGGCCCGGCGGCGGGCGCCGACTGCCGTCCGGCGCCGTCGCCGATCCCTCGCGCGGTACCCGCGTCGCGATCGGCATCCCCCTCGTCGCGACCGTCGCGACGACGCTGTGGCTGCAACAGACAGGGCCGTCGCTTCGGATCGGAATCCTGCTGGCCGTCGTACTCTGCCTTGCGGCAGCAGCAGCCGAACGGGTCGTCGTGCAGGTCGGCCCCCGTACCTGGTACACGGCGTCGCTGCCGGTCGTCGTCCTCGCGGCGGTTGCGGGAGGGCCGCTCCTGGGGTGGCGGCCGGAATCGCGACGCAGCTGCTTCGTCCCGAGGCAGTGTGGCGCAGACGCTGCGCCGAGGGAGGCATCGGCGCCCTGCAGGGTCTCGCGGCGGGCATCGTCGGGATGGAGCTGCTCGGCGACGGTCGCTCCGTCTTCGTCGCGGCGGCAGCCGGCGTCGGCGCCGCCTTCCTCGTCAACACGGCCGGCCGCTTCTTCGTGATCCTCGAGCGCGACCCGCAGGGTCTCGTCGACCGCTGGCCGCGTGGAATCGTCGTCGACGCCGCCGAGGCAGTCCTCGTGGCGCCGTTGATCGCCGTTCTCGTGACGGCGGCCGTCGACAGCGAGCCTCTGACGGCGGCAACGGTGGTCTCGGTGACCGCGATCATGCTGCTCGCCGAGCGCAGCCGTGACCGGACGGCCGCGGCGCTCCTGGCCGAGCAGGCGAACGCGCGCCGCGACCAGCTGACCGGCGCGCCGAACCGGCGCGCCTTCGAGGAGGCGATGGCCGCCGAGCACGCGCGGGTGATCCGCGGGGCGGTACCTGCGGGTCTGTTCGTCGTCGACCTCGACCGCTTCAAGTCGATCAACGACCGGTTCGGCCATGGCGTCGGTGATCAGGTCCTGGTGGAGGTGGTGCAGCGCCTCGTCGAGGGGCTGCGACCGACGGACGTGGTGGCACGCTGGGGCGGCGAGGAGATCGCGGTGCTCGCACCGGGCGTCAAGGGACGGCGCCAGCTCGAGCAGTTCGCGGAACGGATCCGCACCCTGATCGGGGCGCTCCCGTTCGCCACCACGACCACCGCACTGCCGATCACCGTCTCGGTCGGCGGCACGCTCCTCGACGGCTCGGTGTCTCCCGTCGCGGCGTTCGAGCGCGCGGACCGGGCTCTCTACGACGCGAAACGGACCCGCGACGCAGCCGCAGTCATCCTGCCGGCACGACGGACTCTGTGGCTCGAGGCGAGCTGAGCCGAGTCGGATCAGGCGCGTACGCGGTGACCGCCCGTGAGGGCCGTCACGACCCCGAGCCCGACGAATACCGAGCCCGAGACGTACCGTTGCGTCAGGCCGAAGCGACGACTCCGCCGCAGTGTCTTGCCGGCCGAACCGGCGGCGAGCGCCCAGATCGAGTCGGTGACGAGCCCGAGCAGGATGAACGTGAGCCCGAGCACGAGGATCTGCAGCGACGGCTGCCCTCGATCGGGGTGGACGAACTGCGGCAGGAAGGCGAGGAAGAACAGGGCCGTCTTCGGGTTGAGGACGTTGACGAGCACGCCCTGCGCGAAGTCGTGCCGGCGACGGCGAGGCGGACGCTGCGGGTCGGTTGCCGCCTCGTCGGCCTTGCCGAGCAGCGTGCGAATCCCGATCACGACCAGATAGACCGCCCCGAGCAGCTTGACCACGAGGAACGCGGTCGCGGAGGACGCGAGAATCGCGGAGAGGCCGAGCGTCGCGAACGAGAGATGAACGAGCGTGCCGACGTGGATCCCGAGCACCGACGCCAGACCTGCTGCCCTGCCCTGGTGGATGCTGCGGGTGACGATGTAGATCACCGCCGGCCCCGGGACGACGAGCAGCGCCAGCGCCGAGAGGGCGAATACCGCCAGCGTGTGTGGTGCCACTATCACGCGTTCAGGCTCCAGACGAGCCGCAGCCCGTCGAGCGTCAGGTGAGGATCGACCCCCGAGATCGTCCGCGAGTGCGGTGCGACGAGATCGGCGAGGCCGCCGGTGGCGACGACGCGGGCCTCGACCCCGAGCTCACCGCGAATCGCCTCCACGATCCCGTCGACCTGCCCCGCGAAGCCGTAGACGACACCCGACTGGAGGCCGCCGACCGTCGTCTTGCCGATCACGCTCGGCGGTTCCACGTAGTCGACCTTGACAAGACGGGCGGCGCGGGCGAAGAGCGCCTCCATCGAGGTCTCGATCCCCGGAGCGAGGACGCCGCCGACGTACTCACCAGCAGGCGAGACGACGTCGAAGTTCGTCGAGGTCCCGAAGTCGACCACGATCACGGGCGCCCCGTAGGCGTACTTCGCGGCCACCGAGTTGACGATCCGGTCGGGCCCGACCTCCCGGGGATCGTCGTAGCGAATGGGGATGCCGGTCCGCACGCCGGGCCCGACGACGAGGATCGGGACCTCCGCCCACCGCGCCGCCAGCCGTTCCCACTCGCGGACGAGCGCCGGTACGGTCGACGAGAGGCAGATGCCCTCGATCCCGTCGAAGTCGAGCATGCCGCCGAGCAGCACCCCCATCTCGTCGCCCGTGCGGGTGCGGTCGGTGGCGAGACGCCAGTCCTCCCGCAAGTCGTCCCCGTCGTAGAGGCCGAGAACGGTCTGGGTGTTGCCGACGTCGACCGCGAGGAGCATCGCGCGATTGTAGGCGCGCGCCCGCGCTAGAGCAGCGCGTCGCCGTCGTCCGGGAGCGACTCGCCGATCTTGTCCGCGAGAGCCTGGGCGGTCAGCTTGGGCTCGTCGCCCTCGCCGCGCAGCTCCTCGACGGTGAGGTCGCCGGACGTGTACACCTCAGCCCGCGGGATCATCCGCGTGGGCCGGTTCTTGTCCCAGACCCAGACGTCCTCCATCTGGAGATGGCAGAACGGATAGCTCGGCTGCGGGGAGACCTTGAGCTCGAGGCGGTTGCAGAGGTAGGTCGCATCCTGCGTCAGGATGCAGTAGCGGAACAGCCCGAAGACCGCGGTGTATTCCCGCTTCAGCTCGAGCTCTAGCTTGGCCTCGAACTCGTCGAGCTCGTCGAGATGGCTCATGGTGCGGATTCTAGTTGCCGCAGGAGCTCCCGCACCCTGCCCTCCCCGGGCAGATGGAGGTCGGGGTCGAGGTCGAGCAACGGCTCGAGTGCGAAGGCGCGCTCGTGCAGGCGCGGGTGCGGCAACGTCAGCTCCGGCTCGTCGAGCACGACGCCGTTGACGAGGAGCAGGTCGAGGTCGACCGTTCGGGGGCCGAAGCGTGGGCCCTCCCGTGTGCGACCGAGCTCTCGCTCCACCTCCAGCAGCACCGCCAGCAGTGCGTGTGGATCGAGAGAGGTGTCGAGCGCTGCCGCGCCGTTGAGGAACCGGGGTTGGTCGAGGTACCCGACGGGATCCGTCTCCCGGAACGACGAGACGGCCACCACCTCGACCCCTGGTCGCTCCGCGAGCAGCTCGAGCGCACGACGGAGGGTTCCCTCACGATCGCCGAGATTGGCTCCCAGACCGATGTAGGCGCGGCTGTTCACGTTCGGCGGCGCTCGACGCGAACGGCCGAATACTCGACGGGTGGATGGAGCACGACGTCGGGCTTGCGTACGCGGACGCGTACGGCCGCAACGGGGAGCTCCGCGAGCAGCGCCTCCGCGAGCGCCGCGGAGAACGCCTCGAGCAGACGGTACGCACGCGCGTCCGAGATCTCTGAGACGAGCGCCACGACGCGGCGGTAGTCGACCGCGTCGTCGATCTCGTCGCTCTCCGCCGCCTGCTCGTCGGCGAGATCGAGCTCCACGTCGACGAGGAACCGCTGGCCGTTGGCCCGTTCCTCCTCGAGCACGCCGTGGTAGCCGAACAGATCGATCCCGAAGAGCTCGATCGTCATTGCACGGTCCCCCGCTCGACAGCAGCGGCAGCGGCGAGCGCCTGCACGTGCTCGATGACGTCGTGAGCGCGGAAGATGGTGGCGCCGCGATCGAACGCGGCCACAGCAGCTCCCATCGAGGCGGAGACGGTCCCGACCTTGCCAACCGCGTCGCCGCCGACACGGGCGAGGGTGCTCTTACGCGAGAGCCCCACGAGGACCGGCCGGCCGATCGCGCAGAGTCGGTCGAGGCGCCGTACGAGCTCGAGGTTCTGGTCCGGGGTCTTGCCGAAGCAGAAACCGGGGTCGAGACAGACGTGCTGCTCCGGAATCCCGGCCGCGACCGCGAAGGCGAGCCGCTCCTCGAGAAACGTCGCCACCTCCTCGACGACGTCGTCGTAGCGCGGGTCGAGCTGCATCGAGCGAGGGTCTCCCAGCATGTGCATCAGGCACAGGTACGCGCCGCCGTCGGCGACGACACCCGCGAGGTCGGGGTCGCCGCGCAGCGCGGTCACGTCGTTGACGAGCATCGCTCCCAGCTCGATCGCCCGTCGTGCGACGACTGCCTTCGACGTGTCGATCGAGATCGGAAGCCCCTGGAGCGCCGCCAGTACGGGCTCGACCCGCTCGAGCTCCTGCGCCGCGTCCACGGCACGAGCGCCCGGCCGCGTCGATTCGCCACCGACGTCGACGACGACGGCACCCTCCTCGAGCAGGCCCCGGACGGCAGCCGCCGCCACTTCCGGCTCGACGTTGACGCCTCCGTCGGAGAAGCTGTCCGGTGTGACGTTGACGACGCCCATCACCGCGGGTCGCGGCCAACACTCCTCGATCGGCGGTCGTCTCACTAGGCGATGGAGCCTAGCGGGGTGAGAGGCAATCAGCGTCGGGCGCTCCTCGGCATCGCTGCCCTGCTGCTTCTGCTCGTCGCCGTGGCAGTCGCGTCGACCGGCTCGGTACCGGCTGGTGGCGGCGGCACACGGCGACCTGCGGCCCGGTTCGTGGACGTGGCGCTGAGTCTCTACCTCGTCCTGATGGTGTTCGGCGTCGGCGTCTGGATCTATCTGCTTGCGATCCGCAAGGACGTCGTGGCGGAGTCGAGCCTGGCCCGCAAGGGCCGCCCCCGCTGGCCGACGATCGTCGCCATGGCGCTCGGATTCGGCCTGCTGGCGCTCTTCGTACGCTGGCTCTCGGTCGACGAGAACCTCCTGCAGCAGCTCCGGAATCGGGTGGCAGGAGCCGGGATCACGAAGACGGGCCCCAAGGGAACGACGGGGCCGCCGGCCTACGATCCCCACTTCGCGACCGGGCCCGTGCTCGTCGTCGTCGCCCTGATCGCGCTCGCAGCACTGGCGTGGTATCTCCAGCACCGTGCCCGCCGCAGCCGGCTGCCCGGGCTCGAGCCGGATCTTCTCCCCACGCTCGCCGACGTCCTCGGCGAGACGCTCGACGACCTACGTGGCGAGCGCGATCCTCGCACGGCCGTGATCGCCGCCTACGCACGCATGGAGCGAGCGCTCGCCGCACACGGGCTCCCCCGCCACCCGTCCGAGGCGCCCGACGAGTACCTCACCCGGATCTTCACGGATCTCGAAGTCAGTCGCCGTGCCACCACCCGCTTGACGGCCCTCTACACATGGGCGAAGTTCTCGGGACACGATGTGGCACCGGAGATGAAGGAGGAGGCGATCGACGCGCTCGTCTCCGTACGAGACGAGCTTCACGCACTCGAGATCCTCGAGGAGCAGCGTCTGCTCGAGGCGCGGATCGAGTTGCGGGAGCGCGCCGGATGACCCGACAGGCTCGGCGCCTGGCCGGGCTGCTGCTCCTCCCGACCGTCGTCCTCGCCGTCGCGCTCGCCCTCGCGCCCCACCGGGCCGTTCTCGAGATCCACGTCTGGCTCCTGGTCGTGCTCGCGCTCGTCCTCGTCGCGTTCCTGGGCGCCGTCCAGGCTGCGTATCCGTCGCGAAACTCGCCGTTCGAGGCGAGCTTGCGGCGCCTCTCCCCGGCCGCCGCGCGACCCCAGTCGCTCGAGCGGCTCGAGCGCGAAGTGTCGATGGCGGGGACATCCGCCTTCGACCTGCACGCGCGGCTCCGTCCGGGCATCACGTCGCTCGCGGCGGAACTGCTCGCCGCGCGACGCGGAATCGATCTTGCGGGCGAGCCTGCGCGCGCTCGGGCTGTCCTCGGCGAGGACGCGTGGGAGCTCGTCCGTCCCGACCGACCGGCGCCGGGGGAGCGCTACGGGCCCGGCATCGACGCGACCCGTCTCGACCGCGTCGTCACGGCGCTCGAGTCGATCTGATGGAGATCCAGGAGCTCGCGGCACGCAGCGGCGTCCTCCTCGACGAGGTCGAACGGGCCGTGGTCGGGAAGCGGCCGCAGCTCGAGCTCGTCCTGCTCGGCATGCTCGCCGACGGGCACGTCCTGCTCGAGGATGTTCCGGGGCTCGCCAAGACCCTCGCCGCCCGTTCGTTTGCCGAGGCGAGCGGCCTTGCGTTCAGCCGTGTCCAGTTCACCCCCGACCTCCTGCCCGCGGACGTGACCGGGTCGTCCATCTGGAACCAACGCGACGCCGACTTCGAGTTCCGCGCCGGGCCCATCTTCACCAACCTGCTCCTCGCCGACGAGATCAATCGCGCTCCGCCGAAGACGCAGGCGGCACTGCTCGAGGCGATGCAGGAACGGCAGGTGACGACCGACGGCACGACCCGGTCACTCGAACGTCCCTTCCTCGTGCTGGCGACCCAGAATCCGATCGAGTACGAGGGCACCTACCCGCTCCCCGAGGCGCAGCTCGACCGCTTCCTCCTGCGCACGGGCTTCGGCTACCCGGCCGCCGAGGCCGAATGGGAGATGCTGGAGCGGCGGCTCGAGCGGCAGGAGGACCACGTCGCGCTGCGCCAGGTGATCGATCGCGACACGCTCCTCGAGATGCAGGCCACCGTGGAGCGTGTCCACGTGGAGCCGTCGGTCGGCCGCTACATGGTGGAGATCGTCGCGGCGACCCGGGCAAGCACGAGCCTCGCGGTCGGGGCGAGCCCGCGCGGGAGCCTCGCGCTCCTCAAGCTCTCCCGCTGTCGCGCCGCGCTCGCAGGGCGCGACTTCGTCACGCCCGACGACGTCAAGGCGGTCGCGGTCCCGGCGCTCGCGCACCGACTGCTGCTCAAACCCGAGCTCTGGGTTCAGCGTCGCAGCGGCGAGGACGTCGTCCGCGAAACGCTCGAGAGCGTGCCGACGCCTGCCGCGCAGGACGTCGCCCCCAGGCAGTGACTCCGCTCGCCTCGCCGCGACTCGTCCCCTACGTCGCGCTCGCAGCCGTCGGCCTGCTCGCGGCACTCGCACTTCGCCGGGCCGAGCTCGTCGCGGTCGCAGCGCCGTTCGCGCTCGTCGTCGCGTGGGGGCTGCTCTTCGAGCAGCGACCGAAGATCCGCGCGTTCGTCCAGCTCGAGACCGACCGTGCCGTCGAAGGTGACGAGATCGGTGCCACGCTCGAGCTCGAAGCGGAGGAGCCGGTCGACCTGCTGGAGCTCAACCTGGCGTTGCCTCGTGGGCTAAGCGTCAGCGAGGGCGACAACCCGTGCGGGATCCGGCTGCGGGCGATCGAGGAACGAACAGTCGATCTCCGGCTGCGCTGCGACCGCTGGGGCACGGTCGAGCTGGGCGACCTACGACTCCGCGCTCGCGGACGGATCGGGATGGTGCTCTGGGAAGGGCGGGTCGTGCGTCCCCACGTGCTTCGGGTCTACCCCCGCCCGGAGCTGCTGCGCCGGCTCGTCGCGCCGCTCGAGACCCAACTCGCAACGGGTGACCTCGTCGCCCGCGTGCGCGCCGATGGGCTCGAATTCGCCGATACCCGCGCCTTCGCGCCCGGCGACCGCCTTCGCTCCGTCAACTGGCGGGCGAGCGCACGCAAGGGATCGCTGATCGTCAACGAGCGCCACCCGGAGCGGAACGCAGACGTCGTCCTCTTCCTGGACAGCTTCGCCGAAGCACGCGGTGCACGCGGTGATGAGGACGGCACGCTGGAGCGAGCCGTCCGAGCCGCGGCGACCCTGGCCGGTCTCTATCTCGCCAGACGCGATCGCGTTGGACTCGTCACCTTCGGCGGCATCCTGCGCTGGCTCGAACCCGGCAGTGGGCTCGTCCAGCGCTACCGGCTGATCGACGCGCTGCTCGAGACCGGAGTCGAGTTCAGCTACGCCTGGAAGGACGTGAACATCATCCCCGCACGCACCCTGCCGCCGCGGGCGCTCATCGTCGCCGTCACGCCGCTCCTCGACGAACGCTCGATCGCGGCGCTGCTCGATCTCCGTGCTCGTGGCCACGACCTCGTCGTCGTCGAGGTGTCGCCCGAGTCACTCGTCGATCCCGGCCCCGGGATGGACGCGCTCGCCTATCGTCTCTGGTTGCTGCGCCGCGCAGCCCTGCGAGCCCGCCTCGAACGGTCCGGCGTCGCGGTGGCGCGGTGGCAGGAGGAGACGTCGCTCGAAGCCGGGGTCGAGGGGGTGAGGGCATTCCGCCGCCGCGCGCGACTCGCCCGTCCGTAGTCCTCGGGATCGCCTCGGTGGCCGTCGCGGCCGCCGTCGCGCTCTGGCTGACGTCGTTCGCGGGCCCGGATGCACTCTGGGGGACGAGGGCCACAGGCGTTGTCGCCGTCCTTGCGCTCGTCCTGGGACTCGTGCTCGCACGCTTCGAGGGAGTCGGTCTCGCGCTGCTCCTCCTCGGAACGGGCTATGCCGTGATCCTCGCAGTCGACAAGCCGCCGCTCGACTCGCGGGCGGCTCTGATTGCGACCGGGCTGCTCGTGGTGGGAGAGCTCGCCCAGCTCTCGATGGGTTCTCGGACGGCGGTGACCGTCGAGGCCGGCGCCGTGGCGGGGCGCGTCGCCTGGGTGGCGTTGCTCGGCGTCTGCACGCTCGTACTCGACGGCGCTGTCCTGGCGCTCGCGGACATCCTCCGCGCGAGCGGGATCGCGATCGAGCTCGTGGGCGTCGGCGCGGCAGTCGCCGCAGTCGGCCTGCTCACACTGGCAGCGCGCGACGCGACGCGACGCTAGGCCGGCCCTGAAGCTACGAGCTCGGCTCGGGCGGGGGCTGCATTGCGGCTCCGGGGATCGTGCGCGGCGTCGGCCGCAGCGCCGGCTTCTTCTCGGGTGTCTCGGCCGGCGGCGCCACAACAGCGGGCTCCTCCGGGAACACCGTCGCGACATCCTCACCCGCGAGCAGCCGCTCGAACTGATCCTTGTCGATCGTCTCGTGCTCGATCAGGAGCAGCGAGAGGTTGTGCAGCTCGTCCATGTGCTCGCGCAGGACGCGCGTCGCAGTGTCGTGCGCCTCCTCGATCACGCGGCGGATCTCGTCGTCGATCTCACGGGCGATCTCCTCGGAGTAGTCGGGCGAGGAGCCCATGTCGCGGCCGAGGAAGGGCATGTCGTGATCGCGGCCGAGCACACGTGGACCGAGCTTCTCGCTCATACCGAAGCGCATGATCATCTGCTTGGCCGTGTGGGTGACCTTCTCGAGATCGTTGGCGGCGCCCGTCGTGACCTCGTGGAAGACGAGCTCCTCTGCGGCGCGCCCGCCGAGCGTCATCGCCATCTGGTCCATCAGCGTTCCCTTGGTCGTCAGGTACTTGTCCTCGCTCGGCAGCGAGATCGTGTAGCCGAGCGCCTGGCCGCGACTGACGATCGAGATCTTGTGCACCTCGTCGGTGCCCTCGAGGTAGTAGCCGACGAGGGCGTGGCCCATCTCGTGATAGGCCGTGATCTTCCGCTCCTTCTCCGAGAACAGGCGCGACTTCTTCTCGGGGCCGGCGATCACCCGCATGATCCCTTCCTCGAGCTCCAGCTGGCCGATCGTCTTCAGACCCTTGCGCGCGGCGAGGAGCGCCGACTCGTTGATCACGTTGGCGAGGTCGGCGCCGGTGAAGCCTGGTGTCTGCGCGGCGAGTACGTCGAGGTCGAGCTCCTTCCCGAGCGGCTTCCCTTTCGCGTGCACCTCGAGGATGTCGCGGCGGCCCTTGCGATCGGGGCGGTCGACGACGATCTGCCGGTCGAAGCGGCCCGGCCGCAGGAGGGCCGGGTCGAGGATGTCGGGTCGGTTCGTGGCCGCGATCAGGATCACGTTGTCCTTCTGCTCGAAGCCGTCCATCTCGACGAGCAGCTGGTTCAGCGTCTGCTCGCGCTCGTCGTGGCCGCCGCCCATGCCGGCGCCACGATGGCGGCCGACGGCGTCGATCTCGTCGATGAAGATGATGCACGGGCTCGCCTGCTTGGCCTGCTCGAACAGGTCGCGTACGCGGGAGGCGCCGACGCCGACGAACATCTCGACGAAGTCGGAGCCGGAGATGGAGAAGAACGGCACACCGGCCTCGCCGGCCGTCGCCCGGGCGAGCAGCGTCTTGCCGGTACCGGGGGGGCCATAGAGGAGGACACCCTTCGGGATCCGCGCGCCGAGCGCCTGGAACTTCTTCGGGTTCTCGAGGAACTCCTTGATCTCCTGTAGCTCCTCGACTGCCTCGTCTGCGCCGGCGACGTCCTTGTAGGTCACCTTCGGCGAGTCCGGGGACATCCGCTTGGCCCGGCTCTTGCCGAAGCTCATCACCTTCGAGCCGCCTCCCTGCATCTGGTTCATCAGGAAGATCCAGAACCCGACGAGGAGCAGGATCGGCAGCAGCCCGGTCAGGAGCGAAACCCACGTCGAGGTGCCCGTGCCCTTCGAGTCGAACTTGACGTTGTTCTTCTCGAGCACCTGCTGGAACTGGAACTGCGACTGGGAGGTCGGGTAGTTGACCTTGACCTTCTGGCCCGAGTCGAGCGTGGCGCTGATCGACTGGCGGTTGGGGTTGAACTTGACCTCGCTCACATTCCCCTGCTCGGCCTGCTGGATCAGCTCGGAGTAGGTGAGCTTGGCCGAGCTGTCCCGCTTCGGGATCAGCGTCTGGCTCGCCAGATAGACGAGCAGCACGATGACGACGAGCGGGAAGAGCGCGCTGCGGAAGAAGCGATTCACGAGTACGGGGAGGGTAGCAGCGTGGTCTGGGGCGGGACGGCCCGCGGGAGGGATTCTTCCCGCTAACGCCGCATTCCCGACACACCCCGCAATCGGGTCGGAATGGGCGAGGAACGGGTTACGGGATCAGGTCGGGATGCAGCACACCGACGTAGGGGAGGTTCCGGTAGCGCTCGGCGAAGTCGAGCCCGTAGCCGATCACGAACTTGTTCGGGATCTCGAAGCCGACGTAGCGCACGGGAACCTCGATCTCACGCCGTTCCGGCTTCGTCAGCAGCGCACAGACCTCGAGCGACGCCGGCTTACGGGCCTGCAGGCTTCGCATCAGGTACGAGAGTGTCAGGCCGGAGTCGATGATGTCCTCCACCACGAGAACGTCCCGGCCGGCGATGTTGGTGTCGAGGTCCTTGAGGATGCGGACGACCCCCGAGGAGTCGGTTGCGGCGCCGTAGCTCGAGATCGCCATGAAGTCGATCTCGCACGGGATCGAGAGCTCGCGCATCAGGTCGGCCATGAAGAAGACGGCGCCCTTGAGCACGCCCACGAGCAGGAGGTCACGCCCCTCGTAGGCGGCCGAGATCTCCGCCCCGAGTGCGACGACCCGTTCCCGGACGGCGGTCTCGTCGATCAGGATCTCGCCGACGCCGTGGTGGAGCCCCGTCATCCGGTCCTCCTGACGCGTACCGCGTCCCCCCATCCGGGTGCGACCGCGATCCCGGCTACCGCAACGACCTCGTCGCCGCTGACGACGAGCGGCCAGCCGTCCCGTTCGACCCTCGGCACCCTGGCGTCCACGAACAGATCCTGCACCTTCTTCCGCCGCCCTGCCAGACGGTCGCCGGGCCGCCGGGCACGTACCTCGAGCCCCGGCCGATCACTCTCGATCGTCCACGGTCCCCACTCGAGCGATCCCTCGAGCCGCAGCGTGCCGTATTCGCGCACCGCTCGGATGCCGTCGCGGAGATCGACTGCCTTCGAGCCTGCACGCGACGACAGCAGCTCGAGGAGCGACGCCTCGAGTGCACGGGGTAGCCGGGGTCGCTCCTCGCCGAGCGCGAGCAGGTTTGCGCAGGCACCGGGATGGAGCCGCGCGAGGAGCGGCAGGATCTCGTCGCGGATCAGCCCCCGGGTCGTGGCGCCGTTCGTCTCGTCGACCCGCGTTTCGAGCCGATGCTCGGCGCAGTACGCCTCTGTCTGTTCGCGCGTGACCCGCAGGAGCGGCCGCACGACGCCATCGTCGCGGCGGACCCGGATCCCGCGCGTCGAGCCGCTCGAGACGATCCGGTAGAGAACGGTCTCCACCTGATCGGTGGCCGTGTGCCCCGTCGCGCGGAGGCCGAATCCGGCCGTCGCGGCGTAGCGCAGCTCGCGCATCTGCGCCTCGGTTTCGGCCGGCTGCACATGAACCACGGCAGCACCCAGCCTGTTCCGGCAGTACTCGGCGTCCGCGTCGGCGAAGGCGCCTCGGACGCCGTGGTGGACGTGCACCGCGGCCACCTCGTAGCCGAGGACACCGAGCACGTGCCACAGCGCCGTCGAGTCGGCTCCCCCGGAGACCATGCAGGTCACCCGCTGCCCCGGCTCGAGCAGCTCCTGCCGCTCGATCAGCTCCTGCACACGCGCGCGAAGGTCTGCCACAGCATCAGTGTGACGTACGCGCCGGTGAACCTGAGCCCGGATGGGTCAGGACTGCTTCAGCGTCGAGGCGTCGACGACCTGATCGGCCGGCGGCAGCTCGATCTCGACGGGCGTGCCGTAGTCGTAGACCTCGAGTGACAGCGAGGCCTTCACCGACTTGTCCGTGCCCGGCTGCTTCGCGTCGATGTCCATCGTCAGCTTCCGGACCTGATTGTCGGCGTCGATCCAGATGTCGAACGGAATCTCGCTCAGTCCGGCCTGCGCCGCACTCTGGTCGAGACTGCCGAGCGCGTCGCGCCTTGCCGCCGGTAGGAGCTGCTCGACCTTCGCGAGATCGAGGGTGGCACGGTAGTGGCTCGTCTCGACGCCGTGCAGCGTGTCGGTGCCGACCGCCTCGATCGAGCCGGAGACCGCCTTCAGCATCCCGAAGGCGTCCTTCGGGCTCGCACCGGCGACGGAGCCGAACTGGCCCATGGCACCGCTCGAGCCGGAGAGATCCGTCGCGTTGCCCATGACCCAGGTCTTCCCTGCCGGGAGTTGCCGCGTGAGCGGTGGGAACTGGACGTAGGCGGTCTGGCCGTCCTGGATCACGTGCAGCTTCCAGTCGGAAGTGTTCCCGGTGTCAGTGCTCCCGCTCGCGCCGAGGGCCGCGCCGAAAGACGAGAACATGTCGGCGAGTGCGGACATGTCGACCTCGGCCTCGGAGCGCTTCGCCGCGTTGTCGAAGGCGCCGCTCGCCGAGAAGGTGAGTGATTTGTCCGTGCCCGGCAACGAGACCGCGACGGTCATCTCGAAGCGGGCGGACTGCGCTGCGGAGCTCTTCGTCGCCGCCGTCTGGAAACTCGTCAGCTCGGGTACGGCGACCGAGGTGCCGCCGCAACCGGCCGCCGCGACGGCCACGAGAGCAACGAACGCGAGCAGCAGCAGATGAGCACGCCGGACCATCACGACGACGGTAGCATCGGCCCGCGCGACACGGAAGCTCATCCACCGATCGGGGTATCACGGAACTGCGGGCTCGCCGCCCAGGCACGGAGCGTCGCAGCAGCCGTCTCGACCGAAGCCCGCTCCAGTCGGAACGGGACCGCATGAGGAACCGGCTCGAGGCGCCGCATGGGGCCTGCACCATCGCAGGCGTCGAGGACGTAGCGGACGACGAGCGCGTGGCTGACAGCGAGAACCACCGGTACGGGACGGGCGAGGAGGGCATCGAGCGCGCACGAGATGCGTCGTGCCGCCTCGACGCGACTCTCCCCACCGCCGGGGCATGGGTCACCGGCCTCGTGCTGCCAGGCCCAGGCACGGTACTCGGGAAGCGGCCGGCCTTCGAAGGCGCCGAAGCCGATCTCGTCGAGCAGCGGCTCCACCTGGCGTGGGACGTCACGGCCGGCTACCACGGCGGCGAGCGTCTCCTGCGCTCGCCGCAACCGTGAGGCGACGCCGAGGTCGATCTTCTCGCCGGCAAGCGCCCTGCTCAGCTCCTGCGCCTCCTCGAGCCCCCGCTCGGACAGCCCCACCCCCGGCGGGCTCGCGTTCACCACGTCGCCCGCGTTCGAGAGGGCGTGCGCGTGGCGCACGAGCACGAGCGTCCTCACAGGAGTACGGAGCGGTACGTGAGCACCCTGTTCATCCCGATGGAGTCGTAGAGCCGGATCGCGGGCGCGTTCTCCGTCCGCACGAACAGGCAGACCGTCGGCGTCGACTGCAGCAGCAAGCGGATCAGGTCGCGGAGACCGCGGGCGGCGAATCCCTGCCGCCGTGCCGCCGGATCGGTCCAGACCTGCTGCAGCTGCACCGCGTTCGGCGTCCAGGCCGATGCCTCCGCCTTGAACCGGATCACTCCCTCCTCGACCCACAGCCAGGAGCGGCGCTCGTCGATCTGGGTTCGGGTACGCCACCGGAAGCCGTCGGGATCGCGTCGGAGCGGGTCGATCCCGAGCTCCTCGAAGTGGGCGGCTGCACAGGACGGAAGGAGGAGGTCGAGATCGGCGGCCGTGGCGGCCCGAAGGCCGCTGCCACCGGGCTCGGGCGGGTCGGAGATCGCATACACCGGCTGCCCCGGGCGGTCCAGCCGGGGACGCGGCAGCTTCCTCCGTGCTGCCTCCCAGAGGTCGCCGACTGCCCGTTCCTCGCCGATGATCATCCGCGCCCCCGACTTGGCCGCCAGGGACGCGAAAGCACCGCAGCCGCTGCCGGATGGGACGAGATTGTTGCCCAGATGGCAAAGCCCGGTGAGCTCACCGTCGCCGTCGGCGACCGCGGCGAACCTTCCATGGGCACGGCGGGCGACGTCCTCGAGATAGACCCGCTCGACCGGATCCCGTTCGCAGAAACGCAGGATCTGATCCCTCTTCGGCTCGATCAGGCGGGAGCGCAGCACGGCCCAACTCTATGCGGGGGTGATACGAGACGCCGTCCCGGACGCTCGCGTAGGCTTGCGCGCATGCCAATCCACGTGCGTGCCAACCCCGGCGACTACGCCGAAGCCTGTCTCCTCCCCGGCGACCCGCTGCGGGCCAAGTACATCGCCGACACATTCCTCTCGGACGTCGTCCAGCGAAACGGCGAACGCGGGATGCTCGGCTTCACCGGCACGTTCGAGGGGAAGCCGGTTTCGGTGCAGTCGAGCGGGATGGGGTGCCCGTCGGCGGCGATCGTGATCGAGGAGCTCGTCCAGCTCGGCGTCCGCAAGATCATGCGGGTCGGGACCTGCGGGGGCCTGCAGCCGGACCTGACGATGGGCGATCTCATCGTCGCGATCTCGGCCACCGGCGCGGATTCGACGTCTTCCCACTACGTCGGCGGCGAACCGCACGCCCCGACCGCGGACTTCGGCCTCGTCCACGAGGCCGTCCACCAGGCGAGACACCTCGGCAAGCCGGTGCGCGTCGGCCCGATCGTCTCGAGCGACGTCTTCTACCAGCCGGACCCGAGCATCGCCGGCCGCTGGTCGGAGCGCGGCATCCTCGCGGTCGAGATGGAGGCGGCGGTGCTCTTCACGCTCGGCGCGCTGCGCCGGTTCCAGGCCGGCTGCATGCTGATCGTCAGCGACGTGATCGTCGAGGGCGAGTTCCTCCGGATCAGCGACGACGAGATGCGCCGGGCGGTCGACGAGATGACCGAGCTCGCGCTCCACACGGTCACCGCCTGATGGTCTCGTGACCGGGGCGGTCTTCCTCGTCAACCCGGCCGCAGCCAACGGGTCGACGGGGCGCCGCTGGCCCGAGATCGCCCACCAGGCTGCCGGCGCAGGTCTCGAGGGCGACGCCCTGATCAGCGAGCGGCGCGGGAACCTCGGAACGCTGGCCCGCGAGGCGGCCCTCGGCGGCGCCCGCCTGCTCGTCGTCGTCGGCGGCGACGGCTCGATCAACGAGGTGGCCAACGGCCTCGCGGGACTGCCGCAACCGCCGACGCTTGCAATCCTCCCCCGCGGCACCGGCGGCGACTTCGTACGGAGCTTCGGAATTCCGGACCGGGTCGAGGACGCAGCCCGGGTCGCGCTCGACGGTGAGACCCGGACGCTCGACCTGGGCCGCGTCACCTACCGGGCCTGGGACGGGCACGAGGCAACGGCGCTCTTCGCCAACGTTGCCAGTGCGGGCATGAGCGGCGCGATCGCACAGCGTGCGAACGACACGACGAAGGCTCTCGGCGCCAGAGCGTCGTATCTGATGGCGACGTTCGCCGTTTTCGCCGGCTGGTCTGCGGTCGAGACGCGTCTCACCGTCGACGGCGAGGTGCGAAGCGGCCGGATGTTCGACGTCGTCGTCGCGAACGGCCGCTACTTCGGCGGCGGCATGAAGATGTGCCCGGAGGCCGACGCGGCTGACGGCCTCCTCGACGTCGTCTCGATCGGCGACGTCAGCAAGCGCGACCTCGTGCTGACGATGCCGAAGATCTACCGGGGCACGCATCTCCCCCACCCGCGCGCCGAAGCGCTCCGGGGCAGCGTCGTCACGGTCGAGACGGACGAGCCGGTCCCTGTCGAGCTCGACGGCGAGCAGCCGGGAACGACCCCGGCTCGGTTCGAGGTGCTACCCGGCGCCTTGCGGTTGCGCGTGCCCCCGGCCGCGGGCGCTCAGCCCTCCGGTTCGTCCGCTGCCTGAGCGCCCTTGAGGCCTGCCACTTCTACCTCGAGCGCTGCGATCCGCTGCTCGAGCGCGTCGAGTCCGCGTACCTTCTTGCCGAGCTCGTCGACCCGGTTGCGAAGGTCGTTGACCGCGCCGAGCGCCCTCGTCCCGCCGGGAAGCTCGACGAGCCGGGCGAGGGTACGCTGGCCTCGCTCGGCGAGCCGCTCGATCTCGTCGGGACCGCCGTCGACGCTCGCCTCTTCTGTCTCGACCGACCCGTCGGCCGCTGTCGTCGTCTCACTCATGCTGCAGTCATATCACCGTGGCGCCGCGCGGGAAACCCCGGCCGCGTAGGGTTGCGGCGTGCCGGAGGGGTTCATCAACGCGTACGAGATCCGCGTTCGCTTCGCGGAGACCGACGCGCAGGGCATCGCCCACCACGCCTCCTATGTGGTCTGGCTCGAGGTCGCCCGCGTCGCCTACCTGGCCGACCACGCCGGCGGCTACAACGCGATCCGCTCGCAGGGGGTCGAGGCGCTGACGATCGGCGTTCGCGTGGACTACCACGCAGCTGCGCGCTTCGATGACGTGCTCACGGTGCGCGTCCGCTGCAGCGACGTGCGCGGGGCGCGTTTCCGCTTCGACTACCGGATCGAGCGGGAGGACGAGTTGATCGCGACCGCAGAGACGCGCCACGCGACGGTCGACGCGGCGACGCTCACGCCGACGCGGGTGCCGCCGTGGTTTGTCGAGGCGATCAGCGGGGCTGAGCGGGGGTCGTGACGCCGGCGCCGCCCGGGACCGTGGCCCCTGGTGCCGCTCCCGGCGCCGTAGCGACGGCGGTCGGGCCGGATGCACCCGAGACGCCGGCGGCCGGCTTCTCCTTCGCCGCCTTCCCCTTGGCCTGTTTTTCCTTGGCTGGAGCCTTCGTCCCGACCCGGACGAGCGTCGGCTCACCGACGTAGTACGAGCGCCACGTGTCGTCGTGGAGCAGCTTCCCGTTCGCGTCGTAGACGAGGCGGTGCACGCTCGTCTCGCGCGGCGGGGACCCGTATCCGTCGGTCACGCGCTTGCCCTTGGCGAGGGTCGGGTCGTCGGTCGCCTCGACCGGGATGGGACCGGTGACGGTGAGCGGCTCCGTCGTGCTCGTCACGCGCCGGTGGACGGGGGTGCCGTAGAGGTTGACGGTGAGTGATCCCGTTCCCACGAACGTCCGCAGGAGCAGCCAGTGGCCGGTGTCGTTCACGAAGCGGAGGTCGATGTCGGGATAGTTGACGGTCGCGTCGCGCCCGAGCGGATAGTGGTCGATGTAGAGCGCGTGGTTCGTCCGTGCCGTGATCGGCAGGCCCGCGTCGAAGGCGGCGTTGAACACGGTCGTCGAGACCTGGCAGACGCCGCCCCCGAGCCCGTTCTGGAGCTCGCCGTTGATGATCACCGGTGCCTCCTGGAAGCCCTTCGCAGCCGTACGCTCGCCGGTCGTGCCGTTGAACGAGAACGTGGCGCCGGGTTTGATCAGGGCGCCGTCGATCAGCTTCGAGACGAGCGCGACGTTTGCCAGCCGTCCTGGCGTGCCCCCGTAGGTCGTCGTGTACGAAGAGACGACACCGGTGATACCCATCGCCTCTGCCGCGGAGGTCGTGCGGGCCGGCTGGGCCACCCGGACGACGAGGTTCGCCGTCCGGCTGTCGGCCGAGAACGCTGCAGCTGCGATCGCCTTCGCGGTCGCCGGGACGTCGAGCTCGAGGCCCTGCGCCGAGGGGTGGATCGCGATCGTGCCGGCGGCGGTGACCTGGAACCGCGCGTCCTGCGGCTCGCGCGAGACGGCCGCCGAGAGACGGTTGAAGTACTGCTCCGCAGCACGGCCGGCGATCGTCACGTCCGTCGTACCCCCTCTGGGGAGTTGGAGCAGCGGCGCGATCCGCCACCGAGGCACGCGCCAGTGCGTCTCGCCGTACACGAGCCGTACGGGAGCCGACATCGCGGTCTCCGCTTGCTGCTGTGCGTCGACCAGATCGGCGGCTGCGACGGCCGGCTGCACCTCCTTGACGGGGAGTGCGACGGGCGCGCCGCGCTCGAAGCTCGACAGCGCGGAGAGGACAACTGCGGTTGCGGCGGCTCGGTCGAGTCCGCGTCCGGTGTGGCCCTCTACCGCCTGCACGGAGAGCCCGCGGCGCACGAGCCTGGCATTCACCGCTCCGCGATCGACGGCGGCGGCGATCTGGCCCAGCTTGTAGCGCAGCCCCGCGCCATAGGCGTCGATCCGGGGGCTCACGTCCACCCCGAAGATTCGGGCGCGGAGCCGTTCGAACCCGCGGACGGGACCGGCACCGTCGGTCTGTGCGGCCGCAGTCGCAACGGCGCGGCGCCAGTCGGCCGACACGTCCAGCTGGGTGGCGGTGAGGGCGAACGACCGGCCGCCCGCGGTGAAGATGACGGGTGTGTTCGCGACGGCCGTGGAGCGCTGCTCGAGCATGCTCACGGCCGCGGCCTGCGAGAGACCGCCGACGTCGACGCCGGCCACGGTCGTCCCCGCCGCGAGCGTCGTCGGCGAGCCGGCGAACACGAGCCCGACCACGGTTGCGAGCACGACGACGACAGCCGTCAGGAAGACGGCGCGGCGCAGCGCGATCCGCCGGGGCGAATGGCGAGCGCGCGGGCGGTAGATCGTCGTCTCGGCGCGCACGAATCCCCGACTCTACCGGAGCGGCTGCGGCCCGACGGCCGCCGGCCCCTGGCCGAAGGTCCGGACTTTCACCCTGGAGACGTGCAGACGGGAGCGGGCGCGACGAGGCTCAGCTGCCGAGGTAGATCTCCTTCGCGATCACGAGCCGCTGGATCTGCGATGTCCCCTCGTAGATCTGGAACAGCTTCGCGTCGCGCATCAGCTTCTCGACCGGGTACTCCTTCATGTAGCCGTAGCCGCCGAAGACCTGAACCGCATCGGTCGTGACCTTCATGGCCGTGTCGGCGGAGAAGCGCTTCGCGAAGGACGAGTACCGTGTCGCCTTGCGACCGTAGCCCTGGTCGATCATCCAGGCCGCCTGCCAGCAGAGGAGTCGGGCCGCCTCGATCTCGGTCGCCATGTCTGCGACGAGGAAGCTGACCCCCTGGTTCATGGCGATCGGCAGCCCGAACTGGGAGCGCTCCTTCGTGTACTCGACCGAGAGCTCGAATGCGGCCTGGGCGACGCCGACCGCGCCGACGGCCGTGCCGGGCCGGGTGAAGTCGAGGGTCTGCATCGCGATCTTGAAACCGTCGCCCTCGGCGCCGAGCCTGTTTCCGACCGGGACGACGACGTCCTGGAAGGCGACGGCGGAGGTGTCGGTCGCCCGCTGGCCCATCTTGTCGAGGTGTTTCTCGATCACGACGCCCGGGGTCTCCATCGGTACGACGATCGCCGAGAGCCCACGGTGGCCCTGGCCCGGCTCGGTCGCAGCAAAGCAGACCATCCAGGCGGCATGGCCGGCGTTCGTGATGAACATCTTCGAGCCGTTGATCACGTACTCCTCGCCGCGGCGGACGGCGGTCGTCTGGATCCCCGAGACGTCCGAGCCGGCACCCGGCTCGGTGAGGCCGAAGCAGCCGAGCACGGGAGCCTCGACGAGCGGGCCGAGCCACTGCCGCTTCTGCTCCTCACTGCCGGCGACGAGGATCGGGCCGGCTGCGAGGCCGTTGGCGCAGATCGAGGTACCGATGCCGGAGCAGCCGAAGTTGAGCTCCTCACCGACGAGCATCCCCTCGAAGCACGGCAGCTCGGGGCCGCCGAGCGACTCGGGCAGATGCAGGTTCATCAGGCCGAGCTCGTGCGCCTTGGCGATGATGTCCGCAGGATGGCCCTGGATCTCGTCCAGCTCCGCCGCGTGCGGGCGGATCTCCTTCTCCGCGAACTCGCGTGCGAGCGCGCGCAGCTCGCTCTGCTCACTCGTGAGGGCGAACGAAACGCCGCCTGCGACACCTGCATCGACCGTTGCCATATGCCTCGCTCCGGTGGAGATGGTTGATTGACTGATCAGTCAATCAGTGTACCGGGAGGGGCGGCAGCGAGTCAAGCCGCGCTCCGCCTGGTCGACGTGTGCGTCTGGCGCTGGCATCGCGCGAGCGGCACGCGCAAGCCGATCCTGGCCGGGATCGACTGGGTCGTCGCTCCCGGCGAACGGTGGGCGCTGCTCGGACCGAACGGCGCCGGCAAGACCACGCTCCTGACGCTGACCGCGGCGGTCGAGTTCGCGAGCAGCGGCTCGGTCGAGATTCTCGGCGAGACCATGGGAAGGACGGACGTGCCGCGGCTGCGGGAGTCGATCGGGTTCGTCGACGCGCGAATCGGTCACCGCTTCGCGCCGCTGCTCACGGTCCGCGAGGTGATCCGCACCGGCGCCACGGCGACGATCGGCTACTTCGAGGAGCGCCTCTCGGGTCTCGACCTCGACCGCGCCGACGAGCTGCTCGGCACCTTCGGGCTCGCCGCGCTCGGGGAGCGGCGCTTCGGAGACTGCTCGCAGGGCGAGCGGAAGCGGGCGCTGATCGCACGTGCGCTCGTCTCGCGGCCGCGCCTACTCCTGCTGGACGAGCCGGGGGCGGGGCTCGACCTGCCCGGACGGGAGCTGCTTCTCTCGTCCCTCGACCGTGTCGCGCAGTTGCAGCCGGGGCTGGCGCTCGTCGTCACGACCCATCACCTCGAGGAGCTCCCTGCCTCGACGACGCACGCGCTCCTGCTTCGTGATGGTCAGGTCGTCGCGTCCGGCCCGGTGGCCGACACGCTCACCGACGGACCGATGAGCGACTGTTTCGCGATCTCGCTCGCGGTGACGAGCTCGGGTGGCCGGTTCACCGCTTCGGCTGCCTGAGCAGACGGCTGCTCGTCAGGACGGGCAAGCAGCGCCGCCCCGATGACGACGGCCGCGAAGGCGGCCACGCGCACGACCCCGTAGATCCCTCCTGGCAACGCTTCGTGGAAGAGGACGATGCCGGCCCCGATCGGCAGCGCGTTCGTGAGGAGCGTTGCCACACCTGCGGTCGCGAGGGCACCGCCTCGCTGGAAACCGAGCTGGAGCGCGACGAACGCGAGCCCGTGGCAGGCGAGCACCACGGGGATCAGCAGGAGGAAGCCGTGGCCGTGCACCGCCGCCTTCGTGCCGACATCACCTGCCGCGTAGAGCGTGCCGGCGGCAACTCCGAGGCCGGCCCCGCCAGCGAGCAACGACGCTCCCGGCCCGGCCGCCAGCCCGGCGACGACGAGCGAGACGACGATCCAGCCGGCGAGTGCGGCCACGGCGGGCAGGTGCCCGGCCGTGCTGCCGCCGACGAGCGAGAGCGCAAGCAGCAGCAGCCCGCCGATCGAGACCCAGACGGCCCGCCACTCCCGCGACTGCACACGCCCTCCGGGCCGGCGGTCGACGAGCAGCGCGAGCAGCCCGATCCCTCCCGCCGCGGCGGCCTGGACGAGCGAGAGCGGTGCGAGGGCGAGCGCGGCGACGTAGAGCACCCAGCCGCCGATCCCCGCCACGAAGCCCACGAACCAGCGCAGGTTCGTGAACAACGCTACGAGCGACCGGATCGGGTGTCGCAGCGTCAGCGGCGGCAGCGTGCCTGCGGCGTCGTGCTGCGCCAGGTAGCCCCAGTTGATGGCTGCGGACGAACCGAGCGCGAGGAGGAGGCCGAGGACGAGCACGGTGCCTACGGTAGTGGCCGGCGCGGTGCGAGTCGGCTCGAGAACGGCAGATACGACTCGGCCGCGAGCGCGGCGACACCGACGCGCGGAAGATCGCGCCGGCGCTCCACGACGACGTAGCGGCGGCGCCAGCCGGGACCGAACTTCTCGTTGAAATGGAGCAGGTTGTCGAGCTGGAACTGGCTCTTGAGGGTGCCGAGCGCCCGCCGCTCCATCCGCTGCAGCGGCTCGAGCTCGGCGTCCGCCGCGAAGAGGGCTGCGAACGGCGCGAAGTTGAGCGAGATCCGATCGAAGTCGTGCTCGCGTGCCCAGCCAACGGTCTCGCAGACGAGCCACTCGTTGAACCCGTTTGGCGTCGACCGCAGCCGCGGCATCGACGAGAGTGACAGCGCACCGCCCGCCGGGCATGTCGCGTAATGGATGAAGCCCTTCGCCTCGCCGTCCGGCCCGAGCCCGATCACGAAGAGGTCGTGGTCGCCCTCGCGCCCGAAGAGGGAGTCGAGCGCCATCACGAATCCCTTCTGCGGCTCACCGTCGCGCCACTCTGCAGCAACCGCCTCGAGTTCGTTGCGAAGCTCTGCCGGGATCTCGGACGGCCGCAGGATCAGAGATGAGTAGCCCTCGCGCGCGAGGCGTTGCACGGACTGCCTGACCTTGCGGATCGCCCGTCCTTCGAGGGAGAAGCCCGTCACGTCGAGTATGGCCTCGTCGCCGTGGTAGACGGCGCGCAGCCCGAGCCCGCGGTAGACGGAGAGTGCGCCCTCGGAGGCGCCGAGCACGGCCACGCGCCAGCCGCGGCGGTGGGCGAAGGCGAGGAAGGCCGCCAGCAACGGCTCGATCGCGTCCGGCTCGCCGATCGGGTCGCCGGACACGATCGAGACGCCGCCGACGACCCGGTAGGCGAGGAACGCCGCCTGGTCTTCGGCGAAGAAGTACGACTTGTCCACTCGCAGCGCGAAGGGCGAGAGGGTGTCGGAGCCCCATGTCGCGACGAGCGCCCGCGCGAGGTCACGTTCACTGCGGGCCTGCTCGACGTGATGCCGCCATGGCGCCACGACGGCGGCCAGCGTCCACGCGATCCCGAGGGCGGCGAGGACGAGGACGGTGATCGGGAACCAGTTGCCGAAGGGACCGTCGAGGTGGCCCGAGCCGGTCCCGAGCGACGCAGTCAGCGTCTCGTGCATCGCGAAGCCGAGGCTGAAGGGGCGATCGGCCGCGGTCCGGTTGGCCCAGATTGCGACGAGCCCGAACAGCGGCACGACCGCCAGCGTCACCGCGAGCCTGACCCAGGCGCGACGCTGTGCGGCGGGCTCCGAACCGCCGCGGAAGTCGCCACGCAGGGCGACGAGGGAGACGAGTACGACGGTCGCGAAGATGCCGCCGTCGTTGAAGCCGTGGAGGACGTGGAGCCCGACGGAGACTGCGAGCAGGGCGACCGCTGCCACCCATGCTGCACGACGGCCGCGGGCGAGACCGCGCGCGCTGAGGAGCAGCGCGACGCCCACGGGAACGCCGAACGCAGCCGCGATGGACGTCACTGCGTCCGGCGCGAGACCGCCGATGATCTCGTGCGAGCCGGGGAGGAGCGCCCGTACGACATCGAGCGCTCCGGCGACCGCCACCGCTGCGCCAAGCACGGTGGCCGCCCTCCGGCCTGCCGTGCGGGTCCGGCCGAAGACGGCGCCGCCGAGCCCCGCCAGCGCCGCAGCGACGTACACGGCCGGGAGTACGGCGGCGTGGTCGAACGCGAGCTGGAAGGAGATCTGGCGCGTGACGGCGATCGAGACCGCACTCGTAGCGTCGAGCAGGATGCCGACGAGGAGCGCCAGCACGAGCCCTGCCGTGAGGCGGTCGATGCGAACGGCGCGCCCGAGCAGACCGAGCAGGGCGCCGGCAACGGCCCACCCAGCGAGGAAGAGCAGGAGCGGCACGGCGGCGTGGTGCGAGAGCTCGTCGAGCGGCAGCGCGTCGCCGATACGCGGTCCCGGCAGGGCTGCGCTCGAGCCGACGAGGTAGAGCCAGCCCGTCACGGCGAGCGTCGCCGCGAGGGCCGCGGGGAGCAGGAGTGCCGGGGCGGCGATCCCGAGCCTACGCATGTTCCCCTCCGAGCCCACGAGAGGCCGCGAGAAGCGCGTCGGCTGCTCGTTCCCGCCACAGCGCCCAGTCGTGGCCGCCACGGATGAGAGTGAACCGATGCGCGATGCGAAGCGAGCCGAGCGTCTTCGCGAAGGCGATGTTCTGCCGTCGCATCGTGTCGGTGCTGCCCGTGTAGAACCAGATGTAGGAGTGCGTTGCGCGGAGTCGCGCGGCAGCTGCCGCGACCGTGTCGGCAGGGCTGTTGTGACGCAGCAACGCACTGTCGTGGCCGAAGATCGAGCTGATGTCGTCTGCATGCTCGTACCCCGACCAGCTCTCGATCACGCGATAGCGGCCTGGATGGTGGAGCCCGATGTTGAGCGCGCCGTAGCCGCCCTCCGAGAGCCCGCCGATCGCACGGCCGTCGCCGGACCGGATCGTCCGGTAGCGATGGTCGACGGCCGCGACGAGATCGCGGTTGACGAACGTCTCCCAGCCCTCGTCGGGCCGGACACCGTTCGCCCACTCCTTGTCGGTGAACGAGCCGGTGGAGCCGAACGGCATCACGAGGATCATCGGTCGGACGACATGCCGCGCGAGCAGGACATCCTCGACGACACCCATCCGGACCGTCTGCAGGAACGCACCCGGTCGGCCCGGGATGCCATGGAGCAGATAGAAGACCGGATACCGCTCGTCTGGATGCTCGGCATAGCCGGGCGGCAGGTAGACGTCGACGGGCTGGCTCCGTCCGCCGATCGCGGCGCTCGCGACGTAGAAGCGCTGCACCGTCCCGCTGCGGTGCACGAAGGAGGGATCGCGCGGGGGCGCGAAGCCGCGGTAGAGCCAGAAGCCGTCGAGATAGCGATAGGCGCCGAGCGCGCCGACGGCCAGGAACAGCACGGAGGCGATCGCTGCGAGGGCCGGAACGCCTCTGCGGAGCCTCGCTTCGATGATCGCGGTGGTCACGACCGCAGTCATACGTCGCCGTGGGTTAACGGAGGGTTGACGCTGGTTACGGGTATGTTGCCGCGCCGGAGGACGGAGCAGGCACCCCGTAGAGTCGGTGCTGATGCGCACGCTCGTCGCAGTTGCCGCAGCAGTCGTCGGAACGCTGTCGCTCACCGCCCCGGCGCACGCGAATCGCCTCCTCCCCGGCTTCACCCGGGTCGCCTCGGGTCCCGCCGGCGGCATGATCCTACGCGGCACGTTCCCGTCCTCGACGGCACCGAAGCCGCTTCGCGCCGGCGCCGTCTACCTCCCCCCGGGCTTCAACAGGACGAGGCGCTATCCAGTCGTCTACCTCCTCCACGGGATGCCAGGAGACCCGTCCGAGTACACCGATTCGCTCGCGCTCGCGACGGTCGGTGACACGCTGATCACGAGCGGCCGCGTCCGTCCGTTCGTGGCCGTCCTGCCCGCGGCGGGCCCGACCGGGAAGTACAACGGCGAGTGGACCGGTCCCTGGGAGCGCTACGTCGTCGACGACGTGGTGCCCTGGGTCGACACGCACCTGCCCACGGCCCCCTCCCGGCGGGACCGGATCCTTGCCGGGCTCTCGGCCGGCGGCTTCGGCGCCGTCGACATCGGCCTCCGCTCCCCGACGCTCTTCGGCGCGCTCGAATCGTGGAGCGGATACTTCCATCCGCTCCACGACGGCCCACTCAGGCATGCATCCTCGCGCGAGCTCGCCGCCAACGACCCGGCACTCCTTGCCGTCGAGAAGACGTCCCAGCTGAAGGCGCTCGGGACCCGCTTCTTCGTCGGCAGCGGGCCCTCCCACAGCCACTGGTTCAAGGAGAGCGAGACGGTTGCGTTTGCCCACGAGCTGGGACGGCTCGGGATCCCGCACCGCATCTACCTCGTTGCCGGCGAACGCGGCCAGTACGCGCGCCAGCTCGCCGCCGGGCTTGTGTGGGCGCTGCCGGCCGGACAGGCCGCGACGGGACGCTGAGTTTTTTATAGAATCTGTTCCGATACCGATCTCGAACATCCCCCGGAGGTACCCCGTGGCCGTGACGACCGGCACCCAGCCCGCACTCGACCCGCTCGACTTCCTCGCCCTCGACGCTCTCCTCGACGACGAGGAGAGGGCGATCCGCGACACCGTTCGCCAGTTCGTCCGCGAGCAGGTCCTGCCCGAGATCGGCGACTGGTTCGAGCGCGGCGTGCTGCCGCGCGAGGTGGTCACGGAACTCGCCAAGCTCGGCCTCTTCGGGATGCACCTCGACGGCTACGGCCTGCCAGGCGCAAGCGCCGTAGCCTACGGGCTCACCTGCATGGAGCTCGAGGCGGGTGACTCGGGGATCCGGAGCGCGGTCTCGGTGCAGGGCTCGCTCGCGATGTTCGCGATCTGGCGCTGGGGATCCGAGGAGCAGAAAGAGCGCTGGCTGCCCGCCATGCACCGCGGCGAGGCGATCGGCTGCTTTGGCCTCACGGAGCCGGATGCGGGATCCGACCCCGGCACGATGCGCACACACGCTCGCCGCGACGGCTCCGACTGGATCGTGAGCGGCAACAAGATGTGGATCACGAACGGCACCATCTCGGACCTCGCCGTCGTCTGGGCGCGAACGGACGGAGGCGAGATCAAAGGGTTCATCGTCGAGCGGGGGATGAAGGGCTTCTCGGCGCCGGAGATCCACCGGAAGCTCTCGCTCCGCGCCTCGGTCACGTCCGAGCTCGTGCTCGACGAGGTGCGGGTGCCGGAGGAGAACGTCCTCCCGGGCGCGAACTCGCTGCGCGGACCGCTCTCGTGCCTGAACGAGGCCCGTTTCGGGATCGTCTTCGGCGCCGTCGGCGCGGCGCGGGCCTGCTTCGAGGAGGCGCTCGCCTACTCGCAGTCGCGGATCGTGTTCGAGAAGCCGCTCTCGGCCTACCAGTTGACGCAGCAGAAGCTCGCCGAGATGGCGCTCGAGATCAATCGTGCCTCGCTCGTCGCCCTTCACATCGGCCGGATGAAGGACGGCGGGACCCTGCGTCCCGAGCACGTCAGCCTCGGCAAGATGGGCAACGTCCGTGGCGCGATCGAGGTCTGCCGCAGCGCCCGCACGATCCTCGGCGGCAACGGGATCACGCTCGAGTATCCGGTCATCCGACACATGAACAACCTCGAGTCCGTGCTCACCTACGAGGGGACCCATGAGGTACACACGCTCGTCGTCGGCGGGGCGCTCACGGGAACGCCGGCGTTCCGCTGAGATGAGCGTCGCAGCCCTGTCCTCGCCGACCGCCCAGGACCGCGCCGCGGCGACCCTGCGGACGGCAATCCTCGACGGCGAGCTGCGGCCCGGACAGCGGATCAGCCAGGAGCTGTGGGCTGAGCGCTCGGGGGTGAGCATGATCCCCGTCCGCGAAGCACTCCGTGCCCTCGCAGGGGAGGGGCTCGTCACCTACCGGCCACGGCGAGGGTACGCGGTGACGGAGCTCGACCTCGCCGAGCTCGAAGAGGTCTACCGGCTGCGGCGGCTGCTCGAGACCGACGCGCTCACGCGTGGTGTTCCGTCCACGACCCGGGCCGACCTCGAGGCGCTCGAGCTCGAGGCGGACGCCTGCTCGGCGGCCGCCGCGGCCGGTGACGTCGCTGCGCAGCTCGCCGCCAACCGACGCTTCCACGACCGGCTCCACGGCCTTGCCGGGAGCAGGCCTGCGATGCGGCTGCTCGCCGTCCTGTGGGACTCGACGGAGGCCTATCGGTCGCTCTACTACGGGCTTCCCGGGGAGGCCGAGGCGGCCGACAGCGCCCACCGGGCGATCGTCGCCGCAGTGGCGGCACGGAACGCGGGCGAGGCCGTCGCCCTGCAGGATGCGCACCGTGACCGTGCGCTCGAACGGCTCCGTGCGGCTTTGGCTGCCTGACGTCAGGCGTCGACCTCGAGGCCGGCGCTTCGCTCCTCGGGCCGGATCAGCGAGAAGGCGAGCGGTACCGAGAGGAGGATCGGGACCGCGAGGATCGGCCAGAGCACCTGATAGCCGTCGGTCGCCGGGAGATGCGGCCGCGCCACGTCGATCAACGCTCCCGCAAGCAGCATCCCGAAGACGAGCCCGATTCCCTTCGTCGTCGTCGCGAGCCCGGAGATGGCGCCACGGTCTCCTTCCGGCATCAACTTGAAGAGGAGGCCCCAGGCGAGTGTCATCACCGAACCGCCGAAGACGGCGACGACGAAGATCGGGACGAGGAACCAGGTATGCCAGTTCGTCGGAATCCCTCCTGCCAAGAGGCCGACCCCGTAGACGACGGCACACCAGGTGATCACCCGGGCGAGCCCGATCCGGTCGCCGACCGCACCGGCGACGAGCGCCGCCACCACGTAGCCCCCGGCAACCGCCGCGAGCACCAGCGTCGAGGTCCACAACGGCTGGTCGAGCCCCTCGGTGACGTAGAGGACGACGAACGTCCGGGCGCCGGCGAAGGTTCCCTCCCAGGCCGCGTTCGCGAGCAGGAAGCGGCCTACGTCGGGGTTCTGCCGGAGCACCTGCCACGAATGTCCGACGTAGGTGCCGACACCCTCGAAGACGCGGCCGTGCCCGCCGTCCTCGCGCAGGAAGAGGACGGGGACGAGGCAGGCGGCGGTGACGACTCCGGCGGCAGCGAGAAACGGCGCCGGCTGCCAGAGGTGGAAGAGGACGCCGCCACCGATCAGGGCGCAGCCGAGCGCGATCCCGCGGAAGAGGTGTTGCACGCTCTGGGCGCGACCGTAGACCGCGTCCGGGAGAAGGTCGGGGTAGAGCCCCCGGTAGGGCGGCTCGTAGACGTAGTAGGCGAAGAAGAACGCGAAGAGGAGGAGCGCCGTCGTCCACAGGCTCGGCATGAACGCCATCAGCGCGAGGCAGAAGCCGATCGGGCCGATCGCCGCTGCCATGAACGGACGCCGCCGTCCGAGCGGCGTGTGGAAGCCGTCGCTCCAGGGCCCGATCACGAGCGGGAGCGTGAGGGCGAAGATCCCTTCGGCGGCGAGCACCGCGGCGATGAGCGTCGTCGAGTCCGTGTAATCGTCGAGGAGAGGCGGCAGATAGGCGGCCGTCGTCGTCAGCGACCAGGCGAGGCCGAGCGCGCCGACGCCCAACTTGACGATCGTCTGTGCGCTTGCCCCTGTACCGGGCACGGTCCCCGCCGGAGCTCCGAAGGCGACGCCGGTTCCGGTCGGGCCCCGCGTCGAGTCCTCCGTCACGTGCCCGGACGGTCGCTCGCGATGCCGGTGCAGACGACCTCGACGACCGTCTGCTCGGCACGGGCGACCTCGTCGTCGCCGTCGGGGAGCCGCCCCAGGACCCAGCCGGTCAGGATCTCCTCGAGGCCGCCGTAGAAGACCCATGTCACGAGCCGGGCATCGAGGTCGGCGCGGAAGCTGCCGTCGCGCTGCCCCCGCTCGATCACCCGCTGGATCGCCGCGAGCCCCATCCCGATCTCGTCTACCTGCCGCTGTAGATGCGAGCTGCGGGCCACGTCTCGCACCATCACCCTCACGAGGTCCGGATGGTTGCGCCAGGTGCGCAGGAGGATCTTCGCGATCCCACGCAGTTGCTCGTCGGCCGGCTCGTCGGACTCCTCGACGGCCTCGAACCGCTCGACCAGATCACGCCAGTTCTCGCGGAAGATCGTGGCGAGCAGATCCTCCTTGGACGCGAAGTAGTGGTAGAGGAGCCCGTGCGCAACGCCGGCCTCCTCGGCGATGTCGCCCACCCGGGAGGTGTGGTAGCCGTCGCGGGCGAAGACGCGGACGGCAGCGGCGACGATCAGCCGCCGCTTCTCCTCCGAGGCGGCCTGGCGGTCGCGGCCGGCCCGCGCTCCAGCGGTCGGCTTGCTCATGCTGTGGCTCCGGCGAGACCGAGCGCCGCGGGTAGCGCTGCGAGGCTGCGGATCCGATCGGGCTCTGCAGGATGGAGGTCGTCACGGTCGAGCAAGATCGCGCGGATTCCGAGCGCACGGGCGCCCTCGATGTCGTCGTCGTAGCTGTCCCCGACCATCACAGCCTCGTGCGGCTCGGCCTCGAGGGCCACGAGCGCCCGCAGGAAGATGGAGGCGTGCGGCTTCGTGCGCCCGTGGCTCTTGGAGCCGATCGCGACGTCGACGTCCAGCCGGTGGTGACGGGCGAACTCCTCCAGATCGCGCTGGCCGTTCGAGATCAGCCCGATGCGGAGCCGATGGGCGCGCATCAGCGCCATCGCGGCCACGGCGTCGTCGTACAGGTGGAAGTGATCGTGCACCTCCCACCGCCGAACCATGTCCACGGCGCAGGCACGCGAGGCACCGTCGTGGCCGCCCATCCCGCGGACGATCTCCTCGGTGAACGCGATCCAGATCTCCTCGTCGTGGACGAGCTCGGGATGCACCTGGAGGTCGGCGATCGCCGCGCGGCGGGCCTCGTCGTAGCGTGTCGGATCGAGCGTCAGTCCATGCTCGGCCCCCACGCGCCGGTACGCCTCGGGCCCGAGCTCCGGCCCGGGCCGGAAGAGCGTGAAGTCGACGTCGAAGAGCACCGCCCGCAGCATCATCCGAGCATAGGCGCGGCACGCGACGGCGGGGAAGCGGGTACCCTGTCGGCGCTCGGGGTGTGGCGCAGCCTGGTAGCGCGCTCCGTTCGGGTCGGAGAGGTCCCCAGTTCAAATCTGGGCACCCCGATATCCGCAGATGCGGGATCTCCTAGCGGAGATCCCGCATCGCGAGAACCCCTGAAGCTGGGGAGGCTGCGCCTCCCCAGGGAACCCTCCCCTTTCGAGGTCGGCAGTTCCCTTCCAGAGCGCGGCCGACCGCCTCTTTTGAGATTGGGGATGCTTGTAGGGTTTTGGCAATGGCGCGGCGGGACGAGATCGTGGCGTACGCGAATGTGCTGCTCGACGTCGAGCGCTGGCCCGAGTTCG
This sequence comes from uncultured Gaiellales bacterium, assembly GCA_964581085.1. GTDB lineage: Bacteria > Actinomycetota > Thermoleophilia > Gaiellales > Gaiellaceae > Gaiella. The sequence continues at coordinate 28,513 of CAZOMP010000009.1, read as the reverse complement.
GGACACCGGGGCTGCAGGTCGTCGGCGCCGAGGAGGTGTCGTCGCTCCTCTGCGGCGTCTCGAGCTCCCGGGCGCTCTTCGCGGAGGCGGAGCAGCAGGGCGCCGAGATGGTGCTCGTCCATCACGGCATCTTCTGGCGCAACGAGCCCCTCGTCGTCGACCGGCGCCAGCGCGGCCGACTCGAGGCGCTCTTCCGCGCCGACGCCTCGCTCCTCGCCTACCACCTCGCCCTCGACGCCCACCCCACGCTCGGCAATGCCGCTCAGCTCGCGCAGCGGATCGGCGCGACCGCCGAGGGCCCCTTCGCCGACGTCGGCCTCGCAACCCGACTCGACGGGATCGGAATCGACGAGCTCACGCAGCGCGTCCGCGACACCGTCGGCCGCGAGCCGCTCGTCTTCGCCCACGGCCCGGAGCGGATCGAGCGCCTGGCGGTGTCGACCGGCGCCGCCGGCTACGACCTGATCCGGGCAGCACACGAGGGCTTCGACGCGCTCCTCACCGGCGAGCCCGAGGAGCCGAGCCTCGCGACCGCACTGGAGCTCGGCGTCCATCTCGTCGCAGCGGGCCACCACGCCACGGAGCGCTTCGGCGTCCAGGCGCTCGCTGCGCACCTCGGCGAGACCTTCGGGCTCGAATGGTCGTACGTGGACGTGGAGAACCCGGTCTGACTGCCACGGACGCGACGGGGATTGCGGATCGTCTGGTCGGAGGCGTATCCTGTGGCGGACATGGATCGTTTCGGGAGGCGGGCCCGTTGACCCCCGCCAGTCACAATCGAGGATCGACTTCGGCCCGCCCGTGCAGCTTGCAGCGGCGGGCCTTTTTGATGCTCGAACAAGGAGGCGACGCATGGCGAACCACCTGACGCCTGAGGAGCTCTCGCAGGAGCTCGGCATGGATCGCGACGCGATCATCAAGCTCTGCATCGAGGAAGGCGTGCCGATCTATCACGGGAAGATCGACAAGCACCTCTTCCAGGCGCAGCTGCAGGCCGTCGGTATACCCGTCGCCCAGCCGGCGTAGGAAGGACTATCGAGAGCGCGAGCCGGCCGACTGTTTCCTGGCGCCGCTGCGCGGCTTGCGTGGCGGCGTCGGCTTCCCGGCCGACTTCGCGGCCTCGACGCTCGCCTTGAGGGCCGCGAGCAGGTCGGCCGTCGGTGCCTTCGGCTCCTTCACCGCAGCCGGCGCCGGCAGTTCCATGCCTTCGACCTTGGCTTCGAGTAGCGCCTTCAGGTCGCGCCGATAGCTGCTCGTCAGCGCCTCCGGCTCGAAGGCGCCTTCCAGGCTGTCGATGATCTGGGCCGCGAGCTCGAGCTCGGGCTTCTTCGCCTCGGTCGACGCGACCGCCTCCACGATCTCCTCGTCGGAGTAGACGTCTTCGGCCAGGAAGAGGGTCTCGAGCACGAGCGCGTCGCCGCGCACCCGGACGAGGCAGATCGACTCGCGCCCGGAGCGGATGAAGCGGCCGAGCGCCCCCGTTCCGGAGCCGCGCATCGCATCGAGCAGGAGTCGATAGGGCCGACGCTGGGCGGCTGTCGTGCCCGGCACGAGGAAGTACGTGCGGTCACGCCAGATCGGATCGACCTGGTCGACCGGCACGAAGCGGGAGATCTCGATCGAGCGGGAATCGTCGCGTGCCTCGAGCGCCTCGAGCTCGCCCTCCTCCACGATCACGAACTGCCCCTTCGTCGCCTCCCATCCCTTCACGATCTCGTCGGGCGCGAGCTCGCGGTCGTGCAGCGGGCACCAGCGCTTCTGCTTGATCGGCGTCAGGCAGTCGCGGTGCAGGAGCCGAAAGGAGACATCCGACTGGCGCGCCGCAGGCTTTGTCGCGGGCGCGAGCCCGACAGGGATGCTGACGAGGCCGAACGTGAGTGAGCCGCTCCAGGTGGTTCGCATGCGAACGGCCTCATTCTGCCTGCATGACCACGATCCTGCACACCGCCCGAGTACAGTCTGAGCGTGGCAGCCGAACGCACGATCGCCCGTCTCTGGCAAGACGCCGCGGCCCGACAAACGGCGACGCCGGCCTATCTCGTGCAGCACGATGGCGGCTGGCAGTCTGTCTCACGGGAGGCTGCGGCCGTACGCGTCGAGCGCCTGGCGAACGGACTCCTCGCTCGCGGCGTGCGCAAGGGCGATGCGTTTGCGATTCTCGCGCGGACGTCGATCGACTGGGCGCTCTTCGACTTCGCACTCGGGCTCGTCGGAGCAGTCGCGACCCCCATCTACCCGAACAGTGCCGCGGCCGAGGTCGACTACATCCTCGGCCACTGCGAAGCGGTCGGCGTGCTTTGCGAGAACGCGGAGCAGGCAGCGCAGCTGGTGGAGCGTGGCGGCGATCTGCGCCGGCTCCGTCACGTCCTCACGTTCGCCGATCTCGCGCCGCTCGAGGACGAGGGATCTGCGTTCGCGAACGCCCGACCGGACGCGCTCGACGAGGCGGTCGCAGCCGTCCACGAGGACGACGTCTTCACGCTCCAGTACACGTCCGGTACCACCGGTCCGCCGAAGGGCTGCATCGTCACCCATCGCAACTACTACGCGATGGCAGCGGTCATCGATCATCTACCCGGATACGTCCGTGACGACGACCTCATGCTCCTCTACCTGCCGCTCGCGCACAACTTCGGGCGCCTGATGCATCTGAGCGGTGCCTATGTGGGGTACACGATCGCATTCCTCGCCGACCCGTTGCAGACGGCCGACGCTCTGCTCACGGTGCGGCCGACCGTGCTCCCGAGCGTCCCGCGTGTCTACGAGAAGGTGCACACCGCCGTCGTGTCGGCGATCGACGAGGAGCGAGGCGTCAAGCGGCGCCTCGCCGAGTGGTCGCTACGAGTCGGCCGCGAAACCGGCAGGCTCGAGGCGGCCGGCACACCGGTGCCCGCTGGGCTTCGTCTCCGCCGTCGGCTCGCCGACCGGCTCGTCTTCACGAAGATCCGTGGTCGCCTCGGCGGCCGGCTCCGGACCCCCGTCTCGGGCGGGGCGCCGCTCGGCAGGGAGGTTGCCGAGTTCTTCGACTCCATCGGCATTCGCATCTACGAGGGCTACGGGCTCAGCGAGTGCACGACGGCCGCGACGACGAACACGCCCGCTGCCTGGCGCTTCGGAACGGTCGGGCGCGCGTTGCCCGGTTTCGAGCTGCGCACCGCGGAGGACGGCGAGCTCCTGATCCGCAGCGAGACCGTGTTCGCCGGGTATCTGAAGGACCCGGAGGCGACGTCGGCCGTCCTCGACGGCGACGGGTGGCTCCACACCGGCGATGTCGCCGAGATCGACGAGGACGGCTTCGTCACGATCACCGATCGCAAGAAGGACATCCTCGTCACCGCGGGCGGAAAGAACATCGCACCACAGAACCTGGAGAACGCCCTCAAGGCGTCGAGGTACGTCTCCCAGGCGATCGTCGTCGGCGATCGCCGGCCCTACCCGGCTGCTCTGATCACGCTCGATGAGGCGGAGATCTCACGCTGGGCCGCCGAGCGTGGCATCGTCGGCGGGGTCGACGCGCTCGCCGCCGACGCGCAGGTCGTAGCGCTCGTGCAGCAGGTGGTCGACGGCGTCAACCGCGACCTCTCCCGCCCGGAGCAGATCAAGCGCTTCGTGATCCTCCCGCGCGACTTCAGCATGGACGAGAACGAGGTGACCCCGACGCTGAAGCTGAAGCGGCGCGTGATCGTGCAGAACTTCGCGAGCGCGGTCGAGTCGCTCTACCGCTGATCGCCTGCAGCCGCTCGGGCCGTGGCGAAGGACGGATCAGATCCGGCGGGCGCCGACGTAGCCGCCGTGGTCGCTCAGACTCGAGATCTTGACGACGTCGCCCGTGTGCGGCGCGTGGATGAACTGACCGCCGCCGATGTAGATCCCGACATGCCCGAGACCCTCGAAGAAGACGAGGTCACCCGGCTGCAGATCGTTGTAGGGGACGGGCGTGCCGTATCCGTACTGGGCGGCCGCATTGTGGGGAAGCGAGACGCCCATCTTCGCGAACACGTACATGACGAGGCCCGAGCAGTCGAACGTGCTCGGCCCTGCGGTCCCCCAGGCGTACGGCTTCCCGAGCTCCTGCATCGCGAGCCCGACGACGCCGCTGTACTGCGACGGGGGCGGGGGGGTCACGGCCGGGTCGGCCGCGCTCGGGTCGCCGTCCGCCGCAGCGGTCGCAAAGTTGTTGGTCGAGAGTTCGCTCACCTGCTGCTGCGCGGCCGTCCGGGCAGCCTCCTCCTGGGCAGCGAGACGCGCCCGCGCCTGCGCTGCGAGCAGTGCCTGCCGTCGCGCCTCGGCTGCCTGCATCTGCCGAATCTCGTCCTGGACGCCCGCCAGCAACCGCTGCTGCTGCGCGAGCTGTGACTGGATGTAGGCCTTCTGGCTGGCCCGCTGTGCGACGACCTGTGCCTGCTGCGTCCGTGCCTGCGAGAGCCTCGCTCGGCGCAGCTTGACCTCCTTGCGGAACTGCTTCACGGCCGCAAGGACCTGGGCGTCCTGGTTGCCGACACGCTGCACCATGTCGAGCCGGCTGAGGAGATCGTCGAGGCTCTGCGCTCCCAGGATGACCTCGAGGGCACCACCGCCGTCACCGTTCACGTAGAGCGCCCTGAGCCGCTCCGCGATATGCCCCTGCGCCGCATTCAGGCTCTTCTTTGCGATCACGAGGTGGTGTGCGTTCGATTGCAGATCGCCGTCGATCTTGCCGAGCTGATCCGTGGCCGCGTTGTACGACTCGATCACCTTCTCGAGCTGGACGTTCGAGGTCTGGATCTCCGCCATCACGGCCTGCGCCTGCGCCTTCTTCGACTGGATCGACGGATTTCCCGTTGCCGAGTTGACCGATGTCAAGAAGACAGCGAGAAATGCCGCTGCGGCAAAGAGAAGGGCTGACGCCTGTCGCGTTCTCGACCGAGTCATGAGCCTGGTACGAGGCACACCCGCGCGGCACGCCCCTACGGGGGTTGGACTGTACCAGCCGGGGGCGTCGGATGCAACCGAGAACCGTCATAAATACCTGCAAATCGAGACTTTCGATCTCGTTGACGGCCGTATTTTCGCTAGACTTGGCGGTCTTGTGGCGACGCTGAGGGCGAGGTGGCTACTGCTCGCGACAGTGGTCGTGGGCGGTGTGCTGGCCCTCTCGGCGGCACCCGGGCGCGGTGCCCCGGGGGCTGCACCCGCCCATCCTGCGCAGGTCGAGGCGCAACGGCAGGCGGGCGCTCTGCAGCGGGCGGAGTCGAGTGCGCTACTCCAGCTCTACGCTGCCGAGAGCGAGCTCGCACGCGCGCGGTCGACCGCGTCGTCCCTGCACTCGCGCTCGCAGATGCTCCGGCAGGAGGAAGCGAGCGTTCAGCGCCGGACGCAGATCGTGCAGCGGGCACTCGCCCTCTCGCAGCAGCGCCTCGCGTCACTCCTGCGCACCCTCTACGTCGAAGGCTCTCCCGATCCGATCGCGATCATCCTCGGCGCCTCGTCGATCGACGAGGCGGTGACGGGGATCGACGAGCTCGCCCGGGCGGCTGCTCTGAACAGGGGCCTCGCCGCGGAAGCGGCCGGACGCGCCCGCTCGCTCGCGCGCCTGCGCAGCGAGCTCGTGCGGCGGCGGTCGCGGCTCGACGCCGCCGTCTCCGCCTCGCACGCCGCGACGGCTCGGCTCACGGCGGCCGTTTCCGCTCGGCAGCAGACGGTTGCGTCGATCCGGTCGCGCCGGTCGTTCAGCGAGCGGCGGCTCATCGCCTTGCAGACGAGGGCGCAGGCGGCGGAGCGGCGCTCGGAGACGCTGACGGGCGCCTCGACGCAACAGACGACAACCGCGGCGGTCGCAGAGACGGATGCCGGAACGACGACGGTGGCCCAACCGGCGCCGGCCAGAGCGTCTGCTCCCGCGGGCACGCACGCGCTCGTCGTCGACGCCGTCGCCTACCACCTACCGGGCAACACCGCGAGTGGGCTGCCGGTCGGCGTCGGCGTCGTCGCCGTCGACCCGACGGTGATCCCGCTCGGCACGCGCCTCTTCGTACCCGGCTACGGCCCGGCGGTCGCGGCCGACGTCGGTAGCGCCGTGAAGGGGGCGATCATCGACCTCTGGATGCCGTCTACGAAGCAGGCGCTCGCGTGGGGGCGCCGCACCGTCACCATCACCGTCTACGGTTGAGTTCCGTGAGACGCGGAGCCGCTCTTCTTGCGATCCTTGCGCTCGCGGCCGCGCTCGCTGCCTCGTCGGCTCGGGCCACAGGGCCTGCAGCCGCAGACAGAGCGCTGACGAAGGCGCTCGCGGGGCCGTCGCTCTCGCTCGCACGCACGTCGGCGATCGCAGTCGATCTGGCAACCGGGAGGGAGCTCTTCGCCCACAACGCGTCGCTCCCGTTCGCGCCGGCATCCAACGAGAAGCTTCCCGTCACCTGGGCGGCCCTGACGCAGCTCGGCCCCGCCTACCGCTTCCATACGGAGGTCTACGGCGTCGGTAGCCGCGACGGCGCGAGCTGGGACGGCGACCTCGTCCTGAAGGGGTTCGGCGACCCGTCCCTGACGAGCGCCGATCTCGACCGCCTTGCGGCGACGATCCGCGGCCGCGGAATCCGGCTCGTCAGCGGCCGGATCCTCGGTGACGAGTCGTTCTACGACACCAGGCGGGGAGCCGCCGGCTGGAAGTCGTACTTCGTCGGCGGCGAATCTCCGCCACTCTCGGCACTCGTCGTCGACCGGGCCCGCGGCTGGCCGGCGCTCTCGCCGCCTCTGCTCGCTGCGCGCTCCCTGCGTGAGGCTCTCGTCCGCCGCGGAGTCACCGTACGCGGCCGTCCGGGGCTCGGTCGAGCGCCCGCCACGGCCCTGTCGCTCGCCTCCGACACCTCCGACACGCTCGCTCGGCTCGTGCGTCACATGAACCACGAGAGCGACAACTTCTACGCCGAGATGCTGCTGAAGCAGCTCGCGGCAGTGACCGGCGGGGCGGGGTCATCCGCCGCCGGCGGTCGGATCGTCGTCGCCGCGATGCGCGAGGCAGGGATTCCCGTCGCGGGCGTCCGGATGGTCGACGGCTCGGGGCTCTCGCAACTCGATCGCCTCACCGCCGCCACGCTTGTCGGCGTGCTCGGCGCCGGTATCGCAGATCGCGACATCCGGACGGCCTTCGTCGGCTCGCTCGCCGTCGCAGGCGGTGACGGGACCCTGGACGACCGCCTGCCGTCGCTGCGGGGCCGCGTCAAGGGGAAGACGGGAACGACGGACCTGGCCTGCACACTTTCCGGTCTGATCGACGGGTCTGTCGCCTTCTCGGTGCTCGAGAACGGAAACCCCGTCTCCTCGTGGTCGGCACGGGCGGCGCAGGACCGCTTCGTCAGCCTCCTCGCAGGTCGCTCGGCCTAGCAAGCAACACGACGAGGTCGGCCTCGGTCAGGATCGACACCCCGGCCTTCTGCGCCTTTGCAACCTTCGAGCCGGGGTTCTCGCCGACGACGACGCCCGTCGTCTTCTTCGAGACCGAGTCGGAGACCTTCGCTCCGAGCGCCTCGAGCGCTGCCTTCGCCTCTTCCCGGCTGAAGCCCGAGAGCGTGCCCGTGATGACGTACTGAAACCCGGTCAACGGCCCTTCGGCCGCCGGCGCCTCCTCGCGCACGTCGAGCAACGGCCAGAGCTCGTCGACAAGGGCGCGATTCTCCTCGTCCGCGAACCACTCGACGATCGCCTCCGCCCGCTCGGGGCCGATGCCTTCACAGGTCATCACGTCCTCCTGCGTCGCCGCCGCGAGCCGATCGATCGACCCGAAGCCGCGGGCGAGGGACTGCCCGCTGACCCAGCCCACGTCGGGGATGTTGAGGCCGAAGAGCACCCGGCCGAGCGGCAATGAGCGCGACGCGGCGATCGCGGCGATCACGTTCGAGGCGCTCTTCTCCTGGAAACCGTCCAGCTCCAGCAGCTGCTCCTTCGTCAGCCGGTAGAGATCGGGGAGCGAGCGCACGAGCCCGAGATCCCAGAGCCGCCGTACGAGCTGTTCGCCGACGCCCTCGATATCGGCAGCCGCCCCCACCCAGTTGTTCAGCGTCTCGAGCCCGCGGGAGGGGCAGGCACGGTTGGGGCAGCGGTGCATCGCCTCGCCTTCGGGCTGGATGACCGGCGTGTCACAGAGCGGACAGCGCTCCGGCATCGTGAACGGCTTCGTGCCGGGCGCATGCGGGAGCACAGGGCCGACGATCTGCGGAATCACGTCGCCCGCCCGCTGGACGACCACCATGTCCCCTTCGCGGATCTCCTTGCGGTTGATGTCCGCCTGGTTGTGGAGCGTGGCGCGCGACACCGTGACGCCGCCGACCTCGACCGGTTCCATCACCGCCCACGGATTGAGCGCCCCTGTGCGACCGACCCGAATCATGATCTTCAGCAGCCTCGTCGACGCCGTCGCCGGTGCCCACTTGAAGGCGCGCGCCCACCGTGGCCGCGAGTGGAGGTAGCCGAGCCGCTGCTGCTGGTCGAAGGAGTCGAGCTTGATCACGATCCCGTCGATCTCGTAGTCGAGCTCGGCACGCCGCCGCTCCCACTCGAGCGACAGCCGGACCACGTCGTCGACCGACTCGAGCCGCTCCGCATGCGGATTCGTGCGAAAGCCGTGCTCGCGCAGCCAGGCGAGCAGCTCCCACTGGGAGTCGAGCTCCACGCCCTCGACAGCCCCCATCCCGTAGGCCCAGACGGCGAGCGGACGATCGGCGGTGACGGCGGAGTTCTTCTGCCGCAGCGACCCCGCGGCGGCGTTACGCGGGTTCGGCGCGACCCTCTGGTTCGTGCCGGCCAGGCGCTCGTTCAGTTCATGCCAGCCCGAGATCGGCATGTAGACCTCGCCGCGCACCTCCATCAGCGACGGCAGCCCGTCGCCGAGCATGCGCAGCGGCACGGAGCCGATCGTCCGGAGGTTGACGGTGACGTCCTCGCCCTGGATTCCGTCGCCGCGCGTTGCGCCGCGGACCAGGACGCCGTCCTCGTAGGTGAGGTTGATCGCGAGGCCGTCGATCTTGGGCTCGAGCACGTATGCGAGCGGCTCGTCGGTGCCGAGCCGCCTCGAGACGTCGTCAGCCCATTTCTGCACCGCCTCCGCCGTCGTCACCTTCTCGAGCGAGCCCATCGGCGTCGCGTGGACGACCTTGTGGAAGCGCTCCGACGGCGGCGCCCCGACCCGCTGCGTTGGCGAGGCGGGGGTGACGAGCTCGGGATGCTCGCTCTCGAGGCGCGCGAGCTCGTCGTAGAGCAAGTCGTAGGCCCCGTCCTCGATCTCCGGGTCGTCGAGGACGTGGTAGCGGTAGGAGTGATGCTCGAGGAGGCGTCGCAGCTCGCCGACGCGCGCTGCGACGGCCCGGCCCTCAGACAAGGTCGAGGAGCTCCCTCGGCTCGTCCACGAGTGCAGCGGGCGCCTCGGCAAGCAACCGCTCCCTCGGGTGGATGCCGCCCCAGCTGACGCCGACGGCGAGCACTCCTGCCGCCTTTGCAGCCCGAATGTCGAACGGCGAGTCGCCAACGTACACGGCCTGCTCGGGCTGCACCTCGAGTCGCCGCAGCGCCTCGAGCACGGGCGCTGGATCCGGCTTGTGCCGCTCGGTGTCCTCGGCTCCGACGAGCACCTGCGTCCGCTCCTCGAGCAGCGGCAGACGCTCGAAGGCGAGCCGAACGGTGGCGACGCGCTTGGCCGTCACGATCCCCAGCACGTGACCGCGCCGCTCGAGCTCCGCGAGCAGCTCGAGCACGCCGGGGAACGCCTCGAGTGAGGCGTGCAGCGGCTCGTTGTGTGCCCGGTAGACGGCGACGAGCTCGTCGACGCGGTCGGGATCGAGGTCGCGCATCTGTGCGACGAGCCCCGGCCCGCCAATCGCGGCGCGTACCCGCTCCTCGTCCGGCTCCTGGCCGAGGACGGTGACCGACGCATGCCGCATCGAGGCCATGATGATCGGCCCCGAGTCGATCAGGGTGCCGTCGAGATCGAAGAGGACGACGGGATACTGCACGCACGCGATCGTAGCCGGGCTCAGCTGTCGTAGTGGACTCGCTCGAGGTAGAGCCCCCACGGCGGCGCCGTCGTCCCCGCCGCCGAACGCGGCCGACCCTGGAGCAGGCTCGCGAACTGCGTGGGAGAGACCTCGAGCATCGTGCCGACGAGCGTACGCACCATGTGTCGCAGGAACGAATCGGCCGTGATCGTGAAGCAGAGGTGGTCGCCGTCGCGCTCCCAGGCGGCTGCCTGGATCTCGCGGCGGAAGACCTCATGTTGGGTCTCGGTGGGGGTGAAGGCCGTGAAGTCGTGCTCTCCTGGCAAGAGCGCCGCCGAGGCCCGCAGCACCTCGGGGTCGAGTGGGCGCGGCCACCAGAGCGCACGGCGTGCCTCGAGCGCGGAGCGGTGGGACCGTTCGAGAACGACGTACCGGTAGGAACGGGCGGTCGCCGAGAAGCGAGCGTGGAAACCGTCGGGCACCTCCTCTGCAGCGAGCACGGCGACATCCGGCGGGAGTGCCGTGTTGAGTGCCGCCGCTATCCGCCCCGAGGGGGGACCGGCGACGACACCGACGCTCGCGACCTGCCCCGTCGCATGGACGCCCGTGTCCGTCCTGCCCGCCACCGCGAGGCCCTCCCAGCGATCGGGGTAGACGGCATCGAGCGCCTCCCGGACGACGCCCTCGACGGTGCGCTCGCCCGGTTGCCGGGCCCATCCGCGAAAGTCGTTCCCGTCGTACTCGAGCGTGAGCTTGAGGGTCGTCATCCGTCGCGGTCTGCGAGCGGCTCCACGCCGAGCGTGAGGCCGTCCACCGAGACGACGGTCACCGCCCTGCCGGGCTCGACCTGCTCGGACGGACGGGCGAGCCAGATCTCGCCCGCTACCCGTACCTGCCCGTCGCGTCCCGGCTCGAGGCGGCCGATCGCGACCCCCTCGCGACCGACGAGCGTCCCGACTCCGACCGAGGGCGGCGAAAGGCGCCGCCGTCGGCGAGACCACCACACGAAGACGCCTGTCTCGATCACGTCGATGACGGCTGCGCACGCCACGACGACGACCCCCCACGGCGACGGGAGCAGGAAGAGCGCCAGCAGCAGCGCAATCAGCGTCAGCACGCGTCAAGCGTACGCGCAGCGTGTGCTCTGCCGGGATGCGGTCAGCCGTTGTAGTAGACGGCCAGTGCGACTGCGGTCACGATCCCGCCGATCACGAGCGCAACGCCCAGCACGGCGAGCATCAGCAGCAGGAGCGTGGCCGGGCTGTCACCTTCCTCGGCGACGTGCTCCAGGCGCTTCAGCTCTTCGATCGGATGGTGGACGAAGCGGCCTGTCTCTTCCCTGAGCTCGAGCAGCAGCAGATCCGCTCCGTGCAGGTTGTCCGTGGACGTGGCCATTGGCGTCGACCTCGCTTCCATCGGGGTGTGTCTCGAGTGTTACAAGTTGTCTTCCCGTTCGCAAGGGCGCCGAAACGACGGAGGGCGCCCGCAGGCGCCCTCCGTCCAGGTTGCGTCGCGACGCGCTCAGGCAGCCGCGGCGGGATCGTGGTCGACGAGCTCGAGCAGCACCATCGGCGCCGCGTCACCCTGCCGGGGGCCGAGCTTGACGATCCGCGTGTAGCCGCCCTCACGCTCGGCGAAACGCGGTGCCACGTCGAGGAAGAGATGATGCACGACGTCGTTCGACTGCAGCTCCGCGAGGGCGCGACGCCGTGCGTGCAGGTCGCCCTGTTTGCCGAGCGTGATCAGTTTCTCGGCGTACGGCTTCACCGCCTTCGCCTTCGCCTCTGTCGTCTCGATCCGGCCGTGCTGGATCAGCGCCCCTGCCAGGTTCGAGTACAACGCCCTGCGGTGCGCCGAGTCGCGGCCGAGCTTCTTGCCTGCGCGCGCGTGCCTCATGACTAGACCAGCTCCTCGCCCTTCAGCGTCAGCCCGTGAGCAGCAAGGGTCTCGCGGACCTCCTCGACCGACTTGCGGCCGAAGTTCGGGATCGCGGCGAGCTCGGCCTCGGACTTGCCCGTGAGGTCGCCGATCGTCTCGATCCCGACGCGCTTGAGGCAGTTGTAGGAACGGACGCCGAGCTCGAGCTCCTCGATCGGGAAGTTCTCCATCCCGTGCGAGGTCGTCGCCTCCGCAGCGGCCTCGATGGCGGCCTCACCGAAGCCCTCGATGCTCTCGAGGTCGGTGAAGATCGCGAGCTGACGGATCAGGATCTCGGCTGCCTGACCGATCGCGTCACGCGGCTCGATCGAGCCGTCGGTGGTGACGTCGAGGACGAGCTTGTCGTAGTCGGTGCGCTGACCCACGCGCGCGGACTCGACCTCGTACGCGACCCGGCGCACCGGCGAGAAGATCGAGTCGATCGGGATGACACCGATCGAGGTCTCCGAGCTGCGGTTCTGGTCGGCGGGGACATAGCCACGGCCGCGACCGATCGTGAGGGTCATCTCCAGCTTGCCCTTCGCAGCGAGCTGGGCGATCTCGAGCTCCGGGTTGAGGATCTCGAGGTCGGCGGGCGCCTCGATGTCGGCGGCGGTGACGACTCCGGGGCCCTTCTTGGAGATGTGCACCTCGACTTCGGGCGACTCGCCGTGGAGCCGGCAGATGAGGCTCTTGAGGTTGAGGATGATGTCCGTGACGTCCTCACGGACGCCCGGCAGCGTCGTGAACTCGTGAGCGACGCCCTCGATCTTGACGGCCGTCACGGCCGCCCCCTCGAGCGAGGAGAGCAGCACGCGGCGTAGGGAGTTGCCGAACGTGTAGCCGAACCCGCGGTCGAGCGGCTCGATCGCGAACATGCCCCGGTGGTCGTCGCCCTCTTCGCTGACGATGCGGGGGATCTGGAAGTCCATCAGGCTTGAGCGGGTTGACAAGGCGTTCCTTTCTTCGTGCCAGCGTGTGTCACAGCGATGCGGCGGCGCCCTCCCGGCTGGGCAGGCGGCCGACGACGGGTCTTACTTGGAATAGAGCTCGACGATCAGCGACTCCTGGACGGGCGTGTCGATCTCCGCCCGTTCGGGCCAGCGGAGCACCTTGCCCGTGAGGCCCTCGTGGTCGGCCTGCAGCCAGGGAGCCACGGAAGCGGTCAGGTCGGTCGCATCCTGCACGAGCTCCTTCGCGGCGCTGCCCGACTTCAGGGTGATCACGTCGTTCGGACGGACGCCGTAGCTCGGGATGTTGACCCGGCGGCCGTTGACCTGGAAGTGACCGTGGCGGACGAGCTGCCGCGCCTGCGCCCGTGAGCCTGCGAAGCCGAGGCGATAGACGACGTTGTCGAGTCTCGTCTCGAGCATCCGCAGCAGGTTCTCACCCGGTGCGCCGGTGCCGCGGGTCGCCTTCTCGTAGGTGTTGCGGAACTGCTTCTCGAGCAGGCCGTAGTAGCGGCGCATCTTCTGCTTCTCGCGCAACTGGAGCAGGTACTCGCTCTGCTTGATCCGCCCGCGGCCGTGCTCGCCGGGTGGGTAGGAGCGGCGCTCGATGGCACACTTCTCCGTCAGGCAGCGCTCGCCCTTGAGGAACAGCTTGATGCCCTCGCGGCGGCAGAGCCTGCACTTGGGGCCGAGGTCGCGGGCCATCAGACACGCCTCCGCTTCTTGGGGCGGACGCCGTTGTGCGCCTGCGGGGACACGTCCTTGACGCCGAGAATCTCGAGGCCCGCCGCCTGGAGGGAGCGGATCGCGGTCTCACGGCCGGAACCCGGGCCCTTGACGAAGACCTCGACCTTCTGCAGGCCGTGCTCCATCCCCTTGCGGGCGCAGTTGTCGGCGGTGACCTGCGCCGCGAACGGGGTCGACTTGCGCGAGCCCTTGAACCCGGCCGAGCCTGCGGACTCCCAGGCGATCACGTTGCCGTCCTTGTCGGTCAGCGACACGATCGTGTTGTTGAACGAGGTCTTGATGTGTGCCTGGCCGATCGCGATGTTCTTCTTGACGCGCCGACGCGTGCGGCCGCGTGAGGCCGCTGCCTTGCGAGGAGGTGCCATCTACTTCCCCTTCTTCCCGCGTCCGACGGTCTTCTTCGGCCCCTTGCGGGTGCGCGCATTGGTCTTCGTACGCTGCCCGTTGACGGGCAGGCCGCGCCGGTGCCGGAGGCCGCGGTAGCAGCCGATCTCCGACAGGCGCTTGATCGCCTGCGAGCGGTCCCGCCGCAGGTCACCCTCGACCTCGACGTTCGCGTCGATGTAGTTGCGGAGCTTCGTGACCTCGTCGTCGGTGAGGTCCTTGACCTTCTGGTCCCGGTCGAGCTCGAGCGCGTCGCAGATCTTCTGCGCGGTCGACTGGCCGATGCCGTAGATGTAGGTCAGCCCGATCTCCAGCCGCTTCTGGTTCGGGAGGTTGACGCCTGCGATGCGAGCCATCAGTCGGTCATCCCTGCCTTTGCTTGTGCCTGGGGTTGGTGCAGATCACCATGGTGCGTCCGTGCCGCTTGATCACGCGGCAGCGCTCACACATGGCCTTGACGGAGGGGCGAACTTTCATGGAGTCCTCGGTTCTCTTTCCTAGCGGTGCCGGAAGGTGATACGGCCGCGCGTGAGGTCGTAGGGTGAGAGCTCGACCTTGACCCGGTCGCCGGGGAGGATGCGGATGTAGTGCTTGCGCATCTTCCCGGAGATCGCCGCGAGGACCGTGTGCCCCTCGTCGAGCTGCACCCTGAACATCGTGCTCGGGAGCGCCTCGACGACCTCGCCTTCGACCTCGATCTTGTCCTCCTTGACCGCCACCCTTTCCCTCGCGCAGACGCTTCCTGTTGATTCGTGATGGCCCTTCGTAGGGCCGGGCAGATTTCCACGGCAGAGCACGACGGCCGCGCCGCGGGCCGCTCACTGTAGCAGACTCGCCCTTTCGCGGGCGATCCCGGTCCGGGGCGTCAGGATCCGCGGACCGGCCGCCGTGATAGCGACGGTGTGCTCGAAATGGGCCGCGAGCGAGCCGTCCTCGGTCGAGATCGACCAGTGGTCGTCGTGCAGGAAGACGTCCGGCCGGCCCATCGTGATCATCGGCTCGATCGCGATCGTCATGCCCTCCGACAGCTTCGGCCCCCGCCCCGGCTGTCCGAAATTCGGCACGTGTGGATCCTCGTGGTAGTGGCGCCCCACCCCGTGCCCGACGAGGCTGCGGACGACCGAGAAGCCGGCGCCTTCGACGATCGACTGGACGGCGAAGGAGATGTCCCCCACCCGGTTTCCCGGTCTCGCCTGGGCGATGCCGGCGGCGAGCGCGTCCTGGCAGACATCGAGCAGCCGTTGGGCCTCCGGGTCGACCGGGGCTACGCCGAACGTGTAGGCGCTGTCCGCTATGGCGGAGTCGAGCACGACGCCGACATCGACGGTGATCAGGTCGCCTTCCGCGACGACGTACGGGCCCGGGATCCCGTGCACGACCATCGCGTTCGGCGAGATGCACGTCTCGGCGGGATAGGTGCCGTGATAGCCCTTGGAGGCGGACGTACCGCCGTGGGCGTGGATGAACGCGCCGGCGATGTCGTCCAGTTCGCCTGTCGTGATCCCCGGCCGTACGTGTTCACCCACGTGGGCGATCGTCGCCGCGACGAGATCGCCCGCACGTGCTATCCGCTCGATCTCCTCGGCGCCCTTGCGGATGATCACCCGAGCGCCGCCTCGATCTGAGCGAAGACATCGTCGATCGACGCGGCCGCGTCGAGCTTCGAGAGCGTGCCGGCGCTTCGGTAGCGCTCGACGACCGGCTCGGTCTGCTCGTGGTAGATCGCGAGCCTGCGCGCAATCACCTCGGGGGTGTCGTCGGCGCGACCCTCCTCGACCGCCCGACCGTGCATGCGCTCGGTCGCGGTGTCGTCGTCGAGGTTGAAGAAGAGCACATGGTCGAGCGGGCGGCCGATGTCCGCGAGCATCGTGTCGAGCGCCTCGGCCTGGACGAGATTGCGCGGAAACCCGTCGAGCACGAAACCCGCGGCGGCGTCGGGCTGGGCGAGCCGTTCCCGGATCAGGGCAATCGTGAGCTCGTCGGGAACGAGCTCACCGGCGGCGAGGATCGGCTCGACGCGCCGGCCGAGGTCGCCGCCGACGGCGATCGCCGCTCTGAACATGTCCCCCGTCGAGACGTGGGGGATTCCGTGCGCAGCGGAGATACGCCGGGCCTGGGTGCCCTTGCCGGAGCCCTGCGGGCCGAGCACGAGGAGGTTGACCGTCGCTATTTGAGAAAGCCCTCGTAGTTCCGCATCATCATCTGGCTCTCCATCTGGCGCATCGTGTCGAGTGCCACGCCGACCGCGATCAGCACCGAGGTGCCGCCGAGCGCGCGTGAGTTCGCCTCCGAGAAGCCGCCGTACTTGATGAAGATGCTCGGCGCCACGGCGACCACGGCGAGGAAGAGGGAGCCGGGCAGGGTGAGACGCGTGAGGACGCGGTCGAGGTACTGGGCGGTCGGCGGCCCTGGCCTGATCCCGGGGATGTAGCCACCGTATTTGCGCAGGTTGTCGGCCTGCTCGACCGGGTTGAACTGCACCGCGGTATAGAAGAAGGTGAAGAGGATGATCAGGGTCGCCTCGGTGAGCAGGTAGGTCAGGTTTCCCGGCTGGAAGTGGTCGTTCACGAACTGCTGCGTGCTCGGGAAGTACTGCGCGACCGTGGCGGGGAAGGCGAGCAGGGCCGCCGCGAAGATGACCGGGATGACGCCCGCCATGTTGACGCGCAGCGGCAGGTAGGTGGCGCCGCCGGTCGTCATCCTGCGGCCGACCATGCGCCGGGCGTACTGGATCGGGATCCGCCGCTGGCCCTCCTGCACGTAGACGACCGCGACGACGATCCCGACCGCGATCAGCGGGAAGAAGATCCGCTCCATGGGGCCGCCGTTCCACCAGGCGCTGACGCCGAGCGGCAGGCTCGTCAGGATCGAGGCGAAGATCAGGATCGAGATCCCGTTCCCGATTCCTCGCTTCGTGATCTGCTCGCCGAGCCACATGAGCAGAACCGTGCCCGTCGTCAGCGAGACCACGATCAGCGTCATCCGCCCCGTGTTCGCATCGAGCACGTGCTGCCGCTGGAAGAGCACCGCGTAGCCGAGTGACTGCAGGGCGGCGAGGATGACGGTGAGGTAGCGCGTGTACTGGTTGATCTTGGCGTACCCCGCCTCGCCCTCCTTCTGGAGTTCGGAGAGGTGCGGGATCACCACCGTCAGCAACTGGATGATGATCGACGCGGTGACGTACGGCATGATCCCGAGCGCGAAGAGCGAGAACTTCGACAGCGCTCCACCCGAGAACAGGTTCAGCAGCCCCAGGATGGAGCCGCCGCTGCCGGAGAAGTAGTTCTGGATCGCGTCGGAGTTGACCCCAGGTGCAGGCACCCACGAGCCGAGCCGGTAGACGGCGAGGATGAACGCGGTGAAGAGAACGCGCCGCCTCAGCTCAGGGACGCGCCATGCGTTGCCGAGCCAGCTCAGCATCTCGCCGGGCTACTCCTCCGCCGTCGACCCGTCGGTCGGTTCGACCTCGACGGTCTCGACCTCGACGACCTCGACCTCGGGCAGCGGCTCGACGCTCCCTGCAGCCTTCGGCCCGCGCCGGGCGGAGGTCTTCCGCTGCTTCGGCACCGGCTCACCGCGGAGCCATCTGACACTTCCGCCCGCAGCCTCGATCTTCTCCCTGGCGGTGCTCGAGAACCCGTGTGCGGTCACATTGAGCTTTTTCGTGAGCTCGCCGGAGCCGAGGATCTTGACGTCGGTCTTCGTGTTCTTGATCAGCCCGGCCGTGACGAGTGCCTCCGGGGTGATGTCCGCGCCTGCGTCGAAGCGCGCCTCGAGATCGCGGAGATTGACCGGCTGGGTCGTGGTGCGAAACGGCCCGATCGGCATCGCGTCGGCAGACGTATTGCCGCGCAGCTTCGGGAGCCGCATGTCGATCGGCATCTGACCGCCCTCGAACCCGGCCGGCATCGCGTGCGAGCCGGCGCGGGACTTCTGACCCTTGATCCCGCGACCCGAGTAGCGCCCCTTGCCGGAGCCGAGGCCACGGCCGACACGTTTGCGGTTCTTACGCGGCTGAGCGGGCGAGAGACTGTGGAGGTTGAGCTCTTCGGCCATGGCTAGCCGTCCTTCCGTTCGACCTTGACCAGATGGGCGACGTGGCGGAGCTGTCCCTCGAGCTCCCGCGACTCGGCGTGCTCGACGCTGCGGCCGATCTTCCCGAGGCCGAGCGCGCGGATGGTACCGCGGTGGCCCTGGGTCTGGCCGATCACGCTGCGCACCTGGGTGATCTTCACCGTGCTCACGCGTTCACCGCCTCGACGTCGGCGGCCACGGCAGTCGCGTCGGTGGCAGCGACAGCAGGCGCAGCGGAGAACGGCAGCACCTCGACGACCGTCTTGCCACGCTGACGGGCGACGTCCTCGGGCCGGCGCAGGCTCTGCAGGCCCTGCACGGTCGCCTTCGCCATGTTGATCGGATTCGTCGTGCCGAGGCTCTTTGCGAGCACGTCCCGGATGCCGGCGAGCTCGAGCACGGCGCGGACGCCGCCGCCGGCGATGACGCCGGTTCCCTCGCTGGCGGGGCGCAGGACGACGCGGGCAGCGCCGAACTCGCCGAGGATCTCGTGCGTGATCGTGGTGCCGTGCTTGGGCACCGTGAAGAGGTTCTTCTTGGCGTCGTCGACCGCCTTCGAGATGGCGAGTGGGACCTCGCGCGCCTTCCCGTAGCCGACTCCGACGCGATCGGTCTCGTCACCGACGACGACGAGGGCCGTGAACGAGAACCGCCGGCCACCCTTGACGACCTTGGCGACACGGTTGATCTCGATCACGCGCTCCTTCAGCTCGCGCGTCTCGGCCACATCGAACGTGCTCAAAACTCCAGTCCTCCTTCGCGCGCGCCGTCGGCGAGCGCCTTGACACGGCCGTGATAGAGATAGCCGCCACGGTCGAAGACGCAGGTCGTGATGCCGGCGGCCCGCGCCGACGCGGCGAGGCGCTTGCCCACCTCGGCCGCCTGCTCGGTCTTGTCGCCCGAGAAGCCCTTCAGCTGCAGCCAGTTGGCAGCTGCGAGCGTGCTGGCGCTCCGGTCGTCGATCAGCTGGGCAAAGATGCCCTTGTTGGAGCGGAAGACCGCCAGGCGCGGACGCTCCGCCGTGCCGGAGACCTTGCCGCGGATGCGGCGATGGCGGCGAAGCCGCGCCTCCCGTGTCGACACCGTGCTCATGCGCGCTTCCCGACCTTTCTCCGCACCTGCTCGTCGCGGTAGCGGATGCCCTTGCCCTTGTAGGGCTCCGGCGGCCGCACCTTGCGAATCTCGGCTGCGGTCTGACCGACGACCTGCTTGTCGGTGCCCTTGACGACGATCTGCGTGGGAGCAGGCACCTCGAAGGTGATGCCCGCGCGCGGTGAGACCGTGACGGGGTGCGAGTAGCCGACGGCGAGCTCGAGGTCGCTGCCCTTGAGCGTCGCGCGGTACCCGACGCCCTGGATCTCGAGCTGCTTCTCGAACCCCTTCGTGACTCCCTCCACCATGTTCGCGACGAGTGTCCGCGTGAGCCCGTGCAGGGCCCGGTCGTCGCCGCGGTCGGTTGGTCGGGTCACGTTGATGACGCCGTTCTCCTGCGCGATCTGCATCCGCGCTGGAACCTGCTGCTCGAGTGTCCCGAGCGGCCCCTTGACGTTGACGACGCCCCCGGGCGACACCTCGACGGTGACGCCACTCGGGACCTCGATCGGCCTGCGTCCGATCCGGCTCATGCCACTACCACACGAAGGCGAGCACCTCGCCGCCGACGCCGCGCTCGGCGGCCTGGCGGCTCGTGATGACGCCGGTCGAGGTGGACAGGATGGCGGTGCCGAGACCACCGAGGACGCGCGGAAGCCGATCCTTGCGTGCGTAGACGCGACGGCCCGGCTTGGAGACGCGCTTCAGGTCGGTGATCACCCGCTCACGGTTGCGGCCGAACTTGAGCTCGACGACAAGCGTCGAGAACGGCGTGCCCTCGACGACGCGGAAATCCCTGATGTAGCCCTCGTCCTTGAGAAGGCGCGCGATCTCCTCCTTCATGCGCGAGGACGGCATCGCGGCGGTGTCGTGCATCGCCTTGTTGGCGTTGCGGATCCGCGTCAACATGTCTGCAATCGGGTCAGTCAGCATGTTCGCTCCGCGGAAATGCCAGCTGGGCCGTACTCGGTTTCTTGTCGAACATCCGGCTGCTCTTTCCTCGAGTGTTCGGGACGGTGTGGTCGGAGATGCTCGTCATTGCCCGGGGCGCAACCGCCCGGCCGACGGCCGGGCCGGTGTGGCCGGACGAGTTCATGGTGATTCCCATCACCATGAGCTCTTCGTCATCCCCGGGATAGCACCCTGGTGGGCGAGCTCCCGCAGGCAGATCCGGCAGAGCTTGAACTTCTTGTAGACGGAGCGTGGACGGCCGCAACGGTTGCAGCGCGTGTACATCTGCGTCTTGTGTTTCGGTGCCCGCTTCTGCTTGACGCGGAGTGAGGTCTTGGCCATGCCGTCAGTCCCTTCTGCTCTCGTTGGCGAAGGGCAGTCCGAGGTGGCGCAGGAGCGCGCGTGCCTGGTCGTCCGTCTCCGCACTCGTCGTGATGGCGATGTCGAGGCCCCGGATCACCTGGATGCTGTCGTAGTCGATCTCCGGGAAGATGATCTGCTCGCGGACGCCGAGCGAGTAGTTGCCGCGGCCGTCGAACGAATCGGGGTTGAGGCCGCGGAAGTCACGGATCCGTGGCAGGGCGATCGAGACGAGCCGGTCGAGAAACTCGTACATCCGGGCGCCGCGCAGCGTCACGCGGGTCCCGACGGCCATGCCCTCACGGAGCTTGAAACTCGCAATCGACTTGCGAGCGCGTCGCAGCTGCGCGCGCTGCCCGGCGATCGTGGTCAGCTCCTCGATGGCAGCGTCCATCGCCTTGGCGTCGGTCTTCGCATCGCCGACGCCCATGTTCAGCGTGATCTTCGTCACCTTCGGCACGCGCATGATCGAGTCGAGGCCGAGTTCGTCCTTGAGCGCGGGCCTGATCTCCTCGTCGTAGCGCTGTTTCAGGCGCGGGACGTAGGTCTCGGTGGTCGCCATCAGCGATCCACCTCCTCGTTGCAGCGCTTGCAGTAGCGAACGCGTACCGTCTCGCCCTTCAGTTCGCGAACGTGGGTACCCACGCGCGTCGCCTGCCTGCACGTCGGGCAGACGAGCATCACGTTGCTGACGTCGATCGCGGAGGGCTTGTCGAAGATTCCGCCCGGCGTCATCTGGACGCCGCCCATCCGGGACGAGTCACGGATCGGGGTCGGCTTGCGATGGCGCTTGACGAGATTGAGGTTCTCGACGATCACCCGGCGCTCGCGCGGCCGCGCCTCGACGACGCGGCCCTGCTTGCCGCGATCCTTGCCGGCGAGCACCTGCACGGTGTCGCCTTTCCTGATCTTCATCGTGTGAGACATCTAGAGGACCTCGGGGGCCAGGCTGACGATCTTCATGAAGTTCTTCTCGCGCAACTCACGGGCGACCGGCCCGAAGATGCGCGTTCCGCGCGGATTCATCTGGTTGTCGATGATGACGGCGGCGTTCTCGTCGAAGCCGATCAGCGTACCGTCGTCGCGGCCGTAGGGCTTCTTCGTCCGGACGACGACCGCCTTGACGACGTCGCCCTTCTTGACCGTGCCCTGCGGCGTTGCGGTCTTCACGGTAGCAACGATGATGTCGCCGACGCGGGCGTAGCGCCGATGCGACCCTCCCATCACGCGGATGCAGAGGATCTCGCGGGCGCCGGTGTTGTCGGCGACCTTGAGACGGCTCTCCTGCTGGATCACTTCGCGACCTCCAGGATCTCCGTCAGGCGCCAGCGCTTGGTGGCAGACAGCGGGCGCGTCTCGACGATGCGGACGATGTCGCCGACCTTCGCGGTGTTGCCCTCGTCGTGCGCATGGAACTTGACCGACCGCCGAACGACCTTCTTGTACTTGCGGTGGGACTTGATCACGTCGACCTTGACGACGATCGTCTTGTCCATCGCGGCCGAGACGACGGCGCCCTGGCGCTCCTGGCTGCGGCCCCGCTCGTGCTCGGGCTTCTCGAGCCGCACGATCGGCTTGCGCTCGGCGGATTTCGCTCGCTGCGGACGCGTCTTCTTGGGGCGCTCGGCGCGCGGAAGCCGCTTCTTCTTCGGCTTTGGTCCGACCGCCTCGGGCGCAGCCGCCTCGGCAGGCGCTTCTTCGTCGGCAGCCGCGGCCGGGGACTCGTCGGCCGCTGCCTGCGCAGCGACCTCCTCGGCGGCAGCGGTCTCGGCCGCAGCGGCCTCGGTCTCCTCGACCGGCGTCTCCTCGACCGGGGTCTCGTCGGTTGTCTTCTCGTCGTCAGGCATCTCAGATCTTCCCCAGTCGTTCACGTTCGGTCTTGACGGTCAGGATGCGGGCGATCTCGCGCTTTGCAGAACGGAGGCGGGCGCTGTTCTCGAGCGCGCCGGTGGCCGCCTGGAAGCGGAGGTTGAACAGCTCGCGGCGAGTCTCGCCCATCTTCTCCTCGAGCTCCTCGTCGGTCATCTCACGCAGGTCTCTAGCTCTCAAACAGATCAGCCTCCCGCCGCACGAACTTCACCTTCACGGGCAGCTTCTGCCCGGCGAGCCGGAGCGCCTCGCGCGCCAGCTCCTCGTTGACGCCGGCGAGCTCGAAGAGCACGCGGCCCGGCTTGACGACGGCGACCCAGCCCTCGGGCGAGCCCTTGCCGGAGCCCATCCGGGTCTCGGCGGGCTTCTTGGTATAGGGCTTGTCGGGGAACAGGTTGATCCAGACCTTGCCGCCGCGACGGATCTTCCGCGTCATCGCGATCCGGGCAGCCTCGATCTGGCGGTTCGTGATCCAGCCGTCCTCGAGCGCCTTGATCCCGTAGTCGCCGAACTGCACGGACGTCTGCCCCTTGGCGAAGCCGGCCCTGCGGCCCCGATGCACCTTGCGATGCTTCGTCCTACGTGGCAGCAGCATCAGCTCTCACCCCCCTCGGGCTTCACGTCCGGGGTCACCTCGGGCGTCTCCGTCACCTCGGGCGCCTGCACGTCGGGTGCCTTCGTCTCGGGCGCCTGGGCATCCGGCTCACGGCGCGGCCGCTGACGGGCACCGCCGTCCCCACCGCCTGCAGGACGACCGCCGCGCGGGCCGCGTCCACCGCTGCCCGGGCGCGCACCCGGACGACCGCCGCCACCGGCGCCACCGCTGCCGGGACCGCGCCGACCGCGCTTGACGAGCCCGAGGCCCTCCCGGTCCTGCCCCCGGCCGCGGCCGCTCTCGCGGGAGGCGCCGAGGCCCTCCGCGTTGCCGCCGCGCTTGCGGCGCGCCTGATCCTGGTCGCCGAGCCGCGTCTCCTTGCCCGTGGACGTGCCCTCGTAGCCCTCCGGCATGATCTCGCCCTTGTTGACCCAGACCTTGACGCCCACCCGACCCGCGCTCGTCCTCGCCTCGGCGAACCCGTAGTCGATGTCAGCTCGGATCGTGTGCAGTGGCACCCGGCCCTCGGTGTAGCGCTCGACGCGGCTCATCTCGCCGCCGCCGAGCCGGCCGCCGCACTGGATCTTGATCCCCTGGGCGCCGGAGCGCATCGCCGAGGCGAGTGCCCGCTTCATGGCGCGACGGAACGAGACCCGGTTCTGGAGTTGCTCCGCGATCGACTGGGCGACGAGCTGGGCGTCCAGTTCCGGACGCTTGATCTCGTTGATGTTGATGTGCACCGACTTGCCCGTGATCGCGTGGAGTTCCTTGCGAAGCGCGTCGACCTCGACCCCGGACTTGCCGATCACGATCCCAGGCCGGGCCGTGTAGATGTCGACCGTGATCCGCTGCTTGTCCTTGCGGATCAGGATGTCGGAGAGGCCGGCGTGGGAGAGCTTGCCGGTGATGTGCTCGCGGATGCGGACATCCTCGAGGATGTAGTCGGCGAACTCCTTCTTGCCGGTGTACCAGTTCGACTTCCAGTCGTGGATGACACCGACGCGAAGGCCGCCGGGATGGATCTTCTGGCCCATTAGCGGTCTCCCTCGTTACAGATCGTGGTGTCCGGTCGCCTGACGTACGTCATGCCGCGACCTCCTTCTTGGCCGGTGTCCGGCGCTTGCGGGCGGGCTTCTCCGCCGCTGCCGACTCGCTGCCGGCGGCTGCCGCGTCTGCGGGAGCAGACTCGGTGGTCGGCGCCGCCGCACGGCGCTTGCGGCGCGTACCGGACGGCTCGAGCTCGCCCACCACCAGGGTGATGTGGCAGGTGCGCTTGTTGATCCGGTTGACGCGGCCGCGGGCGCGGGCGCGCCAGCGCTTCAGCGTCGGCCCCTCGTCGGCGTACGCCGCGAGGACGACGAGCTCGTCGCCGTCGAGGGCGTGCGTCGACTCGGCATTGGCGACGGCCGAGCGCAGCACCTTCTCGATGTCCACGGCGGCGGCACGCGGGGTGAAAGCGAGGATCGTCCGCGCCTCCGGGACCGTGCGGCCGCGGACGTGATCGAGGACGAGCCGCGCCTTGCGCGCCGACATGCGCACGTACTTCGCCTCCGCGCGGACCTGCGTTCCGGTGGATGTCTGCGTGGCGGCCACTAGCGCTTCTTCACCTGGGTCTTGTTGTCGCCGGCGTGGCCGCGGAACGTCCGCGTGGGCGCGAACTCGCCGAGCTTGTGCCCGACCATCTGCTCGCTGACGAAGACCGGTACGTGCTTGCGCCCGTCGTGGACGGCGATCGTGTGACCGACCATGTCCGGGAAGATGGTGGAGCTCCGCGACCAGGTGCGGATCATCCGCTTCTCGTTCACGGCGTTCATCGCCTCGATCCGGCCGAGCAGCCGTGCATCGACGAACGGCCCCTTCTTCGAAGATCTGGACATCGGTACCTAGCGCCTTTCCTTGCCACGGCGGCGGCCGCGGACGATCAGCTTGTCGGATTCCTTGTGCTTGCGGCGGGTGCGCTTGCCGAGCGTAGGCACGCCCCACGGGGTGACCGGATGGCGGCCGCCCTTCGACTTGCCCTCACCGCCGCCGTGTGGATGGTCGACCGGGTTCATCGCGGAGCCGCGGACGGCCGGGCGCTTGCCGAGCCAGCGGCTACGGCCCGCCTTGCCGGACTGCTCGTTCGCGTGATCCGAGTTGCCGACCTGACCCACCGTGGCGCGACAGGTGAGCAGGACGCGCCGCATCTCACCCGAGGGGAGACGGAGGACGCCGTAGCCTTGGTCCTTCGCCACGAGCTGGACGCCGGCACCGGCCGAGCGGGCCATCTTCGCTCCCTGCCCCGGCTTCAGCTCGACGTTGTGGACGAGCGTCCCGGTCGGGATGTTCTCGAGCGGCAGGGCGTTGCCCGCCTTGATGTCGGCGGCCGGGCCGGACTCGACGGTCGAGCCGATCCGCAGCCCTTGCGGCGCGATGATGTACGCCTTCGCCCCGTCGGCGTAGTGGAGCAGCGCCAGCCGGGCCGAGCGGTTCGGGTCGTACTCGATCGCGGCCACCTTCGCCGGCACGCCGTCCTTGACCCGCTTGAAGTCGACGACACGGTAACGGCGCTTGTGCCCGCCACCCTGGTGACGGGTCGTGATCCGGCCGGTGTTGTTGCGGCCACCGGTCTTCTTGAGCGGCTCGAGCAGCGACTTCTCGGGAGCCTTCTTGGTCACGCCCTCGAAGCTCGAGACCGCCATGAAGCGGCGACCGGGGCTCGTGGGCTTGTACTTCTTCACGGCCATCAGACTTGTGCTCCCTCGAAGATCTCGATCGACTGACCCGCGTGCAGTTGCACGACGGCCTTCTTCCAGCCGGGCCGCACGCCCTTGAAGACGCCGCGGCGCTTCGGCTTCGCAGCCACCTTGACGATGCGGACGCTCTTCACCTTGACGGAGAACAGCTCCTCGACGGCCTGGCGCACCTGGGTCTTGTGGGCGTCCTGGTGCACCTTGAACGTGTACTGGCGGTCGGCCAGGCCGGCGTAGCTCTTCTCCGAGACGACCGGCGCAATGAGAACGTCGGCGGCGTTCACGATGCCTTCCCTTCCACGAGCGGCAGCGCCGCCTCGCTGACGAGCACCGACCGCGCCCACACGAGCGGCGCCACCTCGAGCTCTGCCGGAACCGTGACGAGCACACGCTCGAGATTGCGGAACGACTTGATCAGCCCTTCCTCATCCTCGTGCGCGATCACGACGAGCGGTGTCTCCTTGCCCCAGCCGTCGATCAACGCCTTCGCCTGTCGCGTCGAGGGCGTCTCGAAGGCGGTGCCGTCGACGAGCGCCAGCGTCCCGTTCCCGACGTGGTTGGAGAGCGTCCCCGCCATCGCAGCGCGACGCGCCTTGCGGTTGACCTTCAGCTCGAAGCTGCGCATCCCCGGCGCGAACGCCACACCGCCGCCCGCGAAATGCGGGGCGCGGATCGTGCCCTGACGTGCCCGGCCGGTGCCCTTCTGGCGCCACGGCTTGGAGCGGCCGCCGGAGACGAGCCCGCGCGTCTTTGCCCCGCGCGTCCCGGCGCGGTGGGCGTTCAGCTCGGCGCGCACGACCTCGTGCACCAGGTGTCTCTTCAGCTCGGCACCGAAAACGGTCTCGCCGAGCGTCGTCTCCCTGGAGGCGGAGCCGCCCAGTACGGTTGCCTTGACTGCTGCCATCAGTCGGCGCTCCTGATCTCGACGATGCCGCTTCTCGGGCCCGGTACGGATCCCTTGACGAGCAGCAGGTTGCGCTCCACGTCCACCTCGTGGACAACGAGCCCGAGCTGGGTGACACGGGCGCTCCCCATGTGACCCGACATCTTCTGCCCCTTGAACACCCGGGACGGGGTGGCGGAGGCGCCGATCGACCCAGGCTTGCGGATGTTGTGCGAGCCGTGGGAGACAGGGCCGCGCGCGAAGTTGTGGCGCTTGATCGTGCCCTGATAGCCCTTGCCGATCGAGGTGCCCGCGACCTTGACCCGATCGCCCTTTGCGAACGACTCGACGGTGACGGTGTCGCCGACCGCAAGCTCCGAGGCGCCGCGAAACTCGACGAGGTGGCGATGGGCCGTCGTACCCGCCTTCTTCAGGTGACCGAGTTCGCCCTTCGAGAGCTTCCGGTCGAGTACGGGCTCGAAGGCGAGCTGGACGGCGCTGTAGCCGTCGGCCGCCTCGCTGCGGACGGACGTGACGGGGCACGGGCCGGCCTCGATCACCGTCACGGGCGTGACGGCGCCCGTCTCGGGGTCGAAGACCTGCGTCATGCCGAGCTTTCTGCCGAGAATGCCTTTCATCGCGGCGCCTACAGCTTGATCTCGATGTCGATGCCGGCCGGGAGGTCGAGCCGCATGAGCGAATCGACCGTCTTCGGGGTCGGGCTGTGGATGTCGATCAGGCGCTTGTGCGTACGCACCTCGAAGTGCTCGCGTGAGTCCTTGTCCTTGAACGGGCTGCGAATCACGCAGTAGACGTTCTTCTCGGTGGGCAGGGGCACGGGCCCGGTGATCGTCGCACCGGTCCGCTGCGCCGTCTCGACGATCTGCGACGCCGAGCGGTCGAGCTGCTGATGGTCGTAGCCCTTCAGCCTGATCCGGATCTTCTGTTGCGCCATGTGCTCTGGTCTCTTCTCTGGGCTCGTCGAACGACGGGCGAGGCGGCCTCGCCCCTACACGGTGTAGGGGCGAGGTTTCGCACCCGTCGCTACTTGATGATCTCCGTCACGACGCCTGCGCCGACCGTGCGGCCACCCTCGCGGACGGCGAAGCGAAGCCCGGCGTCCATGGCGATCGGCTGCCCCAGCTCGATCTCCATCTGGGTGTTGTCGCCCGGCATGACCATCTCCTGACCGTCCGGGAGCTTGATCGAGCCGGTCACGTCCGTGGTGCGGAAGTAGAACTGCGGGCGGTAGCCGTTGAAGAACGGCGTGTGGCGGCCGCCCTCGTCCTTCGAGAGCACGTAGACCTCCGCCTTGAAGTGCGTGTGCGGCGTGATCGAGCCCGGCTTCGCGAGCACCTGACCGCGCTCGACCTCCTCGCGCTTGACGCCTCGCAGCAGGGCGCCCGCATTGTCGCCGGCCTGCGCGTAGTCGAGGGTCTTGAGGAACATCTCGAGGCCCGTGACCGTCGTCTTCTCGGTCTTCTCGTGGATGCCGACGATCTCGACCTCCTGACCGACCTCGATCTTGCCCGACTCGATGCGGCCCGTCACGACGGTGCCGCGGCCGGTGATCGTGAACACGTCCTCGATCGGCATCAGGAACGGCTTGTCGACGTCGCGCTCCGGCTCCGGGATGTACGAGTCGACCGCCTCCATCAGCTCGAGGATCTTGGGCGTCCACTCGGCGTCGCCCTCGAGCGCCTTGAGCGCCGAGACGTGGACGACCGGGATGTCGTCGCCGGGGAACTCGTACTTGGAGAGCAGCTCGCGGACCTCGAGCTCGACGAGCTCGAGCAGCTCGGGGTCGTCGACCATGTCGGCCTTGTTCAGCGCGACGACGATGTACGGCACCTCGACCTGGCGGGCGAGCAGGATGTGCTCACGCGTCTGCGGCATGGGGCCGTCGGCGGCCGAGACGACGAGGATGGCGCCGTCCATCTGCGCGGCGCCGGTGATCATGTTCTTGATGTAGTCGGCGTGGCCCGGGCAGTCGACGT
>CAZOMP010000008.1:0-155960 GCA_964581085.1 uncultured Gaiellales bacterium | reverse complement strand
CGCGGCACGAAGTTCGTCGTCGCCGGGTCGGCCTTGTCCGTGTAGAGCGGCCCGAGCGGCCCGATGTCGCCGTGATCCGAGGTGAACTTCCAGATCACCGCCAGCGCGATCACGACCGCGACGACGACGAGCGACATGACGGTGTCGTGGTAGATCGCGTAGGGGAAGAACGGCTTCCCCTCCTTCTGGACGTCTTCCTTGTAGCGCTTGAACGACGCGCGCTCTTCCTGCTGCGCCTTGCCGGCCACCGCTACGCCTCCCCGTCCGCTTCGTGCGTCTCAGCCGCGTCGTGCTCGCGGATCAGGCCCTGCCGATAGTCGCCGTAGCCCGCCGGCGCGTCCGTGTCGCGACGGCGCCCTGCAGCGGTCGGCGACCACGGCGGCGAGGTGACTCCGAGCCGGACGACGAGGTAGAGGTGCAGTCCGATCATCGCCATCAGTGCGCCCGGGATGACGAGCATGTGGAGCGAGTAGAACTTCGAGAGCACGTCCGGGCCGAGCTGCGAGCCGCCCTGCAGGAACTGGGCTATGAACGGGCCCGCGATCGGCGCCGTGGCATTGATGTTGATCCCGACGACGGTGGCCCAGTACGCGGTCTGGTCCCACGGCAGCAGGTAGCCCGTGAAGCCCTCGGCCATGCCCGTGACGAGCAACAGCACGCCGATGATCCAGTTCAGCTCCCGCGGGTACTTGTAGGCGCCGAAGAGGAACGTGCGTCCCATGTGGAGGAACATCAGGATGATGAAGAGGCTCGCGCCCCACTTGTGCATGCCGCGGACGAGCCAGCCGAGCGTGATGTCGTTCGTGATCTTCTGAATCGACTCGTAGGCGTTGTCGGGATCCGGCTTGTAGTACATCGCGAGGAAGACGCCCGTCGTTGCCTGGACGAGGAACGCGGTCAGCGTCGCGGCGCCGAGCGTCTGCATCCAGTTGATGTCGCGCGGGACCCGACGGAAGAGGAAGTACTTGACTCCCCCGACGAGCCCCGTCCGCTCCTCGACCCAGTCGAGCGGGTAGAGGACGGCCTGATCGATCTGCCTGCGCCGTGTCGACTTGGCCACGGTCAGGACCCCGGCACCGGGATGGGATAGAGCCAGCGCTCGATGCCGTCGACGTGCACGCCCGGGTAGGCCTGCCGGTAGCGGCTGATCTTCGCGTCCGCTCCCGTGCCCTCGACGTGGCCGACGCTGAAGTGCTTGCCGAGGATGAGGTTGCCGTTCTTGATCGAGAAGGCGTAGCGGTCGAGCGAGCGGACGGGCGGGCCGGCGGTGCGGTTGCCCTCCGTGTCGTAGGCGCCGCCGTGGCAGGGGCAGCCGAAGCCGGCGGGCTGCACCGGCGTCAGGTCGACGGTCTTGTACTTGACGGCCTTGTCCTCGAAGACCGGCCCGTTGGGCTGCACCGGGCAGCCGAGGTGGACGCAGCGGCTGTAGATGATCGTGAAGCTCGGCTCCTTGTTCGGCGCGGGGCCGTTGTTGCGAATGTAGGCGGTGCGACGCGAGACGGCGCCCTGCGCCGGGTTGGCCGTGAAGGTCGTGATCATGAACGTGCCCTCGGGGAAGTTCGAGATCGGGCCGAGGTCGACGTCGGGGGACTCGACGCCCTCGCCGGTGAAGGCGGGCAGGACGGCGAAGCCGAGACCCGGGAGCGTCACCGCGGCTCCGATCACACCGCCGAGCGCAATCGTCGAGACCGTCAGGAAGCCGCCCCGGCCGTAGGTCTCGAGGTGCTGTGCCTCGGCAGCAGCCCGGGCCGGTGAGGGCGCTTCGCCGGCGAGCTCGTGCGCGGGAGCGTGCTCGACCGGCGCGTGGCTGCGGGCGGTGTCGCGAATCCAGAGTGTCCCGAACGCGATCGCGAGCACGGCGCCGACGATCACCGCCGGCCAGCTGATCACGAGGCCGACGAGGATCAGCGCGACGCCGACCGCGAAGCCGATCGGCCAGAGGCTGCTGCCGCCACCTCTCTGCGTGTCGTCGTGCTCAGTCACTCGTCGCTCTCCCTCGGTGATTCAACCGGTCGCACCGGTTCCCTGTCAACGACGCAACCGCCGCCGCGTCGAAGTCCTCGCGCGGCCACCATTCTGCACGTCCGCGGCGGACGCTGCGGCAGGTAGCCCAAGCTCGGCCCAGCGAGCATCGACACGGGCCCGGATCTCGGCACTCATCTCGATCTCGGGCGGCCACGGACGGCGCCCCTCGTCGGCTCCTTTGGCGGTGGCGTCGAACCCGATCTTGCCGCCGTACGCCTCGATCGTGGTGGCGTGGTCGAGCTGGTCGATCGGTCCCTCGCTGAGCTGCACGTCGCGGGCCGGGTCGACGTTGGCGCAGGCGTAGAAGAAGACCTGTTCGTAGTCGTGGACGTCGACGTGCTCGTCGACGACGACGATCGCCTTCGAGAGGCTCATCAGGCCGAGCCCCCAGAGCGCGTGCATCACCTTGCGGGCATGGCCGGGGTAGCGCTTGCGGATCGAGACGATGACGCAGTTGTGGAAGGCACCCGCCGTCGGCAGGTCGTAGTCGACGATCTCCGGCACGCTCATCCGGATCGCGGGGAGGAAGATCCGCTCGGTTGCCTTTGCGAGCCACTCGTCCTCGGCCGGCGGCTTGCCGACGACGATGGACGGGTAGATCGCCCCACGCCGCATCGTCATGGCGCTGAGGCGGAAGATCGGGAACTCCTCCGGCGGCGTGTAGAACCCCGTATGGTCGCCGAACGGTCCCTCCAGGCCGGAGTCGTCGCGGTCGACCCAGCCTTCGAGCACGATCTCGGCGTTCGCCGGCACTTCGAGGTCGACCGTCTTGCACTTGACGAGCTGGACGGGCGAGCCTTTGAGGAAGCCCGCCACCATCAGCTCGCCGATCGCCTTCGGGAGAGGGGCACTCGCGGAATAGGCCGTGACCGGATCGAGCCCGATCGCGACTGCGACCGGGATCCGTCCGTCGGGGGCGGCACGCAGATCGGCGCGGCCGTCCTTGTGCAGCTGCCAGTGCATGAACGTCGAGCGGCGATCGATCTTCTGCAGCCGGTACATGCCGACATTGCGCACCCCGGTCTCGCGGTCCTTCGTGATCACCGCGGGCAGCGTGATGAACGGGGCCGGATCGAGCGGCCAGCAGCGTTGGATCGGGAGCAGGTCGAGGTTCACGTCGTCGCCCGTGAGGACGATCTCCTGGCAGGGCGCCTTCGAGACCTCCTTCGGCATCGCATCCGCGATCGACTTCAGCTTCCCGAGTGAGCGCACCTTGTCGACGAGGCCCTGTGGCGGCTGCAGCTCGAGGATCTCCGAGAGCCGCTCGCCGAGGTCGTCGAGCTTCTCGACGCCGAACGCGAGGCACATCCGGCGCTCGCTGCCGAACTGGTTGATCAGGAGCGAATGTGGGGAGCCCTTCGGGTGCTCGAACAGGAGCGCCGGGCCGCCGTCCTTGACGACCCTGTCTGCGATCTCGGTGATCTCGAGGTCGGGGTCGACCTCCGCGGCGATACGGACGAGTTCGCCCTCCTGCTCGAGGAGCGCGATCCAGTCGCGCAGGTCGGAGGCGGGGCTCGGCATGCAGGGGCAGTCTATGGATTCGGGGGGCCGCTCTCCCGGCTCTCCCGGCTCTCCCTGGCCCGATTCGAACATGACGCTAACAGACCTTGATGATCAGAATCTCTTGACTATGATAGTCATATGGCGACTGCATCGATCTCGGAGGCGAAGGCGAAGCTGTCGGCGCTGCTCGACCGGGTCAAGGCCGGCGAGACGATCACGATCACGGACCGGGGTCTTCCTGTCGCACAGCTCGCGCCGCTCGACGGGGCGGGTCCGGTGGAATGGGACGCGCGACTCGAGAGCCTCGAGCGGCGCGGCCTGGCCCACCGCCCCAGGACGACGTCCGACCTACGCTGGATCCTCGACGCACCGCTCCCCGCGTTCGAAGGCAGCGTCCTCGAGGCGCTGCTCGACGAGCGCCGCGAGAGCACCTGGTGACGTTCTGGGACACATCCGCGCTCGTGCCACTCCTCGTCGACGAGCAGTCATCGACCGCGGCGCGCTCCGCGCTCGTCGCCGACCCCGTGATCGTCGTCTGGTGGGCTACTCCCGTCGAGTGTCTCTCCGCGATCGGACGCCGGGAGCGAACCGAGCCGGCAGCCGCTCCGAAGGCTGCGCAGGCCCGCGCCACGCTGCACGCGCTCGGCGACGAGTGGACGGAAATACCACCCACGAGGCAGGTACGTGACACCGCCGCACGGCTCGTTCGCGTCCACGATCTCCGTGCAGCCGATGCGTTCCAGCTCGCAGCCGCCTTCATCGCCGCCGACGGTGACCCCACCGTCCTGCCGCTGGCCACCCTCGACGAGCGGCTCGCCCTCGCCGGCTCCCGCGAAGGCTTCCCCATCCTCGGATTCGACTGACCGAAGCGCAACACGGGGCGGGCGCGACACGTGTCGCCCCTCGAGGCAGGAGCACGTCGGTGCCGGCAAGGCAGTCTCGCCCTCGTGCCGCGAGGATCCGTACGCCCCTGGTTGACCGAGGCTCAGAGAGGCGTTGACCGAGGCTCAGAGAGGCTTCGCGGCGTTGCGCGCCCTGCGCTTGGCGCCGAGGTAGTGCGTGAGCTCGCCGATCGCGATCACCGCGATGAAGACGAGGCCGACGAGGAACATCGAGATGACGACCTTGCGGCCCTCTTCGGCGGCATCGGCGAGCGGCAGCAGCAGCGCGAGCATCGAGCGGGATGCTATCCCAAGCGGCGGGCGTGCGCGCTGCAGGCCCGCTCGAGGGCGAGGGCGCCCGCCGCCGACTCGGCGAGGGCACGCAGAGGAGCCGGGTCGCCGTCGGCACGCAGCGCGGCCCGGGCCGGCTCGAGCACGCCGCGACCGAGCACGGCGCAGGTCGCGGCCCACGCTTCTGCCTCACCGGCACGCCCGTCTGCCCGGGCCTGGGCGCAGAGCGAGATCAGCTCGGCAAGGTCGCGGACCGCGTCGACGTCGCCCGTCGCGGCGATGCGGACGAGGCCGTGCGCGTAGAGGTAGTCGCCGAGCAGCAGCGCCGTGTCGTCGTCCGCCGGTGCGAACAGTCGCGGCCGCCCGTAGTGGAGCAGGTAGCCCTCGTAGATCGTCTCCACGCCGAGGGCGTACCCATCGTCACCGAGTGGGGAGAAGACGGGCTCGAGCTCACGCTCGCCGGCCGCCAGCAACGAGTCGCCCCAGAGTGGGCTCTCGGCCGCGGCGCCGTCGGCGAGGGCGTCCCAGAGCTCAGCCGCCGAAGAAGTCGCCAACCGCCTCGACCGTCCGGTCGATCTCGACGTTGCCGTGGACGAGCGACACGAACATGCACTCGAACTGGGACGGAGCCACGTAGACGCCGCCTGCGAGCAGGTGGCGGAAGAGCGCTCCATAGCGCTCCGTGTCCGACCGGGCCGCGTCGACGTCGTTGCGCACCGGGCCGTCCTGGCAGAAGAGAGTCAGCATCGCCCCGACACGCTGGACGCAACCGAAGGGCGCGAGGCCCTGTTCGAGCCGCGCGGCGCGCCGTTCGAGCTCCTCGTAGACGCCCGGGTCGCGCAGGCGGCGCAACACCGAGATCCCGGCCGCGACCGCGAGTGGGTTGCCGGACAGCGTTCCCGCCTGGTAGACGTCGCCGACGGGGGCGAGCCTGCTCATCAGCTCCGAACTGCCGCCGAACGCCGCCGCGGGCAGCCCGCCGCCGACGATCTTCCCGAGCACGGTCAGGTCGGGCAGGACGCCGAAGCGCTCCTGGGCACCACCGCGGGCGACGCGGAAGCCCGTGATCACCTCGTCGAAGACGAGCAGAGCGCCGCTCGCGTCGCAGAGCGATCGCAACGCCGCGAGGAAGCCCGGCGCCGGGGGGACGACGCCCATGTTGCCGGCGACGGGCTCGACGACGATCGCGGCGAGCCCCTCCCCGTAGCGCGCCACGGCCTCGGCGACCGCGTCGACGTCGTTGTAGGGCAGCACGATCGTGTCCGCCGCCACACCCGACGTGACCCCCGGGGTCGAGGGGATGCCGAGCGTCAGCAGGCCCGAGCCCGCGCTTGCGAGGAAGGCGTCGACGTGGCCGTGGTAGTTGCCCGCGAACTTGATCACACGGTCACGGCGGGTCGCTGCCCGCGCCAGGCGCAGCGCGCTCATCGAGGCCTCCGTGCCGGAGGAGACGAGCCGCACCATCTCGATCGAGGGCACGGCAGCGACAATCTCCGCGGCGAGCTCGACCTCGCCCTCGGTCGGAGCGCCGAACGTGGTCCCGCGCGAGAGGGCGTCGGTCACGGCTGCGAGCGTCTCCGCGTCAGCGTGCCCGAAGAGGAGCGGGCCCCACGACATCACCCAGTCGACGTAGCGGTTGCCGTCGACATCCTCGATCAGGGCACCCTCGCCGCGGCGCATGAACACGGGCTCTGCCAGTCCGACCGACCGCATCGCCCGGACGGGTGAGTTGACGCCGCCGGGAATGAGCCGCTGGGCGCGGTCGTAGAGCTCGGTGCGGATCAGAGCCATCGCGTCAGGTCCTTCGCCCAGTAGGTGAAGATCAGGTTGGCTCCCGCACGCTTGATCGAGACGAGAGCCTCGAGCGCAGCGGCTCGCTCGTCGAGATGCCCGGCAGCCGCGGCCGCCTTCACCATCGCGTACTCACCGGAGACGTTGTAGGCGGCGACCGGGTACTCGAAGCGCTCGCGCACGGCGGCAATCACGTCCAGGTACGGAAGCGCCGGCTTGATCATCAGCGCGTCGGCTCCCTCGGCGAGATCGAGCGCACACTCCCGCAGTGCCTCGCGGACGTTGGGGGGATCCAGCTGGTAGCCGCGCCTGTCGCCGAACGCGGGGGCAGACTCCGCCACCTCACGAAACGGGCCGTAGAAGGCGGAGGCGTACTTGGCGGCGTACGAGATGATCGGGGCGTGGGGCAGCGCGTCGCGGATCGCGGCGACGCGGCCGTCCATCATGTCGCTCGGGGCCACCACATCTGCGCCGGCCTCGACATGGCTGACGGCGGTCCGCACGATCAGCCCGAGCGACTCGTCGTTGTCGACCTCTCCGTCCCGCACGACGCCGCAGTGGCCGTGGCTCGTGTACTCGCAGAGACAGACGTCCGTGACGAGCGTCAGGTCCGGCACCTCCGCCCGCAGCGCCCGCAGCGCTTGCTGCACGATTCCGTCGTCCTCCCAGGCGCCGCTTCCCGTCTCGTCCTTCTCCTCCGGGATCCCGAAGAGGAGGACGGCGCGGACGCCCGCCGACTGCAGCGAGGCCGCCTCCCGAACGATCTCGTCGACGCTCCGCTGGGCGATTCCGTCGAGCCCTGCGACGGGCCGCACGACGCCTTCCCCCGGACATGCAAAGAGCGGCATCACGACGTCGTCGAGCGAAAGACGGTGTTCCCGCACGAGCGCGCGGAGCGACTCGGTACGACGCAGGCGCCGCGGACGGGTGACAGGGAACGTGCTCATCGCGGGAAGGGTACGTCAGCCGGGTCGCCCGGCGGCTCTTCCAACTCGAGCTGGAGCGGGAGCCGCAGCTCGTCGTCCCAGGAATCGAACTGGAGCCGCTCGGCGAAGAACTCCCAGATTGCGCGCGCCGCTGCCATCGTCGGGAGGGCCAGCAGGACGCCCCAGATCCCGTAGAGCTCCCCGCCGGCGAGCAGCCCGAAGATGACGAGCAGCGGGTGGAGTCGAAGCGCGTTCGCCATCACGTTGGGAACGACGACATGTCCTTCCACCTGGTAGATGAAGACGAAGAGCCCGATCACCCAGAGGGCGGAGATCGGGTCGACGACGAGGGCGTAGATCGCGGGCGGCACCGCCGAGAGCCAGGGGCCGATGTAGGGGATCACCTCGATCACGGCCGCCCAGACGCCGAAGAGGAGCGCGTACCTGTCGGCACCGGGAACGAGCCCGGTGCGCCCGAGGATCCACATGCCAAGGCCGGCGCTGAGGCCGATCACGGTCGAGAGGATCAGCTGTCCACGGACGTATCCGGCGAGCGCCCGCTCGATCCGCCGGGTCAGCGGCAACCCCCCGCCCGGCGGGAAGCGACGGTCGATCAGACGCTCCAGCCGGTCCATGTCGAGGAGCATGTAGATGGCGATCACGACGATCAGGATCACGTTGAAGAGGGCAACGACGACCGAGGTGGCGGCGCCCTGGGCGAACGTCAGCGCATCCTGTGTGTAGGTGGAGATCTCTCCCGCCCCGAGATTGTCCACCCAGTCCGTGGCCTGCTTCTCGATCTGCACCCGCTCGAGC
The DNA here is from genome assembly GCA_964581085.1 of uncultured Gaiellales bacterium. GTDB lineage: Bacteria > Actinomycetota > Thermoleophilia > Gaiellales > Gaiellaceae > Gaiella. The sequence continues at coordinate 147,727 of CAZOMP010000008.1, read as the reverse complement.
CCGTGGGTGTCGAGCCAGTGCTGGAGGCGGTCGATGTCGCGCTCGGCGCCCGTGCGACCGCTGACGTTCTGGACCGTGACGTAGTCGTCGATCCGGTTCGCCGCCGAGCGCGTCTGATCGACGACGACGCTGCCGAGCGCGAGCGCGATCGTCGCGACCGCGGCCGCGAAGAGGAGGAAGACGAGCGCCACCGCGAGCCCGCGCGGGAGCCGTATGCGCTGGAGATCGCGCACGAGGGGGTTGAGGAGGAACGCGATCACGGCGGAGACGAGGAAGAGGAAGAGGACGTGGCCGAGGAGGCCGGCGAGCATCCAGATCACGAGCAGGGCGACGGGCAGGCCGACGAGCTGCACCCAGCGCGGCACCCTGATCGTCGTCTCCCGCGGCGTGGTCACGGCCGGATCGTAGCTCCGGCTGGAACCGCTCCAGACCCGGTTTCCGGGCGTTCAGGGGCCGTCTGCGCTACGGTGGCCCGGTATGGACACGGCGCGCTCCCGGCGAGCAGCCCGGCACCGGGCACGACGGCGGCGCGCCCAGCATCGCGCCCGGCGCCTCGCCGTGATCGGGATCCTCGCCGTCCTCGCTCTCGTCACCCTGATCCTGACGGCGTTCGGCTCCGGTTCCTCCCGGGAGGCCGCCGCGACGTCCGCGCCGGCGTCGCTCGCGGTCGGGGTGCCCCCGCAGCCGCAGGTGCTCGCCACCGCGGGCAATCTCCAGATCCGGCTTCCGATCGCGGCCGAAGCGGTGACCGCGATCGGGTTCCACGGCAGCGATGCGGGAGCGATCGAGCTGGCGCCGGTGGGGCGGCAGGGAAACGAAGGGCTCCTGGCGCGGCTCTGGCATCGGATCACCGGCGCGCCGCGGACCGGCCCGGTCTGGTACCAGCTCGCGGGCGGGCCGGGGACGCAGGTGCTCGACGTCGGGGCGGCGCCCGGCACGGATGTCTACTCGCCCGTCGACGGCACTGTCGCGTCGATCTCCAACTACGTGATCGACGGCAAGCGGTACGGCTCGCAGATCGACGTGCGTCCGACCGCAGCCCCGTCGCTGATCGTCTCTCTGATCCACGTCGAGCCGGACCCCGCGATCGCGGTCGGGAGCTCCGTGCTCGCGTCGGCCTCGAAGCTCGGCTCGGTGGTCGACGTGGCGCAGGTGGAGACACAGGCGCTCGCGAAGGTGGCGCGGTCGCGGGGCAACAACGTGGCGATCGACGTGCACGCCGCGGTGGGGTCGCTGCCCTGAACCTCCTCTTCGTGGCAGACGTCGTCGGCCGCCCCGGCCGCGACGCGCTCGAGGACCGACTCGGGACACTCCGGGACGAGCTTGCAGTCGACGTCTGCATCGTCAACGGGGAGAACGTGGCCGACGGCCGCGGCATCACACCGCGGCTCGCCGAGCGGCTCCTCGCAGCGGGCGCGGACGCGATCACGCTCGGCAACCACACGTGGCGCCGGCCCGAGATCGGCCCCTACCTGGCGGCCTCCCAGCGCGTCGTCCGCCCGGCCAACCTGGCGGACTCCTCCCCGGGGCGGGGACTGACCGTCGTCGAGGCCGGAGACGGGACGCGGGTCGCCGTCGTCAACGTCCTCGGGTCGCTGTCGCTCGAGCCCGCCCGCAGCATGTGGGAGATCGTGGACGGACTGGTCGACGAGGCGCGTTCCGCGACTCCCGTCGTCATCGTCGACGTACACGCCGAGGCGACGAGTGAGAAGATCGCGCTCGCCGGCTGGCTCGACGGGCGCGTCACGGCCGTGGTCGGGACGCACACGCACGTGCAGACCGCCGACGCCCGCGTCCTGCCAGGCGGCACGGCCGCGATCACGGACGCCGGTATGACCGGCCCCCACGACTCGGTCATCGGCGTGCGGACCGAGCTCGCCACGGAACGGATGCGGACGGGAATGCCGGTGCGGTTCGAGGTCGCCCAGGGTGGCGTCAGAATCGAGGGAGCGCTGGTCGCCTGTGACGCGGTCAGCGGACGGGCGACCGCGATGACCCCGGTGCGGGTTCCCTGGCCCTGACGACGAGGATCGCAAAGAGCGTCACGAGCAGCAGGTCGCGACCGAACAGAAGCCCCGAGGCGGTCGGGTCGAACTCCTTCACGAGCAGCCAGTACGTGCGCGGGAACCAGAGTCGCGTCAGCGCGCAGGCCGCGAGCACGACGCCGACGGCGGCGAGACCGCGCCTGCCCTGGACGAGCACGACCGCGGCGACGACCCAGGCCAGGAACTGTGGGGACAGCACCTTCCCGAACGCGACGAACGCGACGACGGCAGCGGCCGCGTACCGGACGAACCGCTCGTCGCTCCCGGCGTCGCCGCGTGCGAAGCGGGCCCAGACGAGCAGGAGTGCGAGCACGCCCAGGATCGTTGTGCCCGCCGAGGCGACGTCTGCGACCGTGCCGACGAGGTTCTGGGAGCCCGATCCCGACGCCCACGCGAGCGGCATGCCGAACGCGTGGTGCAGTGCGAGCAGAACCGACGAGCCGAGACTCTCGATCTGGAGCGGCCGACCGAGCTGCCGCGAGAGGCTCCGCGAGACACCGGCCGGAGCGACGACGAGGAACGGCAGGTAGACGACGGCGACGGTTGCGAGCGTGATCCCGACGGCGCGCACCGCCTCGCGGCGGCCGTCCTCACGCGCGGCGCGAGCCGCGAGCAGCGGCAGCAGGACGGCCGGATAGATCTTCGTCGCGATTGCGAGCCCGAGCAAGAGCGGCCCGAGGACGCGTCGCCGCCAGAGGATCGCGGAGGTTGCCGCAAGGGTCACCGTCGCCGCGTAGACGTCGAAGCGGGTCATCAGGAACGACCCCAGTAGCCCGATCCCGACCCAGAACGCCACCACCGCGAAGCCGATCCTCCCTGCCGGGACGCGCAGGGCCCCGAGGCTGAGGACGACGAGCGCGGAGGCGACTGCAAGGCAGACGATCACGAGCAGGCTGAAGTCGCTGTCGTAGGCGGTTTGCGTCGAGGTCAGAAGGGCGGGGACGACGAACGGGAGCAGGGCGCCCGGGGGGTACTCGACGCCGAAGTCACGGTAGGGCACCCGGCCCGCGGCCATGTCCTCGCCGTAGTGCCGGTAGACCGGCGTGTCGGGGATCCCCGGCCCGCCCTCGTGATAGGCGATCAAGGCGCCTGCGACGAGCGCCAGCGAGGCGGCGGCGACAGCCCACACCAGTAGACGCGCGCTCACGAGCCGAGATCCTCGCGGCCCGGGCACCGCGGCAGGAAGAGAGCCAGCAGGACGAAGGGCAGGAACCAGACGATGTACAGATACGACCAGTGGGTGAGGGCCAGCTCGAAGCCGACGAGCAGAGCAGCGCTCAGAGCCGCGAGCTGGAGCGGGCCCTTCGGCTTCGGCACGGCCGCCGCGACGCCCGCGAGAGCGAGCACACAGAGCTGCACGCCGACCTGGACGGCCGAGAGGTCGGGGATTCCCCTGGCGTGGTACTGGCCCCAGTCCCACGGCGAGAAGGGCGAGTCGCGGCCGAGCTGGTAGCCGAGCGTTCGCTCGTAGGCGACGCGTAGCTCGTGCCCGAAACCCGGCTCGAGCAGCAGAATCGAGAACACCGCGACGGTCGCAGCGGCGAAGCCGGCACAGAAGCGCAACGCCGACCGCCGGCGAAGCCCTTCGGGATAGGTCAACCAGAGCGGTGCGAGCAGGAGCACGGCGAACTTCGTCCAGCCGGCGAGAGCGACCGCCGCGCCCCGGGCGCCGGCCGAGGTCGCGAGCCAGAAGCCCCAGACGAGCAGCGCCGGCATGATCGCGTCGTTCGAGTTCGAGTTCATCGTGTAGGCGGTGAAGGGGAAGGCCAGCCAACCGAACACGAGCACGACACCGAGCGCTCGCCCTCCGAGGCGCCGCCCGCAGAGAAAGAGGCCGAGGACGAGGAGGAGATCGAATACGATCGCGGTCGCGTGCGCTGCGGGGAGCGCGTCCCATTTGCCCGACCAGCCGAACACGAGCAGTGCCGGGACGTACGCCAGATAGGCCGTCGGCCCGTAGGTGTCGCCGCGCGGGTTCGCCGACTCGCAGCGTCCGTTCGCCTGGATCCAGTCGCGGGTCTCTCCGTCGGAGTCGGCTCTCCCGCAGGCGCGAGAAGTGTCCTCGACCGGCATGTTGCCGTAGGGCACGCGCCCGTCCAGGATTCGGTCAGCGCCGATCACGCCGGCGTAGCCGACGTCGATGACACCGTTTCGGCTCTCGAGGTTGAGCCCGATCCGGAGCCCACCGAGGAACAGGGCGACGGCCAGCAGCAGCCAGACGGGCCACGAGAGCGCCGGCTCGAAACGTCGTCCGCGGAAACCGATCCAGGCCGTGCGCAGGAACAGGTAGGCGAGCAGAGGAGCCGCGAGTGCCACGCTCAGGAAGACGTGACCGGCGTTGAAGGCCCACAGCGAGAAGCCGAACGAGACGAGCGCGAGCAGATCGACGGTGTGCGCCGAGAGGAGCCGGCGCCGGTCGACGAGCCCGAGCACGAAGACGCTGCTGAGCGAGGCCCAGAGCCACCAGCTGTTCAGCACCTTGCCCCCGAAGGAGCCGACGCGGCCACGGGCCATGCTCCAGGCGACCTGGGGGCCCGTGTAGGCCTGGACGACGCGACCGTCGGCGTCCTCCACCTTCCCCAGGGCGATCTCACCCGCCTTCCCCGACCACACCTTGACCGTCCACACGCGGGCCGTGCGGTCGAAGGTCGCATCCGTTTCGGGGTGGGGCGGGTAGCGCGCCAGCCAGTGGGCGACCTTCGGGTGCTCGAGGAAGCGGGCCGTGACGAGCTCGCGCGTGAGGCGCGGGCCACTTCCCGGGGCGAACGGCTCCTCGGCCGCGTGGCCCTTCCCGCCCGCGGTCGGCGGCGGCACCGTCGTGACTGGCGTCGGGGCACTCGCCGCCACCGCGGCAGGTGCGAGCGCCAGGGCGGCCGCGAGCGCGCCGAGGCACGCCCGGAGCCTCACCGGCGGAAAGACCAGAGCTTGTTGCCGATGAAGTTGAGCGGTGTCACGAGCACGATCGCAATCGCCTGACCGACGATCTTGCCGACGCCCGCTGTCACGAGCAGGTGCAGGACCGCGAGGTTCGCGAGCAGCGAGGCGGACGAGACGACGAGGAAGCGCAGCCCCTGGGCGCCGAGATGACCGCGGTCCTCCCGGAACGTCCAGACCCGATTGAGGGCGTAGTTGTTCGCAACAGCGAGGAGAAACGAGCCGACCGCGGCCGGGATGTAATGGATGCCGGCGCCCTTGATCAGGAGCGTGTAGACGAGAAGGTTGACGGCGTACCCGGACACGCCGACGACGCAGAACTTCGCCAGCTGCTCCCAGTTCCCGCGCCGGCCGAGTGCATTGCCGATCCGGCGAGCACCGCGTGCGTACATCGGCGTGGCTGGCGGCTCGATCACTGGGCCTCGATCACTGGGCGAGGGTAGCGGCTCGGCTCGACGGCACGCCGTCAGGCGGCCCGCTCGAGCGCATAGGAAGGTGCGTCGACCCCGAAGTGGGCGAGGACGAGCGGTGCCACGTCGACGATTCGCCTCGGCGCCCCCTCGACACCCACCGTCAGCATGGGAACCTCGCTGTCTCCCGTCACGAGCGAGCCGTGCGAACCACCGCCGACATGGTTGCCGCCGCCGATGTCGGTCAGCTCCCACCCTGCCGCCGCCGAGACGAGCACCTCGCCCGCATTCGGGTTCTGCAGCGCCGCCCAGCTGCGGACGAGCGCATCAGGGTGGTCGAGCAGCGACGCATCGCCGGCCAGCTCGAAGCCACCGGACGTCGCAGGGCGAAATCGGAGCTCCTCGCCCTCTCGTCGCGCCACGGCATCGTCGCCCTCGCGAAAGAGCGCCACCTCGACCGCCGCCACACCGTCGAGCCGGGCGGCGATCTCCCGCGGCTCGAGTCGCGAGCCGGGCAGCAGATAGACGTGGCCGGCCCGGTTCGAGCCGAGCGCGAGTACGCCGTCAGGGGCGTGGAGCGCCTCCGGCAGCGAGATCGCAGCGTCGACCCGCGTCTGGCCATGATCCGACAGCACGACGAGCGAGTAGCGCTCGAGCAGCGCCTCCATCCCCCCGGCCGCCTCCGCGAGCGCCCCGACTGCAGCATCGCAGCGACGAAGTTCCTCGAGCGCACCGTCGGGGCCAACGGCGTGCGAGGCGTAGTCGTAGTCGGAGAGGTAGAAGACGAGGAAGTCGAAGGCGGCCCGCGTCACGAGCCAGCGGCCGACGGCGGCGGCGTAGGCGTCGACCGTGCCGGAGTGGCGGTTGCGCCAGGAGAGCGGTGCACCCGTGCGGTCCGACTCGTAGAGGTTGTAGAAGAAGAAGTGCTCCGGCCCCCGCGCCGGGTCGAGGAACGGGACGGCCGAGCGGTGCAGGGTACGGCCACGGTAGGCGGTGAAGTTCACCGATGCCGTCCGGAGCCCGGCGTCGGCCAGCGCTTCGAAGAGGGTCACTGCCCCGCGCCCGAGGTGCTGGGCGTTCATGTTGACGAGCGTGTCGCGCATGGTCTGCGCGATCCCCGCCGCCCGCACAGCACCGAACGAGCTCCCGTACTCGACGACCCGTTGCTCGTGCCGGTCGTACCAGACGAGATGGGGGATCTCGTGGACGTCGCCGTGGGCACCCGTCGCGATCGACGAGAGGCACACCGGCGTCAGGGAGGGGAAGACCGACGTGGCACGACGGTACGTGCCGTGCTCGGCCAGTAGGCTCAGGTTGGGGGTCTGCCCCGACCCGATCGTCCCCTCCAGCATCGAGGGCGTGAGGCCGTCGATGACGACGAGGATCAGCGGACGCGGGCTCACTTGGCGAGTGTGCGCAGCCCCGCGTACCGATCCGGGCTGCGGCGCGCCCGGCGCACCGCGAGCGCCGGCAGAACGACCGCTTCGACGTAGCCGACCATCGGGATCAGCGCCAGCATTCCCACGAGGATCGCGGCGGCAAAGAGGATCAGCGCAGTTCCGCCGGCGGTCGCTCCCCGCCTCCCGGCGCCGCGCACGACGACCGCTGCCGAGAGGGAGCCGATCACGGCACCGACGACACCGCCCGCGACCCCGATCCAGCCGTGCACGAGCAGGCCCGCCACGATGCCGACGAGGAGGGCGCCGAGCACGGTCGAGGCGAAGCCGAAGCGGAGCCCTGCGAGAACACCTGCGAAGGCGATGCCCGCTGCGAGCCCGATCCCGACGGTGATCCCGATCTCGTACCAGTCGCCCATCTCGAGGCGTCAGTGTACGGACAGTTCCTCTGCGCTCTGTTCCAGGCGCCCGATCAGGTCGACGCAGAAGGCGCCGGCGCGGGCGCCGTCGACAACGCGGTGGTCGAACGTGACCGAGACGTTCCCCATCTCGCGCACGACGACCGCGCCCTCGCGGACGACGGGGCGGGGACCGATCCGGTGGATCCCGAGGATCGCCACCTCCGGGTGGTTGATCAACGGTGTCACGAAGAGCCCTCCGAACGCGCCTGCGCTCGTGACCGTGAAGGTCGAGTCCCGCAGCTCGTCGGGCTGCAGCGTCCCGGCCCGTGCTCCCGCCGCCAGACGGTGGATCTCGGCGTCGACCTGCTCCCGTGAAAGCCCGTCGACTCCACGTACGACCGGCACGACGAGGCCCGCGTCGGTGTCGACGGCGATACCGAGGTCGTAGCGGTCGAGCAGGACGATCTCGTCGTCCTCGATGCGCGCGTTGAGCTCCGGGAAGGTACGCAGCGACGCCGCGGCCGCCTTCAACGCCGAGGCGACGAGGACTCGGAGGTCGGCGCCGGTGAAGTCGCACTCCTCGACGAACGTGACCGCCGGGATCTCACGATGGGTACGCTCGACCTGCTCCACGATTGCGCGGCGGATGCCGCGGACCGGAACGCGGCGTCCTTCCGTGGGTACCGCCCGCCGACGGATATCGGCCTCTGTGATCGAGCCACCCGGCCCGGTTCCCGTGACCGACGCGTACTCGACGCCGAGCTCCCGGGCTAGACGATGGAGGCGGAGCGTGTCGCGCTGATCGGGCCCGACGACCGCCACAATCGGGCCGGTCGGCTCCGGCGGCAGCGGTGGCAGCACGTCGACGGGGCGGAGCAGATGTTCACCGGCCGCTCCGATCACGGCCAGAGCGGCACCCACCGGCACGACGTCGCCCTCGGCGGCCACGATCCGGAGCACGACACCGTCCGCCGGAGCTCCCACCTCGACCGTCGCCTTGTCCGTCTGGATCTCGACGATGGGTTCGTTCTCCCGCACGGAGTCACCCTCGGAGACGAGCCACCGCGCCACCTCCCCCTCCGTCAGGCCCTCACCGAGATCGGGGAGCGTAAACGTGTGCGCCATCGCACGATCGTAGTCGTGCCTGACCCGGGCGTCACTTGCCCCTACCTCAGGTCAACACCGTCAGCGCATCGCGGACGGCTACGAGCTCGGCCTCCTCGACGTCGCCCAGGTCCTCCCCGTCTGCCTGAGCCGGCAGCGGCCGGTCGCAGCGAATCACGATCCGGTCGAGATCGTGGGCGACGAGCGTTCGCGTACCGGGGCGACCGCGGAGAGCGTCGGTCGCAAGCCGCGGGATCGCGCCCGGTCCCACGTCGACCGGGGCGACCACGTCGAGCCCTCCCTCGAAGGTCGCAGCGGGAACGAAGCGCATCCCCAGCGGTCCCGCATAGGTGTAGGGGCTGCAGTTCGCGACGAGGGCGAAGGCCGCGCGGCCGAGACCCTCGATCTCGAGCACGTCGGGGTAGCGAAAACGGTTCGCGGCGAGCGTCGAGACGATCGTCCTCACGAAGGCGAAGTCGCCCGGACGCTTGCCGTCCGCGCGTCGCCCGCGCTCGTCGATCTTCCGCACGAGCTCGGCGTCGAAGCCGATCCCGGCGTTGAAGGAGAAGAGGCGGCCGTTGATCCGGCCGAGCGAGATCCGGCGCGGTTTCCCGAACGCGATCCGCTCGGCCGCATGGACGGAGTGACGCGGCAGCCCGAGCGCGCGGGGCAGCACACTCGTGCCGCCACCCGGGATGAAACCGACCGGCACGTCGGCTCGAAGGCCGTTGATCACCTCGTTGTAGGTTCCGTCACCGGAAAAGACGTACACCGCCTCGACGAGCGGCGACCATTCGGCGGCAAGCTCGACGGCATCCCCGCGCGCCTTCGTCAACACGGTCTCGGTGTCCACAGGCAGCGCCGCCTGGACCTGCTCGAGCTTGCGTTCGGTCACACCGCTCGCGAACGGGTTGACGATCAGCACGCGGGTCATGGCACCGGAACTATGCGTGTTCGGCGTCGGCCACGACCAGCACCGTCTCGGAGCCCGCCTCGAGCTCGGTCAGCCCGCCGTCACGCACGATCGCAGAGGCGCGGCCACGGAGCCGCGCCCAGGCCTCGCCGCCGGCTCCGACGACGCTGATGTCGAGCGTCGGATCGAGGTCTGCCATCAGGGCAGCGTGTCCGACCTGAGCGAGCGTCTTGCCGGCGCTCATCCCGATGTCGTCGTGGACGACGAGCGTGAGCCCACCGGGGTGTGGACCCACGTAAGCGGGAAGTTCGCCTGTCTCGCGGGAGAGCACCTGCATCCGGACGAGGACGTGGGCCCGCTGCGAGCGCCTCACCGGCGGGAGACAGGCGACACCACCGACGCGCTCGTGGTCGAGCGCACGGACGGCTTCCCATTCGCGGGGCTCCGCCCGCAGGCAGACCTTGCGGAAGGAGTCCCGCCACCAGCTCTCGAAGCCGTCGCGCCAGCGCTCGTCGGCTCGATAGCGGGTGGCGCAACGCCGCGTCGCGATCGCGGCAGCGCGGGCGAGCTCCGCGAACGGACGGCTCGTGCGCTGTCGCACGACCAGGTACATCACGAGCGGGTCGTCCGTGCTCATCTAGCGAAGGAGGAAGCCCTCCGACAGCGGGTCGTCGGGGTCGAGCGTGAAGGCGGCCTCGCCGGTCCGGAAGGCACGCCCGCTGACCTCCGGGACGACGGCAGGGGCCCCCGCGACCTCCGTGTCGGCGACGACCCTGCCCGTGAACTCGGAGCCGACGATCGAGCGGTGGTGGAGCTCTGCACCGCGCGCGAGCTCGCCCGACGCGTCGAGGAGCGCGAGCCGGGCCGACGTCCCCGAGCCGCACGGCGAGCGGTCGACCTCCCCGTCGGCGAAGACCGTGACGTTTCGCTGGATCGGCGGCAGTTCGGCTTCTCGCTGCCAGAAGATGACGCCGTAGATGCCGTTCAGCTCCGGCTCGAGTGGATGGACGACGTCGTGCTCGCTTTCGAGCGCGTGCTTGAGCTCCCGGCCGAGCTCGATCAGTCGCGGCAGCTCACGCGGCTCGATCCGCTCCTGGAGGCACGCATAGAACGCTCCGCCGAAGGCGACGTCGACCCTGCGACCGGCCGCCTCGAGGCCTCTCCCCCAGACGTAGGAGGGGACGTTCCGGAACGTGACCGAAACGACGCGACCGGCCTCCACGAGCGCCCTCGTCTCTATCCGGCCGGACGGGACGTCGATGACGACACGGTTCTCGCCCTCACGGCGTGGGACGATGCCGGCGTCGAGCGCCCAGGTGACGAGCGCGATCGTGCCGTGCCCACACGCGGTCGAGTAGCCCTCGTTGTGGAAGAAGACGGCGCCGAGGTCGGCGCCGTCGTCGTTGCCGGGGACGACGTGGCAGCCGTACATGTCCGCATGGCCGCGCGGTTCGTGCACGAGCAGGCGGCGCACATGGTCGAGACGCTCCCGCGCATCCCGCCGCCGCTCGAGAACCGTGTTCCCCCGCAGTGGTTCGACCCCGCCGACCACGATCCGGAAGGGCTCGCCGCCCGTGTGGTAGTCGACGGTGCGGATCGGGCCCACCGGCTGCCTAATCGTCCGAGAAGCTCGGGTACCGCCGCGTCAGCAGCCAGAGATACCCGAGCGTCTGGGCGTCGTAGCGCAGCCAGTAGGCGAGGACGTCGCGCAGGCCGGAATTGAGGTTCCCGGCGAAGAGCGCGTAGAACCAGGCGAGAAACGCGACCATCGCGGCGACGTAGCGCAGCACGGTCAGGATGATCAGCGCCGGGATCGCGAGCAGGCCGCGGAAGAAGATCGTCAGCCTGCTCTGCCGCGCGGCCGGGGCGATCTCGAGGTCGATCGGATAGCCGGACGCACCGCTGAAGGCCGGAAACGGATCGGCGGCGAGATAGAGATACGCGTAGACGTGAGTCAGATACCGGACGTACGCCGCGATGAAGCCGTGCAGGCCGTCCGGGACCCGACCGATGAAGATGCCGACGATCCAGGCGGCGAGGACGGCGAACCAGACCGCGATCCCGAAGAGCATGAGCCAGACCAGATGCGGGATCGCAAGCAGGACCCGGAAGAAGACGGTGAGGCGATTGCGGCGGAGGTCGTCCGTGACGACGAGGTGGAGCGGATGCCGGGGCGGGGTGTCCGCGAAGAGGACGGGAGTCTGCTCCGACAACGATGCGCTCCTTCCGTGGGAACCGCGCTCAGGAACCCGAGAACCTGGGCGGCCGCTTCTCCAGGAACGCCGCGACTCCTTCGGCAAAGTCGGCTGAGCCCACGGCCTCTTGCTGCAGGGCGGCCTCGAGCGCGAGCTGCTCCTCGAGGGAGGCAGTGTGGGCGTGCTCGAAGAGCCGTTTCGTCATCCCGATCGCGAGTGTGGGCCGCGCCGCCCACGCCGCCGCGATCTCGGCGACGCGCAACCTGAATGTCTCGGCCGGAATCACTTCGGAGACGAGCCCGAACGCGCATGCCTCATCGGCGTCGAGACGACGGTTCGAGCACATCCACTCGAACGCACGCGCGAAGCCGAGCAGGCGGTGGATGAACCAGCTGCCACCGGCGTCAGGGACGAGCCCGATCCCGGCAAACCCGGGTGTGAACACGGCCGCGCTCGAGGCGACGCGGATGTCGCAGGCGCACGCCAACGAGAGACCGGCGCCCGCAACCGGCCCGTTGACGGCGGCGATCACGGGTTTCGCCAACGCCCGCAGGAACCGGATGTTCGGGTGATAGGTCTCCTCGAGCACCTCGTCGACGCGCCCCTCGAGCGTCGAGAACTCGCGCACGTCCTGGCCGGTGCAGAACCCCCGGCCCGCTCCGGTGACGACGACGGCCCTGACGTCAGGGTCGGACGCCTCCTCGAGCGCTTCGTGGAGCGCGGCGTGAAGCGAACGGTTGAAGGCGTTGAAGACCTCGGGGCGGTTGAGCGTGATCGTCATCACGCCCTCGTTGCGCTCGACCAGCACCTCGCTCATGCCGGCGAGCCTAGCTGGTACGGCGCCCTTCCACCCGATCTGGGACGTAGCTCGGACCGACCGTCCCGGCCGGTAGCGTCCGCTCATGGGCTCGACCGGGTTCGCCGCCACGCTCGCGTTCGTCGCCGGTCTCGCCGGCGCCGCACAGATCGCCGCTCAGGGCCGGCTCGCAGAACGGGTGGGCAGCCTGGAGGCGCTCGCCTGCTCCGTCCTCGTCGGCGCCGTCCTGGCCTTCGCCGTCCTGCTCGCCGTCCGGCATCGGCTGAGCGGCATCGGGGAGGGGTTTGCGGCTCCGAGGTGGATGCTTCTCGGCGGCGTCATGAGCGTGGTGATCGTCCTCTTCATCTCCCTCGCGGGCCCCCGGATCGGGGTCGTCGCGACCACGGCATTCCTGATCGTGGGCCAGTTCGGGCTCGCCGCCGCGATCGACCGCCTCGGCTGGTTCGGCTTCAGCCCGATCGCGCTCGGGTGGCAGCGGCTGCTCGGGCTCGCACTGCTCGCCGCGGGTGCAGCACTGACGCTGAGGCGATGACACCTCGCGCCTGGGTCGCGCTCGGGAGCGTCTATGTCCTCTGGGGCTCGACGTATCTCGGCATCGAGCTCGCGGGCGAGACGATGCCGCCGCTCCTTGCCGCCGGGATCCGCTTCACCACCGTCGGCATCCTCCTCTCGGCGTGGCTGCTGGCACGCCACGGAACCAGGCGCTTTCGGCTCGGCCACCGCACCGTCGCCGCGACCGTGCTCTGCGGCCTCCTCCTGATCGGCTCGAACGCACTTCTGTTCATCGCCGAGCAGCATGTCCCGATCGGGCTCGCGTCGCTCGTCTTCGCCTCGGTGCCGCTGTGGCTCGTCGTGCTCCGCTCACTCGGCGGCGACCGGCCGCCGCGTGCATCACTCGTCGGGACGGCAATCGGATTCGTCGGCGTCGCGCTGCTCCTGCGGCCGGGCGGGGGAGCCTCCGTCCTCGGCGTCCTCATCATCGTCGCTGCGACGGTCACGTGGTCGGTCGGGACCTACCTCTCGTCGCGGCTGCCGCTTCCGGGCGACGCCGTCACGACCGCCGCCGTGCAGGGGCTCGCGGGCGGGCTACTGCTGATCCCGCTGGGGCTCGCGTTCCCCGGCTCGAACTCGATCGATCCTGCCGACTGGTCGACGCGCTCGATCGTGGGTGTCGCCTACCTCGTCGTCTTCGGCTCGCTGATGGGCTACACCGCCTACGTCTGGCTGGTCGCCAACGTGCCGCTCGGGACGGTCGCCACCTACGCCTATGTCAACCCGCTGGTCGCGATCACGCTGGGGATCATCTTCCTCGGCGAGACCGTGACGTGGCAGGTCGCGTTCGGGGCCGCGATCATCCTTTCCTCCGTCGCGGTCGTGATCCGGCGCGAGATGCAGCGGGAGCCATTGCCCCCGCTCGTCGAGAGCTAACTCTCGACCCCGACGATCTCGTCCGCCGCCACGGGTGCGCGCGGCAGAGGCCGCCCCGTGGCGTCCCGCATCGCGGCGACGACAGCCGCGGTCGAGACCACGGTCGGCGGCTCGCCGACGCCCTTCACGCCGTACGGCGCATCGGGTTGGGGATCCTCGATGAGCACAGAGTGGACTGGCGGCATGTCGAGCGTGGTCGGCAGCAGGTAGTCCGTGAAGCTCGCATTCGCGATCCTCCCGTCCCGCACCTGGATCTCCTCCATCAGCGCCAGACCGACCCCCTGGGCAGTACCGCCCTCGATCTGTCCGGTCACGGCCTGCGGGTCGAGCGCCCGTCCCACGTCCTGGGCGGCTCCGATCCAGACGACGCGCGTGAGCCCGAGCTCGACGTCGACCTCGACCACGACCCGCATGGCACACGTCGCAAGCGCCACATGGGCGCGCTCGCCGGTCACCTGGCCCGTCTCGGGGTCGAGCGGTGTCGTCGGCGGATGCCGGTAGACCCGCTCCACGTCGACGGCGCCGGCTCCACCCTGCGCTTCCCGGGCGGCGAGCGCGGCGCGACACGCATCCCGAACCGCACCGGCCGCCATCCAGGTCATCCGCGAGGCCGACGTCGAGCCGGCCGAGCCGACCGTCGCAGTTGTGCTCGTCTCGAGTCGCACGTCGTCGATCCCGAGCTCCGAGGTGGCGACTGCCGTGATCACGCCGCCGACGCCCTGGCCGACCTCCGCGGCGGCGCAGTGGACGGTGGCGGTGCCATCCTCGTGTAGCTGCACGCGGGCCGCGCAGAAGTCGTCGAACCCCTCGGAGAAGCAGATGTTCTTGAACCCGACCGCGAAACCGACGCCACGACGGACGCCCTCGCCTCGCGTCGTGTTCCCCGCTCCGCCCGGAAGCCGGATCGGGTCCCGCGGCAGTGGCTCCTGCTCCGGCACCGTGAGCGCCGCGGCGGTGCGGATCACCTCCGCGACCGGCAGGGATCCGTCCAGCACCTGCCCGGTCGGGAGCGAGTCGCCGGGCTCGAGGGCATTGAGCAGCCGCAGCTCGACGGGATCGATCGCGAGCGCCTCGGCCAGCCGATCCATCTGCGCCTCGGCGGCGAAGCAGGTCTGGACCGCTCCGAAGCCACGCATCGCCCCACAGGGCGGGTTGTTCGTGTAGACGACCTCGCCCTCGATCAGCGCGTTGTCGACCCGGTAGGGGCCGAGCGCGAACGACGCGGCGTTCGAGATCACCGCGGCCGAGCTCGACGCATAGGCCCCGCCGTCCAGCAGGATCCGCATCCGGACGCAGACGATGCGCCCCTCACGCGTGGCGCGATGCTCGGCCCAGACCCGCGAGGGATGACGATGCACGTGGCCCGTGAACGACTCCTCGCGGTTGTAGACCATCTTCACCGGCCGGTCGGTGTGGAGCGCGAGCATCGAGGCGTGGATCTGCATCGAGAGGTCCTCGCGCCCCCCGAACGCCCCGCCCACGCCCGCGAGGTGGATGCGCACCTGCTCGGGCTGCAGCCCGAGACACGGCGCCACCTGGTCGCGGTCGACGTGAAGCCACTGCGTCGCGACGTGGACGTCGATGCCGCCCTCGCCGTCGGGTACGGCAAGCCCCGACTCCGGTCCCAGAAACGCCTGGTCCTGGGAGGCCGTCTCGTAGACGCCCGTGACCGTTATCTCGCCCTCGGTCTCGGGGTCGCCGTGCCGGATCACCATCGACCGGAGGACGTTCGGCCGCGGGTCGTCACGGTAGCCATGACCCATCGTGGGGCGGTCGGGATGAAGCGGCGCCTGCGTCGTCGCACGTTCGGGGTCGACGACCGCCTCGAGCGGCTCGTAGCTGACCTCGATCTTCTCGGCGGCGCGACGGGCCTGCTCGGGATGCTCGGCCGCCACGAGCGCTACCGGCTCGCCGTAGTAGCGGACGCGGTCGATCGCGAGCACCGGCTGGTCCTGGAACTCGAGCCCGTAGGTCGTGCGGCCCGGCACGTCCTCGTGCGTCAGCACTGCGTGGACGCCGGGCATCGTCACGGCCTCGGCAATGTCGATCGCGAGGATGCGGGCGTGGGCATGCGGGCTTCGGACGGTATGCCCCCAGAGCATCCCCGCCGCCTCGAGGTCGCTCGAGTAGGCGAACTCCCCCTTCACCTTCGGCGGCGCGTCGGCCCGGACGCCTGCACGGGCGACTCCCCTCGTCGCCTTGGTGGCGACAGCGGCCGGCGTCGACGTCTCGGTCCCACTCACCGGACGGCGGCCGCCTTGACCGCATCGAAGATCTTCTGGTAGCCGGTGCAGCGGCAGAGGTTCCCCGAGAGCGCCTCGCGGATCTCGTCGTCGGTCGGCGAGGGCGTGCGTTCGAGGAGCGCGACGGTCGACATCACGAAGCCCGGGGTGCAGAAGCCGCACTGGACGGCGCCGGCCTCGACGAACGCCCTCTGGACGGGATGCAACGAGCCGTCGGGGCCGCTGAGGCCCTCGACCGTGACGACGTCGTGCCCGGCAGCCTGTGCGGCGAGGACGAGGCAGGAGCAGACGAGCGAGCCATCGAGGAGGACGGAGCAGGAGCCGCATTCACCCTGTTCGCAGGCGTTCTTCGAGCCCGTCAGGCCGAGCTGCTCGCGGAGGGCGAAGAGCAGGCTCTCGGCGCCCCAGGCTTCGAGCTCGCGGCGCTCCCCGTTGACGGTCAGGGTGAACTTCACGCGAGGCACCTCTCGAGCGCCCGCCGGGTGAGGACGCGAAGGGCATGACGCCTGTAGGCGGCGCTCCCGCGCACGTCGTCGATCGGGCTCGCCGCAGCGGCGACCCGGTCGGGGAAGCCGTCGGCCTCGTCGAGCGGGGCCGACACGAGGCGCACCGTCGGGGCCGCCGAACCGAACGCGGCGCGCAGCTCGCCTCGCTCACGGTCGGCCGCAAGGGCGAGCGAGCACACCGAGATCACCATCGCGTTCCTCGGCCCGACCTTCATGAACGTCTGCCGCGCGCCTGACGGCCGCACGCGGACGGCGACGACGAGCTCGTCCTGCTCGAGCGCCGTCCGTTTGACGCCGAGCAGGAAGTCGCTCAGCGCCAGCGTCCGGGTTCCGCGCACGCTCGCGAGCTCGAGCTCGGCGCCCTCGACGAGAAGCGGCGGCAGGGCATCACCTGCGGGCGAGCCGGTGCCGAGGTTGCCGCCGATCGTGCCGCGGGCCCGGATCTGCGGCGAACCGACGGTACGCGCGGCCTCTGCCAGGACGGGCAGGTCGCGTGCAACCGGGCCCTGCATCAGCTCGGCGTACGTGATCCCGGCTCCGAGTGCGAGCACGCCGTCTTCGGTGGCGAAGCCACGGAGCGCGGCGACCTCGTTCAGGTTGATCAGCGCCGCAGGCCGCGAGCGGTCGAAGTTCAGCTCCACGAGCACGTCGGTGCCACCCTGGACGAAGCGGGCGGCGGGCCGATCCGCCTTCAGGCGAAGCGCCTCGTCGAGGGTGCGGGGGGTGAGAACGTCCATCGTTGCTCAGAAGACGTTACCGGCGGGTCAACGCTCTTCACGGACGTAGGGCTGGCCGAGCGAGCCCGGTGCGCCGAGCCGGCGCTTCCCGATCCCGGAGGAGACGATGACGAGGACGACGATCGTCATCACATAGGGCAGCGCCTGGAACACCTCCGTCGCGATCGTGACACCGCGTGCCTGGAGCGTGAACGGCAGCGCCTGAAAGGCGCCGAAGAAGTACGCGCCGACGAGGCAGAGCTCGGGTCGCCAGAACGCGAAGATGACGAGCGCGATGGCGATCCAGCCGGCGCCGCCGGTGAGCCCGTCGACCCACTGTGGCGTGATCGCAAGGCTGAAACACGCACCTCCCACGCCCGCGAGCGCGCCGCCCAGGAGCGTGTGCACATAGCGATAGGCGACGACGTTGATCCCCATCGCGTCCGCCGCCTGGGGCGACTCGCCGACGGCCCGCAGGTTGAGGCCCGCCCGGGTTCGATAGAGATAGACCGAAGCAACCGCGACACAGACCCACGATGCATACACGAGCAGTGTCTGCCCGAAGAGGATCGGGCCGACGAAGGGCAGAGTGTCGAGCCCGAACAGGTTCACGGGCTCGAAGGCGTGTTTCGCGGGCGCGTCGGCGAGGTTGAGATCGTTGCCGAGGTAGGACGACAGCCCGGCCGCCCCGGCAAAGATCGTCAGCGCGAGCCCCGAGACGATCTGGTTCGCCCGCAACGTGATCACGAGGAAGGCGAACACGAGCGCGACGAGCGCCCCGGCAAGAGCGGCGACGAGGACCGCGACGGGCAGGACGAGCTCGCCGGCGACGTCGATCCGCTGCACGGCCCAGAAGCCCATCACGGCCCCGACGAGCATCATCCCCTCGACGCCGAGGTTGAGCACGCCCGAGCGCTCCGCCAGCAACTCACCGAGCGCAGCGAAGAGGAGCGGTGTCCCGTAGGCGACCGCCGAGGCGAGCACGACGACGACGATGCTGTTGTTCACCGACTCGGCTCGCTCGCCCCGGCGCGATGCTTGCGCGAGATCTGAATGCGGTAGCGAAGCAGGATCTCGCCGCCGAGAACCGAGAACAGGAGGATGCCCTGCATGACGCCGACGAGACCGGACGGGAAGTCGACGCCCTGCAATCCGAAGCCCGCATTCTTCAGCCCTCCGATCAGGACGGCGACGAACACCACGGCGATCGGGTTGTAGCGCGCGAGCGCCGCGATAACGATGCCGGTGTAGCCGTACAGCTGCTGCTGGAGGCTGCGGGGATCGAGGAGATGGTCGAAGTTGCCCGCCTGGCTTGCTCCTCCGAGCCCCGCGATCGCGCCCGAGAGCGCCATCACGGCGAGGATCTTGCGCCGGACCCGCATCCCGGAGTAGCTGGCGGCGCGAGGTGAGTCGGCGATCACCTGCAGCTCGAAGCCGAACCGCGTGCTCCGGTAGAGGAACCGCAGGAACACCGCCACCACGATCGCGAGGCCGAACCCGAGCGGGATCGCAGCTCCGCGCAGGTCTGCGAACCCCCACACGGCCGAGTCCGGGATCTGCTGGCCCTGGGGGAAGACGGCGGCGCTCGGAGACGTCGTGTCGCGCCAGTAGGAGTGGCTGTCGAAGATGAGGTAGTTGAGGACGAGCGCCGCGACGTAGTTGAGCATCAGCGAGGTGATGATCTCGTTCGTCTGCGCGAACGCCCGCAAGACGCCCGGGATCAGCGCCCAGAGCATTCCCGCTCCCGCCCCGGCGACGCACATCGCGGCGATCACGAACACCCTGGGCTGACCCGAGAAGAGCAGTGCCACCCCGACGGCGCCGACGACGCCGAAGTAGAGCTGTCCCTCGGCGCCGATGTTGAACAGGTTCATGCGGAACGCGGCCGCAGCGGCGAGCCCGGTGAAGGCGATCGGAGTGGCGGAGACGAGCGTCGAGGAGAGGGCACCGTCGGCGGTGAATGCCTCCTCGAACAGCTTCTGGTAGGTCGTGATCGGGTTGTGCGAGGTGCCGATCAGCACCAGCGCGATCAGGACGAACGCGGCTACGACGGACCCGGCGGGAACGACGACGGAGCCGAGACGCGGTTGCTCGAGCCGCCGCCGAACCTGGATGCTGATCATGCGCTTCCTCCCGCCATCAGCAGCCCGATCTCCTCGAGCGACGCCGTGGCAGGATCGACGACCCCGGCCACCCTCCCCTCGTACATGACGGCGACGCGATTCGAGAGTGCCCGGACCTCGTCGAGGTCCTCGCTCAGGAGCAGGATCGCAACGCCCTTCGACGCCGCGGACCGCAGGTATGTATGCACGGTCTCGATCGCGCCCACGTCCAGCCCTCGCGTCGGGGCGGCGACGACGAGCACGCGCGGCTCGCCCGCGAACTCGCGTCCCAGCACGACCTTCTGCAGGTTGCCGCCCGACAGCTGCCGCGCGGGCGTCGTCGGCCCCGGGGCCTTGATCTCGTAGCGGTGGATCAACTCGCTCGCCACCTCCCGGATCTTCCGCCACAGGAGCACCGGGCCACGCGTGACGCTGCCGCCCCGATACGACTTGAGGACCGAGTTGTGCGCGATCGAAAGGCTTGGGGCGACGCCGGTCGAGTGCCGGTCCTCGGGCACGTAGGCGACACCGGCCCGGATCGCGGCTCGCGGGTCGCCGTTTCGCAACTCCTTGCCCTCGACACGGACGACGCCGTCGGTTCGCCGCCTGGTGCCGGTCACCGCCTCTGCGAGCTCACGCTGCCCGTTGCCCGCGACCCCGGCAACGCCGAGGATCTCGCCCGCCCGCACCTCGAGCGAGACGTCGTCGACCGCGCGCATGCCGCGGTCACCCTGGGCCGAGACATGCTCGAGCACGAATATCTCGGCGCCAAGAGCAGCTCCGGCCTCCCGCCTTGCTTCCACCTCGACCTCACGGCCCACCATCAGCGAGGCCAGCGAGCGCTGGGTCGCAGCGGCCGTCTCGACCGTCGCCACGGAGCGGCCGCCCCGGAGAACGGTGACCCGGTCTGCGACCGCCTTGACCTCGTGCAGCTTGTGCGAGATGAAGATGACCGTCCGTCCCTCCGCCGCCATCGCCCGCAACGTCTGAAAGAGAGAGGTCGCCTCGTTCGGGGTCAGCACGGCCGTCGGCTCGTCGAGGATCAGGATCTTCGCCTCCCGGTAGAGCACCTTGAGGATCTCGACGCGCTGCTGCTCGCCCACGGAGAGCTGCCAGATCCGCGCCTTCGGGTCGACCTCGATGCCGTAGCGGTCGCCGAGCTGCGCGACGTGCCGCTCGAGCGCCCGGGGGTTGAGCCAGAACGAGCTGCCGGCCTCGCGATCGTCGCCGAGCACGACGTTCTCGGCGACCGTGAAGGGCGTCACGAGGCGGAAGTGCTGGTGCACCATCCCGACGCCGGCTTCGAGCGCATCCCGGGGGGAGTGGAAGTCGACCGGCTCTCCGAACAGCTCGAGCGATCCCTCGTCGGGCTTGTAGAGGCCCGTGAAGATGTTCGACAACGTGCTCTTGCCGGCACCGTTCTCTCCGAGGAGCGCGTGCACCTCGCCCGCGCGAGCCTCGAAGTCGACGTTGTCGTTCGCTACGACCCCCGGGAAGCGCTTGGTGATTCCCCGGCAGGCGATCGACGGCGGGTCGTCGCGCTGCGAGACGGAGGCCGGTGTGACGGGCGTCGACTCCATCCGAGAGAGAGGAGGGGCGGGATGCCGACGCATCCCGCCCCTCGACTGCTAGCCCTTGGCGCTCCCGACCACGCCCTTGACGAGCCAGTTGATCGCGTAGAGCTGCTTGATCGTCATGCGAACGCCCTTCTTGACGCGCAGCTTGCCCGACTGGTCGTAGAGCGGACCGGTGAACTCGTAGAAGCTGCCGTTGATGAGGGCCTTGCGCTTGGCCGCGACGAGCGCCTTCGTCTTGGCGCTCACCTTCGGCCCATACGGAGCCAGCTTGACGAATCCATCCTTCAGGTTGCCGTAGTAGAACCCCGTCTTCCAGGTGCCGGCCATGGCGGCCTTGACCCGCGAGATGTAGTAGGGGCCCCAGTTGTAGACCGGAGCGGTCAACCACGAGGTGGGTGCGAACTTGCGCGCGTCGGAGTCGTAGCCGACCCAGGGGAGGCCCTTCGACTGGGCGTACTGCCCCGTAGCGGGACTGTCGACGTTCTGGGCGAGCACGTCGGCGCCCGCTGCAACGAGGCTCTCGGCCGCTTTCTTCTCCTTGGCGGGATCGAACCACGTGTTCGTCCAGACGAGCTTGACCTTCGCGTTCGGCCGCACCGCCTGGACGCCGAGGGTGAACGCGTTCGTGTGCCGGATCACCTCCGGGATCGGGAACGCCACGACGAGGCCGATCGTGCCGTTCTTCGTGGCTGCGCCCGCCGTCATCCCGGCCAGGTAGTTCGCGTCCTCACCGGCGCCGAAGTACTCGGCCATGTTCTTGGTCTGGATCGTGCCGGTGCACATCTCGAAGTACACGTCGGGATACTTCTTCGCCATCTGCGCCATGCAGGTCTGGAAGCCGAACGAGGTGCCGAAGATGATCTTGTTCCCGTCGCGGATCAGGCTCTCGATCACCTGGCAGGTCTGGGCACCCTCGGGGACGTTCTCCTTGAACGTCGTCTGCACCTTGCTGCCGAGCGCTTTCTGGACCGCCAACCGTCCGTCGTTGTGGGCCTGCGACCAGCCGGCGTCGTTGTGAGGCCCGACCAAGATCCAGGCCGCCTTGTACGGGGCGGCCTTCGATGCCGTCGCGGTTGTCGCGAGCAGCAAGCCGGCGGTGAGCATCAGAACCGCGGCTCCGAGCAGGAACCCTACCCTTCTCATTGACCCTCCTCAGGGATCGTCGCTTGTCCGGTGACTCCGGACCCGTCGTCCAGCGAACTCACTGGTGCAGCACGTTCGAGCGGTGGGCGGCAAGGCACGGTCACGCCGCCGCAAGCTCGCTCTCCAGCTGGTCGAGTTCGACCTCGAACCGCCGGCGGAGATCGCGCCGCTCACCGTCGTCGAGCCACGCTCCGTCGACTCCGGCGAGGCAGAGCTCACGCACCGTGGCAACATCCCAGCCGGCCGCTTCGGTCATCTTGACGTACTCGCTCCCGATGTCTGTGTGGAACATGGGTGGGTCGTCCGAGTTGATCATCACCTTCAGCCCGCTCGCCACCATCTCACGGATCGGATGGGTCGTGTAGTCCTCGGGGTCGAAATAGCACACGGCCGTCGCCGTCGGGCAGACGGTGAACGTGATGCCCTCGTCGCGGCACCGACTGACGAGCGCTGCGTCTTCGAGAACGTGGTAGCCGTGGTCGATCCGCTCGCAGTCGAGCAGGTCGAGGCACGTCTCGATGTTGCGCGCCGGCGCGTCCTCGCACGCATGGGCCGTGAGCCGCAGCCCGCCCGAACCGGCGAGCCGATATGCGTCGACGAACTGCTCCGGCGGATCCGGTGCCTCGGCGCCGTCCATGCCGAGGCCGATCAGCTCGTCGGGCCGGTGGGCGAGGACCTGCTTGACCATCTCGAGCGCCTCGGCCGGCGTGTCCTGACGGTAGACGTCCGCGATCAGGCGGCACGGCACGCCGAAATCGGCTTCGGCGGCGCGGATCCCGTCGACGAGCCCGTCGACGACAGTGGCGTACGGCACCCCGCGTTTAGTGTGGAGCGTGGGGTTGAAGAACATCTCCCGGTAGCGCAGGTTGCCGAGCGTGACGCCGTCCTCGATCGACTCGTACGCCGCCCTCGCGAAGTCGTCCTGGTCGATCAGGGTCGACGAGACCATCGCGAAGATCGTGAGGAACTCGTAGATCGAGTCGTAGTCGTAGAGCCGATCGACGTCCTCGGTGGGAAGGGCGATGTCGTGTTTGCGAGCGAGGTCCGCGAACGTGGCGGCTCGCACGGTTCCTTCGAAGTGACAGTGCAGCTCGACCTTGGGGACGCGCCGCAGGAACGTGTTCAGATCCATCGCAGCCTTTCTTCGTCGACGCTTCTACCGACCCATCACGCTCCTGCGATCGCACGAGCTGCCGGAGCTTCAGGCGATCCTCCCACATCCGGGCGGACGAGTCGACCCATCGGCGCACCGACAGCGCCGTCGGAGGTGAACACAACTGCCCCGCGAACGAGCGTTGCTCGCACCCGGCCGCGCAGCGGCAGGCCCAGATAGGGGCTCGCCCGGTGGCGGTAGCGCAGATCGTCGGCCGTGAGGGGCGCCACCGGCTCGAGATCGACGAGTGCGAGATCCGCGTCGGCACCGGGAGCGAGCGACCCCTTGCGCCCGATCCGGAACCGGCGCGCGGCGGCCGAGCTCGCGAGCCTCGCAATCCCGGTGACGTCGATGCCATGGGCCGGCGCCTCGGTCAGCAGGAGCCGGAGCAGCGTCTGGCAGCCGGCGATCCCTCCCCAGACCGAAAACGCATCGTCGCCCTCCTTGAGCGCGGGCGGGGAGGGCGAATGGTCCGAGGCAACGATCGGAATGTTCCCCGTTGCGATCTCTGCCCACAGCGCGTCGACCTCCGCTCGCGGCCGCAGCGGCGGGGAGCACTTGGCGAGCGCTCCGATGCGCTCGGCATCCTCATCCGTGAGGACGAGATAGTGAGGACAGGTCTCACAGGTGACGTCGACACCCCGGGTACGTGCTGCCGCCACGAGCTCGACCGCGGCAGCCGTGCTGAGGTGAACGATGTGCAGGGAGCAGGCGGTCTCCTCGGCGAGGGCGATCGCGCGAGAAACCGCTTCGCGCTCGGCGATGGCGGGGCGCGACACGAGATAGTCGCGCATCGACGTGCGTCCCTCGCGGGCGGCACGGGCGGCCAGTCCTCGGGTGATCGAGTCGTTCTCCGCGTGGACGGCCACGGGTAGCTCGAGCCGCGCGGCGCGGTGCATCCCTTCGAGCAACGTCAGATCGTCTGCCCGCTCGAAATCGGGGATGCCCGTCTCGCACATGAACGCCTTGAAACCCACGACACCTCGTTCGGCGAGCTCGTCCAGCCGGTCGGGGGATCCGGGCACGAGACCGCCCCAGAGGCAGAAGTCGACGAGCGCGACATCCTTCGCCGCCGCGAGCTTGAGGTCGAACGACACGGCGTCGACCGTCGGCGGCGATGCGTTCAACGGCATGTCGAAGAGACAGGTGCCGCCGCCGGCCGCAAACGCTGCCGTGCCGGTTGCGAAGCCCTCCCACTCCGCCCGGCCCGGATCGTTCAGGTGGACGTGCGGGTCGACCACTCCGGGGAACACGTGCAGGCCGGTCGCGTCGACCTCCGCGGCAGCGCTTCCCTCGAGATCCGGCTCCACCTCGGCGATCACGCCGTCGACGATCCCGACATCGGCCAAGACGGCGGCGTCCTCACCCACCACCAGGCCGCCACGGACGAGAACGTCGAAGGTGCCCATGCTCGGAGAAGAGGTTATCGTCCGCTCGATGTCGCTCTTGGAACGGAGACTGGCGGTCGCCCGGGGCGACGAGCCTGCGGACACGGTCGTCCGCGGCGGCCGGGTCTTCTGCGTCTTCACCCGCGAGTGGCTCGACGTCGACGTGGCAATCGCCGACGGGATCGTCGCGGGGCTCGGCGACTACGAGGGAATCGAGACGGTCGATGCCCGCGGCCGCTTCGTCGTCCCGGGCTTCATCGACTCGCACATGCACATCGAGTCGGTGAAGCTGCTCGTCGACGAGCTCGCCCGCCTGATCCTGCCGCTCGGCACGACCGCGATCGTCGCCGACCCGCACGAGATCGCGAACGTGCTCGGCTCGGACGGAGTCCACTGGCTTCTCGACTCCTCGGCGGGGATCCAGCTCGACGTCTTCTTCATGGCGCCGTCGTGCGTGCCCGCATCGCCGTTCGAGTCTCCGCGGCGTCCGCTCGCACCCGGCGACCTCGAGGCCCTGATGCGTCGCAACCGCGTGCTCGGACTGGCCGAGATGATGAACTTCCCGGGCGTCGTCGAGGGCCTGCCGTCCGAGCTCGAGAAGCTTGCTCTCGACGGTGCGGAGCACGTCGACGGCCATGCGCCGGGACTTCAGGGCAAGGGCCTGCAGGCGTACGCCGCGGCGGGGATCCGTTCCGACCACGAGTGCCTCACCGCCGAAGAGGGCAGGGAACGGCTGCGGGCGGGGATGTGGCTCCTGATCCGAGAGGCGTCGATGGCGCGCAACCTCGAGGCGCTCCTCCCCCTCGCCCTCGAGTACGGGCCAGAGCGGATCGCATTCTGTACCGACGACAGGGACCCGGACGACATCTTCGAGAACGGGCATCTCAACGGGATGGTGCGCGAGGCCGTCCGCCTCGGCGCGACGCCGGAGGCTGCGATCGTGATGGCGTCGTTGAACCCGGCCCTCTGGCACGGGCTCCGCCATCTCGGTGCGATCGCACCGGGTTACCAGGCCGACCTGCTGCTGCTCCCCGACCTCGTCGGCTTCATCCCCGAGACCATCCTCAAGCGAGGCCGCTCGATCGAGGATCTGCCCCCGGTACCGGTGCCGGAGTGGGTGCGTCAGACGGTACGGATCGCGCCGATCGCGGCCCCCGACTTCGAGATCCCCTCCGACGGCTCCTCGATCCGGGCGATCGGTCTGATCGAGGACCAGGTCGTGACGGAGTCGCTGCGACGAGAGCCTGTCGTCCGGCAGGGACTCGCGGTCGCCGACGCCGCTGCCGACCTCGCGAAGATCGCCGTCGTCGAGCGCCACCTCGCCACCGGCCGCATCGGTCGCGGCTTCGTGAGCGGTTCGGGACTCCGCCGCGGCGCGCTCGTCTCCTCGGTCGCCCACGACGCCCACAACCTCGTCGTCGTCGGGATGAGCGACGAGGAGATGGCGTTCGCCGTCCAGCATCTGGCCGCAAACGGCGGCGGGATCGCCGTCGTCGAACAGGGACGGGTGCTGGCGGAGTGCCCGCTCCCCGTTGCCGGCCTGCTCTCCGACGCTCCGCTCGCAGAGGTGATCGCGCAGAGCGCGGCGACGAATGCGGCCGCCCACGAGCTCGGCTGGACGGGTGCGACGCCGTTTCTGACGCTGGCCTTCCTCGCACTCTCGGTGATCCCGTCGCTCAAGCTCACCGACCGGGGACTCGTCGACGTCGACCGCTTCGAGCTGGTGCCGCTGACGGCATGACGGTATGACCGGGATCCGCACGGGCCTGACCTACGACGACGTTCTCCTCGCGCCGCGACGCTCGCGCGTGCGCTCCCGCCAGGACGTCTCCACACGCTCCCCGTTCACGCCGCGGATCGTGCTCGAGGTACCGATCGTCTCGGCCAACATGGACACGGTCACGACGGCGCCGATGGCGATCGCGATGGCGCAGCTGGGCGGCCTCGGCGTCCTCCACCGCTTCCTCGGCGTCGACGAGGAGGCTGCCGAGGTGCGGCGCGTGAAGCGCTATCTCTCGCACATCGTGACCGAGCCGTACGTGATCGACCCCGACCGGACGATCACACACGCCCGCGCCGAGGCGCAGCGGCTCCAGGTGACGGGCTTCGTCGTCGTCGGGCCGGGGCAGCGGCTGCTCGGGCTCCTCACCGCCCGGGACCTGCTCGCGGGCGAGGGTCCCGACCGGGTCGACGCGCTGATGACGCCGCGCGAGCGCCTCGTCACCGCAGGGCCAGGGATCGGACTGCACGAGGCAAGGCGCCTGCTCACCGAGAACCGCGTCGAGAAGCTTCCGCTCGTCGACGGCGACGACCGGCTCCAGGGGCTCGTGACGCTGCGCGACCTCGAGCTCTCCGAGCGCTATCCCCGCGCCACCCGCGACGAGCAGGGCCGGCTCCGCGTCGCGGCCGCGATCGGGATCCGGGGCGACTACCTGCGCCGCTCGGAGGCACTGCTCGAGGCGGAGGCCGACGCACTCGTGCTCGACATCGCCCACGGCCACGCCGACGCCGCGATCGAGGCTGTCCACGAGCTCAAGTCCGCCTGGCCGGAGGTGGAGGTCGTCGCGGGCAACGTCGCCACCGCCGATGCCGTCGTCGACCTGGCAGCGGCGGGGGCCGACGCGGTCAAGGTCGGGATCGGCCCGGGTTTCGCCTGCACGACGCGGCTCGTCGCCGGAGTCGGCGTACCGCAGCTGACCGCCGTCATGGACTGCGCTCCCCCCGCACAGGAACGGTCGCTGCCGCTGATCGCCGACGGCGGCATCCGGCGGGCCGGGCATGTGGCGATGGCGATGGCCGCCGGAGCGAGCACAGTGATGGTGGGAAGCCTCTTCGCGGGGCGGGAGGAGAGCCCCGGTGACGTCGTCCGCAGAAAAGGACAGCTCTTCAAGGTCTACCGCGGCATGGCCTCGCGTTCGGCCGCGGCGGCGCGGCTCGCGATCGAGGGCCGGGGTGACGCTCTCGACCAGTACGTGGCCGAGGGGGAGGAGATGGAGTTCCCGCTGCGCGGCTCGGTGGCGGCCGTCGTGGAGGAGCTCCACGGTGGCCTGCGCAGCGGCATGAGCTACGTCGACGCCACCACTGTGGCGGAGTTCTGGGAACAGGCGAGCTTCATCCGCCAGACCGAGGCAGGCGAACGCGAGTCACACCCGGGGAACGCATGAGCAGCCTCTATGCGAACTGCGTCGTCGTGACGATGGACGATGCCCGTACCGAGCACGACAACGGCTGGCTGCTCGTCGAGGGCGAGACAGTCGCCGCGCTCGGCGGCGGGGCCGAGCCGGCGGCCGACTCACGCTTCGACCTGCGTGGCGCGGTCGTCACGCCGGGGCTCGTCAACACCCACCACCACCTCTACCAGACGCTCACCCGTACCCGGGCGCAGGAAGCCGACCTCTTCACCTGGCTGCGGACGCTCTACCCGGTCTGGTCGCGGATCGACGCGGAGACGGAGTACGCCGCGGCACGCACCGGTATCGCGGAGCTCCTCCTCTCGGGCTGCACGACCGTCTTCGACCACCATTACGTCTTCCCCCGTGGCCGCACCGGCCTGATCGAGGCCGAGGTGCAGGCGGCCCGCGAGCTCGGGATCCGCATCGTCGCCTCACGCGGCAGCATGGATCTCGGGGTCTCCGACGGCGGCCTGCCGCCGGACGAGCTCGTGGAGGAGATCGACGCCGTGCTCGCCGACACCGAGCGTCTCGCCGCCGAGCTGCACGAGCCCGGGCCGGGCGCACGCGTGCAGCTCGCCGTGGCACCGTGCTCGCCCTTCTCGGTCACCGGCCGCCTGATGGAGGAATCGGCCGCGCTCGCGCGCCGCCATGGCCTCCCACTCCACACGCACCTCGCAGAGACGCTCGCAGAGGAGGAGTTCTGCCTCGAGCTCTACGGCTGCCGCCCCGTCGAGTACCTCGAGCGGCTCGGCTGGCTCGCAGACGACGTCTGGTGTGCGCACTGCGTCCATCTCGGCCCCGACGACGTCGTCCGCTTCGCGACGACGGGCACCGGTGTTGCGCACTGCCCCACCTCGAATCTCCGCCTCGGCGCCGGGGTGGCGCCGGTCCGGGAGATGCTGGACGCAGGTGTGCGCGTCGGCCTCGGTGTGGACGGCTCCGCCTCGAACGAGCGCAGCGATCTCTTCTTCGAGGTCAAGCAGGCGCTCCTCGTGGCGCGAGGCCGCGGCGGTGCGGCCGCGATGACGGCCCGGGACGCGATCCGCCTCGGAACCCGCGGTGGCGCCTCGGTCCTGCGCCGTGACGACATCGGCTCGCTTGAGCCCGGCAAGTGCGCCGACTTCGTCGCCTGGGGTACCGACGGCCTGGAGCTGGGCGGCGCCGACGATCCGGTCGCCGGGATCGTCTTGGCCGGGCCACAGCGGCCC
Organism: uncultured Gaiellales bacterium; assembly: GCA_964581085.1. GTDB lineage: Bacteria > Actinomycetota > Thermoleophilia > Gaiellales > Gaiellaceae > Gaiella. The sequence continues at coordinate 118,874 of CAZOMP010000008.1, read as the reverse complement.
GATCTCGTCGTCGTCGGCGGCGAGGTCGTCGTCCGGGACGGCCACCTGGTGCACGCCGACGAACGCGCGATCGCGCAGGCACATCGGGCCGCGGCGCGAACCCTGGCCCTATGACCGTCTCCGTCTCGACCCACGTTCTCGACACCGGTGCCGGCAAGCCGGCGGCGGGCGTCGCGGTCGCCCTCGTCCGGGAAGGCGTCACCGTCGTCGCGGCGCAGACCGACGCCGACGGCCGGGCGCGTCTCGGCGAAGGACTCGAGCCCGGGATCTACGGCGTCGTCTTCCAACCGCGCTCTCCGTTCTTCCGCCGGGTCGAGCTCGAGGTGGTGCTCGACGACGGCCACTACCACGTCCCGCTCCTCGTCTCCCCGTACGCATGCGCGAGCTACCGCGGCAGCTGAGCGAGGACGAGCTGGCGGCGCTGTTCGAGTCGCGCACGCGGTTCGTGACGCTGCTTGCGCAGCGCCAGAATCCGCTCACCCACGCCGACGAGGTCGTCGACGAGTTGACCCTGGCCGAGAAGCGCGAGGTGCTCGACGCCCATCCTGCGATCGGTCAGAAGCAGGGGCTCTCGAAGCACTCGCAGGCCGAGCAGGGAACGGACTACGACCCGGCCGTGATCGCCGAGCTGCAGCGGCTCAACGCCGAGTACGAAGCACGGCACGGGTTCCGCTTCGTCGTCTTCGTCGACCGCCGCCCCAAGGCGGAGATCCTGGAGGTGCTGCGTCGCCGGATCGGCAATCCCACGGACGCGGAGCTCGAGACGGCGTTGCACGAGCTCGTCGCGATCGCGATCGACCGCTGGCTGCGCGGATGACACTCGCAGCCTTCCTCGACCCGTACTGGACCGACTGGCTCAACCTGCTGCTGCGCTGGCTGCACGTGATTGCGGCGATCGCCTGGATCGGCGCCTCGTTCTACTTCGTTCTCCTCGACCAGTCGCTGCGCCCCCCGAAAGACGCCGAGGACGTGCGCGACGGGGTCGGCGGGGAGCTGTGGGAGGTGCACGGCGGCGGCTTCTACCACGTCAAGAAGTACAAGGTGGCACCGCCGAAGCTGCCCGACCATCTCGCCTGGTTCAAGTGGGAGGCGTACACGACCTGGCTCTCGGGCTTCGCGCTGATGGTCGTCCTCTACTACTTCAACGCGAGCGCCTACCTGATCGACCCGTCGGTCGCCGACCTGGGCTCGTGGGAGGCGGTCGCAATCAGTATCGGGCTCCTGATCGCCGCCTGGGTCGTCTACGACGTCCTCTGCCGGCTGCTCGTCGGCCACGGTGTTGTGCTCTGGCTGTCGATCCTCGTGCTGACCACGCTCGCCGCCTTCGGCTGCTCCCAGCTCTTCCAGGCACGCGCCGCGTTCCTCCAGGTCGGCGCCATGCTCGGCACGATCATGGCCGGGAATGTCTTCTTCAACATCATCCCCGCCCACTGGGAGCTGATCAACGCGAAGAAGGCAGGGCGGGAACCGGACCCGACGCCGGGCATCGTCGCCAAGCAGCGGTCGGTCCACAACAACTACCTCACCCTGCCCGTGCTGTTCACGATGCTGGCGGGCCACTTCGCCTTCGTCTACGGGGCAACACGCGCCTGGCTCGTGCTCGTCGTGCTGATGCTCCTCGGCGTCCTCGCCCGCGTCTTCTTCAACCTGCGCCACCAGGGCCGAACGATCTGGGCGCTGCCGGCGCTCGGCGCCGTCGCGGTCGTCGTGCTCGCGGTCGTGATCAAGCCGGACGAGGGCGGCGGCTCGTCGTCGGGGACGCCGGTCAGCTTCGAGCAGGTGGCACCGATCATGGCGCAGCGCTGTGCCCCCTGCCATTCCGAGAGCCCTACCGAGTCGGGGTTCTCGAGCCCGCCGGCCGGGGTCGTGCTCGAGACGCCGGCGCAGATCGCGGCCCGGGCGGCCGACATCAGGACCGTCGTCTCGACGAAAGCGATGCCGCTCGGGAACCTCACCGGGATGACGGACGACGAACGCGCCCTCGTCGTCGCCTGGGTCGACCAGGGCGCCACGACGAAGTAAGAGGAGATTCGATGCTGACGATCAGCGCAGGAGGTTTCACGTTCAGGGCACGGCTGGAGGAGGAGGCAGCGCCGCAGACGGTGGCGGCGTTCCGTCGCCTGTTGCCGCTCGAGTCGCGCATCATCCACGTTCGCTGGAGCGGCGAGGCGGGCTGGATCCCCTTCGGCGACCTCGACCTCGGGCTGGGTTCAGAGAACGCGACCTGCTACCCCCATCCCGGCGAGATCGTGCTCTATCCCGGTGGTGTCTCGGAGACGGAGATCCTGCTCGCCTACGGCTACGTCAACTTCGCCTCCAAGGCGGGCCAGCTGGCGGGGAACCACTTCGCGACCGTCGTCGAGGGCACCGAGAACCTGCGCCCGCTCGGGGTCAAGTTCCTCTGGGAGGGTGCCCAGGAGATCGTCTTCGCCGAGGAGGTGCGAGCGGTCTAGACGAAGTCGAGCGAGACCGGCTGCGGGAACGCGCCGATCTCCTCGCCACGGCGCAGGAGCTCCGCGACGGCGCTCCGCCCCTCGTCGCCGTAGTCCTGCGTCAACTCGTTCACGTACATCTCGACGAAGCGGTCGGCAACGGCCTCGTCGATTCCGCGGCCGAACTGGAGCGCGTACTCGAGCGCCTCGTCCCGGTGTTCGAGACCACAGCTGATCGCCTCGCCGATCACCTCGGAGAGATCTTCGAGACGGTCGAGATCCCGCCGGACGACGTTGACGCCGAGCGGGAGCGGCAGCCCCGTCTCGAGCAGCCACCATTCGCCGAGGTCGAGCACCTTGTGCAGGCCGAGGTCGGAGAAGGTCAGCTGGCCCTCGTGGATGAGGAGGCCGTAGTCGGCCCGCCCGGAGGCGACCTCGTCCGGGATCTGCTCGAACGGCAGCTCCCGGAACGGCTGGTCGGCGCCGAGCACGAGCCGCAGCGTCAGATAGGCCGTCGTCATCGTCCCGGGGATCACGATCTCCTGACCGCGCAGCTCCTCGAGCGAGACGGGAGCGCGCGAGACGACGATCGGCCCGTAGCCCGCGCCGATGCTCGCCCCGTGCGGCAGCAGGGCGTAGTCCTCCTGGACGAAGGGGTATGCGGCGAGCGAGATCGCCGTCACCTCGAGCCGGGCCGCGCGTGCCCACTGGTTGAGAGTCTGGATGTCCGCGAGCACCTGCTCGAAGGCGAACCCACGCGTGTCGAGGAGATCGGTCGTGAGCGCCCAGTACATGAAGGCGTCGTCCGGGTCTGGGCTGTGGCCGATTCGGATCCGCATGCGAGGCGGAGACCGTAGCGCACCGCCCTCCCGGACGCGCCGGTTGACAGCAGCGGGACTCGGCCGCCGATAGGATGAGGCCGGTGGATATCCGGAACCTCTTCACGTTCTTCTTCCAGCGCGCACCCCAGGAGGATCGCGTGGCGCAGTACGTGATCCGCGAGCACGAGCGCGGCCGCGCCCTCCAGGAGATCCTCGAGGACCGCTACGTGATCAACCGGCTTCCCTCGCCCGAGCAGCGAGCGCGCCTGCTCGACCGGCCCGAGGTGGTACACGCGGTCGGGGGCGGCAGCGTCGAGTCCGCCAAGGCGTCGCTCTCCTCGTAGCCCGGCGCAACCGCTCCAGGAGATCAGAGAGAACGAGCGATCAAAGAGAAACGGCCCTGGGGAAGGGCCGTTTCGATGGAACAGGGGGAGGGGTGGGACTACCTCCATCATCGACCGCCGGAGCCCGTCGTCCGTCCCCCGTCCGAGGGATTGGAGCCAGATCGCTCAGAAGCCCCAGATCGCTCAGAAGCCCCAGATCGCTCAGAAGCCGTAGCGCTGCTCGAGAAACGGGTCGGCATCGTTGTGGTAGCCGAGCTGCTCCCAGAACCCGGGCGCATCGTCCTGCCGCAGCTCGATCCCGCGCAGCCACTTGGCGCTCTTCCAGAAGTACATGCCAGGGACGATCAGTCGTAGCGGCCGTCCGTGCTCGGCGCTCAGCGGCTCTCCGTCGGCGTGGGTGGCGAGCAGGGTACCGTCGCGTTCGAGGAAGGAGAGCGGGAGGTTCGTCGTGAACCCGGCCTCGGCGTGGGCGATCGCAAACCGCGCCGTCGGCAGCGGTCGTACGAGCTCCGCGAGCACGCTCCACGGGATCCCCGCGAAGCTCGCGTCGAACCGGCTCCAGCGCGTGACGCAATGGATGTCCTGCACGTTCTCCACCCGTGCCAGCGCGGTGAGCTCGGCGAAGTCGAGCCTGAGCGGGCGCTCCACCTCGCCCGTGACGGAGAAGTCCCACTCCGCGAGGTCGGAGCTGTAGTGCGGTACCGAGCCCGCGTGGAGGACGGGCCACTTCTCGGTCAGATACTGGCCCGGAGGCAGCCGCGCGGGGTCGTAGCCCGCCTCCCGCATCTTCGTCTCGGCCCGGCCCCGGAACATGTTCCTAGACTACTTCCCCCGGATAAAGTAGCCGTCCCGCGGCCGGGTGCTGTCCGGCCGGATCCTCAGAATTTGCCTGGAAATGGGTTGTTTTCAGGCGATCGGAGGAGGCGGGGATGCTGAGGCTGCAGGGCGGCCAGGTGGAGTGTTTGTGGGACGAGGTGCTGCCGGAGAGGTTACGGGAGCTGCCAGACGACTTGGCTCAGATCGACGCGCTGTTGCGGGACGAGTCGCTGTTGGCGCCGATCGAGGCGCACTGGGACAAGGAGGCGGCGAGTCGTGGCCGCTCGGCGAAGGCGTACGGGCGGCCGACGATTGCGATGCAGAGCTACGTCCGGCTGATGGTCGTGAAGTACCGGTACGGCTGGGGCTACGAGACGTTGATGCGGGAGGTGTCGGATTCGCTGCACTTGCGCCGCTTCTGCTTGATCCCGCTCGATCAGGCCGTGCCGGACGAGTCGACGGTGCGCAAGCTGACGAGGCGGCTGGGGCCGGAGATTGTGGAGGAGCTTTCGCGGCTTGTGATCGGCAAGGCGCTGCGGGAGACGCGTTTCCGGGTGCGCGCGGTCAGGATCGACTCGACAGTGGTCGAGGCCGACGTGCGCTACCCGACCGATTCGGGGCTGGCAGCAGACGGGGTGCGGACGCTCGCGAGGGAGGCGCGGCGGCTGCGTGGGAAGGCGCAGACACGCGCGCGGGTGCAGGACCGCTCGCGCGCGGTCGGCAAGCGGCTGCGGGCGATCGGGCGCACGCTGCGCCATCGCACCGGCCAGGCGAAGACGGAGGTGTTGGCGCTGACGGGCGAGGCGGGCGGTCTGCTCGCACGCTCGCTGCGGGAGACGCGGGCGGTTGTCGCCGAGGCGAGCGCGACCGCGCAACGGCTCGCCCGCTCGCGCAGCGCGAAGACGAGGCAGAAGGCAGCGAAGATCCGCGCCGGTGTCGAGCGGCTGGAACAGCTGGCGGAGCGAAGCGAGAAGGTCGTCGCGCAGATCCGCAAACGGCTGGCCGGGGAGCGGATCGAGGATCGCCTCGTGTCGATCTTCGACGCGGACGCGCGCCCGATCCGCAAGGGCAAGCTTCGTGCTCCGACCGAGTTCGGCTACGTCGAGCAGCTGGCCGAGGTGACGCCGAACACCAAAGCGGGGACGCGCGGCTTCCTGCTGCCGCCAGCCTCGGCGTCGGGCAACCCGGGCGAGAACGAGCTGCTGCCGACCACGGTGACAGAGCTGGAGCGGCTCGGGCTGCGACCACGAGAGGTCGCCCTCGACGGCGGCTTCCAGACGACGGCGACCGGGCAGGCGTTCGCGCCGCTCGCGCCGGAACGGATCTTCATCAGCGGGCGCGGCTCCCCAGGCTCGCGGCAAACGCAGCGGCGGCTGACCCGCTACCGCGTCGGCGCCGAAGGTCGCATCGCACACCTGAAACGACAGCACGGCTTACGTCGCAGCCGGCTCAAGGGCGCAGACGGCGAGCGCAGCTGGGTCGGCTGGTCGGTGTTCACCTACAACGTCGAAACCTACAGCGGCTACGCCTGAGCCAACCCCCAGCAGCGGACAATCCGAGACGCCAACACGAAGCCAAAGCGGGTAGCCAACGTCCCCGGACACACCCGCATCGCCCGCCCGACAAGACCGTTTATCCGGGGGAAGTAGACTAGACCCCGTGGCAGCGACCACGTTCACGGGCTTCAGGGTCGGAGCGCGACCGCGCGCGTACGTCGGCGTCGCCGGCGAGGATGCCGCCGCGTATCTCCAGCGGATGGTCTCGAACGACGTCGAGGCGCTCGCGCCCGGCGAGGCCTGTCAGGCGCTGCTCTTGACCGCGAAGGCCCGCATCGTCGCCCCGCTCACGATCCTGCGTCGAGCCGAGGCCGACTTCCTCCTGCTCACCGAGCCGACGCTCGGAGAGAAGGTCGTTCGCGAGCTGATGCGCTTCCGCTTCGGCTCCCGCTGCACGATCGCGCTCGAGGAGCACGCCTCCACCGTCGTTCTCGGAGAGCCCGCACCGCCGGGCGCGATCCCGACCCCGGACTACGGCAGCGCCGCCTTCGAGCTGCTCGACGCCGACACGGACGGAGCCGTCGGCAACGCCGCCCCACTCGGCCCCGACGAGCTCGAACGGCTCCGGATTCTCGCCTGCACCCCGGCGTGGGGCCGCGAGCTCGACGAACGGGTGTTGCCCGCCGAAGCCGGCCTCGAAGAGCGCGCCATCTCCTTCACGAAGGGCTGCTACCCGGGCCAGGAGCCGGTCGCGCGGCTCCACTACCGCGGCCACCCCAATCGGAGCTTGCGCGTGCTCGAGCTCGACGGCGGCGAGCTGCCCGCCTACGACGCGGAGCTGACGGACGCCGCGGGCAAGGTCGTCGGCCGTGTCACGAGCGCCGCCAAGGACGGCGACCGGGTGCTTGCCCTCGGCTACGTCCGTCGCGAGGTGCCCGCCGACGCTCCGCTCGAGCTCGGCCTGCGCCGGGCGACACAGCTACACTCATCGCTCCCGCGCCCGTAGCTCAGGGGATAGAGCGCAGCCCTGCGGAGGCTGAGGTCGCACGTTCGAATCGTGCCGGGCGCACTGGCGCAGAAGTGAAGGAGGGGGCTCGTGGGGGAACCACGGGTTCCCCCACGCAAAGCTCACGGGGATAGAGCGCAGCCCTGCGGAGGCTGAGGTCGCACGTTCGAATCGTGCCGGGCGCATGTCGTACTGCCTTGGGGGCCACTGGATGGACCACGGAGGTCAGCCACGCAAGGCTGGCGGAATAGAGCGCCAGGTGGGGAAACCCCATTCTACTACTTTTCTGTACATGACGAGGGTAGGCATCGCCGAACTGCGCCGGAATCTGAGCGTGTACCTGCAACGTGTCGCGCGGGGTGAGCGCCTACTCGTCACCGATCACAACCGCCCGGTAGCCGAGCTCGGTCCGCCTCCGTCGACGGGTGCCGCTCTCGACCGGCTGATCGCCGACGGCCGTCTCTCGCGACCACTGCGGCGGCAATGGCCCCAGGCCCTCCGGCTCGAGAGCGACCCGTATGCGCTCAGCCGCGCGCTCGACGAGACGCGCGGCGACCGTTAGTAGACAGTGCTGCTCTTCTACGCCGACACCTCGGCGCTCGCGAAGCTTGTGCTCGACGAACCCGAGAGCGACGCGCTGCGCGCGTTCCTCGCCGGCGCCGACATCGTCTCCTGCGAGCTCGCCCTCGCAGAGCTGCCGTGTGCCGTTCGACGTGCCGCGTCATACGACCCGGAGCTCCCGCTCGAAATCCTGCTCTCCCGCTCCTGCGACGTGCTCCAGGCGATTGCGTTGTTGCCTCTCGATCACGCCCGTGCGGCCGGGGGCTCCCGGAGCCGGCGCTGCGCACGCTCGACGCGATCCACGTCGCGGCCGCCGGCGAGGTCGCGCCGACCGATGGGTTCGTGAGCTACGACGAGCGCCAGGCTGCCGCTGCCCGGCTCGCCGGTCTCCGCACCTTCGCTCCGGGCGCCTGAGGCCCATCCTGCCCTCCGTTCCCGAAACGACGGGGGGCCGGCTGTCGCCGGCCCCCCGTCTGACACGGAACCGCTCGAGCGCGGATCCGCTGTCTACATCATCCCGCCCATGCCGCCCATGTCGGGCATGCCACCGCCGGCGCCACCGTTCTTCTCGGGAGCGTCCACGACGATCGCCTCCGTGGTGAGGATGTTCTTCGCGATCGAGGCCGCGTTCTGCAGCGCCGAGCGCGTCACCATGGTCGGATCGATGATGCCGTTCTTGACCAGATCCTCGATCTCGCCGGTGTCGACGTTCAGGCCCTGGCCCTTCTTGGCCGAGCGAACCTGGTTGACGACGACCGAGCCCTCGAGGCCGGCGTTGTAGGCGAGCTGGCGCAGCGGCTCCTCGAGCGAGCGCAGAATGATGCTCGCGCCCGTCTTCTCGTCGCCGTCGATCGCCTCGAACTCCTTCTTGACGGAGTCCGCCGCGTTCAGCAGAGCCACGCCGCCGCCGGGGACGATGCCCTCCTCGAGGGCCGCCCGTGTCGCCTGCAGCGCGTCCTCGACGCGGTGCTTCTTCTCCTTCATCTCCGTCTCGGTGGCCGCGCCGACCTTGACGACGGCGACGCCGCCTGCCAGCTTCGCCAGCCGCTCCTGCAGCTTCTCGCGGTCGAAGTCCGAGTCGGTCGTCTCGATCTCGCCCTTGATCTGCTTGATGCGGGCCTTGATCGCCTCGCTGTCGCCGGCGCCGTCGATGATCGTGGTCGAGTCCTTGTCGACGACGACCTTACGGGCCCGGCCGAGCTGGGTCAGCTTCGTGTTCTCGAGCTTGAGGCCGAGCTCCTCCGTGATGACCTCGCCGCCCGCCAGGATGGCGATGTCCTCGAGCATCCGCTTGCGGCGGTCACCGAAACCGGGAGCCTTGACCGCAACCGCGGTGAAGACGCCGCGCAGCTTGTTGACGACGATCGTCGCGAGAGCCTCGCCCTCGAGATCCTCGGCCACGATGACGAGCGGCTTGCCCGCCTGGATGACCTGCTCGAGCACCGGCAGCATGTCCTTGACCGCACCGATCTTCTGGTTCGCGATCAGGATGTACGGGTCGTCGAGGACGGCCTCCATGCGGTCGGCATCCGTGATCATGTAGGGCGACAGGTAGCCCTTGTCGAACTGCATGCCCTCGGTGAACTCGAGGTCGAGGCCGAAGGTCTGGCCCTCCTCGACGTTGACGACGCCGTCCTTGCCGACCTTCTCGATCGCGTCGGCGATCACGTCACCGATCTCGCGCTCGCGCGACGAAATGGTGGCGACGCGGGCGATGTCCTCCTTGCCGTTGATCTCGGTCGACTGCTTCTTGAGATCGTCGACGACCGAGCCGACCGCCTTCTCGATGCCGCGCTTGAGGCCCATCGGGTTCGCACCCGCGGCCACGTTCTTCAGGCCCTCGCGGACGATCGCCTGTGCGAGCACGGTCGCCGTCGTGGTGCCGTCGCCGGCGACGTCGTTCGTCGCCGTCGCGACCTCGCGGACGAGCTGGGCGCCCTGGTTCTCGAACGGATCCTCGACGTCGATCTCACGGGCGATCGTGACACCGTCGTTCGTGATCGTGGGGGCGCCGAACTTCTTGTCGAGGACGACGTAGCGGCCCTTGGGGCCGAGCGTCACCTTGACCGCGTCGGCGAGGATGTTGACGCCGCGCTCGAGCGAGCGGCGCGCCTCCTCGTTGAACTTGAGCTCCTTGTGAGCCATCTCTCGTTGATCCTTCCTTCGATCTCGGGTTAGACGACCTTCGCGAGCACGTCGGACTCGCGCAGGATCAGGTACTCGTCGGCGCCGACCTTGACGTCGGTGCCGCCGTACTTGGAGAAGATGACCTCGTCACCCTTCTCGACGTCCATCGTGATGTGCTTCCCGTCCTCGTCGCGAGGGCCGGGGCCGACCGCCAGGACCTTGCCGCGCTGCGGCTTCTCCTGGGCCGTGTCGGGCAGCACGATGCCGCTCGCCGTGGTGGCCTCTTCCTCGAGAACCTCGACGATGAGGCGGTCACCGAGTGGCTGCAGGTTCATTCGCGTGCCTCCCTGTGCTACGTGTGTCGATAGGAACCGTACTCCTGGCACTCTCATGAGAAGAGTGCCAACGGAGCCAAGCTAGCACAGCGACGGCGCGGCGCCAAGTGGGAACCGGATCGGCGGTAACGCGGAACCCGCTCGGCCGTAAAGATGGAGGCCGGATCGGCTGTAGAGTTGCGGTGCGGATGCCGACCTACGCGCTCAATTTCTACTCCCCGGTTGTCGCCGACCAGCTCCGAACCGGCAGGAAGACGGCCACCATCCGCCTCGGGGACAAGTCTCCGAAGTACAAGAAGGGGATGATCGTGACCGTGCTCGTCGGCACGCGCTACGGCCAGCGGGAGAAGATCTTCGAGGCGGTGATCGACAAGGTCGAGGTCAAGCCGCTCGGTGACCTCTCACCGCGCGAGATCGAGCACGACAACCCCGAGATCCGCCGCACGGACGAGCTGGCGCGCTGGCTCGGGCAGCTCTACAACCGCGACGTCTCGGAGGCGGACACGGTCACCGTGATCCGGTTCTCGGCGATCGTGGGCACGATGTTCTGAGGTTCCGACGCCCTACCGGCCCGCCCGGCGGATAGGACCGCCGAACAGCTGCGGCGGCCGTACCGCCGCCCCGCACTCCTCGCACTCGACGAGGAAGACGGACGGGAAGCGGGCATCGCAGGCCGGGCAGCGCCGACGCAGCTCACCCGCACAGGCCGGGCACGAGGCCGGAACATCGTCCTCGAGCTCCTCGAAGTAGCGGACGCTGAAGCCGCAGTCGACGCACAGCGCAACCCAGTCCCCGAGCGTCCGGCGGCGCTCCTCCTGGATCCAGTTCCGTTTCGGTCGTTCGTTCGGCATCCGACCCAGCGTAGACGCTCGTCGCGAGGCGAAGTCACCTCCGGCCCACGCGGTAGAGTGAAGGGGTTACCGGCCGAGGGGAATGCCGATGGCTGTACGGGAAGCCGAGCCGCTCGGCTCGCTGCGGGAAGTGCAGGAAGTGGGCCTCGACCGCGAGGATCTGTTCGGCATCTACCGCAACCTGCTGACGACCCGCGGTATCGAGGAGCGGGGCCACATCCTCTACAAGCAGGGCAAGATCCCGGGCTCGTTCTACACCGGCCGCGGCAACGAGGCGGCGGCCGTCGGAGTCGCGACCGCGATGGGGCCCGACGACGTCGGCACACCGCTCCAGCGCGACATGGGTGTCCACGTCACGCGCGGGATCGAGCCCTGGCGGATCTTTGCGCAGTACATGGGACGCGAAGGAGGGCCGACGCGCGGCCGTGACGGGAACGTCCACCTCGGCGATGCCCGTCTGGGGGTCCACACCATGGTCAGCCACCTCCCGGCGATGCTGCCGGTCGGTGTCGGTATGGCGCTCGCGTTCAGGATTCGCGAGGAGCCACGGGTGGCGGTTGCGTGGTGCGGCGACGGCGCTGCCGCACGCGGCGACACGCACGAGGGGATGAATCTGGCCGGCGTCCGCGGTCTCCCGGTCGTGTTCGTGATCGACAACAACCAGTGGGCGTACTCGACACCGGCCTCCCTCGGCCATGCGATCGACCATCTCGCAGACCGGGCGGAAGGCTACGGCTTCGAGGGGGTAGTGGTCGACGGGACGGACGTCCTGGCCGTATACCGCGAGGCGAAACGCGCGATCGAGAAGGCACGCGGCGGTGGCGGCCCCACGCTGATCGAGGCTGTCACCCTCCGTATGGAGGGACACGCCGTCCACGACGACGCCTCCTATGTCCCCCGGGAGATGTTCGAGGAGTGGGCGCGCCGCGACCCGCTCGAGCGCTTCCGCAACTGGCTGCGTGAGAACGCCGCCATGACGCTCGAGGAGGAGGACGAGCTCACGGCGGGGGTCAAGAAGCTCCTCAACGAGGCGCTTCAACGCGCCGAGGCGTCGCCGCTGCCCGACCCGGCGACGCTCCTCGACGGGGTGTTTGCCGACGAGGACTCGCTGTCGACGCCACATCACCGGTGATGGCCGAGCGGACCTACCTCCAGGCGATCAGCGACGGGCTCCGGCAGGAGCTGCATCACGACGCCCGCGTCTTCGTCCTCGGCGAGGACGTCGGCGCCTACGGCGGCGCCTTCAAGGTCACGGACGGCTTCCAGGAGGAGTTCGGGCCCTGGCGTGTGCTCGACATGCCGCTCTCCGAGACCGCGATCATCGGCGGCGCCGCGGGCGCCGCGCTGATGGGGATGCGCCCGGTCGCAGAGATGCAGTTCGCCGATTTCGTCTCGTGCGGATGGGATCAGCTCGTCACGATCGCGGCCAAGCAGCATTACCGGGCGGGAACGCCTGTCCCGATCGTGCTGCGGCTGCCCTCGGGCGGCGGCTTTTCGGGCGGCCCTTTTCACTCGCAGAATCCGGAGAGTTCGTTCGCCCACATCCCCGGCCTCAAGGTCGTCTGTCCCGCGACCCCACACGACGCCAAGGGCCTACTCGCGTCCGCGATCGCCGATCCCAACCCCGTCCTCTACTTCGAGCACAAGCACCTCTATCGGCGGATCAGGGGTGAGGTGCCCGAGGAGCGCTACACGATCCCCTTCGGCGAGGCCCGCGCCCATCGGGAGGGCGAGGACGTCCTTGTCGTCACCTGGGGCGCAATGGTCTATACCGCTACCGAAGCCGCTGACCAGCTCGAGAAGGAGGGCATCTCCGTAGCGGTGCTCGACCTCCGCACGCTGATTCCCTGGGATCGGGAGGCGGTGCTCGAGGCTACCCGCCGGATCTCGAAGGTGCTCGTTCTGCACGAGGACACGCGGACCGGCGGCTTCGGGGCCGAGATAGCCGCGACGATCGCGGAGGAGGCGTTCGAGCACCTCGACGCGCCGGTGAAGCGGATTGCCGCGCCGGACGCACCGGTACCGTTCTCGCCGCCCCTCGAGCGGGCCTACATTCCACAGGTCGACGACGTGGCTGCCGGGCTTCGCGAGCTGGCGGCCTACTAGAAAGGATTGATGGTGGCGACGGGAACGCAGATCGAGGTCGTGATGCCGCAGATGGGGGTCTCGGTCTCGGAGGGCACGATCACGAAGTGGCTGAAGCAGCCGGGTGAAGCGGTCGCCCAGGACGAGGCGCTGCTCGAGATCTCGACCGACAAGGTCGACACGGAAGTTCCGAGCCCCGGAGAGGGGGTCGTGACCGAGATCCTGGTCGGCGAGGGGCAGACGGTCGAGGTCGGCACTGTGCTCGCGATCATCGGCCCGGCGGGCGCCCCCGCGGCAGAGCCGGTCGAGGCGCACCCGGCGGCGGACGCTGTCGTCGAGCCGGCAGCCGAACCCGTGATCGCCGCGCCCGCGCCGCCCGTCCCGGCTCCGGCCGAGCCCGACGTCGCCTCCGGCAACGGGAAGACCTTCGTCTCGCCGGTCGTGGCGCGGATCGCCGCCGAGCACGGAGTCGACCCGGGCGCGGTGCCCGGTACCGGGACGGGTGGCCGGGTGACGAAGAAGGACATTCTCGCCTTTATCGATTCCGGAGCCGGATTTCCCGCGGCGGAGCCTGCTGCGCCAGAGCCCCCTGCTGCTCTGCCCGCTGCCGTCGCCTCGCCGGCGCCGGCTCCCACCACCCCGGCGCCCGCGAGCCCCGCTCCGGTCGCCGCCGCGGCGGCTCCCGTCGTCCGACCGCAAGCTCCCGTGCCGGTGACGACGGCGCAGGCCGGCGAGGTGCTCGAGCCGCTGAGCGCGATGCGGCGCGGCGTGATGGAACACATGCGTCGCTCGCTCGACACCTCGGCGCACGTGACGAGCGGGATCGAGGTCGACATGTCGAGGATCGTGGCCGCCCGTGACGGGCTCAAGCGTGAGTACCAGTCCGCCTACGGCGTCAACCCGACCTACCTCTCGTTCATCGCCCATGCGACCGTCGAGACGCTGCGCGACTACCCCTGGCTCAACGCCGAGATCCGCGGCGAGTCGACCGTGACCCGCAAGTGGGTCAACCTCGGGATCGCGGTGGCGCTCGACGACGGCAAGGGGCTGATCGTGCCGGTGATCCGCAACGCCCAGGATCTCAACCTGCTCGGGATGGCGCGGGCGATCGCCGACCTTGCCCAGCGGGCCCGCACGAAGAAGCTCCTGCCCGACGACGTCCAGGGCGGCACCTTCACGATCACGAACCCTGGTGGCTTCGGCACCTTCCACGGCACGCCGATCATCAACCAGCCCCAGGTGGGGATTCTCGGCACCTATGCGCTCGTGAAACGTCCCTGGGTCGTCCAGGACGAGCTCGGGCAGGACGTGATCGCAATCAGGCCGCTGATGAACCTCACGCTGACCTACGACCACCGTCTCGTCGACGGCGCCTATGCCGGCGGGTTCCTGCGAGACCTCCGCAAGCGACTCGAGACGGTCGCCGGCGATGGCGTCGAATGACCCCACCGCCCGCGAGGTGATGCTCGGCAGCTGCCTCTGCGGCGGTGTCCGGTTCGAGGTGACCGAGCCGTTCGACCTCGTCGTCTACTGCCACTGCACGACCTGCAAGAAGCTCGCCGGCGGCGCCGCGACGGCGATCGGGCGCGTCGCCACCCCGGCGATCCGGATCCTCGAGGGCTCTGAGCTGCTCCGCTCCTACCAGCCTGCCGACGGGAGCGCGAAGACGTTCTGCTCGGTGTGCGGCACAAACCTCTTCGGTGGCGGATGGCCGGCGACGCCGTTCGCCGTTGTCCGGCTTCCTGCCCTCGACTCCGGGCTCGACCAGGCGCCGCAGGCTCACATCTTCGTCCGTTCGGTCGCGCTCTGGGAGGCGCTCCCGGACGACGGGCTCGCACGCTTCGACACCCGACCGGCGTAGTCGCCCTTGTGACGATGCTTCGACCTGCAACCCTCGGCCCACGAAGCGGGGCCACCTCAGGAGAAGCATGGAGTGGGGCCACAGCCGGGCGCGGATACGCTCGCGGAGTGGCGGCACACGGTGACCTCCTCGAGCTCGTGGGCCTGACGCCGTACGGAGAGGCCCTGGCGCTGCAACACATGCTGGCAGACGGGGTGAAGGCGGGGCTCCGTCCCGAGGCCGTAGTCCTGCTCGAACATGAGCCCGTCGTCACGCTCGGGCGTCGTACCGATGCCTCCGAGCTCCATCTTCCGGTCGGGGTCGAGGTCGACGTCGTCGAGACGGACCGCGGCGGCAAGTCGACCTACCACGCCCCCGGCCAGCTCGTCTGCTATCCGGTTCTCGACCTGAAGCGGCACGGCAAGGACGTGCGGCGCTACATGCGCGAGCTCGAGCGCGCCATCGTGGCGACCGTTGCAGCGTTCGGTCTCGAGGCGACCACGTACGAAGGACTGACCGGCGTCTGGATGCCACCGTCCGGTCGACGGGGGCCGCGCAAGATCGCCTCCATCGGCGTCCACGTCTCGCGCTGGGTGACGACCCACGGCTACGCCCTCAACGTCGATCTCGACCCGTTGCCCTTCACCGAATGGATCACGGCCTGCGGGCTCGACGATGCGCAGTTCACCTCGATGGCGTTGGAGCTCGCACAACCGGTGTCGGTCGCGGAGGTACGCCCGGTAGCAGCCGCTGCCATCACCGACGTGTTCGGGCTCGACCTCGTTGCCCTTCCCGCCGCGGAGACGGCCCGGCTTCTCGCGGGATTCGATCCAATCACCGTATTCCCGATCTAGCGGCCCGGGTTCCGCTCTCGTGGCGTGACGGTACTTCTCGGGCGTCCGGCCACGTCACCCCACGCGTGTGCATCGCCCCTACACTGGAGCCGTGGAGCCCTCGCTGCCCGTCGCCGAACGCCCACGGCGGCCGCCCTGGATGAAGGTGCGCGCGCCGAGCGCCGACGGGCGCTACTTCGACGTCAAGAAGCTGATCCACGGCGCCAGCCTGCACACGGTCTGCGAGGAGGCGCGCTGCCCCAACATCGCCGAGTGCTGGGGGAAAGGCACGGCGACGTTCCAGATTCTCGGCGACACCTGCACCCGTGCCTGCCGCTACTGCTACGTCCACTCGGGCAAGCCGGAACACGCCCCGGACCCGCTCGAGCCGCTGCGGCTCGCGCAGGCGGCGGCACAGATGGAGCTCAGGCACGTCGTCGTCACCTCGGTCGACCGCGACGACGTCGCCGACCGGGGGGCCGGGCAGTTCGCCGCCGTCACCCGGGCGCTCCACGCGAAACTGCCGGGCTGCTCCGTCGAGCTGCTCACACCCGACTTCCTCGGCAAGGAGGAGGAGGCGCTCGCAACGGTGCTCGCCGCCCGGCCGGAGGTCTTCAGCCACAACATCGAGACGGTGCGCCGCCTCCACCGCCGCATGCGCGGGGCGAAGGCGAGTTTCGACGGCGCCCTGCGCCTCCTGCGCCGCGCCAAGGAGGTGGCCGACTACCCGGTGCTGACGAAGAGCGGCATCATCGCGGGTCTCGGCGAGACGAACGAGGAGATCGTCGAGACGATGGCCGAACTGCGCCGCAACGGCGTCGACGTGATCACGATCGGTCAGTACCTGCAGCCGTCGAACAAGCATGCGCCGATCGACCGCTGGGTGCATCCGGACGAGTTCCGCTGGCTGCGCGAGCAGGGCGAGGCGCTCGGCTTCGGCTCCGTCTTCGCCGGCCCGCTCGTCCGCTCGAGCTACCGTGCCGACGAACAGAAGCACGCCGCCGACAGTGGCGTCGGTGTCGTTGCATACTGACGCCATGAGACGCACTCACGGGGCAGCGCTCCTTGCCGCCGGATCTCTCCTCCTCGCCGCAGCTCCTGCGAGCGCCCATTCCGGGCAGACGCCAGACCTTCGCTTCAAGAGCCTGAGGGTGAGCGTCCAGGTGACCGGGGCCCGGTTCCTGCCCGGCGACACGGTTCGCGTCGTTCTCCACGCGGGGACCGTGAAGCGGTTGCGCACCGTGCGCGCGTCCCCGGCCGGTGAGTTCACGGTCGCCTTCGGGACGCTCTCGTGGCAGGACCGCTGCAGCGGCAAGATCTGGCTCGTGGCGGTCGGCTCGAACGGGAGGCGGGCGACCTACCGGCTCCCGACGCTCAACTGCCCGACCGGGCAGACCACCCGGCTCAACTCCTGACGCAACGACGAGGGGCCGCTCGCAGGCGGCCCCTCGCATCACCCCGGTGCGGACGCTCGTCAGTTCCGCGTCACGATCAGCGTCTGCACCACCTGCGTCGTCCCGGGCGTGACGTCGGACGTCATCCCGGCGACCGACTTGTACGTCCCGACCCGCTTCGACGAGGCGTCGTAGGTGACCGTCGCCGACCCACCTGCGGTCGGCGGCGACAGGATCGGACGCCACTCCGTGTCGTCGGCCGGAGCGCTCGGGAGGTTCTTGCCGCTCGTCCCGTCGCGGTTCTCCGCCCCCCAGTTGATGGCCGAGCCGGGATCGCCGGCAGCAGCGTTGGCCGCTCCGTACGAGACCGTCACCTCCTCGTCTGCCGGCCCACCGAGCTTGAACCAGATCTCGCCCGTGTGGGTCGTCGGGTCGCCGAAGTTCTTCACCCCCTCGAAGTCGACGACGAGCCAGCTGTTGCCGGCATTGTCAGCGAGGATATTGACGAGGATGACGTTGCCCGTCGTGATGCTTCCCCCGGTCGTGTTGAGATCCGACCAGAACGGCGCTACGACGTTGTTCGGCCGGGCCGGGTCGGGGAAGGTCTGCGGGAAGTAGTAGGCATCCGCAGCGGTACCGCCTCCGACGACCACGTAGCCGTTCGAGACGACGCCGATCGACGTGTACGTCTCGCCTCCGTACGAGAAGGCGGGAACGTTGAAGTTCGTGATCACGTCGTCACCGGCGGTCGCCACACCGTTACCCTTGAAGAGCGAGAGCGGCAGGTAGCCGCCGACCGGCCCCTCGCCGCTCACGTCCTGCAGCGAGTCGACGGTCGGGGCGAGCGCCGGGGACAGGACTCCGTTCCAGCGGACGCCGTCGTTCCACCGGATCGAGCTCGCCGGCGCGCTGATGTTCGTGAAGTCGAGCCCTCGGCTCCGGTCGAGGTTCGTCACCGTCAGGCCGACGTTCGCCTCGACGGAGCCGAAGTTCGCGACCGAGGCGGTGCAATGTGCGGCACCCTTCCGCTTCGGGAACGTCGTCGGCGCACACGTGTGCGTGAGCGTTACGACACCCTGCTTCTTGACGAACGCGACCGGGATCGTGACCGGGTTCGCGTCGCTCCGTCTCGGGTCGAGCGTGATCCGCCCGAAGTACTGCCCGTTCGCGAGCTCCGGAGCGCTGATCGTGATCCAGATGTCGGTCGTGCCGTTCTTCCTCAGATGGATCCAGTTGTCGCTGCGAGGCAGAGCCGCCGGGCTACCGCTGCGGTGCGGGTTCTGCGGCTTGCGGTCGGTGACGATGATCTGGGCGCCGGCCGGAGCCACCGTAGAGACCTGGAGGTTCTGGTCCCTGCCGCTGACGTTTGTCGCGACGCGCTTCGTGGTGATCCAACCGGTCATCACCGGCTCGTCGACGCTCGCGAGGTTGAGGTCGATGCGGTGGAGCGGATCCGACGCCGAGGCCACGTAGTCCTCGAACGACTCGTCGAAGACGAGCGTCGGGTTGACGGCACGGTCGGCCCGGATCGAGCCGGCACCCATGTCGAACGGATCCGCGGGCGTCTTCCCGTCCTCCTTGACGACGGACTGCACCGACGAGGTCATCAGCGCCGACTTGATCTCCGCCGGCGACCAGTCGGGATGGGCGGCCTTGACGAGCGCCGAGACGCCGGCCGCGTGAGGGCTCGACATCGACGTACCTGCGATCGCCTGGTAGAGGTTGCCGGGCGGGCCGTTGTCGGCCGTCGTCTGGTCCGGCTGCGGCGTCATGCCGGCCAGCACCTGGACGCCCGGTGCCGTCACGTCCGGCTTGACGAAGTCACCGAGCGGACCGCGTGAGGAGAACGACGCCATCACGTCAGGGGTGCTCGGCGTCGCCGTTCCCTGGGCCCACGTCGCCTTCACGTTCGTGTGCGTGCTCACGAACGCCGCAATCGAGCCCTCGTTGAACTGCGTCTGGATCGCCGGCAGGTAGTGGTTGTCGCTCTCCAGATCGGTCACTGCCGCGGACTGGTTGTAGAGGATCATCCCTGCCGCCCCGCCTGCAAGGACCCTGCGGCCCTTGTCGATGCGGCCGTTGCCGCCACGGGCGCAGACGACGAGCTTGCCGGTCGCAGCACCCGCCGCGACGTCGGACTGGCAGGCCGCGTCCTCCGAGCCACCGCCCGTCTTCGGGAGCGTCGCCGCGAGGACGACCGGCGTCGGCGACGAGATCCCGTTCGTCAGCGTCACGCCGGCCACGTCGAGCGACGCGTTGCCGTCGGCGGTCAGGTGGAGTGTCGAGGTGAACGCACGCGGGCCGGTGGAGGCCCCGACCGTCGTCACCCACGGACCGCCGTGCGCGGTCGTCCCCGCGCCCGGACCGCTGTTGCCGGCCGAGGCGTTGACCGAGATACCCGCATGGAACGCATCCAGGAAGGCAAGCTCGACCGGATCCGTGTACGGGTCCGTCCCGCCCGAGATGGAGTAGTTGATCACGTCGACGCCGTCCTCGATCGCCTGCTGGACGGCCGCGACGGAGTCGGACGAGAAACAGCCCTCCGAGAGACAGACCCGGTAGGCGATCACGTGCGCACCGGGCGCGACGCCGCAGACCGGCCCACGCTCGACGCCGTAGATGACGGCCGAGGTGACGCAGTCGCCGGCGGCCGTCGTGAGCGTGTGCGTGCCGTGCCCCTCGGAGTCGCGCGGTGAGCACTCGAGGGTGGCGTCGTTGCAGAACTCCTGCCCGTCCGACCCGGTCGTCGCCATGTAGGTGTCCGTGAACGCATAGGCGCCGATCAGCTTGTTGTTGCACGAGAAGGCGGGGCCGAGGTGGGCCGTGTCGCCCGAGGTGGCGAAGTCGCTGCAGCCCTTCAGCCCGCCCGCGGGAGCCGAGACGCCGGCCGGCGAGAGCATCGGATGCTCCGGCCAGATGCCGGTGTCGATGATGCCGACGGTGACGTTCGAGCCCGCCGAGCTCGAGCCGCCGAGCGAGGGCCAGACGGCCTTCGCGCCGATGAACTCGGTGTTGTCGTCGAGCGGCTGCTCGAGCGTGTCCGCCTGCACGGCGGTGACGCCCGGCACCCTGAGCAGCGTCGCGACCGAGTTGGCCGGGATCCTCGCCTCGACACCGCCGTACACGGTCTGGTAGGTGGAGCGGATCGTTGCGGCCGGAACGGCGTTCTTGACGCCGGCGCTGATGTCGGCCGAGAGCTTCGAGGTCTTGTTCTCGTACGCTCTGACGGCGTCTCTGTTGTCCTTCAGCTTCTTGCCGGTGACCGACGGGCTCGTGGCTGCGAGCCCCGGGATCCCGCCCCGGTAGGAGGCGGTGGCATCGTAGTCGTACTTGATCACGACGTTGATCGGCGACGAGTCGGTCCGGCCGAGCAACGCCGGGTCGGTCTGCGCGAGAGCGCCCGAGGTCGACTTCGCAGCAGCGAAGCTCGACTCGAGCGAGACGGCGCCCCGAACGGCCGACAGCTTCGGCTTCGCGGCACCGCCGGCAGCGACCGCTACGACGCCCACGAGCATGAGCGCGAGCGTCGCCAGACCCAGCCTGCGAGTGAATGGCATGCGATTTCCCCTTTCGGGGTCGGAGTCCCCTCGGTTCCCCGAGCTCCGCCCCTTCGGCTCCGGGGAGCCCTCCCGCTCCCCCTCCTGTTAGCGGCCCTGACCCCGGGCCGTGCGCAAGCCTACGCCGCAACTGGACCCGATGCAACGGGTTTCACGCGATCGGGGGATACCCCCGCGACGAGCGATCCGGGCTCGTCAGCCGTGCGGCTTTGCCATCGCGTGGTAGTCGAGCGCCTCGTCCAGGACGCCCGCCTCGACGCCCGCCTCGAGCGCCACCTCACGGAGCGAGCGACCGCTCGCCGCGGCGCTCTTCACGATCTCCGACGCCTTGTCGTAGCCGATATAGGGGTTGAGTGCCGTCGCCGCCGAGAGCGTCAGCTCCGCATAGCTCTCGCAGCGCTCCCTGTTCGGCTCGATGCCGTCCACGCAACGGTCGGCGAAGAGGCGCGAGGCGCTCGCGAGCAGCTTCACCGACCCGAGCAGGTTCCGCGCCAGCAGGGGGATGTAGACGTTGAGCTCGAAATGGCCGTTCATACCGCCGATCGTCACGGCGGCGTCGTTGCCGATCACCTGCGCCGCCACCTGGGTGACGACCTCCGGGAGCACGGGGTTGACCTTGCCCGGCATGATCGAGGAGCCCTTCTGCAGCTCGGGCAGGAAGATCTCGCCGAGACCGGCCCGCGGACCCGAGCCGAGGAAGCGGAGGTCATTCGCGATCTTCGTCAGCGACACCGCCACGACCTTGAGGGCGCCGGAGGCCTCGACGAGGCCGTCACGGGCAGCCTGCGACTCGAACGGGTCTGCCGGCCCCGAAATGGGCAGCCCATTTTCTTGCGCGAGCAGGTCTCGGACTCGGGCTGCGAACTCGGGGTGCGTGTTGAGGCCGGTTCCGACCGCGGTGCCGCCGAGCGGGATCTGGCCCAGCCGCGGCAGCGCGTCCTCGACCCGGGCGATCCCCTGCCGCACCTGCGCGGCGTAGCCGGCGAACTCCTGGCCGAGCGTGACGGGAACGGCATCCATCCAGTGCGTGCGGCCCGACTTGACGACGTCGTCGAACTCGACGGCCTTGCGCTCGAGCGACTCGGCCAGCCGGCCGAGGGAGGGAAGGAGGTCGTGGGTGATCTCGCCGAGCGAGGCCAGGTGCACGGCCGAGGGGAAGACGTCGTTGGACGACTGCCCCATGTTGACGTGATCGTTCGGGTGGACGCCCTCGCCGGCGAGCGAGGCGATCACCTCGTTCGCGTTCATGTTCGAGCTCGTGCCCGAGCCCGTCTGGAAGACGTCGATCGGGAACTGGTCGTCGAACTCACCGGCGGCGACGCGGTCGCCTGCGGCGGCGATGCGGGCCGCCCTGTCGGCGTCGAGCAGGCCGAGGTCGCCGTTCACGCGCGCCGCCGCCGCCTTGATGCGGCCGAGCCAGTGCGCGACGGAAGCCGGGATCGGCTCGCCGGAGACGGGGAAGTTGGCAACGGCCTTGTCGGTCTCGCCGCCCCAGAGCTTGTCGGAGATCACGTTGTCGGTAGCCATACGACCCAGGGTAGTGGAGGGGCGACACGCCGCATCGGTGAATGCACCGATCCGGGCTCAGTCGATCCCGACCGCCGCCGCGAGCTCGCGCGCGATCGCGTGCTCGCCGTTCGCCGTCCGCACGGTCACCGGGCCGCCGAACGGTGCCGAGCCGGTCAGCTCGAGCGACCGGCCGGGCACGAGCGCGATCTCCGCGAGATACCGGAGCAGCGCCGGGTCGCCGTCGGGGACCCGTGCGACCACAGCCGTGTCGCCGGGCTCGAGGTCGGCGACCGAGCGCGACGCCGCCGGAGCGATCCGTAGCGCCCGGTCCGGGATCGGATCGCCGTGGGGGTCGTGAGTCGGGAAGCCGAGCGCCTCGTCGATCCGCGACTCGAGCTCCTCCGAGAGCGCGTGCTCGAGCCGGTCGGCCTCGGCATGCACCTCGTCGAGCGACATCCCGAGCGAATCGGCGAGATAGCGCTCGAGCAACCGATGGTGTCTCAGCACCTCGAGGGCGCAGAGTCGTCCGCGCTCGGTGAGGGCGACGCCGCGGTAGGCGGCCCGCTCCACGAGCCCGAGCTCTGCGAGCCGCTTCATCATCGCGGTCGCAGACGGGGCGCTGACACCCATCCGCTCGGCGATCTCGGATGTCGTTGCCCGCTTGCCCTCCGTCTCGAGCGCGTAGATCGCCTTCAGGTAGTCCTCGGCAGCACTCGACAGCTCCTTGCCGGCTCCCGTCACCGCACGGAGGGTACCTCGCACCCGGCTACCGGCCCGGGCGGCGAGATCACGGGCGTTCAGGCACCGGAGCGGCCGCCCCGCCCCCGGCCGCTGCGAGCAGCTCCTCCCAGCTGCACAGCTTCACCCGAGGGCGCCCTGCCTCGGCGCCACGGCTGCGCTCGGCGGCGTCGATCGCCGCCCAACCCGAAGCGGTGACCGGGATGACGCCGCGATGGGCCAGGATCCCGACCACGTCCGCGGACGACTCGCGGCCGGGCAGGCGACCTGCGAGCGCGTCCTCGATCAGGAGCTCGACCGTCTCGGCTGCGTCCTTCTTGTTCGTCCCGATCACACCGCTCGGGCCCCGCTTGATCCAACCGCTGCAGTAGACCCCGGCCACCGGGTCGCCTCCGTCGACGACGCGGCCGCCGACATTCGGGATCACCCCCCGGCCCTCGTCGAAGGGCACGCCGGCCATCGCCGCACCTGCATAGCCGACGCTGCGCAGCACGATCCCGCAGGGGATCAGCTCGCGTTCGTCGGTCGCAACGGCGCGGATCCGACCGCTCTCGTCGGCAACGAGCTCGTTCCTCACAACCTCGACCGCCTCCACCCGTCCCTCGCCGAGGATCGCAACGGGAGAGGAGCAGAACCGCAACCGCACCGCCCTGCGCTTGCCGGTGGGCGGCGTCGCCGCGGCCTCGCGGAGCACGTCCAGATTGCGCTTCGCAACGGCGGTGTCGTCCGCGAGCGCCGCTGCGCTGGCGGGATCGAGCTCGAGCTCAGTTGCGTCGACGAGGAGGTCTGCGCCGGCGAGCTCGGTCAGCTCGATCAGCTCCGGGGTCGTGAACGCTGCCTGCGCCGGGCCACGGCGGGCAAGCACGAGGATCTCGCGGAGGCCCGAGCCAAGGATCGCAGAGATCGCCGCATCGGTCGTGTCGGTGGGCTCGAGCTCCTCGGGGGCGAGAGCGAGCATCCGTGCCACGTCGACGGCGACGTTCCCGGCACCGACGACGACGGCCCGCTCGCCCGAGAGGTCGAACTCGAGCTGCTGGTGGTCGGGGTGGCCGTTGTACCAGGCCACGAACTCGGTTGCCGGCCAGGAGCCGGGCAGGTCCTCACCGGGAATGCCCATGCGGCGATCGGTCTGCGCGCCGAAGGCGTAGACGACGGCGTCGTAGAGTGAGATGAGGTCTCCGTGCGTCAGGTCGCGGCCGATCTCGACGTTGCCGAAGAAGCGGAACCCGGGACGCTCGGCGATCCGTTCGAAGGCCCGCGAGACCGACTTGATCTTGGGATGGTCGGGTGCGACGCCGAGCCGGACGAGCCCCCAGGGCGTCGGCAGCCGTTCGAACAGGTCGACCACGAACCCCGGCTCCTCGCTCGCGAGCAGCGCCCCGGCGGCGTAGAAACCGGCCGGGCCGGAGCCGACGACCGCGACACGCAGGGGCTCACTCATCCCGGCGATGCTACTGCGCCCTGCGAACGAGTCGACCGGATCGGTTGGATCTCGCTGGCCGGCGACCGGTCAGGCCGAGCAGCCGGAGCCGCAGCCGCCGATCTGGCTGGCCGCGTCCGGGTCGTCCTCGTCCACCTGGAACGAGTGGCCACAGCCGCAGGAGGAAGAGGCGTTCGGGTTGTCGATCTTGAACCCGGACTCCTGCAGGCCGGTGAGGTAGTCGATCGAGGCGCCCTGGAGGTAGGGCGCGCTGAAGGGGTCGACGACGACGTTGACGCCCTCGAGCACGAACTCGCTGTCGCCCTCTGCCGCCTGGGTGTCGAAACCGAGGCCGTACTGAAAGCCCGAGCAGCCGCCGCCCTGGATCGCCACCCGCAGCACCATCGTGTCTCCCTCGGGCTCCTGGGCCATCAACTCCAGGATCTTGGCCGCCGCCGTCGGCGTGATCGTGAGCATCGTCTCGGTGGGGCGCTCGGTGATCTCCATGGCGTCGATGGTAGCCAAACGGCTTCGGGTCGCAAGAGCGGCAGAGCTCGTTCCAGAGTGACGGTTCGTCGCCGGGGCGCACAGCGCGTTCCGGTGAGACGATGCCTGATTCTGAATCGGGCTTCGAGTTTGTGACACCCGATTCCGGCTCCAACAGCCGATTCCTCTCCTGCTCGTGCGAGGTTTCGATAGTGCTAGGTTTCGCAGGTAGGCCTCCGGCCGCAGACCCTTTCCGCATGCTCTCCGACTGGCTTCCGTTCCTGATCTACGCGTTCTTCGCGGCGGCGATCCCGGCCACGATGGTGCTGGGCTCGTTCCTCTTCGCGACGCGACCGAAGACGCGGACCCGGCAGCGGCTGATCCCGTTCGAGTCGGGCGTCTCCGCCGGGCCGCCGCGCCAGGATCGGCGCTTCACGGTCGGCTTCTACCTGACCGCGATGCTCTTCATCCTCTTCGACATCGAGATCGTCTTTCTCTACCCGCTCGCGATCCAGCTCAACGCGCTCGGCTGGTTCGGGCTGATCGAGTTCCTCAGCTTCGTCGGGATCCTGCTCGTCGCCTACGTCTACATCTGGCGCAAGGGAGCGCTCGAGTGGCACTAGCACGGCGGCTGCCGCTGATCAGCGACCGCCCCCTCGCCAAGGCGGGCCTCAAGTCGGAGCGCGTGCTAATGCCCGACAAGGGCCCGGGCGTCTTCGAGGAGGAGGTCGAGAAGATCGAGGATGCGCTCGGCCTGACGACGATCGAGAAGGCGGTTGCGTGGGCGCAATCCGGCTCGATGTGGCCGGACACCTTCGGCCTTGCCTGCTGCGCGATCGAGATGATGTCGATCGTCTCCTCCCGCTACGACATCTCCCGCTTCGGGATGGAGCGGTTCAGCTCCTCGCCGCGCCAGGCGGACCTCCTGATCGTCTCGGGCCGCGTCAGCCACAAGATGGCCGCTCCTCTGCGCCAGGTCTACGACCAGATGCTGGAGCCGAAGTGGGTGATCGCGATGGGCGCCTGTGCGAGCTCCGGCGGCATGTTCAACAACTACACGGTGCTCCAGGGCGTCGACAAGATCGTTCCGGTCGACATCCACGTGCCCGGCTGCCCCCCGCGGCCGGAAGCCCTGATGGAGGGCATCGTGCGCCTGCACGAGAAGATCCGCGCCGGTGTGCCGCCCGCCTACATGATCCGCGGCGTCGCCCAGTGAGCACGACGAGCTACGAGGGCGTACCCGGGCTGGTGGAGACGGTCGAGGCGCACGGCGAGACGACGCTCGTGATCGATCCGGCCCGGATCGTGGAGGCAGCGACCTACCTGCGCGACGAGCTCGGCTTCAACTTTCTCTCCGACCTCAGCCCGGCGGACTACCTTGGTTGGGGCGGTGACGGGGTCGCCGGCTACATCGGCACCCGCGAGGGCCGCGACATGCACGCGCCCGGCTCGCAGGGCTTCCAGCGCGTCCCCGACCCGAAGCGCAAGCGGTTCGCCGTCAGCTACCACCTGCTGCGCCTCTCCGACGATCCCGTCCGGGTGCGGGCACAGGCGTGGCTCGACG
Organism: uncultured Gaiellales bacterium; assembly: GCA_964581085.1. Classification (GTDB taxonomy): domain Bacteria; phylum Actinomycetota; class Thermoleophilia; order Gaiellales; family Gaiellaceae; genus Gaiella. Next base: position 92,659 of record CAZOMP010000008.1, on the reverse strand, counting down.
AGGGCGAGGAGATCGACACTGTCGTGCCGGTCTGGCCGACCGCCGACTGGTTCGAACGCGAGGCGTGGGACATGTTCGGGATCCGCTTCCGCGGTCACCCCAACCTCGTCCGGATCCTGATGGACGACGACTGGGAAGGACATCCGCTGCGCAAGGATTACCCCGTCGGCGGCGAGCCGGTCCGGTTCTCGGGGGCGCAGTAACGATGAGCGAGACCGTGACCGGATCGGTGCTCGCCCGTACGCGAACGCTGTACGAGGGCTCCCGGATCCCGAGCCCCATCCCGACCGTGCTCCAGGTGGACACCGCCCGGCACGCGCTCGACGACATCCTGACGGTCAACTTCGGACCCAACCACCCCTCGACGCATGGCGTACTCCGGCTCGTCGTCGACCTCGACGGCGAGGACGTGGCGGGCCTCGAGGCCGTGATCGGATACCTCCATACGGGATTCGAGAAGACGATGGAGCGCAAGACCTGGTGGAAGTGCATCACCTACCCGGAACGGATCGACTACGTCTCGTTCCAGGTCAACGAGCTCGCGTTCGTGCTCGCGATCGAGAAGCTGCTCGGGCTCGAGATACCGACGAAGGCGACCTGGATGCGGATGGCGATGTCCGAGCTGACGCGCATCCACTCGCACCTCGTCTGGCTCGGAACCTCGGCGCTCGAGCTCGGCGCGATCTCGATGTTCTGGTACGCCTTCGACGACCGCGACGCGACCCTCGACCTGTTCGAGATGGTCGCCGGCACGCGCATGCACACGCGCTACTTCCAGGCGGGCGGGCTCGCCGAGGACATCCCCGAGGGCTTCTACGAGCAGGCCCGCGAGTGGTGCCGGAAGATGCCGAAGGCGATCGACGAGTACGAGGCGATCCTCGACCGCAACGCGATCTGGCTACGGCGCACGCAGGGAATCGGGCTGCTCTCGGCGCAGGACGCGATCGCGCTCGGCCAGTCGGGCCCTGTCCTGCGCGCCTCCGGCGTCGACTGGGACCTGCGCCGGAACATGCCCTATCTCGCCTATGACGAGGTCGATTTCGAGGTACCCGTCTACCCGGAAGGCGACGTCTACGCCCGCTACAAGGTGCACATGGACGAGATGCGCCAGTCGGTGCGCATCGTCTCTCAGTGCCTCGACCGGTTGGAGGAGCTCCGCGGCGAGCCGTGGATCGCGGACGACCGCAAGGTCGTGCTGCCGCCCCGCGAGGAGCTGCACACCTCGATGGAGTCACTGATCCACCACTTCAAGATCGTCACCGAGGGCTACCGCGTACCGGAGGGTGAGGTCTACTCCTGCGTCGAGTCGCCGCGCGGCGAGTTCGGCGTCTACGTCGTCTCCGACGGCGGCACGATGCCGTGGCGGGTCAAGTTCCGGGCCCCGAGCTTCGTCGCGCTCGAGGCGACGGCGGCATGCATGACCGACGCCGCGATCGCGGACATGATCGCGATCGTCGGCTCGCTCGACAGCGTCATGGGCGAGGTCGACCGGTGAGCGTGCTGCAGGAGGAGATCCAGGAGCTCCGGACGCGCTACCCGGAGTCACGCTCGGCCGTGATGCCGGCGCTCCAGCTCGCGCAGGAACGAAACGGCGGCTGGCTCTCGGAGCAGTCGTTCCGCGACGTCGCGGCGGCGCTCGAGCTCACCCCAGCCTACTGCCTCTCGATCGCCTCCTTCTACGACATGTTCCATCTCGAGCCGATGGGCGAGCAGGTGGTGGAGGTGTGCACGAACATCTCCTGCGGTCTGAAAGGCGCCCAGCAGGTCGTGGAGGCCTTCGAGCGCGAGCTCGGGCTGGCAGCAGGCGCGTCGAACGACGAGTTCAGCCTGCGCACCGTCGAGTGCCTCGGTGGCTGCGGCTGGGCCACGATCGTCGCCGTCAACAACCGGCACCGTCTGCACGTCCACGCCTCGGACGTGCCGCGGATCGTCGCCGAGCTCCGCGGCCAGGAATGGATCGAGAGCGAGGAGGAGGGCGCCGATGTCGACGCCTGAGATCGTCTTCGCGGGCACGGCCGGCGGCGCCCTCACGAGGCTCGCCGACTATCAGGCGGTCGGCGGCTTCTCGGCGCTCGCGCGAGCTCGAACGATGGCGCCCGATGCGGTGATCGAGGAGCTGAACGCCTCCAATCTGCGCGGCCGTGGCGGTGCCTTCTTCCCCACCGGCCGCAAGTGGAGCTTCCTCCCCAAGCCGGAGGCGCTCCCCAAGCCGCACTACCTCGTGATCAACGCCGACGAGTCGGAGCCGGGCACCTTCAAGGACCGCGAGATCATGTTGCGCGTCCCCTTCCGCTTCATCGAAGGCGCCCTCATCGCGGCCCATGCGATCCAGTCCAGCGACGTCTTCATCTACATCCGTGGCGAGTACCAGTCCGAGTTCGAGGTGCTCGTGGACGCACTCGAGCAGCTGCGGCCGACCGGGCTCCTCGGCGGCGTCACGATCGTCGTCCACCGCGGCGCCGGCGCCTACATCTGCGGCGAGGAGACGGCGCTGCTCGAGTCGCTCGAGGGCTACCGCGGGCAGCCGCGCACGAAGCCCCCGTTCCCTGCCATCGCCGGCCTCTACGCCGCACCGACGGCAGTCAACAACGTCGAGTCGATCACGACCGCGACGGCGGTGCTCGAGCTCGGCGGCGCCGAGTACTCCACCATCGGGCGCGAGAGCTCGACCGGTACGCGTGTCTTCTCGCTCTCGGGCAACGTCGTCAACGGCGGCAACTACGAGCTTCCCCACGGCTATCCGCTCCGCGACCTGATCGACGTCCAGGGCGGCGGCGTCGCCGACGGACGTGAGCTGAAGGCGGTGATCCCCGGCGGCTCGTCCACCGTGATCCTGACCGCCGCCGAGGCGCGCACGGTGACGCTCGACTTCGACTCGCTCGTCGGGGCCGGCACCGCGATCGGTTCGGCGGCCGTGATTGCGATCGACGACCGCTGTTGCATGGTCCAGCTCGCCGTGCGCGTCTCGCAGTTCTACCAGCACGAGTCGTGCGGCAAGTGCACGCCGTGTCGTGTCGGCACCAAGTGGCTGACCGAGATCCTGCTCAAGATCGAGGAGGGCCGCGGCGTCCAGGCGGACATGGACCTCCTCGTCGACGTCGCCGACCGGATCAACGGCAAGTGCCTCTGCCCGCTCGGCGACTCGGACGCGATCGCGGTGATGAGCTACTTCAGCAAGTTCCGCAACGAGTTCCAGGCGCACATCGACGAGGGTGGCTGCCCCTTCCACGGCGAGTCCTCGCTCGACGATCTGCTGGCACCCGTCGCGATGCACGTCCACGACGAGGCGGTCGAGGGGCTCGCCCATGTCTAGCGCCGAGACCGTCACGCTCACGATCGACGATCGCGAGGTCACGGTCGCGAAGGGGACCGGCCTCGTCGAGACGGCCGCGGCGGCGGGGATCGAGATCCCCGTCTTCTGCTACGAGCCGCGCCTCGGCCCGCCCGTCGGCGCCTGCCGCATGTGCCTCGTCGAGGTCGAGGGGCTGCCGAAGCTCCAGGCCGGCTGCACGCTGACTGCGCAGGACGGGATGGTGGTGCGAACGGCCGCCAGCTCCGAGAAGGCGGCGACGGGCCAGAACGCGACCCTCGAGTTCATCCTCCTCAACCACCCGCTCGACTGCCCCGTCTGCGACAAGGGCGGCGAGTGCCCGCTCCAGGACCTGACCTTCCGCTACGGGCCTGGCAACACCCGGATGACGTTCCCGAAGATCACGCTCGAGAAGCCGATCCCGGTGTCACCGGTGATCGCGCTCGACCGGGAGCGCTGCATCTTCTGCTACCGCTGCACGCGGTTCTCCTCCGACGTCGCCGAGGACAACCAGCTCGTGGCCCGCAACCGCGGCGCCCACACCGAGATCACGACCTTCGCGGACGACCCCTACCGGGCGCCGTTCTCCGGCAACGTGATCGAGCTCTGCCCGGTCGGCGCGCTCACCTCGACCCAGTACCGCTTCGAGGCACGGCCGTGGGACATCCAGAACGTCCCCAGCGTCTGCGGCCTCTGCTCGGTCGGCTGCAACATCAACGCGACGGTGCGGGAAGGCAAGGTGAAGCGCATCCTCTCCCGCAACCATCCCGAGATCGACCGGGGCTGGCTCTGCGACAAGGGTCGCTTTACGTTCCCGCATCTCCAGTCCGAGGACCGGATCACGGAGCCGCTCGCCCGCGGCGGTCTCGGTCTCGAACCGGTTGCCTGGGACGCCGCACTCGACCGGGCCGAGGAGCTGATCCGTGACGCCGGCGCGAACGTCGTGACGGCGCTCTCCGGCTCGGAGACGATCGAACAGGCCTACGCACTCGCCCGGCTTCTGCGTGCGGGTGCTGGCGCGCACACGGCGGTGCTGCCCGAGTCCACCTCCGACGCACTCGACGCGTTCCGGCTGCCGTTGTCGGCGCTCGCCGAAGCCGAGCTCATCGTGATCGTCGGCGACGACGAGATCGCAGACCGGGCTCCGATCGTCGACCTCTGGCTGAAGGCGGCGCGGCGAAACGGCGCCGAGATCGTCAGCTACGGCCCCACCGGCAGCGTCCCGACCGGCGCCGGAGGTGCCCCCGCAGCACTCGCCGCCCTGGCGGAGGCCGGCAACGAGCTCGGAGCGCGGCTCGCGGGAAGCGACCGGGCCGTCCTGATCTGGTCCGGCAGCGGTGGCGGCGGCGGGGCTCGTCTCGCCGAGACGGCGCACGCGCTCGGGTTCGAGGGGAAGTCAGGCTGCGGCGCCTTCCACCTGCCGGCGGCGGCGAACTCACGAGGAGTCGCAACGGCCTGGGCAGCGGCCGCCGACGAGGACGAGACGAACCCGGATCCGATCGAGCTGCTGATCGTGTCGGGCGACGACGCCGCCTCCGATCCGTCTGTGCGGGCACTGGCCGAGAAGGCGAAGGCCGTGATCGCGATCACGATGTTCCATGGCCTCGCGGTCGGGTGGGCCGACCTCGTTCTCCCCGCCACGAGCTACCTCGAACGCGACGGCACCCTGCTCAACCTCGAGGGACGGCTGCAACGCCTTCGTCGCGCCGTGATCGCACCGGTACCCGACGAGCTGTCGTGGCTCTCGACGCTGGCGGGCCGCTTCGACGTCACGGTGTCGCCTCACGCGGCGGTCGTCTTCGACGAGATCTCCGGACGCTGCTTCGGCGGGGTGGATACGTCGACGCTGAACGGCCGGGCGAGCCTGCCGCCCCGTTCTGCGTACTCGCCGCCCGAGCCCGCGACGACGGTCGCGGAACAGCCTGCGTCCACCCCTGTGGACGAACACTTCCTCGGCGAGCTCCGCCTCGTCCGCTACCGGCCGCTCTTCTCGGGACCGCTCGTGGAGCGCATCGACGAGCTCGAGTTCCAGCGGGCGCAGGCAGAGGTCGAGCTGTCGGTGGACGATGCTGAGCGCCGGGCGATCGCAGACGGCGACACCGTCGTCCTGCGCTCCAACGGCACCTCGCTCGAGCTCCGGGCGCGCGTCAACGGTCGGCTCGTCGACGGCGTCGTGCGCGTCGCGAGCGAGCACGCCGGCGACCTGCATCGCACCGTCGAGGTGATCAAGCCGTGACGCCGCAACTCCTGCTCTCGTCGGGCAACAACGGCTCGCCCTGGTGGATCTCCGCGATCGAGGCGTTCATCATCATCAACCTCGTCCTCGTCACGTTCGCGTACCTGACGCTCGCAGAGCGGAAGGTGATGGGGCGGATGCAGCTGCGCTACGGCCCCAACCGCGTCGGTCCCTACGGGCTCCTGCAGCCGATCGCCGACCTCGTCAAGCTGATCCGCAAGGAGAGCTTCTTCCCGGCCGCGGCGATCGACGTCCTCTACATCTTCGCGCCCTTCCTCGCCGCGTTCACGGCGCTGTGCACGTTCTCGGTCATCCCCTGGGGCCCCGGCTGGACGATCGCCGGGTATCAGGTCAACGGCTACGTGGCCGATCTCCCGATCGCGCTGATCCTCATCTTCGCGATCGGCTCGCTCGGGATCTACGGCTTCATCCTCGGCGGCTGGGCCTCCGACTCGAAGTACTCGCTGCTCGGCTCGATGCGCACCTGTGCCCAGCTCGTCTCCTACGAGGTCTCGCTCGCGCTCAGCGTCCTCGGCGTGATCATGATGGCGCGCTCGCTCTCGCTCGTCGACATCGTCGGGGCCCAGTCCAACCACGTCTGGTACGTGATCCCGCAGTTCGTTGGCTTCCTCGTCTTCCTCACGGCCGGTACGGCGGAGACCGCGCGGGCGCCGTTCGACCTGCCCGAGGCGGAGCAGGAGCTCGTCGCCGGCTACCACACCGAGTACGGCGGCATGCGCTTCGGGCTCTTCTCGATGTCGGAATACGTGAACCTGATCACGCTCTCGGCCCTCTGCGTGACGCTCTTCCTCGGCGGCTGGCACGGACCGTGGGTGCCGGGCCCGCTCTGGTTCCTGGCCAAGCTCTTCATCCTTCTCTTCGTCTTCATCTGGGTACGCACGACGCTGCCGCGCCTGCGCTACGACCAGCTGATGCGATTCGGCTGGAAGGTTCTCCTGCCGGTTGCGACGCTCAACGCCGTCGTCACCGCAATCCTGGTGGTGGCGATCTGATGTCGCCGCAGCCGTTCTCCACCCTCAAGGGCTTCGGGGTCACCTTCCGGCAGATCTTCCGCAAGCCGATCACGCAGCAGTACCCGGAGTACAAGCGTCCGGTCTACCCGCGCTTCAGGGGCCGCCATCGCCTACACACGCACGCGAACGGGCTCGAGAAGTGCGTCGGCTGCTCCCTCTGCGCCGCCGCCTGCCCCTCGGACTGCATCCGCGTCGTCGCGGCCGAGAACACGGCCGAGAATCGGGTCTCTGCGGGCGAACGCTATGCGCGCATCTACGAGATCAACCTCAGCCGCTGCATCTTCTGCGGCTACTGCGAGCTCGCCTGCCCGTTCGACGCGATCACGCTCGGCAACGAGTTCGAGATCTCCGAGTACTCCCGCGACGACCTGATCTACACGAAGGACATGCTCCTCGCCGAGCCGATCAAGCGCGTCCCGGTCCAGGACCCGGATCTCTTCGACACGCCCATCCCCGCCTACAAGAGCTCCTCCTGATGAGCAACTTCCTCGTCTGGTTGATCTGGGTCGTGGCGGCGCTCGCGTGCGTGTCGACGGGGATCGCCGTGATCAGCTTCACGAACCCCTTCTACTCGGCGCTGGCGCTGATCGGCAACCTCGCGTCGCTCGCGGTCCTGTTCCTGCTCTCGGCGGCCGAGTTCGTCGCTGCTGCGCAGATCCTCGTCTACGCCGGTGCCGTGATGGTGATGTTCCTGTTCGTGATCGCGTACCTCGGCGGGCGCGCCGACGCGCCCTGGGCAGGACGGCCGCGCTGGCTGCAGCTCGGTGCCTTCGTCGTCGGTGCCGCCCTCCTGATCGAGGTCGTCGTCGCCCTCGTCGCGAAGGCGAACGGCGACCTCTCGAACAGTGCCGAGATCTCCCGCTCGTTCGGTAGCCCGGCGGAGATCGGTCGCCTCTTCCTCACGGACCACCTGCTCGCCTTCGAGATCACCTCGATCGTCCTGCTCGTGGCGGCGGTCGGCGGCGTCGTGCTCGGCATGCGGGCCTCGGCAGAGGAGGAGGCGGCCTGATGCTCGGCCCCGACGTCACCTGGTACGTCGCGGTCGCGGCCGTCCTCTTCGCGATCGGCACGACCGGCGTCGTGCTCCGCCGTAGCCCCCTGATCGTGCTGCTCTCGCTCGAGATCATGCTGAATGCGTCCAACCTCGCGCTCGTCGGCTTCTCGCGCCACTTCGGCAACCTCGACGGGCAGATCTTCGCGCTCTCGGTGATGGCTGTCGCGGCCGCCGAGGTGTGCGTTGGGCTCGGGCTCATCGTCGCCCTCAGCCGTCGCCGGATGGCCCTCGACGTCGACGCCCTGACGGAGCTGCGCGGATGATCGCCGGCGCCTGGCTCTGCCTTGCGGCCCCGCTCGCAGGAGCGGTGCTGATCCTCCTGCTCGGCACGCGCGTACCGCGGCAGATCTCGGCCTGGATCTCGATCCTGACGACGTTCCTCGCGTTCGGCGGCGCGCTCGTGGCCTTCGTGAAGGTGCTCGGCGAGAGCAGTGAAGACCGCTCCCATCTCTCGACCGCCTACAACTGGCTCACGGCCGGGGATTTCAAGATCTCCATGCAGATCCTCGTCGACCCGATCTCGCTGACGATGATGCTGATCGTCAGCGGCGTCGGCGGGCTCATCATCTGGTACTCGCGCGGCTACATGCAGGGCGAGGACGAGGAGCGCCGCTACTTCGCCTACATGTCGATCTTCGTCTTCTCGATGCTGATGCTCGTGATGGGCGGCAACCTGCTGCTGCTGCTCGTCGGCTGGGGCCTCGTCGGTCTCGCCTCGTACCTCCTGATCGGCTACTACCACCAGAAGCCGGAGGCCGTCCTCGCCGCCAAGAAGGCGTTCATCATGAACGCGATCGGCGACGCCACGATGGCGCTCGCGCTCTTCCTGGTGATCTGGACCGCAGGATCGCTGAGCTTCGATCAGGTGTTCTCACTCGCCTCGGGCGGGCAGCTCTCCTCGACGACGACGAACCTCGTGGCGCTCGGCCTCCTCGGCGGTGCACTCGCCAAGTCGGCGCAGCTGCCACTCCACACCTGGCTCCCGGACGCGATGGAGGGCCCGACGCCCGTCTCCGCCCTCATCCATGCCGCCACGATGGTGACGGCTGGGGTCTACCTGATCGTCCGCACGTCCCCGATCTTCGAGGCGGCGCCCGACGTGCAGCACATCGCCGCGGTGATCGGGGCCCTGACGCTCCTCGTCGCAGGCGTGATCGCCCTCGTGCAATGGGACATCAAGAAGGTGATCGCCTACTCGACGATGTCGCAGATCGGCTACATGTTCCTCGCCGCGGGCATCGGCGCCTACGACCTCTCCCTCTTCCACCTGATGACGCACGCCTTCTTCAAGGCGCTGCTCTTCCTCGCCGCGGGCATCGTCATCCATCGCCTGGCAGGCGAGCAGGACATCCGCAACATGGGCGGCCTGCGGCGCCGGATGCCGCTGACGGCGATCATGTTCCTCGTCGGCACGCTCGCCCTGATGGGCATTCCGCCGTTCTCCGGCTTCTGGTCGAAGGACGCGATCATCGCCGCGGCGCTCGCCGACGGCGGCGTGCTCGGCTGGTTCCTCGCCGTCTGCGGCCTCCTCGGCGCGATCCTCACCGGCATGTACGCGCTCCGGCTCTACCTGCTCGTCTTCGAGGGGAAGGAGTCCCCCGCGCTGGCGCCCCATTTCTCCGAGCACGCGCACGGCGGCGACGGTCACACCAAGGAGGACGCCGGCCACGACCACCACGGCGAGGGGGCGCGCTCGATGCTGATCCCCGTCGGAGTGCTCACCGTCCTCGCCACGATCGGCGGCTTCGTCGAGATCCCCGGCGTCACCTCCTGGTTCGCCGACTGGATCGACCCGTACGCGCCCGCTCTCGTCGCACCCACGACCTTGCAGGACTACGGCACGAGCCTCGCCGCCGTGACCTGCGCCGCCATCGGTGCCTACATCGCCTGGATCGCGTTCAAGGAGGGCCGCGAGATCGTGCGCGAGGGCGCGATCCGGCGGGCACTCGAGCACAAGCTCTACTTCGACGAGCTCTACGAGGCGCTCTTCTCCCGGCCCGCGGAGCTCGTCTCCGACGCTCTGCGGCAGCGGTTCGAGGAGCCCGTCGTGCAGGGCTCGATCGGCGAGATCGCAGCCGGCGTGGACGAGGCGGCTGCCGGCACCGCTCGTCTCCAGACCGGGCTCCTGCGCTCCTACGCACTCGTCCTCGCGGCGTCGGTCGTCGTCCTCGTCGTCGTCTTCATGGCGGTGAAGTAGTGCTGACGAGCATGCTGATCGTGCTCCCGATCGTCGGCGCCCTCGTCGTCTGGGCGGCGCCGCTCTCACGCGAGGGAACGGCGGCGCTCGCAGTGCTGATCGCGATCGCGGAAGTCGCGGTCTGGGTCGTCGCGCTCGTCGGCTTCGACTTCGCCTCGCCGGTGCTGCAGGACCAGGCGCAGCGGGAGTGGTTCGGCGACCTCGGGATCAGCTACCACGTCGGCTTCTACGGCTTCTCGCTCTGGCTCGCAGGGCTGACGGCCGTCGTCGGCGCCGCCTCGATCGGGTTCGGCGCCTGGCTGGGGCGTGACCGCTCCCGGGCCTACCACGGCCTGATGCTGTTCCTGATCGGCGCCTCGGTCGGCGTCTTCGCCTCGCAGGACCTGTTCCTCTTCTACGCCTTCTTCGAGGCGATGCTGATCCCGATCTACGTGCTGATCGGGGTCTGGGGCGGACCCGACCGCATCCGCGCCACGCTCGTGTTCGTGATCTACACGATGGCGGGCTCGTTGCTGATGCTCGCCGCGGTCGTCGCCTTCGGCGTCTCGCAGGGGACGTTCGATCTGATCCAGGCGGGCACGAGCTCGAACGACTGGATCTTCCTCGGCTTCCTCGTCGCGTTCGCCGTCAAGGCGCCGCTCCTGCCCTTCCACGGCTGGCTCCGCACCGCCTACACGGAGTCGCCACCGGAAGTCGCCGCGATGCTCTCCGGCGTCGTCTCGAAGGCGGCGGTCTACGGGCTGATCACGATCGTCCTGCTCCACTTCCCGCAGCCGGCCGTCGACTGGCGCACGGTCGTGCTCGTGCTCGCGTCGGCCGGGCTGATCTACGGCTCGATCGTGGCCTTCCGGCAGCCCGACATCCGCGGCGTCGTCGCCTATTCATCGCTCGGGCAGATGAGCCTGATCATGCTCGGCCTCTTTGCCGCCACGAACAACGACCTCGGGGCGACCGGCGCGATCCTCCACTCGGTCAGCCACGGCCTCGTCTCCGCGGCGATGTTCCTGATTGCAGCGCTCCTGATCCAGCGCACCGGGAGCGACCGCTTCGCCGACCTCGGCGGCATGGCCAGGGGACGCCCCGTCCTCGCGACAACGGTGATGGTAACCGGGATGCTGACGCTCGCCGTTCCCGGCTCGGTCAACTTCGCAGGCGAGTTCCTGATCCTCTCCGGCGTCTTCAACGTCGGCTGGGGTTACGGGGTCGTGGGTGCGGTGGCGATCGTGCTCGCAGCCATGTACACGCTCCGCCTGATCTCGGGAATCCTGCATCGCGAACGCGGCCCCGGCGTCCGCAACGAGACACGTGACTTCCACGGCGGCGAGCTCCTCTTCCTGCTGCCGCTCGTCGCCATCCTCGTCGTCCTCTCCGTCTGGCCGGCCGCGATCACGGAGCGCTCCTTCCCGTCGGGGCCGCCCGTCGCGAGCGCGAAGGTGACGTCGCAGTGATGCTCGCCGCCACGATTGCAACGCCGAAGGTCGACTGGCTCGCGCTCTCGCCGTCGCTCGCGCTCCTCGCCGCGTCCGCACTCTGCCTGCTCGGGGCCGTCCTCGTCCCGGCGTCCGTCCGCCGTGCCTACTCGGCCCTCATCGCCGGGGTCGGCTTCGTCGTCGCCGGCGTGTTCGCCGGCGCCGTCTTCGACCGCTCCCCCACCGCCGCCTTCCTGATCTCCGACTCGATGACACGCGACCGCCTGGCGGCGTTGACGCAGATCCTCGTCGCGTTCTTCGGCCTCGCAGCCGTGCTCGTCTCGTGGGGCGACCGGCGGCGCGACCACGTCGGAGAGTACTACGCCCTGCTCGCAGCAACCGGCGCCGGGATGGCCTTTTTCGTCTCGGCCGGCAACCTGATGACGCTCTTCCTCGGGCTCGAGTGGTTCTCGATCGCCCTCTACGTCCTCGTCTCCCTCGATACCCACCGGAACGAGTCGCTCGAGGCGGGGCTCAAGTACCTCGTCATCGGGAGCCTCGGCTCGGCCGTCCTCCTCTTCGGCTCCGCCCTGACCTACGGAGCCACCGGGGCACTCGGCTTCAACGCGATCCGTGAGGCGACGACGACGAACGGGACCCTGCTCGTCGCCGGCATGGCGATGATCATCGCCGGTCTCGCGTTCAAGGGATCGGTGGCGCCGTTCCACATGTGGACACCCGATGTCTACGAGGGCGCCCCCACGCCGGTGACGGCGTTCATGTCGGCCGCGACGAAGGCGGTCGCACTCGTCGCGATGCTGCGCGTGCTCGTGACGGCCTTCCCGAACGAGGCGGAGTTCTGGTCCGTGACCGTCGCCGTCCTCGTGGTTGCCTCGCTGCTCGTCGGCAACCTCGCGGCGATCGTGCAGCAGAACCTGAAGCGGTTGCTCGCCTACTCGTCCATCTCGCAGGCCGGCTTCATGCTGATCGGCCTCGCTGCCAACAATGCGCTCGGCGCCAAGGGCCTGCTCTTCTACCTGATCCCCTACGGCGCCGCCTCGATCGGCGCCTTCGCCGTCGTCGCCGCGAGGGAGCGGGAGCTCGGGCGCGAGGTAACGCTCGCGACGCTCGAGGGGTGGGCCTGGGAGCGACCCTTCCACGGCGCCGCCATGTGGGTGTTCATGCTCGCCTTTGCCGGCTTCCCGTTCACCGGCGGCCTGATCGGGAAATTCTACGTCTTTGCCGGCGCCTACGACGCCGGCTGGTGGTGGCTCGTCGTGATCGGCGTTGTCGCGACCGTGGTCAGCCTCTATTACTACCTCGGAGTCGTCCGCGCCATGTACATGCGGCCGATCTCCGCGCGCGCCGACCTCGTCGTCGCAGGCGGCTCCCCACCGCGCGACATCGTGCTCGAAGTCGCGATCGCCGCCGCCGTCGTCGTCACCGTGGGCTCGTTCTTCGTCGTGCAGCCGGTGATCGAGCTCGCCGGCAAAGCCGTCGCGTCGTTGCCGTTCTCCTAGAGACGTGGTGCGGCCCTAGCGGGTGGTCTAGGCTGACGCCATGATCACCCTCACCTGGCTCGGTCACGCGGCGTTTCGCTTCGATCTCCCTTCGGGAGTGCGCATCTACGTCGATCCCTGGCTCCACGGCAACCCGTCCTGCCCCGCAGGCGAGCTGGAGCCGGAACGTGTCGACGCGATCCTCGTCACTCACGGGCACGACGACCACACGGGCGACGCGGTCACGCTCGCGCGTTCCTTCGCGTGCCCCCTGATCGCCCAGGTCGAGCTCCGCGGCCTCTTCGGCGAGGAGATCGGCGCCGACATGACCCAGTCACCGAACAAGGGCGGCGGCCTGGACCTGCTCGGCATGCGCGTCACCCTGACCCACGCGAATCACTCCTCGTCGTACGCGGGGAAGTACGCGGGCGAGTCGTGCGGGTACGTGATCGAGACGCCCGGCGAGCCGACGCTGTACTTCACAGGAGATACGAACGTCTTCGGCGACATGGCCCTGATCCAACGCATCTATGCGCCCGACGTCGCGATCCTGCCGATCGGCGACCACTTCACGATGGGGCCCCGCGAGGCGGCCGTGGCCGCAGAGCTGATCGGTGCACCGCGCGTGGTCCCGAGCCACTACGCCACGTTCGGGCTCCTGACGGGGACGCCGGACGCACTGCGGGCGCTGCTCCCGGCCGGAGTCGAGCTGCTCGCGCCGGCGCCGGGGGAGGCGCTCGAGCTCTAATGCAGCGGGAGCGCTGGTTCGGCCGGACCGGTCGCAAGGTGCCCGAGATCGCGCTCCTCGGGAGCGTCGACGTCTCCGGCGCGCTCGAGCTCCAGGACGTCTCGGACGTGGCCGCGCTGCAGGAAGCCCATGCGAACGGGATACCGGTCGTCGTCCACACCGGCTCGCTGGACGAGGTCGCAGCCGCACTCGCACGGCCGGAGGTTGCCTGTGTCCTCGTCACGGACGCCGCGCTGCTCGACGTCGACCTCGCCGACCTCACCTATGGCTGAGCGGCTCCCCGTCGTCGCGACCTATTCGATCTGTGCGGCCGACCTCGCAGCCGGCCAGTGGGGGGTCGCGACGCAGTCGAAATTCCTCGCGGTCGGCTCGGTCGTGCCCTGGGCGGCACCGTTCGTGGGTGCCGTCGCGACCCAGTCGTACGCAAACCCCCGCTACGGCCCGGACGGGCTCGATCTGCTCCGCAGCGGCTGCAGCGCACAGGAGACGGTCGAACGGCTCGTGGCCGACGACGAGGGTCGGGCTCAACGACAACTCGGAGTCGTCGACGCCGACGGCCGAGGGGCGACCTACACGGGGGCGGACTGCCACGACTGGGCCGGCGGCCGCGCCGGACCTGCGTTCGCCGCCCAGGGGAACATCCTCGTCTCGGGGGCTACTGTCGACGCGCTCGCCGAGACGTTCCTCGGCTCCCAGGGGAGACCGCTCGCCGACCGCTTGCTCGACTGCCTTGCGGCTGCACAGGCCGCCGGCGGCGATAGACGCGGGCAGCAGTCGGCCGCTCTCCTCGTCGTCGAACGCGACGGGGGCTACGCCGGGCTCTCGGACACGCTCGTCGACCTGCGCGTGGACGACCACGAGCGGCCGATCGAGGAGCTCTGCCGGATCCACCGGATCCACCAGGCGCTCTTCGGCACGACGCCCGCCTCCGAATGGATCGAGGTCGACGACCGGTTGCGTAACGAGGTCGACGGCCGGCTCGCCGCCCTCGGGCATTCGTCGCTCGAGGACTGGGCAGCCGTCGAGAACCTGGAGGAGCGGGTCTCCGGCAGCGACAGGATCGATCCCGTCGTCCTCGCGGCGCTGAGGGACGCATCGTCGTGAGCGAGGGGTACACGGTGGTCCGTCTGGACGAGATCGACGGCTACGCAGAAGAGGGCCGGCCGCGCTGGCACATGATCCGCTCCATGCTCGGAATCGAGTCGTTCGGGATCAACGCGTGGCGGGCGACCGAGTCGCAACAGCAGATCATCGGCGAGCACGACGAGCTCGGTCCCGGTGCAGGCCGCCACGAGGAGCTCTACCTCGTCCTCTCGGGGCGTGCCACCTTCACGCTCGACGGCGAGAACGTCGCCGCGCCAGCGGGTTCGATCGTCTACGTGAAGGACCCCGCCACGAAGCGCAGCGCCGTCGCGGACGAGGCGGCGACCGAGATTCTCGTGATCGGCGGCCGCCCGGGCGCCCCGTTCACCGTCTCGCCCTGGGAGCGCTCCGCGGAGGCGCTGCGGCTGTGGACGACCGGCGACTGGGACCGGGCGATCGACCTGCTCACGACCCAGCACGCCGAGGATCCTGGAAACGCAAACGTCCTCTACAACCTCGCCTGCGCCGAGGCCCGGGGCGGCTACCACGACTCGGCACTGCGCCATCTCGTCCGGGCGGTCGAGCTGCAGCCGGAGTTCGCCGAGCTCGCGCGCGGCGACACCGACTTCGACAGCCTCCGCAACGACCCTCGCTTTCCCACCTGAGCCAGGCGTCAGCCCTTACCCGGTAGCCGTACGCCCGCGCTCGTGGCGAGCGAGCGCAGAGCCGGCACCGGATCGTGCTCGGGCCGGGCCACCAGAAGGACGGCACCGTGCTCCTCCCCGGCAAGCGCGGACACGAGCAGCTCCAGCCCGACGGCGAGCGCGAACGCCTTGTGGGCGAGCTCGCCACCGAACGGGATGAGCTCGTCGGGCCGGGCATTGCCGGAGATGACATCGCCGTGGGTGACGGCGCCCATCGACACATCCGCGACGACGGGCTCGCCGTCCGAGGACGGAATCGCGATCGCAAGCGGGTTCGTCCCGGTCAGCGGTGTCCTGCCTCCGGGCGCGGGCAGCCGGCGGGGCGAGGTGGCGCTGAGCACGGCGACGAGGCCACCGCGCGCGAGCCGGCGCGCCCAGTAACCGAGCACGCCGGTCGGAAAGCACGCCGTCGCGACGACGAGCCGCGCCCCTTGCACGTCCGCCGCGAGCAGCTCGTCGCAGATCGCCGCGAGGGTCACGTAACCGAGTGCACCCGAGCCGTGCCAGTGATCGACGCCGTTCGCCGATGAGAGCCGCACCGGCGTGGCCTGCGCGTCGAACGATTGGGCTTCGAGCCAGGGGACACGCGTGAAGCCGTGGCCCGACTTCCCTCGTGCCTCGGCGTCCGCAAAGTGCTCGACGAGCACCTCGACGGCGTCCGGGCCGAGCCCGAGCTGCGAGAGCCTGTCCCGTGCCTCGTTCGAGGTCATCCGGTCACTCTTCCTCGGGATCGCCTTCACCTCGTCCCGGTCGTTTTTACACAGGGTTTACGTAGGCCGGATGCGCGCCCGGCCGGATGTCGCAACACTCTGAGCTACAGGCATCTGTCAGGGAGGACCATATGCTCAAGAGACTTCTGATCGCGCTCGGCGCTGTCTCACTCGTGGGAGCCGCCGTTGCGGTCGCTTCGGTGTTCACCGCCGCCGGCGTCTCGACCACGTCCGCGGCGCTGACGACCGGCAAGGCGAGCGACGCCCGCGCACGCACCTGCACCGGTGGGGACGGCAAGTCGTTCTCGGTCGTCGACGGCCGGTTCTCCGGCACGGCGGACTTCAGCAATCCGGCCGGCGATCTCGACGGAGCGCTGACGCTCCGGACGAGGACGACGGTCGACACCGGTTCGAAGCTCGGCTGGCTCGAAGGCTCGTTCCGGGTCAAGGACGGCAACGCGCGGGTCAACGGTCGGCTCACGGGGACGGTCGACAGCTCCGCCACTCCCTGGAAGATCGCCGGCTTCCTGACGGCGAGCTCCCGCGGCAACCATGCCCGGATTCTCGGTGTCGTCAACGGCACCTTCGACCCGAACGGGGGCTACGTCCTCAACCTCGGCAGCGCCCCCGCATCGTCGGCGCTCGCTGTCATCGCGGGGCCGGTCTGCAGGGGCTCGTCGAAGGCAAAGCCTCCCCACGGCGGGCACGCTCAGAACGGGAAACGCTTCGAGATCCACGGGACGCTGAACAACCCCGTCGGTACGGCGGCAGGACAGACGGTCGCCGTCACCGGCAAGGGCCCGACGACGTCCACCTGCACGATCGACAGCTCGTCGCCCTCGACGTCCGGCTTCAACCCGGGCGACAAGGTCGAGATGAAGTGTGAGAGCGTCAACGGCACCTGGATGCTACGGAAGCTCGAGAAGCACCACTAGACGACGCACCCCACACCTCGCGAGTCGAAGGGCGCCCCCGTGGCGCCCTTCGCGTTCCCGACCGAGGTCAGGAAAGCACAGGGAGCGGCTTGCGGATCGCGCCCTGGCGCGTGCTCTGGATGCGCTTTGCCAGAGCAGCTATGGCGTCCGTCGCCTCCGCCTCCGGCGCCGCCTCGAGCACGGGATTGCCTGCGTCGGCTGCCTCGCGGAGGGCTGGGTCGAGGGGCACACTGCCGAGCAGCGGCACGCCGATCTCGTCGGCGAGGCGCTGGCCACCGCCGGAGCCGAAGATCTCCTGGCCACTCCCGACGAGGTAGCTCATGTTCTCGACGACGCCGACGACGCGCATGCCGACCTTCTCTGCCATCACCGCGGCGCGTACGGCGACCTGCTGCGCGGCCGGCTGCGGGGTCGTCACGACGATGACCTCCGCGCGCGGGAGCAGCTGTCCGAGAGAGATCGCCACGTCACCCGTCCCGGGAGGCATGTCGACGACGAGCGTGTCGAGGTCGCCCCAGTAGACGTCGGAGAGGAACTGCTCGAGCGCTCGGTGCAGCATCGGTCCCCGCCACATGACGGGCCCGTTGTCCTCGAGGAAGAATCCGATCGACATCAGCTTCAGGTCCCCGCGTACGGGTGGCACGATCATCGTGTCGACGACGACGGGGCGCTGGTCGACCCCGAGCATGTGTGGGATCGAATGTCCGTAGACGTCGGCGTCGAGCACCCCGACCTGTTCGCCACGCGCCGCGAGCGCCGCCGCGATGTTGGCGGTCAGGGTCGACTTGCCGACACCGCCCTTGCCGGAGGCGACCGCGAGCACGCGGGTCCCCGGGGCGAGCGAGATCGTCTTCTCCGGTCTGCCGCCACGCAGCCGGGTGGTGAGCGCCGCCTTCTCCTCAGGGCTCATCACGTCGAAGTGGAGCGCAACGGACGTGACACCGGCCACTGCACCGACGAACCGCTGCACCTGTTGCTCGAAGGAGGAGCGCAGCGGACACCCGGCGACCGTGAGCGCAATCGTGACGTCGACCGCGCCGGCCTCGTCGATGACGACGTCGCGCACCATGTCGAGCTCCGTGACCGGCTTTCGGAGCTCGGGGTCGAGCACGGACTCGAGAGCTTTGAGGATCTCGTCGCGATCGGGTCTCATCGGTTCGAGGCTAGCAGCGCGGCAGCGGCCGTCAGTACTTGTCCGTGTTGAAGGCGGGATTTTCGCGTCGCGCAGTCCCGTGATTTGCCCGGATGGCGGCCGGCGACCGCGCGCCCAGACTGGAGTCCAGAAGATCCCACAATCGGAGTGGGAGCAACACGGGAGGGTGGAGCAATGACTGCTCGCAAGGTTCTCGAATACGGAGGCATCGTCGCCGGTGTCGTCCTGATCGCATTCGGCATCGGTGCTCTCGCGATGAGCGTGAGCGCCCACAACACCGTCTCCGACCAGCTGACGCAGCAGAAGATCGTCGGGACGCCGGACATGAACCCGGCCGACACCGAGGCTGCCATGAAGGAGGCTGGCCTCGCGACCGTGTCGGTCCCGAGTTGCAACGTCGCCAACGAGGCGATCACGACCGGCACCGAGGCGCGCTGCTTCGCCGACTACATGCGGATCCACGCCCTCGAGTCGACCGGTGGGCTCGTGTACGCCGAGATGGGTCGTTTCATCGCCAAGGCCGATCCCAAGAGCCCTGCGGGTACCGACGACGCCGCCGCTGCGCTCACGGACGAGAACGGCCAGCCCGTTGCGAACGGCGCCCGCAACACCTGGGTCACCGCAACCGCTCTGACGACGGCCCTGAACATGAGCTACATGGCACAGCAGCTCTCGCTCTTCGGCCTCGTCGTCGGGATTGCGCTGCTGCTCAGCGGGATCGGCTTCCTGATCCTGGCGGTGATCGTCCTCGGCACGAAGGCAGCTGCGAGACAGGGTGCAGCGGCTCCGGCCTCGACGCCTGCGGTGGTCTGAGGCCCGCGGTCGAGCCGCGAGGTCGGCTCCGACCTCCCGGAGCACGAGAGAGGGGGCGGCGCAAGCCGCCCCCTCTCGGTGCGCACGCAGCTCGGCGGTTGGCCGTCCCGTTGCTAGCCGAGCGCCGCAGCCAGCTCGCGACAGCCCGCCACAGAGGCCGCCGCGACCACCCGCGAGCGTCCCACCAGGTCGAGTGGGGCAGCTGCGAACGGCGCGTCCTCGAAGAGCTCGATGGCGTAACCCCGTTCGCGCACGAGCAGCTGGGCCGCGGCGATGTCGATCGACCGGGCCGGCTTCAGGGAGCAGACCGCGTCGACCCGGCCGGCGGCGAGATGGCAGAGGGAGAGCGCGAGCGAGCCCATCACACGAAGCCGCTCCGCCACACCCAGCAGCGACGGGGCTCGCTCTGCGACGAAAGCCGTCGTCGTCGCCTCGAAGGAGAGGATCTCGATCGGCTCCTTGGGCGGCGGCCCCTCGAGCGGCTGCCCGTCGAGAAACGCTCCGCCGTCCCGCTTGCCGACCCATTCCTCGCGGGCGCCGAAGTCGTAGACATAGCCGAAAAAGACATCGCGAAGCGACGGGCCGTCCGCGACCGCGAGCGACAACGAGAAGAACGGGATTCCCCGCTTGGCGTTGACCGACCCGTCGATCGGGTCGACGACGACGCGGATCGGGCCCCCGGCTCCGAACACGCGCTCGCCGAGCTCCTCGGAGACCAGAGTGAAGTCCCTCTCAAGCGCGGCCAGCCGGGCCACGACCACGGCCTCGCTGGCCGCGTCGATCGCCGTCGTGTCGTCGCCGCCCTCCCCCTGCCGCAGGACGGGCTCGCGCTCGGCCCGCGTCGGCAGCTCGGCGAGGACACGGTCGATGTCGGCGACGCAGTCGCGGCAGAGCCGGAGCCAGTCGACGCTCATACGGGGTGGAAGAGGAGCCCGCTCGTGAGCTTGGGGAAGAAGTAGGTCGTCTTCTGCGGCATCACCTCGCCGCGACGGGCACGTTCGAAGACCGCCTCGATCGGCGTCGCCCGGAGCAGGAACGCCGCCTCGTACTCACCCTCGTCGACACGGACGACCGCCTCACCGAGATCTGCCGTGTAGCCGAGCCCCTCGTGGCCGACGAGCCGCTCCACGAGCTCGACGTCGAGCTCCCCGGGCCTGCCCTCGAGGGAGAGCAGGCCGCCGTCACGGTAGACGAGAACCCGCGCCCGGTCGTACGGCTCTGCGCCGAGCTCCGCCAGCGCCGCGGCCGGCGTCCCGGACACCGTCCCGCCGAGCAGGCTCGGGCCTCGGCGCACGAGCCGATGGGTGGGGAAGATCTCGAGCCCGGGGTCGGAGGTCGAAACGAGCACCACCATCATCCGATTGCTCGCAGGGGTGCCTGTCTCCCTCGCGTAGGCGACAGCGGTCTCGTAGCGGTGATGGCCGTCGGCGATGAGGAGTTGGCGGCCGGCGAACGCCTCCGCGATCCCCGCTCCCGGCAGCCGCCACAGCCGCGTCCCGTCCGCCTCGAGGTCCGGGGGCCTCGCCGGCGCCTGCACGACCGGGTCGCCGTCGTACAGCAGGAAGATCGGCTCGAGCTGGGCGCCTGCGGCACGGAGAAGGCGCAGGCGGCTTTGCTTGGGTCCCGCATGGGTGCGCTCGTGCGGCAGGATGGTCCCCGTCTCGTACGGCTCGACCCGGAGCGAGGCGACGACGCCCGCTCTCGACCGGGCGACGCCGTCGGGGCCGACGTACGCCTGCTCGACCGCCCAGACGGCAGGCTCCTCGTCCTGCACGAGTACCCCTTCCTCGAGCCACGCGCGGTAGAGGCGGCCCGCCTCCCGTTCGGAGTCGTTCAGGGTCAGATGGACGACGTTGTGCGGGTCCTGCGCCAGATACGCATCCCGAGAGGCAGGTGTGATCACGTCGTAGGGCGGTGCCGTGACGGTCGAGGTCGGATTCGCATACCGAACGGCACGAAACGCGGATACGTCTGCCACGGCTGCGAGCCTACCTGGGCAGCCGCCGTAGACTGCCGAGGTGACCACGATCGCGGAGCTCGTCGAGGATCGCACCGTCGAGGGCGTCTACGCAGTGGGTCGCAAGGAACGACGTCGGACGCGCGCCGGCGCCTCCTACCTCGCACTCGAGCTCGTCGATGCCAGCGGCCGGATCGACGCCCGCATCTGGGACGACGTCGAGCTCCTCGACGGGCGCTTCGACGAAGGGGATGCTGTCCGCGTGCTCGGCCGCGTGGAGCGCTTCGGCGGGCGCCTCCAGGTACAGGTGCGAGCGGTCGAGGCAGCCCCCGAGGCCGATCCTGGCGAGCTCACACCGACGTTACGTCGTGACTCCGACGAGCTGGAGGGATTTCTCGACTTCCTCGCCGGCGAGATCGCCCATCCGGGGCTCGGCGCCGTCGTCAACGCGACGCTCTTCGATCCGACCGTCCGGGACGGGCTGCGGTCGCTGCCCGCCGCCGGCGCGGACGGACACCACGGCTACGCGGGCGGGTTGCTCGAGCACACGGTGGGCGTCGCCACTCTCTGCCGGGAGACGGCCCAGCTGCACCCGCGGCTCCGCGCCGACCTGCTGCTTGCGGCGGCTCTCCTCCACGACGTCGGCCGCACCCGAGAGCTCGGGCGCGGACCGTCCTTCCGCCAGACCGACGAGGGACGCCTGCTCGGCCACGTCCATCTGGGGCTGCGCCTGATCGAGGAGCATGTGACCGGCCTCGATGAGGCCGCGGCCGCCGAGCTTCTGCATGCGGTCGCGACCCATCACGACCGTCAGGCGGCGCGCACCGCCGAGGCCGCCGTCCTCTACCACGCCAATCAGCTCGACGCCCAGGCGGCGACCCGCCCCGTCGGCGACTGAGCTCTGGGGCCTGATGTCGGCGGTCGTCCTCGCGCTCGGCGCCGCTGCGCTCTGGGGGAGCGCGGACTTCCTCGGCGGCCTCTCCACGCGGCGGCTGAACGTGCTGGTCGTCCTCTTCTGGTCCCAGCTCGTCGGCCTCTTCGGCGTCGCCGGCTGGATCGTCGTGAGCAACGCCCACCGGCCCGGAGCTGCGCTCTTGTGGGCCGTCGGCGCGGGGCTCGCCGGTGCCCTCGGGCTCGGCTGTCTCTACCGAGGCATGGCGGTCGGTGCGATGGGGATCGTGGCTCCGATCTCCGCCACCTCTCCGATCGTCCCCCTCGCCGTCAGCACCGCCCGCGGTGACTCCCCGGCCGCGCTGCAGTGGGCCGGGATCGTCCTTGCCCTCGCAGGTGTCGTCATCGTCTCGCGCGAGCCGGCACACGCGCACGGACGGGTCGCAGCCGGAGTGGGGCTCGCACTCGTTGCGGCCCTCGGTTTCGGGCTGTTCATCGTCGGGCTGGGCGAAGCGGCGCAGGAGAGCGCGTCCTTCGCGACCGCCACCGCACGGCTGAGTTCGGTCCTCGTCCTCCTCCTCGCCCTCGGCTGGACGCGGACCGTCCCGCGCGTTCCCCGTCGCCTCATGCTTCCGGTCGTCGCCGTCGGCGCCTTCGACACGGGCGCCAACGTCCTCCTCGCGCTCGCGACGACGCGCGGGTCGCTCGGGATCGTCGCCGTCCTCAGTTCCCTCTACCCGCTGACGACGATCCTGCTGGCGCGTGCGGTGCTGCACGAACGACTCGGCGTGAGCCGCACGGCCGGCGGGCTCGTGGCGCTTGCCGGGGCGGGGCTGATCATGGCGGGGTAGCGGTTCGTCTTCAGGCGGCCATGGGGTTGAAGCGGATGTCCAGCAGGTTCACCTCCGCTTCTGTTCTCGGGAATGGCCGGGAACGATCGAGCCACGCCGGCTGAGCTCCAACAGACCCCGGTGGAGAGTAGATTTCAGCCCGGGTGACGACGGTGCTTGCACTCCTTGCGCTTGTCGCCGTGCTCGCTTGCATGGGAGCCCTCGTCTGAGTGCATCTGCTGCCGACCGGCTACCGGCCGATGCGGAATGCGGTCAGCGACTACGGCGTGGGGAGATACCGTGCCTTCTACCGGGCGCAGACGACAGCGAGTGCGATCGCTGGGATCTGCCTCGCCGGCGCACTCCACTCAGGCGTCGATCCTGCGCCACGCCGTGTCATCGTGCTCCTTCTCGTCTTTGCGGCTGCACGTCTCGTGATTCCGTCGTTCCCGACCGACATCGAGAGGCGAAAGCCAACGCGAGCGGGCCGGATCCACAACGTGTTGGCAGGCGTCGCGTTCGCGTCCGTTGCCTGGTCCGCTGCGGCGCTTCCGGAGCGCGTCGACTGGCCGACTCTCCACGGGTTACTCGTCGCTCTCGGCTGGATCGTGGTTGCCACAGCGATCGCGTGTGGGCTGGCGACGACCAGACGGTTGCAAGCGGTCGCCGAGCCGTTCTTTGGATTGATCGAGCGGTGTTTCTACGCTGCGATGATCACGTGGTTCCTGGTGGTGTCAGTCCACCTGATCTAGTCCGACTCCGAACACGTCGCCGGTCTCGCGGCGGTTGGGCGGGACGATCTGGCCGCCATCTTCTCCACTTGCTGAGCTGGAACTCGTAGCGCAGCGCACTCAAGAGGGCGCCAGAGATGAAGCCAGCGACGAAGAGCAAGGCGCGATTGCGTGACATACGAGCAGCCTAGAGAAGCGCGTCGAACTCACGCCGAGCACGTCGTGTGCGTGATCCTGGCACGAGGTTCCTGACCGGCGAGCATCGGTCGGGTTCCATCGCCGCCCAATCCAGCTGCCGAAAGCACAGCTCCCGCCGCCTCATGCGATGTATTGCGACAACGAGCTCGCAGTGGGTAGCGTCCTTACGCGCTCTTTCCGCCGGCAGTGCCGAAGTTGCCCCGGATATTGAGGACGTCGCCGTCCTCGACCACGTAGGTCTTACCCTCGAGCCGCTGCGTCCCGCGTCTCGACGCCTCCGCGTGAGAACCGGCGTCGAGCAACTCGTCCCAGCGGATCACCTCGCAGCGGATGAACCCGCGCGCAATGTCGGAGTGGATCGCCCCCGCTGCGTCGAGCGCCGTCTGGCCGGCGCGCAGCGTCCAGGCGCGGGTCTCCTTCTCGCCGGCCGTGAAGAAGGTGATCAGGCCGAGCGCTTCCTGGAGCCGTCGCACCACGGCCTCGAGCGCGGAGGGCCCGTCCCGGAAGGCGGCCGCCTCGTCGTCCGGGAGCTCCGCCAGCTCCGCCTCGAGCTTGCAGTCGATCCCGGCCGGGCCGTTCACGATCGCGATCACCGGCTTCGTCGTCAGCGGGTCGAGCTCGGGCGGAAGCACACCGGACCAGTCGCTGAGCGGATGTCCCGCTTCGAGATGGGCGAGGATGCTCCGCAGTAGCTCCACCTCCTTCCGCGCCTCGGCGGCGCCCGACTTCGCGATCTTCTCGACGCGCTCGACGCGCTTGGCGACGTGATCCGAGTCGGCCACGAGCAGCTCGAGCTGGAGCTGCTCGAGATCGCGATCGGCATCCGCGTCCGGTGAGAAGCCGTCCGCGACGGCGAGCAAGGCGTCTACCTGGCGCAGTCCGCCGAGGAGCGCAGGCCCGGTGCCGGGGACGTCCTGCACGCGGATGGCGGCCGGGGTTACCTTCTTCGCCTGCACGAGCTGCGCCAGCCGGTCGAGCCGATCGTCGACGATCGCAGCCATGCCGACGTTCGCCTTGTCGGTCTGGGACGCGTAGGCGGTGATCTCGGCCCCCGCCTTCGTGAGCGCATTGAAGAGGGTCGTCTTCCCGGCGTTCGGGAGGCCTACGATGCCGACTTCGAGCGCCACGGCGGCCTAGCCTACCCGGGCGGCGTCAGAGCCCGAAGCCGACGCGCGAGTCCCGCGCGAAGCGCTTCAGATAGGCGACCCGCGCGAGCATGATCACGGTGCGGCCGTCGTCGGTGTCCAGCTGATGCGTCCCCGACGAGCCTGACGCGAGGGCATGCTCGAGCGCGTCGGCTCCGGCGGGGGACACA
The DNA here is from genome assembly GCA_964581085.1 of uncultured Gaiellales bacterium. GTDB lineage: Bacteria > Actinomycetota > Thermoleophilia > Gaiellales > Gaiellaceae > Gaiella. Next base: position 67,852 of record CAZOMP010000008.1, on the reverse strand, counting down.
TTGGCGGCGATGATCGGGCCGCCGACGAAGGCAACCTCGATCCGGACGGAGTCAGGGGCGTCGGGCATCGGCTACCACCTCGGTGAGGACGCCGTGGACGGCGTCGGGATGGACAAAAGCGACCTGCAGGCCGAACAGCCCCACGCGCGGGCTCTCGTCGACGAGCTCGGCCCCCGCCGCCGCGAGCTCGGCGAGCGCGGCGTCCACGTCGTCGACCTCGTAGGCGACGTGGTGCATCCCGGGGCCGCAGCGGGCGAGGAATCGACCGACCGGCGTGTCGTGACCCGTGGCTGCGAGCAGCTCGATGCGGCTGCTGCCGACGAGCACAGAGGCGGCCTCGACGCCCTGCTCGGCGACGGACGACCGGTGCTCGATGCGCGCCCCGAGAAGCGATGCATACGTTGCCACGGCCTCGTCGAGGTCGACGACGGCGAGGCCGAGATGGTGAATTCCCCTTGCTCGCACGACCGGATGCTACTTCCCGGCCTCGGGCGCGGGAGGCAGGAGCAGGGCGTCCACGAGTCCGTACGCGACCGCCTCCTCGGGGGTCAGGAAATGGTCGCGGTCGATGTCGTCCATCACGGTCTCGATATCGCGACCCGAATGACGGGCGATGATCCGGGCCATCTGGCGGGTCGTCGAGGCGACCTCCCGGGCCGCGATCTGGACGTCGGAGGGAGCACCTCGGAAGCCGGCGCTCCCCTGATGGATCATCAGCTTCGCGTTCGGAAGCGCGAAGCGCTTGCCGGCGGCACCGCCGGCCATGATCATCGCCGCCGCGGACATCCCCATCCCGAAACAGATCGTCGACACGTCCGGGCGCACGTGCTGCATCGCGTCGTAGATCGCCATGCCTGCGTAGACGGACCCACCGGGAGAGTTGACGTACAACGCGATGTCGCGCTCTGGATCGTCGGCCTCGAGGAGGAGAAGTTGCGCCACGATCACGTTCGCGATCTCGTCGTCCACCTCTCTCCCGAGAAAGACGATGCGGTCGCGCAGCAACCGCGAGTAGATGTCGAAAGCGCGTTCTGCGCGGCCGTCGCTCTCGACGACCGTCGGGATCACCGGCATGGACATGACCTCCTGAGCTAATGTGCAACTGTTCGGTTGCTCATAATACGCAACTCGGAGGTTGCATGTGGAAGTCGTGCGGGAGATCGAGCTGGATGCGGCGCCGGAGGACGTGTGGACGGCGTTGACGGACGCGGAACAGTTGGAGCAGTGGTTTGCGAACGAGGTCGAGCTCGACGCGACCCCCGGCGGCCGCGGCAGCTTCCGCTGGGACGACGGCGACGTCCGCGAGGCAGTCGTCGAAACCGTCGAGGAGGGCTCGCTGATCGTGCTGCGCTTCGAGGACGACGGCGTCGTCGAGCTCCGCGTCACCCCGACCGCTGGGGGATCCGTCGTCGAGGTGCGCGAGACGGCGCCCGCGTGGTCGATCGCGCTCGAACTCCGCGCACTCGCGGCATGCGCGATCCACTAGACGCGGTGTTCGCCGTGCTTGCCGACCCGTCTCGACGCTACGTCGTCGAGACGCTTGCGGCCCGGCGTACGGCGACCACGACCGAGCTCGCGGCGAGCCTGCCGGTGACCCGGCAGGCGGTTGCGAAGCATCTGACCGCCTTGCGAGAGGCGGGGCTCGTGGACGCGCAGAGGGCGGGGCGAGAAGTGCGCTATGCGCTGACGCCGGCGCCGCTCGCGTCTGCGTCGGAGTGGATCGAGCGTGTCGGCGCCGAATGGGACGGGCGGCTTCGAGCGCTCCGTGCGCTGCTCGAGGAATCGCCGGGCGAGAGCTAACGGAGTTCGCGTTCGAGGGCGCGGATCGTGCCGACGGTCTCGGCCGAGCGCGACTCCCGGGGCAGGTCGCCCATCATCTCCAGGAACTCTTCCCGGTCGATCGTCTCCTTCTCGAGCAGCGTCAACGCGAGACGATCGAGCGTCGACCGGTGCTTCTCGACAAGTCGGACGGCCTCCTCGTAGGCGTGGTCGGTGAGCCGTGCCTGCTCGCTGTCGCGGAGCCGCTTCGTCTCTTCCGAGAGCGCGTAGTTGTCGGCGCGCATGGTACGAGAGGGCGCCACGTCGGACATGCCGTACTCGAACACCATGGCACGGGCGATCTGGGTCACCTTCTCGAGGTCGTTCGAGGCGCCGTTCGTGACACGTCCGAAGACGACCTCCTCCGCGGCCCGCCCGGCAAGAGCGATCTTCATGACGTCGAGGAGCTCCTCCTTGGTGTGCAGGTACCGATCCTCGACGGGAAGGTAGTAGGCGAGGCCGAGCGCGTCACCGCGACCGACGATCGTGACCTTCTGCACGGGCATCAGATCGCCCATCAGGTAGGCGACGAGCGCATGCCCCGACTCGTGGTAGGCGAGGATGCGCTTCTCCTTCTCCGTCACGATGCGACGCTTCTGCAGCCCCGTCATGACGCGTTCCATCGCGTTCTCGAAGTCCTCCTGCCGAACGTACTGCTGATTCTCGCGAGCGGCGAAGATCGCGGCCTCGTTGGCGATGTTCGCGAGCTCGGCGCCGGTCAGGCCGGCGGTGCGGCGGGCGAGCGTCGGGATGTCGACATCGGCGCCGAGAGGCTTCGAACGGGTGTGCACCGTCAGGATTGCTTCCCTTCCAAGCAGGTCGGGCGGGGCCACGTGCACCTGCCGGTCGAAGCGGCCCGGCCGCAGCAGGGCCGGGTCAAGGTCCTGGAGCCGGTTCGAGGCACCCATGATCACGACGTCGTCACCACCGGCGAAGCCGTCGAGCTCGACGAGCAGCTGGTTCAGCGTCTGGTCCTGCTCGCGGTTGAAGCCGCCGCCGACGCGGGCCGTGCCAACCGCGTCGAGCTCGTCGATGAAGATGATGGCGGGTGCGTTCTTGCGCGCCTCCTCGAACAGCTTGCGGATCCGCGCCGCACCGAGACCGGCGAACATCTCCACGAAGGCCGATGCGCTCGACGAGTAGAAGTTGGCCCCGGACTCGTTGGCGGCCGCCTTCGCCAGCAGTGTCTTGCCGGTTCCCGGCGGGCCGTGGAGGAGCACGCCCTTCGGGACCCGGGCGCCGAGCCGCTCGAACTTGCGGCGGTCGCGGAGAAACTCGACCACCTCCTGCAGCTCCTCCTTCGCCTCGTCCGCGCCGGCGATGTCCGACCAGCCGACCGGGTCGGTCGTGTCCTTGTCGACGACCGCCGGCTTGACCCTGGGGACGAGCGCCATCGTCCGCAGCAGCAGCCAGATGATGATGCCGAAGAAGATGATCGGCAGCCAGGTGATGAGGAATCCGCCGATGTCGTCGACGGAGTGGGGCCACGTAACCACGGGCTAGTCATCGGCAGGGGTACCTCGCCGCTGTAGCCGGTGCAGGCGGGGCGCCGGGGGTGTCAGAGGCCACGCTGCGACGGCGTGCCTCGTCCGGTCAGGCGAGCCCGGCGACCACGCGCTCGCTCGAGGTGAACCGCACCCCGGCGTCACGCCACTGGGCAAGACACTGGGCCGTACGGGCCTCGTCCAGACCGCGCGCAGCGTCCTCGACAAAGGTGACGCGGCGACCCCGCCGCAGGAGCCCGACGACCGCCGCGTGGTCGCAAACGTCGGTCGCAACGCCGAAGAGCAGCACCTCACGCGGGTCGAGCGCGTCGAGCACGGCTTCCGCATTCGGGTTCGTGAACGCGTCGAAGCTCTTCTTCAACAGGAGAATCTCCCGACGACCCTCGACGAGCTCACGGACGAGCGCGGGCGGATAGGCGATGTGAGCGAGCGGGAACGGATCTCGCTGCTGCGTCTCGGGGATCTTCTGGGCGCCGGGCGTCCCGCGGAGGCAATGCGGCGGGTAGGTGCTGCGGTAGTCCGGCGTGTTGGAGAGCTCCGGGTCGGTGAGCTCGTGGTCGTCCGCTGTCGCGAGATGGACGACCCCCGCCTCACGGGCCCACGCAACGACCCGCGCCATCGCCGGGGCGCAGGCAGCGGCGCCGGGGACCGCAAGCTTCCCTTCGGGAAGAACGAAGTCGATCTGCGTGTCGACGTCCCAGAGGACGACGTCAGTCGACACGCTCGAGCCTCTCGGACGCTCGCAGCCTCCTACCGACCTTCGCACTCGGGGCGTCGTCGGTGAGGACGATGTCGGCGGTGAAGTCGTTCTCCCCACGGATCAGCGACGAGCCCACGCCGTAGGCGTCGACCGGGACGCCGCGCCGCTCGAACTCCTCAATCTTCTCGACGGAGAAGCCTCCAGAGACGAGAATCCGCACGGCGTCATGGCCGGCAGCGTCGAGCGCGCCCCGAACCTTGCGCACGAGTCGCTCGTTGACGCCCCGCGGATCGAAGTCGCCCATCTCCTCCCAGAGCGATCGATCGACGAGCTGTCCCGAGGTGTCGAGTCGCACGCCCCACAGCCGGGCACCAAGAGCGTCGGCGACTGCAAGCGCGGTCGCGACCGAGTCGTTGTCGAAGTCGACGAGCACGGTGATCCGCATCGCGGGATCGGCCCACTCCGCGAATCTGCGGGCTGCGCGGACCGTGTCACCGTCGTAGGCAGCGATGAGAGCATGGGGCACGGTGCCGACACCGCGCCCGCCCCACCACGACGCCTGAGCGTCGGAGGTGACCCCGATCTCGCGGCCGAGCACCACTCCGGCGACGTAGGCCGCATAGCCGTCACCGGTCTGGACACGGTGGTGGTCGTGCCGGGCGGGCATGAAGATGATCGGCTTGCCGTTCGCCGCCAGGAGGACGCGCTCGGTGTTGGTCGAGATCAGCGTGCGGCGGGCGAGGACGCCGAGGTAGACGGTTTCGAGGTGCGCGAAGAGGGTGTAGTCGCCTTCGATCGTCATCACGGTCTCCCACGGCTCGATCCTGTCGCCGTCGTGGAGCGCCCGCACCTCGAGCGCGTCCCAGTCGTGGGAACAGAGCTTGAGGATGGCGATCGCCTCGTCCATGCCACCGAGTAGCGCGTGCTTGCGTTGGAAGACCTGCATCAGCACCCGTGGCCGGCACCCGTCCGCGAGCAGCGTCGCACGCGCATGGTTGAAGTAGGCGTCCGTGTAGTACCCGTCCCGCATCTTCTCCACGGGCAGGTCGAAGACGCTCGGGTCGAGTCGTCCCGCCCGGAGCTCGAGCGGCTCGATCACGTGGTCGCTTCGGCGGCGAGGCACGCCGCTAGCGCCCTCTCCGCGACCTGCAGCTGCTCGGGCGATGGGTCCGCCGTCGAGACGCGGGCCTGCAACTCGTGCCCCGGTCGCGCGAGTGCGCGGGCGACGGGGCTCTCCGGATGCCGGCCCATCCAGCCGAAGATCTCGACGGCGGCACCCATGGCTCCGACGGCGCCGACCGCACGGGCAGCGGGGCGGCTTCGCGCCGGAGCCCGGGACGCGATCATGCTCGCGACGGCGCTCGTCAGCAGCAACGGCCCGATCAGGTGTCCACCGCAGCGGTCGTGCTCCTTCGTCGCCGGCTCACCGGTCTCGTAGGTTCCGATCGAGATGTGCTCGGCGCCGTGGTACGAGGCGAGCTCGCCGCCGCGGAGCGCGATCATCGCCGGGGCAAGCGAGGCGATCGCCGCAACCGCTTCCTTCGCCACGGCCCCGAGATGGGGCGAGCGGCGGGCGATCCCGGCGGCGGTGGCGCCCACGGTCACGGCGACGGCGACTCGGGGACGCTCGAAGGGGAACCGGGCCTCCGGAAGCGCCCGTCGTACGTCGGGAAGGACGGCGAACGCCTCCGCCAGCCGTAGCGGCCCGCGGACGAACGGAGTCGTGATGCCGGGTGCGAAACGACGCTTCTCCCCGGCTGCCGAGTGCAATGTTCCATCCTCGTCACGGACGGCGGCACCCCAGGCCGTGGGGCCGTGGACGAGGACGCCGTTCGAGAGGGCCATGCCTCCGAGGCGGAGCTTCTCCATGTGCTGAGGGTACCGTGCGCTCCATGGATGCGAGCGGTGCGCTTCGGCTCGTCGACGCCGCCCGGGGATGTCGCGGTCCCACGCTCGTCGGCATCGGCGGTCGCGGTGGCGCGGGCAAGACGACGCTCGCACGGATGATCCCGGACGCAGAGATCGTCTCGACGGACGAGTTCTGGGACGGCGAGGGGTTCGACCTCCCCCGCCTGCGAGCCGAGGTCGTGGAGCCGCTTCGTGCCGGGGCCCCGGCCGAGTTCTCCTCGTACGACTGGGTAGCACGCGAGGCTCGGGGCCTCCGGCTCGTGCAGCCCGAGGGCGTGATCGTGATCGAGGGTGTCTGTGCCCTCCACAGCACGCTCCGCGACGCCTACGCTGTACGGATCTGGGTGGAGGCGCCCCCCGAGCTACGCCTCGCGCGCGGTGTGGCCCGCGACGGCGAGGAGTCGCGTCAGACGTGGGTCGACGTGTGGATGCCGTCGGAGGAACGCTACGTCGAGAGCGATGATCCGGTCGCATGTGCCCAGCTCGTCGTGGACGGCAGCGGTTCGTTCTAGGCCGCTGTCGCCTCGGCTCTGAGCGCCGCCTGCAGCGCCGCCGCGGCCGCCCCGCGCTCGAACTTCTTCCCGTTCACCGCCACGACGGGGATGATCTCGCGCACCGAAGAGGACGTGAAGACCTCCTCGGCAGCGAGGAGCCGCTCCAGACGGTAGACGCCCTCGACGACCGCCTGGCCGTTGCCGGCCGCCAGCTCGAGCAGCGCTCCCCGGGTCTCACCGGCGAGGATGCCGACCTCGAGCGAGGGCGTCACGAGCACGTCGCCCTCCCGCCACCAGATGTTCGTCACCGGTCCTTCGAGAACGATGTCGTCGGCGTCGACGAAGACGGCATCGTCCGCCCCCCGGCGCTTGGCTTCGAGCTCGGCCGCCATGCTGACGGCGTAGCTCGTCGACTTGGTTGCGGGGAGTAGCCATGGCTCGGAGCGCCGCTGCTGGATCAGCGAGACGAGGCGCTGGCCGCGGGCGCGGGTCTCCTCGATCCAGGACGGGATCTGACCCACGAGCGCGATCGCCAGATGCTCACCGCCCGGACGGCCGGGCGTCCAGTAGAGCCGCAGCGTCGCGTCCGGGCACTCCGCGTGAGCGAGTGCCAGTTGGGCGAGCTGCTCGAGCTCGACCGGGTCGGGGCGTTCGAGCCCGATCCGCTCGGCCGAACCGACGAGTCGCGCCACGTGCTGCTCGAACCGGAACGGCCTGCCGCCGTACACCCTCATCGTCTCGAAGGCGGCGCGGCCGCGCGTGAACCCCTCGTCGTCGGCGGCAAGGACGGGTGCTCCCGGCTCCACGAGCCCCCGCCCCGACACGGCGACCGCGAGCAGCGGCTCGGAACTCATGGGCTCGCGCGGATTCGTGGAGTGACCATGGCCAGGACGATAACGGGCGGGCGGCTGGATCACGATCGCCACCTCCTCCTCGCCGCCGACCTCCGCGTCGCCCCGCCCGCCTACCGTCTCACGGAGCCGGTGCCTGCGATACCGGCCGCGACGGACCCGCGTCCGCGTCGGGGGTGACCCGCGGCGCTCCGATCGCCCGCAAGAGCGGCTCCGCTTTCATCCACGACTCGGCGATCTCGGCCGCCGGTTGCGAGTCCCACACGATGCCGCCGCCCACCCAGAGATGGATCCGTCCGTCGACGATCGCGAAGGTCCGGATCGTCAGAGCCAGATCGAGGTCGCCGTTTCCGTAGACGCGGCCGAGCGCCCCCATCGCCGCCCCACGACCGACCGGCTCGAGCTCCGCGATCAGATCGACCGCTGCGATCTTGGGAGCGCCGGTGATCGACCCGCCGGGGAACGTCGCAGCGAGGAGCTCCGCGAGGCCGACGTCGGGACGCAGGCGACCCTCTACCGTCGAGACCATGTGCTCGACCCCGGCGAGCGGCCGTGTCGCCATCAGCTCCGGCCAACGCACCGTCCCGGGCTCGCAGACACGTGAGAGGTCGTTGCGCTCCAGATCGACGATCATGACGTGCTCGGCCGCATCCTTCGACGACGCCGCGAGCTCGAGCGCAGCACCGGCGGGTCGCGTCCCCTTGATCGGGCACGTCCAGACGCGTCGGCCACGGCGTGCAAGCAAGAGCTCGGGTGACGCCGAGACAACCACCCAGCCGTCCCCCCGGAACGGCGCGGTGTGAAGCGGCGCGAGCGGTGCCAGGCGGGCGGCGAGCGCGGCAGGCGAGCCCTCGAAACGTGTCGACAGGTGTTGGACGAGGTTGACCTGGTAGACGTCCCCCCGGGCGATCGCCTCCCGAACGCGCTCGACTGCCAGCCCGTAGTCCCCCGCGTTCCAGGTGGGCTCCCACGCGCCGAACGCGAGACCGCCGGGCACGTATTCGTCGCTGTTTTCATTGTCGACAACATAGTCGTCCGCCCGGACGGCACAGGCCGCAAGCGGAAGCCGCGCGGGCTCCCGGGGCGTCGGTGAGGAGCGCCTGCGGATACCGGCGGAAAGCCCGTAGCCGAGGTAGAGATCTGCCACCAGCCGCTCGCCACCGGACGCGAAGAACCCTCGCTCACGGAGCCACGCCTCGATCCGCTGGAAGGCGCCCTCGACCTCGTGGAGCTCGAGCAGGTCGCCGTGGGTCGTCGGAGGCACCACGCTGCGAGGGTATAGGCTCGGGTGATGCAGCTCGGGATGGTTGGACTCGGCCGGATGGGCTCGAACATCGTCCGCCGGCTGCTGCGGGACGGACACGACTGCGTGGTCTACGACGTGGCTCCGGATGCCGTGCACGCCCTTGCGGCCGAGGGCGCGACAGGCGCCTCCTCGCTCGACGACTTCATCGCGAGCCTCGACGTACCACGGCGGGCCTGGGTGATGGTGCCGGCGGGGGCGATCACCGAGTCCACCGTCCAGGCACTCGCCGCCAGGATGACCGCAGGCGACACGATCGTCGACGGCGGCAACTCCTACTACCGGGACGACATCCGCCGCGCCGCCCAGTTCGGCGCGAACGGGATCCGCTATCTCGACTGCGGCACGAGCGGAGGCGTCTTCGGGCTGGAGCGTGGCTACTGCCTCATGATCGGCGGCGATGCCGACGCCTACGGCGAGCTCGAGCCGGTCTTCGCCACCCTTGCTCCCGGCGTCGGGGCGGCGCCACGGACGCCCGGTCGCAGCGGCCAGACGAGCCCGGAGGAGCACGGCTACCTCCATTGCGGCCCGGCTGGCGCCGGCCACTTCGTGAAGATGGTCCACAACGGGATCGAGTACGCGATGATGGCGGCGTTCGCCGAGGGTCTCAACATCCTCCACGGGGCCGACGCAGGGCTGCGGCAGCGCGACGAGGACGCCGAGACGGCGCCGCTCGACCATCCCGAGTACTACCGCTACGAGCTGGACATCCCCGCGGTCGCCGAGCTCTGGCGTCGCGGCAGCGTCGTCGGCTCGTGGTTGCTCGACCTGACCGCGGCAGCGTTGCAGGAGTCGCCCGCTCTCGACGAGTTCGCCGGTCGCGTCTCCGACTCGGGCGAGGGACGCTGGACGTCGATCGCCGCAATCGAGGAGGGAATCCCGGCCGACGTGCTGACTGCCGCTCTCTACGCGCGCTTCGGCTCACGGGACGCGGATCTGTTCGCCAACAAGCTCCTCTCGGCAATGCGGAGCCAGTTCGGCGGGCATCACGAGAAGCCGGCGGCGTAGCCGGGCAGGCGAGCGCCGGGACGACATTCTCGGCCGGGATCTGCCCGGGTCCGGGCTCAGGCGGAGAACTCGCCGAGATCCGCGGCGGCGAGCGCCTCCCGTGCGGCAGCGAGATCTTCCGGGTCGACGAGCACCTCACGGGCGCCGCCCGCGTTCGGGACACCGTCCCACGAGCCGGCTCCGACGTTCGTGATGCGGTGCCCGCAGCGGATCCCCTCCGCGCGCAGGAACGAACAGACGAGATCGGCGGCAACTTCGTTCGGCACGATCGTGACGACGGCCGGTGCGTCCATCAGTCCGCCATCGCCTGCGCCGCCGCTCGTAGGGCGTGAACACCGAGCTCGAGGTCGTCGACCGGGATCCGCTCGTCGGCCGAGTGGATCAACCGGGCTGCCAGCTCCGGGGTCATCGTCCGCATCGGGAAGAACCCGTAGGCGACGGTACCGAATGCCTCCCGCAGCCAGTGCGAGTCGGTGAAGCCCGCGCACACGATCGGCGCCAGACGTGCACCTGGCTCGATGTCTTCCACGAACGACTGCAGCGCGCTCCAGAGCGGCGTGTCCAGTGGGGAACGCGTGCCGCCGTCTGCCTCGATCCATTCGATCTCGGCCTCGGCCGGACCGATTGCTGCCCGCACGAGCGGCTCGACGTCGGCCGGGGTCATCCCCGGCGGCAGACGGCAGTCGACCGTGACGGCGCATTCGGCGGGAATCACGTTCCGCTGCTTCGACGCTTCGATCATCGTCGGCGCCAGGGTGAACGAGAGAAGCGGCTCGACGAGCTCGGCGACGAGCGGGTCGACGGCGCGCGCCCGCGTCAACACCTCGCCGAGCGGGGGCGCCTCGCCGAGAACGAGCTCGAGGAAGCGCTCCACTTCGGGAATCAGCTGGCGCGGCGGCTCGAGCCGGCCGAGCGCCTCGATCGCTGGGGCGACCTTGACGAGCGCGTTGTCGGCAATCGACGGCACCGACGCATGCCCGCTGCGACCGCGCGCACGCAGGACGAACGGCGCGCTCATCTTCTCCCCGACCGCGCAGAGATAGAAGACCCGGCCGCCAAAGACACAGCGGTCACCGCCGCCCTCGTTGAGGCAGTAGTCCACCCGGACGAGCTCCGGATGCTCCTCGACGAGCCAGGAGAGACCGAAGTTCTCGTTCACCTCCTCGTCGGCGGTGAGCGCGAGCACGAGATCGCCGGCCGGCGTGAATCCTTCGCGCACCAGCGAGGCGACCGCGACTGCGCTCGCGGCCACCTGGCTCTTCATGTCGAGCGCACCGCGACCCCAGACCTCGCCGTCGACGAGGTCGCCCGACCACGGGTCGCGGGACCACTCCTCTCGGTCGGCACGCACGGTGTCGGTGTGGGCGATCAAGGCGAGCGAGGGGCCGCTGCCGCCGGGCACCCGCGCCACGAGGTTGAGCCGGTGTTCGACCCTCCCGACGAGCTCGCAACGGACACCGTTGGCCTCGAGGTAGTCGCGCAGCAGCTCGGCCGCGGCGGTCTCGTTGCCGGGGGGGTTGACGGTGTCGAGGCGGATCAGCCGCTGCAACAGCGTCGTTGCCTCGCCGCGCAACGCAGTGGTCATCGACCCGGCCGGGATGCGTCGGGATCCAGCGTCACTCATCCACCTCACGAAGCGTCCCGGTGTCGACGTCGTAGACGAAGCCGCGGACCCCGTCGCGATGCGGGAGGAACGGTGAATGGCGGACGCGGGCGAGCGACTGGCGCACGTCTTCGTCGACGTCGGTGAACGACTCGATCGCGAACGCCGGAGCCATGCCGGTCTCCTCCTGCAGCTCCGCGCGGAAACCGTCGTCGGTGATCAGCTCGAGGCCGCAGTCGGTGTGGTGGATCAGGATGATCTCGCGCGTGCCGAGGCAGCGCTGAGAGATGGCGAGCGAGCGGATGACGTCGTCGGTGATCACACCGCCCGCGTTGCGGAGAATGTGCGCCTGGCCGTTGCGGAGACCGAGCGCCGCGAAGGTGTCGAGACGGGAGTCCATGCAGGCCACGATCGCGAGCCGCAGTGCCGGCCGCACGTCGAGATGGCACGGTTCGAACCGCGCCGCGAAGGCCGCGTTGCGGGTGAGCAGGTCGTCGATCACGGCCATCGGCGACTTCTACCGCACAGAGCACCGACCACGACGGGAGACCGGTCGGAGAGGCACCTACACTCACCTCATGACCGACCTCTTCGCCGACGCGGCGGCAGTGCACGCGCAGACGACGGCGCCGCTACCCCAGCGGATCCGGCCACGGACCCTGGGCGATCTCGTCGGCCAGCGCCATGTTCTCGCCGAGGGGTCGGCGCTACGGCTTGCAATCGAGGGCGACCGGCCGCCGTCGATGATCCTCTATGGCCCGCCCGGCGTCGGGAAGACGACGATCGCACGGATCGTGGCTGAACGCACCGGCGCTGCGTTCGAGGAGCTCTCGGCCGTATCGGCGCGCGTCGACGACGTTCGCGGTGTGCTCGCCCGCGCCCGCGACCGGCTCGGCTCGAACGGCACCCGGACGATTCTCTTCCTCGACGAGATCCACCGCTTCAACAAGGGCCAGCAGGATGCATTGTTACCGGGTGTCGAGAGCGGGCTCCTGACGTTGATCGGGGCGACGACGGAGAACCCCTACTTCGAGGTCAACGCCGCCCTTCTCTCGCGTTGCTCGGTGATCGAGCTCGAGGCACTGACGGACGCCGACGTCGCTGCCGTCGTACGGCGTGGGGCGGCCGAGCTCGGAGGGACCGTCGCCGACGACGTCGTGGATGCGGTCGCCTCCCGGGCAGGGGGCGATGCGAGAAGCGCGCTCTCCACGCTCGAGCTGGCGTGGCAGACGGCCCACGCAGAGGGCGTTCCGCTCGAGTCGCGACACGTGGCCGACGCGGCCCGAAAGCGCCCACTCCGCTACGACCGCGCCGGCGACCAGCATTACGACATCGTCTCGGCGTTCATCAAGTCGACGCGCGGAGGTGATCCGGATGCAGCCGTCTACTACCTGGCCGCCATGCTCGAAGGCGGTGAGGATCCCCGCTTCATCGCCCGACGGCTGGTGATCCTCGCCTCCGAGGACGTCGGCAACGCCGACCCGAGAGCGCTCCTCGTCGCGGTCGCGGCAGCGCAGGCGCTCGAGCACGTCGGGCTGCCCGAGGCGCAATTGAACCTGGCCCAGGCGGCGATCTACCTCGCCCGGGCACCGAAATCGAACGCTACCGCCCAGGCGATCTGGCAGGCACGGGCAGACGTCGCCGCGCAGGGGATCAAGCCGCCGCCGGCCGCGCTCCGGGATGCCCACTACCGCGCTGCCGCCGGTCGCGGCCACGGCATCGGCTACGTGTCGCCGCACCGCGATCCCGCCTCGGCACTCGACGACCACCTTCCCGAGGGCCTTGCGGGCCGGACCTACTATCGTCCTTCCGGCAACGGAGAGGAGAGAGACGATGGCGATCGCGACGGGTGACAGAGCACCGGACTTCGACCTCGAGGAGACGCTCGGCGGACCTCATGTCCGCCTCGAGGACTACCGGGGAAGACGCAACGTCCTCCTCGTCTTCCATCCGTTCGCGTTCACGCCGGTCTGCGCCGAGGAGGCACTCGACCTGCAGGCCAACCTCGCCTCCTTCCGCGACGCCGAGACGGAGATCGTCTTTGTCTCGTGCGACAGCGCCCCGACACGGCAGGCATGGAAGGAAGAGCTCGGCGCCACGTTTACGTTCGCGTCAGACTTCTGGCAGCACGGGGCCGCAGCCCGCACATACGGCGTCTTCAACGAGGCGACGGGAGCTCCCCGGCGCGGCACGTTCCTGATCGACAAGAACGGGGTCGTGATCTGGTCACTCGTACAAGACGCCAGGCGCGAGGAGCTCGTTCCGCAGTCGCTCGCGGCAGCCGGCGACGCGGTGTGACACGCTCGGGTCTCCACCGCCGGCTCCAGCTCGAGCACTTCGGCGATCCCGCCGGGCGACGCGTCGTCAGCCTGCACGGGATCACGGGCCGGGGAGCCGGAGCGCGTCTGCTCGCCGAACGGTTCCTCGCCGACCGCCACGTCCTCGCGCCCGACCTGCTCGGCCACGGCGTCTCGCCCTGGGAGCCACCATGGAGCATCGAGGAGCACCTCGACATGCTGCTCGAGACGCTCGGCACCGAACCCTGCGACTGGATCGGCCATTCGTTCGGGGCCAGGCTCGCGTTCGAGCTCGCCGCCCGCTACCCGGGCGTCGTCGAGCGGCTCGTCCTGCTCGACCCGGCCTTGCAGCTCGACCCGGTGATCGCGCTCTACGCCGCCGAGCACGACCGCTCCGATCGCTCCTACGCCTCGTTCGAGGAGGGCGTCGACCGGCGCTTCGAGGAGAGCTTTCTCCTGCGAGCCTCGCGCGAGCGAGTCGCCGCCGAGCTCGTGGGCTTCCTCGTCGAGGACGATGACGGTCGCTGGCGCTATCGCTACAGCCAGGCCTGCGTCACCGCCGCCTATGGGGAGCTGGCGTCGGCGCCGCCGCCGTTCGAGGACGTGCGGATCCCGACGTTGCTCGTGCTCGGCGAAGACTCGTACCTCTCCTACGACCGCTTCCTGGCGGCGCACCGGGCGGCGCTCGGCAACCTGCTCGAGGTGGTCACCGTCCCGGGCGGCCACACGGTCCTCTGGGATGCGCTGGACGAGACGGGGGCCGCAATCGCCTCCTTTTTGGTCTAGACCACGTATTCGTCGGCGATCGAGAGCACGTCGTCGAGAACGGCGACTCCGGCCTCGGCCTCCTCGCGCGTGATCGTCAGCGGCGGCACGACCATGACCACGTTCCAGTGCGTCATCAGGTAGAGGCCCTGCTCGAGCGCGGCCTTTGCGAGCCGCGCAACGGGGGCGGCCGCCTCGCCGGCGGCGTTGTAGGGCACGAGCATCTCGCGCGTCTCCCGGTTCTTGACGAGCTCGATGCCGTAGAAGCAGCCCAGTCCGCGGACGTCGCCGATCGACGGGTGGCGCTCCGCCAGGCCTGCGAGCGCCTCGCCGAACCAGTCGCCCATGGCGGCCGCATTCTCGACGACCTCCTCCTCACGAAAAGCCTCGATCGAGGCGACCGCGGAGGCACACGCGAGCGGATGTCCGGCGTAGGTGAGCCCGCCGGGGAAGAACCGGTCGCGGACCTGATCGACGATCTCCCCCCGCGCGATCATGGCGCCGAGGGGGACGTAGCCCGAGTTGATCCCCTTGGCGACGCAGAGGATGTCCGGAACGACGTCCCAGTGTTCGCACGCAAACCAGCGCCCGGTGCGGCCGAACCCCGCCATCACCTCGTCGAGGATGAGGAGGATGCCGTGGCGGTCGCAGACCTCGCGGACGCTCTGCAGATAGCCGTCGGGCGGCACGATGATGCCGTTCGTTCCGGTCACCGTCTCCAGGATGATGGCCGCGATCGTGTGGGCGCCTTCGTACTGGATGATCTCCTCCAGATGCGGAGCGCCCGTACAGACGGGGCACGGATCGGGATGTCCCGCCGGGCAACGGTAGGTGTAGGGGTCGAACGCGCGGACGACGCCGCCCATGCCCGGCTCGACCGCCCAGCGACGCGGGTCGCCCGTGAGGGAGACGGCGCCGTGGGTCGCCCCGTGATAGGAGCGGTAGCGCGCGATGATCTTGTGGCGTCCGGTGACGAGGCGGGCCAGCTTGACGGCGTTCTCGTTCGCCTCGGCGCCGCCGTTCGTGAAGAACGAGACCGAGAGGTCACCCGGTGTGACCTCGGCCAACAGCCGGCCCAGCTCCGAGCGCGACTCGTTGGCGAGCGGCGGCCCGATCGTGCACAGCTTGTCGGCCTGCTCCTTGATCGCCTGGATGATCTTCGGGTGCTGGTGCCCGATGTTGACGTTGACGAGCTGGGATGCGAAGTCGAGGTACCGCTTGCCGTCGTAGTCCCAGAAGTGACGTCCCTCCGCGCCGGCAACCGGGATCGGGTTGATCGCATTCTGCACCGACCACGAATAGAGGACGTGCTCCTTCGCATCGGCGACGATTTGCGCGCCGAGGTTCGGGTCTGTCTGGATCGTCGCCATCGTCTGCTCCTTCGTTCGCTCCACTGCCGATCGTAGTCCCAGCCGCCCCGTCCTCGTGACCAGGGCATCGCGCCTCAGCTCAGACGAGCTCCTCGCCGAACTTCGCCCGCTTCACGAACTGGCCGAAGCCGGGCTCGACCTGGAGCTTGCCGTCCTCGACGACGATCGTGCCGCGGATCATCGTCAGGGCGACGTCGCCGGTCACCTCGGTTCCCTCGTACAGCGTGTAGTCCTGGTTGCCGTGCATCGACGCGGCCGTCAGGGTCGTCCTGCGCAGCGGGTCGAAGACGACGATGTCCGCATCGGAGCCCGGCGCTATCGTCCCCTTGCGCGGGTAGAGGCCGAAGAGCCTGGCCGGGTTCGTGGCGAGCAGCTCCACCATCCGGTTGAGCGAGATCCGACCCTCGTTGACGCCGAAGTGGTGGATCATCTTCAGCCGCTCCTCGAGGCCGGGAGCGCCGTTCGGGATCTTGGAGAAGTCGTCCTTCCCGAGCGTCTTCTGACCGTCGAGCAAGAACGCGCAGTGGTCGGTCGAGATCGCCGAGAGCTTGTCCGTCCGGACCGCATCCCACAGGATCGGCTGGTTCCACTTCTCCCGAACCGGAGGTGAGAAGACGTACTTGGCGCCGCCGAAGTCGCGTTCGTCGAGATCGGTGATGTCGGCGAAGAAGTACTGCGTGCACGTCTCGCCGAAGACCGGCCAGCCTCGCTCGCGAGCGGCGGCGATCGCGTCGACCGACTCCTGGCACGTGACGTGGACGATGTAGACCGGGCAGCCGGCGAGGTGGGCGATCTGGATCGCCCGGTTGGTCGCTTCTCCCTCGAGCTCGGGCGGCCGGGTGAGCGCGTGGTAGCGGGGCTCGGTGTGGCCCGCGGCAAGCGCCTCCTTGACGAGGATGTCGATCACCTCGCCGTTCTCGCCGTGGATCATCGCGAGCGCGCCGGTGCGCGAGGCGAGCTCCATGACGCGGTAGAGCGTGTTGTCGTCGACGAGGAAGACGCCCTTGTAGGCCATCAACATCTTGTAGGAGGTGACGCCCAGATCGGGCAAGAGGGCCAGCTCCTCGAGCGAGCCGCCCTGTTCGAGGTCGGTGACGATGATGTGGAAGCCGTAGTCGATCACGGCATTGCCGACCGCCTTCGCGCTCCACTCGTCGATCGCAGCCGAGAACGACTGTCCCTTCGACTGGATCGCGAAGTCGACGTGACACGTCGTGCCGCCGAAGGCGGCGGCCGTCTGGCCCGAGGTGAAGTCGTCGATCGTGACCGTGCCGCCGAACGGCATGTCGAGGTGCGTGTGCGGGTCGATCGCTCCAGGCAGGACGTACTTCCCGGTCGCGTCGACGACGCGGTCGGCCGCGACGTCGAGATCGGCCCCGAGCAGCGCTACCTTCTCACCCTCGACGAGCACGTCGGCGAGGGTCGAGTCGGCGGCGGTGACGACGCGGCCGCCCTTGATCAGCACGGACATGGGGCCTCCTCTCGTGAATGTGCGTCCCGGGCCCCGCGATCGGGGCCCGGGACGAGTGATGCTGCGGAGCCTACTCCGCCGTCCTACTTCCCTCCGGGGGTCACCTTCACGACGACCGCCTTCCACCTGAGGCCGGTCGTGTTGACGCCCTGCTTGCGCAGCATCGCGTTCGCCGCGATCGCGAGATCGGTGCGATAGGCACCCGACGGCATCTTCGAGATGACCTTGAACCGCTTCGCGATCGTGGCCGTCCGCAGGTAGGCAACCGGGTTCATGACCCCGATTCCGCGCGCCGGGGCGGGCCAGATCAGCTTGTTGACCTCGTTCATCTGCCACGTCTGATGGCCGCGGCCGAGCGTCGTGCCCGCCTTGAGCACGAAGTTGACGCAGGCGGTCATGTGGTCACGGCAGTACACCCAACCCTTGAACGAGGCCGCGAGGAACCGCTTGGCGATGTCCTGGTTCTTCGGGTCCTTCAGCCACGAGCTCTGCGCGAAGAGCCCGTCCTCGAGCATCGCGGTCCCCGCCCGCTCCATCGTGATCACGTTCAGGTCGGAGAGCTTGTACAGCTGCCCGGTCTGCGGATTCTTCGTCTCGAGTACCTGTGCCAGCTCGTTGTAGGTCATCGCCGCAGCCGCGTCGACCTTCTTCTGGAGGAAGAGCGTCATGTCGAACGGCTGGTTGACGATCGTGACCTGGCTCGAGTCCTTCGGGTTGATCCCGTTCTTGACGAGCGCCGCGAACAGCTCGTTCTCGTTGCCGCAGCACCAGACGCCGACCTTCTTGCCGGCCATCTTCTTGATCGTGTTGATCCCGCTCGACTTCCAGGAGATCTCCGTCATGCCCGAGCGGGTGTAGACCTGGGCGATGTTGACGATGTTGCTGCCCTTGTCACGGGCGGCGAGAAGCGCCGGCAGCCAGTCGACGCCGAACTGCGCCTGACCGGAGGCAACGACCTGCTCCGGCGTGATGTCCGGCCCGCCCGGCTTCAGCGTCACGTCCAGGCCCATCGCCTTGTAGTACCCCATCGCGGCAGCCGCGTAGTACCCGGCGAACTGCGCCTGCGGCACCCACTTCAGCTGCAGCGTGACCTTGTCGGCCGTCGTCTGAGCCGGCTTGGCCGAACCGAGGGACGCGAACACGAGCGCCGCCACCACCGCCACGAGCGCGAGCGCCACGACCATTCCGTACTTCCTCATACCCACCCTCCTCCTGACTTCGTTGTTGACTTCGATCTCGACCCCTCTGTCACCACACCCGGTGTTGTCGCAGCCGTCAGCGTCGGGCGCGCTCCGCCGTCGGGTAGCGCCGCATCGTCAAGATCTCCGCGACCGACACCGCCAGGTAGAAGCCGACCCCGAGAATACAAGCGACGAGGATCGCTGCCCAGGCCGTCTCGAACTGGAAGAGCGCGGCCGAGTTCTTGATCTGGATCCCGAGCTGCTGCTGGGAGCCGCCGAAGTACTCGCCCACGATGGCGCCGATCATGGCGAGCACGCTCGCGATCTTCAGCGACGAGAACACGTACGGCAGCGAGGTGGGGATCCGGACGCGGCGGAACACGGCAGGTGTGCCGGCCGCGTACGAGCGCATCAGCTCGATCTGCGACGGTCGCACCGAGGTGAGGCCGCGCAACGTGTTGACGAGCACCGGGAAGAACGAGAGCAGCGCTGCGATGAAGATCTTGGAGCTCTTCTCGATCCCGAACCAGGCGTTCGCGATCGGGGCGAAGGCGATGATCGGGATCGCGCTCGCCGCGACGAGGTAGGGCATCAACGCCGACCCGAGGGCACGGAACCGCGCCAGCAGGAGGGCGGCACCGATCCCGAACGAGACGCCGATCACGAAGCCCCAGAACGCCTCGGTGAACGTGTACCAGCCGGCAGGCCAGAGCACGTGGCGCTCGTCCCAGAAGGCGCTCAGGATCTCCGTCGGCTTGGGCAGCAGGAACTTCTGGATCGAGAAGGCGTCGACCGCGAGCTGCCAGGCGACGAGACCGAGGACGAGGATCAGGATCGACGGCAGCCACTCGACGAGACCCTGGCGGAGGCGCTTCACGTCGGCTCCCGGGTGCCATGTGACTCGCGCAGGAGCTCGCGCACCTCGGTCGTGAGCTCGAAGAAGCGGCTGTCCTCGCGCGTCTCGTTCGTGCGCGGGTAGGGGAGATCGACGTCCACGATCTGCTGCACCCGGCCGGGCCGGGCCGACATCACGACGACCCTGCCCGAGAGGAAGACGGCCTCGGCGATCGAGTGGGTGACGAAGACGACGGTGGCGTTCGTCGTCTCCCAGATCTGCAGGAGCTCGAGGTTGAGGCGGTCGCGCGTCATCTCGTCAAGCGCGCCGAACGGCTCGTCCATGAGGATCAGCGAAGGGTTGAAGGTGAGCGCTCGTGCGATCGCGACGCGTTGCTGCATGCCGCCCGAGAGCTGCCAAGGGTAGTGGTTCTCGAAGCCCGAGAGCTCCACGAGCGCGAGCAGTTCGCGGACGCGCTCACGACGCTTCCCCTTCTCCCACCCCATCATTTCGAGTGGGAGCGCGACGTTCTTCTCGACCGTCCGCCAGTCCATCAGGGTGGCCTCCTGGAAGACCATCCCGTAGTCCCGGTCGAGGCGCGCCTGGTGCGCCGACTTGCCCGCGACGACCGCCTCGCCCTCGCTCGGTTCCACGAGGTCGCCGATCACGCGCAGAAGCGTCGACTTGCCGCAGCCCGAGGGGCCGATCAGGGAGACGAACTCGCCCGGCTGCAACTCGAGCTCGATGTTCTGCAGCGCCGTGGTGCCGCCCTGGCCGAACGTCTTCGAGACGTTCCTGATCGAGACGGCGGCAGCCCCGCTCTCGGCTCCGCCCTCGGCCGACCCCGTAGCAGCGCCCATCTACACGCCTCCCTTCTGTCCATCCCTCATGCGACGTTCTCCGGCGCCCGCCGTACGATCAGACGCTCCGCGATGGCAACGACGCAGAAGAAGAGGATCCCGAGCAGCGCCGCGATGATATTCGTCGCCCACAGCGCCGACGGGTCGAGCGAGTAGTACTGCGCGAAGTTGAGGATCGCGCCTCCGAGGCCATCCTGGATCGACGACGGTAGCTCGCCGATGATGGCGCCGACGACGCTCGCCGTGGCGGCGACCTTGAAGGCAGAGAAAAGGTAGGGGAGCGCCGAGGGGAACTTCACCCGCCAGAGCGTGCCCCAGTTCGAGGCCGCGTACGAGCGCATCAGCTCGAGCTTGCGCGGATCGGTGCTGTCGAGGCCGCGCAGCGTGTTGATCGCGACCGGGAAGAACGTCAGGAAGGCACTGATCACGGAGACGGGCATCCACACGGGCAGTCCCTTGCCGCCGAGCCAGATCACGACCATCGGCGCGATGGCGAGGATGGGCACGGTCTGCGAGCCGACGACGTACGGCTGAAAGCCGCGGCGCATCAGATTGGAGAAGTGGAAGACGACACCGATCGCGATTCCGACGAGCGCGCCGATCACGAACCCGGCGGCGGCCTCGCGGGCGGTGAAGAGCGCCTTGTGGAAGAGGAGCTCCGCGAGCGGCGGTTGCTCCGTCGCCGCCGGCTCCCACAGCCGGCTGACGATGTCCTGCAACGGGGGCAACGAGTACTGGTCGACGGTGAATGGCTTCGACCAGCCGGTCGACAGGTAGAGCTGCCGGTACCCGATGTAGAAGGCGCAGAGACCGATCAGGACAGCCGCGAAGACGCCGATGCGCTTGAGCAGGGAGAGCGCCACTGCGTATTCCGTACCACAGTCTCGACCTGCGTGAGGCGCAAGCCGCCGATCCGGGTTAAGCTCGCACCATGCCTCTCGAGCCGGGCCGTGTCGTCGCACAGCTGCGCGAGCTGCAGGAGCTGACGGGGAACGAGGACGGCGCCCAGCGCGTGGCGTGGACCGAGACGTGGAACACGGCGCGAGCGTGGCTCGACGGTCTCCTTGCCGGTCTCCCCCTCGAGCGTGAGCGCGACGAGGCGGGAAACGACTGGTGGACGCTCCCCGGTCGCTCTGATCGTGCCGTCCTGATCGGCGGCCACATCGACTCCGTTCCGAACGGCGGCTGGCTCGACGGTGCCCTCAACGTCGTCGCCGGAGCCGAGGTGCTGAGGCGGATCGCGCAGGACGGCACTCCACCCGCCACCGTCAGGCTCGTCAACTGGGCCGACGAGGAGGGAGCGCGCTTCGGCCGCTCGCTGTTCGGCTCGTCGGCCGCGAGCGGCACGATGAGCGACCAGGATGACCTGCGCGCGCTCGTCGATCGCGACGGCATCTCGCTCCCCGCTGCGCTCGCCGCCAACGGCGTCGACCTCGACGGGGCGCTGGCTGCGCGGTCGCAGCTCGACACGGCGGCCGCCTACCTCGAGCTCCACATCGAGCAGGGCCCCGTGCTCGAGTCGCTGGGGATCCCGCTCGGGGCCGTGCTCGGAACCTACGGCGTCGAGCGTTGGCGGATCACCTGGACGGGCCAGGCGGCTCACGCCGGCTCGACGCCGATGGACAAACGGCGGGACGCGCTCGCGGGGGCCGCGAAGCTCGCCCTCGAGATTCGAGAGATCGCGGCGCGGGTCGGGGACGGCGCCGTCTGCACCTCCGGCGGCGTCACCTGCCGACCCGGGATCGTGACGTCGGTCGTCGAGACCGCCGAGCAGCTCCTCGATCAGCGTCACCTCGACGCAGCGAGCCTCGCCGCGCTCCGCCGCCAGGCACAGGAGGCGAGCGAGCGCTTCGCGCAGGAGGAACAGCTCGACGTGAGCTGGGAGCGAATCTGGGAGATCGAGCCGATCCTCTTCGATGCCGCGCTGATCGATCTCTGCGACGAGGCCTGCCGCGAGGTCGCCGGGATCTCGCACCGGCTCCCGTCGGGGCCGCTGCACGACGCCGCCGAGGTCTGCCGGGCCGGTGTCCCGACCGTGATGATGTTCGTGCAGAGCCTGCGAGGGCTCTCGCATACGAAGCTCGAGGACACGAAGCCGGAGCATCTCGAGCTCTCCGTCGAGGCGCTCGACCGGCTGGCTGCGGCGACGATCGCACGGGTCGCGGGATAACCGACCGGCGCTCGATCGCGGCCGGGATCGCACTCGGCGCCGCCGTCACGTGGGACATCTCCAACGTCGGCTCCGTCGCCGAGACGATGGGCGCCACCTACGGCGTCTCGCTGGCCGCGGTGGGGCTGCTGACGACAGCCCTCTTCGCCACCCATCTCGCCGTCCAGATTCCGGGCGGTCGCCTGATCGACCGCGTCGGCGCCCGCACCGTCGGTCTCTGGGCACTCGCGATCGTGGCGGTCGCGAACGCCGGCGCGCTCGCCTCACCGTCCTTTTCGTTCGGCATCGGCGCGCGTCTCGTGATGGGGATCGGCACGGGAGTCGGGTTCGTGGCCGGCTTCGATCTCGTTCGCGCGGGCCGCGGCGGGCCGCTCTGGCAGGGCGCCTACGGCGGCGCCACGATGGCCGCAGGCGGGCTCGCCCTGATGGTGGTGCCGCAGCTGCTCGGGCCGCTCGGCTGGCGGGCACCGTTCTGGACCGGTCTCGCTCTGGCCGTCGCGGGCATGCTACCCGTCCTCCTCGCCCCCAACCTGCCGGCTGCACAGCCCACGGCGATGCAGGCGCAGGCGAGACAGAGCGTCCTCCACGACCGGCGCCTCTGGCCGATCGCAGCGGTGCAGATGGCGTCCTTCGGACTCTCGGTCGTGGCCGGAAACTGGATCGTGACACTGCTCGAGCGGCACGGTCACGCCCGAGGCGTCTCGGCGCTCGCAGGCGGGCTGATTCTCTTTGCGGGCGTCATCACACGGCCGCTCGGAGGCATCGTTCTGCGCGCCTCCACGCGTCGTGCCTGGACGGTCGCCGCGGTCAGCCTCTGCACCGGCGCAGCGGCGATGCTCGTACTGGCGGCCGCGCCCCCGCTCTGGCTCGCGGCGCTCGCGGCGCTCGTGGCCGGCCTCGCGGCGGGCTTACCGTTCGCCGCGATCTTCGACATGACGGTACGGCTGCGGGCCGACGCACCGGCGGCGGCCGTCGGGCTCGTCAACGGCTCGGCTGTGCTCGTGATCCTCGTCGGGACCCCGCTCGCCGGCCTCACGTTCTCGCTCCCCGGCGACGGTGCGATCGCGTTCCTCGTCATCGGGTTGCTCTGGGCTGCTGCCGTCCTCGCGGTCACACGAGTGCCACGGGCCGCCGCAGCTCCGGCACCGTTGTAGACTCGGATCCAGATCGGCTTCCGGCCTGGGGAGCCGGGCCGTCAAGGCGAAGGAGAGACATGGCACTCAGCTTCGGCGTCACCGTTCTGCCCGATCCCCCCTACCAGCGGCTCGTCGAGCTGATGGTGCTCGGAGAGCGCAACGGCTTCGAGATCGGCTGGACGTACGACTCGCACGTTCTCTGGCAGGACTCGTTCCCGGTGCTCACGCTCGCGGCGCAGGCGACGACGACGATGCGGTTCGGGCACCTCGTCACGAATCCGGGTACGCGCGAGCCGACGGTGCTCGCAAGCCTCTACGCGACGATCCACGACATCTCGAACGGCCGCATGGTGATGGGGATCGGCCGCGGTGACTCGGCGCGGCGCTACATCGGCCAGCAGCCGGTCAAGGTGGCGGAGTTCGAGACGGCGCTGCGGATGATCAAGCCGTTCATGAACGGCCAGGAGGTGCACTGGAACGACAAGGACCTCCAGCTCAAGTGGGTGCGGCCGGAGCTGCCCGAGATCGAGATGTGGGTGGCCGGCTACGGCCCCAAGGCGCTCGCGGTCGCCGGTCGCGTCGGCGACGGAGTCGTGATCCAGCTCGCCGACCCGCAGATCATCCAGTGGATCATGGGCACGGCACGCGCCTCCGCGCGGGAGGCCGGCCGTGACCCCGACGCGCTCAAGTGCCTCGTCTGCGCGCCGAGCATGGTCACGGACGACATCGCCCTGGCCCGGGAAGAGACACGCTGGTTCCCGGCAATGGTCTCCAACCACATCCAGGACCTGATCGACCGCTACGGCAACGACGGCTCCACGATCCCCAAGGATCTCACCGACTACGTCGCGGCCCGGAAGTTCTACGACTACGACGAACACTCGCGTGTCGGCGCCAAGCACGGAGCCTTCGTCTCCGACGAGATCTGCGACCGCTTCTCCGTGATCGGCAGCGTGGAGCAGATCAGCGCCAAGCTCCGCGAGCTCGAGTCGATCGGCGTCGACCACTACGCGATCTACCTGATGACCCACAGTCAGGAGGAGACACTGGCGGCCTACGGCGAGCACATCATCCCCCGCTTCAAGGGCGCCGCATAGACCCGCTCGCAGCAGAGCAGGTCGAGGCCTGGCGCTCGGTCGCGGCAGGCTGGGCGCGGTGGCGTGGTCCCTTTGCGCGCGCGACCGCGCTCCTCTCCGAGCGGATGGTCGAGCTGCTCGACCCGGGCCCGGGGACGACGCTGCTCGAGATCGCAGCTGGTCCCGGCGAGACGGGGCTGAGGGCGTTTCCGCTCCTGCAACCCGGGGGGGAGCTGATCTCCACCGACGTGGCGCCGGAGATGATCGCGGCCGCGCGTGCGCGAGCCCTCGAGCTCGGCTTCGGCGGTGTCCGGTTCCAGGTCGAGGATGCCGCGGCGCTGTCGCTTCCCGACGGGTCGGTGGACGCGGTCCTGAGCCGGTTCGGGATCATGCTCGTGCCGGCGATGGACCGCGTCGCCGCCGAGATCGCCCGCGTGCTGCGA
Organism: uncultured Gaiellales bacterium; assembly: GCA_964581085.1. Classification (GTDB taxonomy): domain Bacteria; phylum Actinomycetota; class Thermoleophilia; order Gaiellales; family Gaiellaceae; genus Gaiella. The sequence continues at coordinate 43,058 of CAZOMP010000008.1, read as the reverse complement.
CCCGGCGGACGGGTCGTGCTCGCGGTGTGGGCGAGCCCGAGGCTGAACCCGTGGATCACCGCCTCGGGTCGCGCCGCGCTCTCGCTCGGGTTCGCCGACCCGCCCGATCACGACGCGCCTGGCCCGTTCCGGCTCGCCGATCCAGAACGCCTGAGCAACCTGGTGGCGGACGCCGGTCTCACGGTCGAGCGGCTCGAAGACGTTCCCGTCGCCTGGTCTGCACCTTCCTACGAGCAGTGGTGGGCGGCGACCTGCGACACGTCGAGGATGCTGTCGCGCCTACTCGAGCACCTCACCCCGTCGCAGGCGGCTGCGCTGCGCGCCCGGGCCGAGGAGAACCTGCGGCCATACCTCGCGGAGGACGGGTCGCTCGCAGTTCCCGGACAGGCGCGGATCGTCGCCGCAACGCGCTGACCGGGCTCGCGACCCGGGGCCCGTCTACAGGATCGTCTGGCCGAGGGCGCTCGCGATCAGCTCCACGGCGGTCAGCGCTGTGACGTTCTCGCGATCGAGAATCGGGTTCACCTCGACGACCTCGAAGGACCCTGCGATCCCGGCCTCGGCGACGAGCTCACAGGCGAGATGCGCCTCGCGATAGGTGAGACCGCCCCGGACCGGGGTGCCGACACCGGGGGCGACCTCGGGGTCGAGCGCGTCGAGGTCGAGCGAGACGTGGACGAAGCCGGGGCCGGCGACGCGGTCGAGCGCCTCCTGCATGGCGCGCTCGATCCCGATCCGGTCGATCTCGCTCATCGTGAAGACCCGGATCTCCGACTCGTGCAGAAAGGTGCGCTCTGCCGGGTCGAGCGAGCGGATCCCGACGAGCACGAGCCGCTTCGGATCGACGGCCGGGATCGTCAGCCGCGGGTGCTCGAACCACGCACTGCTGCGCCCGAGCGCGGCCGCGAGCGGCATCCCGTGAACGTTCCCCGACGGGCTCGACTCGGGCGTGTTGAGGTCGCCGTGGGCATCGATCCAGATCAGCCCGCCCGGCTCTCCGGCAGCAGTGGCGAGGCCCGCCAGGGTACCGAGCGCGACCGAGTGATCGCCACCGAGCACGAGCGGCCGCGAGCCGCCGTCGACCGCTCCCGCGACGAGCTCCGCGAGCTCCGCACAGGTAGCGAGGATCTGGGGGAGGAAGCGCGCACGTTCGTCGAGGAGAGCGACGGCCTCCGGCTCGTGCGTGTGCACGTTGCCGCGGTCGGAAGCAGCGAGCGCGATGGCAGCGAGCCGCTCCTCGAGACCGGCGTAGCGGATCGCGGACGGGCCCATGTCGACCCCGCGACGCGACTGTCCGAGGTCGAGTGGTGCGCCGATGATCGAGACGGGGCGCTTCACGTCCACAGAACCTACCGCGCGCAAAGGCCCCGCAGCGCACGGGACGGGATGGCGAGGGCCGGACTTGAACCGGCGACACCACGGTTTTCAGCCGTGTGCTCTACCAACTGAGCTACCTCGCCGCGGGCGCCTAGTGTAGCCGGACGCCCGCGCTCTTCTGCGATGTACAGTCGCGCGGAATGGTGACGCCCGAGGAGGTCCAGAGCATCGCGCTGTTCGCGACACTCGGTCGCGATGCCTGCGAGCGCATCTCCCGTGCCGTCACCGACATCTCGCTCGCAGACGGCGAGTGTGCCGCCCACGAGGGCGACGACCCGGCGCTCTTCGCGCTGCTCGAAGGGCGGATCGAGGCCGTGAAGGCGAGTGACGGCGGCGACCGCGTCGTCGGCGATCGGTTTCCGGGAGAGGTGTTCGGCGAGGTGCCGATCGTGCTTGCGGCACGCTTCCCGGTCTCGTTCCGGGCGGCCGGGCCGGCCCGGGTGATGCGGCTCGAGCCGACCGACTACCACGAGATCGCCGCGAACGCGCCCGAGGTCGCGCGTCGGGTCGGGGAGCTCGCCCAGCACCGGATCGGAGGCGCACGCGGTCTCTCGGGCCTCGCAGCAGAACAGCCGCGGCCCCGGGTGCTCCTCTACGGAGCCGCCGGTGACCCCACCTGCACGGCGATACGCCGCTTCCTCGACCGCAACCAGGTGAGCTTCGCCTGGGTGAGCCCCGAGGACGCCGACGCCCCCGAGCGGTGGGACGGGCCGCTGCCCGAGCCCGCCGACATGCCGACGCTGCGGGTGATCGACGGCAAGACGGTCGCCCGCCCCCGCCTGCGGCGGGTTGCCGAACTGCTCGACCTCGGCACCGAGCCGAAGGCAGCGGAGTACGACGTCGTGATCGTCGGTGCCGGCCCGGCGGGGCTCGCGGCCGGAGTGTACGGCGCCTCGGAAGGCCTGAGTACGCTCGTGATCGAGCGCGAGGCGCCCGGGGGCCAGGCCGGAACCTCGTCGCGGATCGAGAACTACCTCGGCTTCCCCTCCGGCGTCTCCGGCGACGACCTCGCGAAGGGCGCCCTCACCCAGGCCCGCCGCCTCGGCGCCGAGATCCTCGTGACGCGGCAGATCGAGCGGCTCGATGCGGCATCGCGACGCGTGTACCTCGACGACGGCGACGTGATCACGGCACGGACGATCATCCTCGCCTGCGGTGTCTCCTGGCGGCGCCTCGACCGCGAGGGGTTCGAACGTCTGACCGGCAACGGCGTCTTCTACGGCGCCGCGAAGAGCGATGCGAGGAACGTCCACGGCAGGTCCGTGCACGTCGTCGGCGCCGGCAACTCGGCCGGTCAGGCGGCCCTCAACTTCGCCGGCCACGCGCGACAGGTGACGATCCTCTACCGCGGCGACGACATCGGCAAGAGCATGTCGCGCTACCTGATCGACCAGCTCGGCCGGCGGCCGAACATCACGGTGAGGACGGGCGCCGAGGTCGTAGCCGCGCACGGCGAGAGCATGCTCGAGGCGATCGACGTCAGCGCCGGCGGCGAGACGACTCTCGTCGAGAGCGGCGGCCTCTACATCTTCATCGGAGCCGATGCGGAGACGCAGTGGCTGCCACCCGAGATCGCACTCGACCCTCGCGGCTACGTGCTCACCGGGGTGGACGCCGCAGCGGCCGCCACGTGGCAACTCGAGCGCGACCCGTACCTGCTCGAGACCACCGTGCCCGGGATCTTCGCGTGCGGCGACGTGCGCTCGGGCCCGGTCAAGCGGGTGGCGGCGGCGGTCGGCGAGGGCAGCATGGCCATCGCGTTCGTGCACCAGGTGCTGGCCGAGCGCTCCTGACCGATCAGCGTTCGTTCATCGTCACGAACGGCCGCTCTTGGGCTCCGACGTAGAGCTGCCGCGGCCGCGAGATCTTCTGCTCCCGGTCGCTCAACATCTCCTCCCACTGGGCGAGCCAGCCGGGCAGGCGACCGAGCGTGAAGAGGACCGTGAAGTAGTCGCTCGGGTACCCCATTGCCTTGTAGATCAGACCGGAGTAGAAGTCGACGTTCGGGTAGAGACGACGGCTGACGAAGTAGTCGTCCTCGAGGGCGATCCTCTCCAGCTCGAGCGCGATCTGCAGCTTGGGGTCGACGCCGGTGACGGCGAAGACCTCGTCGGCAACCTGCTTGATCAGCTTCGCCCGCGGGTCGTAGCTCTTGTAGACGCGGTGGCCGAACCCCATCAGCCGCGTCCCGGCGGTGCCATCCTTGACGCCTTCGATGAAGGCCGGCACGTTCTTTACGTCCCCGATCTCGTCCAGCATCCTCAGGACGGCCTCGTTGGCGCCGCCATGGAGCGGGCCGTAGAGCGCGGCGATCCCTGCCGAGACGGCCGAGAAGGGATCGACGTGCGACGAGCCGACGCCGCGCACGGCGCTCGTGGAGCAGTTCTGCTCGTGATCGGCATGCAGGATGAGGAGGATCTCGAGCGCGCGCTGCAGCACCGGGTCGGGCTCGTGGCGGCCGCCGATCTCGAAGGTCATGTTGACGTAGTTGCCGATGTAGTCGAGATCGTTCCGCGGCAGCACGTAGGGAAGTCCCCGGCTGTGACGGAAGACGTAGGCGGCGATGGTGGGGAGCTTCGCCATCAGCCGCACCCGCTGCAGATAGCGGTTCTCCGGATCGGCGATGTCCTTGGCGTCGGGATAGAACGTCGAGAGAGCGCCGACCGCGCCGAGCAGCATCCCCATCGGATGCGCGTCATAGCGGAAGCCGGACATGAACTCCTCGATGTTCGTGTGGACGTAGGTGTGCATGCGGATGTCGTCGGTCCAGCGCGTCAGTTGCGATGCAGTCGGCAGCTCGCCTTCGAGCAGGAGATAGGCGGTCTCGAGGAACCCTCCCTGCTCGGCCACCTGCTCGATCGGGTAGCCGCGGTACCGGAGGATGCCCGCGTCGCCGTCGATGTAGGTGATCGTGCTGCGGCACGAGGCGGTGTTGAGGAAGGCGGGATCGTACGAGAGCAGCCCCTCGCCGCCAGGACCCTTGATCCTGGCGAGTTCGGTCGCGTGCACCGCCCCGTCGACGATCGGGAGCGTGTACTCGGTGCCCGTTCGATTGTCGACGACGGTGAGAGTGTCTGCACTCACGTTTGCCTCCTCCTCAGCTGGCCGAAGTCAGCGTATACCCGCCGCAAACGCAGGCGCGCCGGTAGGAAACCACAGAGGACAGGGGGCTGTCCGCCTGGACCGAAGGAGAGACGTCGGGGACGGAGAACCGCTCCAGCCGACGTCTCTCGGTAGACCGACCCTAGCGCACCCGGGCGAAAGTTTCCAGGCCTGGGACGGGGTCAGACAGGTCTGATTGCGAGCTCCCCGCCGATCTCCGCATGCAGCATCGCCGCTGCGTCGCCGTTCGAGATCGCGAGCGACATGTTGCGGTAGCTGTCCTCGTACAGGATCACGTCGCCCGAGCGAGCGTCGGCAAATGTCCTGGCGGCGATCGCGTAGTAGCGCATGCCTTCGAGCTCGAGCTCCACGCGCGTCCCGGGAACGATCCCGGCCTGCTCGAGCTCGCTGCGGGTCAGGTTGAGAGCGACGTTCCCGAAGCTGTCGACGGAGATGACCGTCGCATCGACGTTTCCGTCTACGAAGCGCGGCTTCGGCAGCTCGAGGCGGGCGAGCGCATCGGGGTCGATCGGCGGCCCCAGCTTGGCGATGTCGAGGCCCTTGACGAGGTGGGCCGCCGCGGGCGCGAAGAGATCGCGGCCGTGGAACGTCCGCGAGACACTTTGCAGCGCGTACTCGGGATTGGCCAACTCGTGGGCGTCGGCGATGCCCGCTTGCTCGGCCGCCGGAATCAGGAGCCCGTTGTCGGGGCCGACGTAGAGACGCCCCTCGGCGTCGCGCAGCGCGAGCGGGCGACGGATTCCACCCACGCCCGGATCGACCACCGCGAGATGGACACCGACGGGCATGTACGGCAGCGTGTTCGCCAGCACGAGCGCGCCCTGGAGCACCGCCTGCGGTGGGATCCCGTGGGTGATGTCGATGATCTGCGCCTCCGGCGCGATCCGCTTGATGACGCCATGACACGTACCGACGAAGTCGTCCTGCAGACCGAAGTCGGTGAGGAAGGTGACGAACACCGGACGGGAGTCTAACCGTGTCCCGCGGCGCGCTCGACCGCGTCGACGAGCCCATCCAGCGAGTGATCTGCTGCTTCTGCGACCAGTTCGAGCCCGGCTACCCGGACGGCACGCGAGGTCTCCGGACCGATCGAGACGACCGGGAGCCGGGCGCCGGTGGCCGCGAGCGAGCGAGCCGCCGACGGCGACGCCACCACGACGACGTCCGCGTCGGGAAAGGCGGCGGGAACGAGCTCCGTCGTCCGGTAGAGGACGACGAGGTCTGCGTCGAGCGCGTCGAGGAGGAGTCGCCGCGCACCCTCGCCGGCCGCAAAGAGGACACGCCCCGCCGGCCGCGGGAACTCTGCCAGGAGTCCCTCCTGCGTCGCGACGCGTGGCACGAGCTCGGCACCTCCGAGCGCGACCGCGGTGGCGGCACCGATTGCCGCCCTCCGGGGCATCCGCCCGACGGCGCGCCGGCGCAGTTCGCGCGCGCCGTTGACGCTCGTCACGACCACCCAGTCGTAGCCCGAGACGTCGATGGGCTCGTCGCCGAGCGGCTCGATTGCGATCAGGGGGCAATGGCTGACGTCGTAGCCTGCGGCCTCGAGTCGCGCCACGAGCCCGGTCTCCTGGCCCACGGGGCGGGTGACGACGACTCTCACCGTGCGAGGGCGACGAGCTCGGCCGCGAGCGCCGCCGGATCGGTTCCCACACGACGCTCGAGCCAGCTTCCGTCCTCGGCGGCGACGAGCGCGGTCAGCACGGTCCCGTCATGGTGTGCCGCGACCGGTGCGAGACAGCCGCCGCCGATCAGGGCAACACAGCCGCGCTCCGCCTCCACGCGCCGGCGCGTCTCGCTGTCGTCTGCATCGGCAACGAGCTCCTCCTCGCCTGCTCGCACCTGCAGCGCGAGCGCCCCTTGGCCCGCTTCGGGCAGCATCACGTCGGGATCGAGCCGCAGCCCGATCTCGCTGCCGAGACCGAGCCGGTCGAGGCCGCAGGCGGCGAGCACGATTGCATCGAGCCCACGCTCCCCGCGCTTGCGCAGGCGGGTGTCGATGTTGCCCCGGAGCGGTTCGATCGACAGCGACGGCTCGAGCGCGAGCAACTGGGCGCGCCTGCGGGCGGAGGCGGTCCCGATCCGCATCCCGGGGGCGATCGCGAGAGCACCACACAGCGCATCGCGGGCATCCTCGCGGCTGCTGTAGGCACCGACGACGAGGCCCTCGACGTCGCTCGAGGTCATGTCCTTGGCCGAGTGCACGGCGACGTCGATCCGACCCTGGAGCAGTGCTTCCTCGAGCTCCTTGACGAAGACGCCGCGGGCGCCGATCTGGCCGAAGGGGCTTGTGCGGTCGCGGTCACCCGCGGTCGTGAACGGTACGAGCGCGATCTCCACACCCGGCCGTCGCAGCACCTGCGCGGCGCGCTCGGCCTGGGTGAGGGCGAGCCTACTGCCGCGGGAGCCGACGCGAAGCAGCACAGCGGCGGGTAGTGGCGCGCGGCTCACCGCAGAGGAGGCGGCCGCGAGGGCGGATGCGCACGAACGCCGTCGGCGCCTGCAGCGGGAGCGGTCGCCCTATCACCACCGGTCGTGTCACGACTGCTCCTCCTCCCCGAGCCCGAAAAGGTGCCGTACGACGTCAGCATAGATCACGCCCTCGGTGCCGGAGGCGGCCTCCTTCAGCCGCACCGTCGGGAGGTGGAGGAGCTTCGCGACGATCTGCGTGGTCATCGCCTCCACCAGCTTCAGCTCGCTCTCGGACAGGCGCTCGAGGCGGCCCAGGGCCTTTGTGAGCTCACGGCTGCGGATCTCCTCGGCGCGCGCCCGCAGGGACGCGATTGCAGGCACGACCGCGAGCGAGGCCTGCCAGTCCCGGAACCGCTCGGCCTCGACAGCGACGATCTGCTCCGCCCGAACCGCCTCCGCCCTGCGGCCGGCAAGCGACGCCTGCACGACCGCCTCGAGATCGTCGATGTCGTAGACGAAGCAGCCGTCGATCGCGGCAAGCGACGGATCCACGTCGCGCGGGACGGCGAGGTCGACGAAGAGAAGGGGACGTCCCCGGCGGGACCGCAGGGCCTGCGTCGCGCCGGCCGCAGCGACGACGAATCCCGGGGCGCTCGTGGACGTGACGACGATGTCGGCTGCAGCGAGGAGCACGGGGATCTCGTCGAGCCCGACCGCGCGCGCGCCCACGCGCGTCGCCAACTCGCTCCCGTTTGCGACCGTCCGGTTCGCGATCGCAGTGATCGTCGCGTGCCGCGACCGGAGGTTGCGCGCCGTGAGCTCGCTCATCTTCCCGGCGCCGATCAGGACGACGTTGCGATCGTCGAGCTCGCCGAAGACCTGTTGCGCCAGCGCGGCAGCGGCAGCGGGCACCGAGGCAGGGCTCTCACCGATCGCCGTCTCGGTGCGCGCCCGCCGACCCGCGTGGAGCGCCTGGCGGAAGAGCCGGTCGAGGAGCGGCCCCGACGCGCCCACCTCGAACGCATCGCGCACCTGTCCCAGGATCTCACCCTCACCCGGTACGAGCGAGTCGAGACCGGCCGCGACACGAAAGAGATGGAGCGCGGCGCTGTCGTCGCCGAGGCGGTAGAGCACCGGTGCGAGCGCGGCGGCATCGTCGTCTGCGAGTGCCAGCAGGGCGCGACCGGCGCGATCGTCGAGCCGGTCGCCGCTGCCCTCGCTCGCGAGGTAGAGCTCGGTGCGGTTGCAGGTCGAGAGCACGACCGCCTCGCACGCGACCCCATCCGCGTTCGCGACCTCACGCGCGAACGCTGCGGCGCCGTCCATGTCGACGGCCACGCGCTCCCGCAACTCGACGGGAGCCTGCCTGTGCGAGACACCGACGAGCGCGAGCTTCACGATGCGAAGTGGGTCAGAGGGAGCACGACGGCGACGAGCACGAGGCCGGCTGCGAGGAGTACCGCGAACCGCCGGCCGCACAACCCCGTCTCGCGACGCACCGAGAGGACGGCGGCGTAGTAGAACCAGATGACGAACGTCACCGCCATCGGCACGTCGAAATCTCCCCGTCTGAAGCTGGCGAGCCCGACGAGGATGCCCCCCGTGAGGATCACGAGCGACACCGCCGCCGAGCGGGCGGCGAGCCGGTCGAGCGAGTCGAGCGGCGGCAGCCGGAGCCGCAGAAAGCTCGTGTCACGGCGTTTGAGTCGACGCTCCTGCCAGAGATAGAGCCCCGCAAAGCCGGTTGCGAGCGAAAGTCCGGCAAGCCCTGCGAGCATCAGGCCGACATGGAGAGCAAGGAGCCAGCCGGCCGTATCGAGCGTTGCCGCACCGGTACCGCCGCCGGCCCAGGCCGCGACGAGGAGCAGCGCGGCGGCGGGCATCACGGCCAGGCCGAGCAGCCGGTAGCGGGGAGCACAGCCCCAGATCAGGTAGGCGCCGACGACGAACCAGACGAAGAGATTGAGCGCGCCCGCCCATGTGCCCCACGGGAAGCCGTCGCTGTCGCGGGCCTGTACGACGAGGAGCGCGGTCTGGGCGAGCCACCCGACACGGACGCCCCAGATGCCGAGCCGCGTCCAGGTCCCGTGGCCGCGAATGACGCCGGCGTAGGCGAACGCCGCCTCGCCGTAGCCGATCAGCGCCGGCCAGACGAGCAGCTCACCCATCGGAGGAACGGCTACGGGCGAGCTCTGCCAGCTCGGCCGTCTCGCGTTCGAGCCTCGCCAGCTTCGTCGCGATGATCGCCACCCAGACGAGCACGAAGACGAAGACGACGCCGTAGGCGAGCGCGACGTACTGACCTTGACTCATGTCAATACCTCCCGGAGCTCGCGCAGGTTGAGGTCGGCGCGTTTGCCTGCGAGCTCCACCCGGTACATGACGTAGACGAGCATCGACATGGCGGCCCAGCAGACGCAGAAGGCTGCGAACATGGCGTGTGTCATCTGGGGGCCGGCTCGCGTGAAGACGGTCGGATGGATGAAGTCCGACGCAAGTCGGATCGCAAAGAAGCTGACCGGGATCAACGCGACGCCGAAGAGAGCATAGACGGCGCTGATCCGCTCGCGTCTCGGCCCTTCCTCGATCGAGAAGCGCAGCATGAAGTAGGCGCAGTAGAAGAGGAAGAGGACGAGGAAGAGAACCAGTTGGTTCGAGCCCCAGGTCCACCAGATCCCCCAGGACGCCTTCGCCCAGACCGACCCCGTGATCAGCGTCAGGGCTCCGAAGATCGTGCCCTGGTGGATCCACGTGTAGCTCTCGAGGTCGCGCCGCTCCCCACCGACCCAGAGGAGGCGAAGCGCCTTCCAGGCGCCGAGGCCGAAGCAGAGGTACGCCGTCAGGGCGATCGGCACGTGGAAGTAGAAGATCTTCTGGGAGATGCCCTGGTTCGCATCCTCGGGTGCGACGAGGAACGCAAGCACGATGCCGAGCCCGAGCAGGCCGGCCGTTGCGAGCACGAGGAGAGGGAGGTTATTCCGTGACGACATATTCGAACGTGGCCCAGGCCAGTATCGCGAAGACGAGATCGTAGAGGCCGAGGAAGGCGAGGTACGTGGCGCCGTGCGGCGAGATTCCCGCCCCCACTCCGCCCACCACGAGCGGGATCGCGAGCGGGAGGAAGAGCAGCGGCAGGATCACCTCACGGCCGCGGCTCGCCGCCGCCATCGCAGCGAGGAGCGACCCGACGGTACAGATCCCGATGCTCACGAGGACGACGCCTGCGATTGCGACGAGATCGACGGGCGCGAAGAAGAGCGCGAAAGCCGGCAGGGCGACGAGCTCCGCAGCGGCGAGGAAGGCGAGTGTCGCGAGTGTCTTGCCGAGCCAGATCGCGGTGCGGTCGCACGGTGCGAGTACGAGGCCGTCGAGCGCTCCCCCCTCGCGCTCGGGGGCCCAGGCTCGGGCGAGGCCGAGGAGCGCAGTGAAGAGGATCGCCACCCAGAGGAGTCCGAACGCGGCCGCCTCCCCCGCGCCCTGCGGCAGCGCGAAGTGGAAGACGACGAGCGTCGTCAGGACGAAGAGCAGCATCGCGGGCAGCGTGTCTCGGGCGCGGAGCTCGAGCCTGAGGTCTTTCCGCGCCAGCGCGACGACATCGGAGGCGTAGAGGGCGATAGCCGTCACGCGAGCTGCAGCCTCTGTGTCGCGAGCGCCGCGACCCGTCCTGGATCGTGCGTCGAGAGGACAACCGTGCGCTCCTCGAGCATGGCAGCGAGCTCCCGGTCGAGCAGGTCGGCACCGTCCTCGTCGAGAGCGGTGAACGGCTCGTCGAGGATGAGCAGCCGTGGGTCGTGCAGGAGTGCCCGGCACAGGGCGAGCCTCTGCGTCATTCCGCGCGAGAAGGCCGACACGCGCTCGCCGCGCACCTCCCAGAGCCCGAAGCGCTCGAGCAGCATCCCACTGCGCTCCCGCCGTTCGGGGACACGGTAGAGGCGGCCGAACAGCTCCAGGTTCTCGAGCGCGGTCAGTTCGCTGTAGAGGAGCGGCTCGTGACCCACGTAGCCGAGGTGCCTGCGCTCGCCCTCGACCCGGAGCACACCCTTCGTCGGTACGGCGAGGCCGGCGAGCAGGCGCAGGAGTGTCGTCTTGCCGGCACCATTCCGTCCCGTCACGAGCAGGAAGCCGCATCGGGGCAGCTCGAACGAGACGGCGGCCAGCGCCCGTTTGCGGCCGTAGCGCTTCTCGACACGCTCGGCAGCCACGGAGAGGTCTAGACCTCTATTCAGAGGCACGTGTCGAGCACCACGAAGACGAAGAAGACGACGCTGATGACGCCGTTGACCGTGAAGAAGGCGGCATCGAGCCTGCGCAGGTGGCCCGGCCGGACGATCGAGTGCTCGTAGAGGAGCAGGGCCGCGACGGCGACGACGCCGAGCCAGTAGAACACGTCGCCGGCGAGACCGACGCCCACCGCGGCGAGCAGCAGCACGACGACGCCGTGAAACGTGCGGGCGCCCGCGAAGACGCCCTGCTCGCCGAAGCGAACCGCCCACGAGCGGATTCCCTCGGCTCGATCGTGGGCGAGATCGAAGAGGGAGTAGAAGAGATCGAAGCCGGCCACCCAGAGGCCCTGGGCGGCGAAGAGGGCGAACGCCTCCCACGGCGCCCTCCCGGTGACCGCGAGCCAGGCACCGAGCGGCGCCAGGCCGGTGCAGGCGCCGAGCCAGACGTGGCAGAGCCAGGTGACCCGCTTCAGATAGGGGTAGACCACGAACATCGCGACGGGGATCGGCCAGAGCCAGCGGACGACCGGGTTCAGCTGGAACGCCGCCACGAGGTAGAGCACGAGTGCGGCCACGCAGAGCCCGCCGACCTGTGCGCGCGTCAGGAGCCCGGCCGGGAGCTCACGCCCGGCGGTACGCGGGTTGCGAGCGTCGATCCCGGCGTCGATGAGCCGGTTCAGCGCCATCGCGAGCGTCCTCGCACCGACCATGGCGAGCGTCAGCCAGACGAGGTTCGCGGTGCCGGGATAGCCGTCCAGCGCCAGAAAGGCGCCGACGTAGGCGAACGGGAGCGCGAAGATCGTGTGCTCGAACTTGACGAGCGAGGCGAACCGGCGCGGGAGGGCGAGAGCAGTTGCGCTCATGTCTGCGCATGACGGGAGGACTGATCGCCGGCCGCGAGCTCGAGGCCGTGGAGCAGCGCGGGTTGGAGGACCGCGAAGCCGTCGCGGCAACCGCCCGGAGAGCCGGGCAGGTTGACGACGAGGGTTGCGCCGAGGAGGCCGGCGACGCCACGGGAGAGGAGCGCATGGGACGTCCTGCGGCGTGCGTCCTCCCGGATCGCCTCGGCGACTCCGGGGGCCTCCCGCTCGATCACGCGCCGCGTCGCCTCGGGAGTGACATCGCGGGGCGTGAACCCGGTTCCCCCCGTCGAGAGGACGAGCGCGTTGCGGCCTGCGAGCTCGACGATCGCAGCGGCGATCGCGTCGGCGTCGTCGGCCACGAGTCGCCGCTCGACCTCGAACCCCTCGGCGAGGAGAAGCTCTGCGAGCGTGTCGCCGCTTCGATCCTCGCGCGTGCCGGCGTGGACACCGTCCGAGACGGTCAGAACCGCGGCCCTCATGCCGGCTCCTTCGTCTTCTCGACGAGCGTGACGCCGGTGATCTCCATCCCCTTGTCGATCGCCTTCGCCATGTCGTACACGGTCAGGGCTGCGACGGAGGCGGCCGTGAGTGCCTCCATCTCGACGCCCGTCTGGGCGGTCGTCTCCGCCGAGGCTTCGATCGCAACGCCGTCGGGCAGCGTCTCCAGGCGCACGTCGATTGCCGTCAGCGAGAGTGGATGGCAGAGCGGGATCAGCTCGCTCGTCCGCTTGGCCGCCATGATCCCCGCTAGCTTGGCAGTCACGAGCGCATCGCCCTTCGGCAGTGCTCCGAGCCGCGCCGCGGTCGCAGGTGCCATCCGCACCCTCGCCCGGGCCACCGCCCGGCGCCGGGAGACGGGCTTGCCGCCCACATCGACCATCCGGACACCGCCGTCGGGCCCGATGTGGGACAGCTCGCTCATAGTCGCCGACTCGCGCATCGCCGTCGCATCGGGCGCATCGTAGTCCCGCCGGGCGATCCTCGGGCTCGGGCGTCGTTTCCACGTGGAAACGGTCGGCCACGTTTCCACGTGGAAACGATCAACCGCGAACCGGCTCCGGCAGGCGCGGTTGGGCGGCCTCGGCGGGCAACTCGAGTGTGAAAGCGGTGGCGCCGGGCCGACTGGAGAGCGTCACCGTGCCCCCCATCCGGCTCGCGAGCTCCCGGGCGATTGCGAGCCCGAGCCCGCTTCCCGACGCGTGGGCGCCGTCGACCCGGTAGAAGCGCTGGAAGATACGGCCCTGGTGCTCCTCCGGGATCCCGGGGCCGTCGTCCTCGACGAGAAGCGCCACTCGCTCGCCGCGATCCTCCACCCGAAGCCTCACCGTCGTTCCGGCCGGCGTGTGGGTGAGCGCGTTCAGGAGCAGCGCGCGGCCGATCTGCTGCACGCGCTCCTCGTCGGCGCGGGCCCACACGTCGTCGTCGAGATCGAGCAGCAGCACATGCCGGGACGCATCGGCGAGCGCCCACGCGTCCTCCGAGACGATCCGCGCCACCTCCGAGAGCTCGACCTCGTCCTGCTCGATCCTGATCCGGCCGGCGTCCATACGGGAGAGATCGAGGAGGTCGGTGGCGAGCCTCGTCAGGCGGTCGACCTGGCCGCGTGTCGTTGCCAGGAACTCGCGCCGCGTCGCCTCGTCCAGCTCCTCGTCGTCGAGCAGCTCGAGGAAGCCGGCCAGTGAGAAGAGCGGCGTCCGCAGCTCGTGGGAGGCGTTCGCGACGAACTCCTTGCGGGCCCGATCGAGCTGCGCGAGCTGGATCCGCATCCGGTCGAACGACTCCGCCAGCTGGCTGACCTCGTCGGTACCCGCGTCGACGATCGGCTCGTCGAATGCCCCCTCCGCAATCCGGTCGGCGGCGCGCTGCAGCCGCCCAAGGCGCCGTGCGTGGATCGACGCGACTGCGAGGCCGAGGACGGCGGCGACAACCAGTGCCGCGACCGTGGCGTAGAGGAGTCGCCGCTTGACGAGTGCGACCGTGGCGAGCTGGTCGGAGAGCGAGCTCGAGAGCAACATCACGTTGCCGGCATAGAGCGGTACGGCGACCTCGGCGTACTCGCGGTCGCCGTGGCGAACGCGGCTCCGCACGGTGCGGACGTTCTCCGCGGCCAGGAGCGCCGTCGGATCGTAAGCGACCGCCGGGCCGTTCGGCGACGAGTCGGCGATCGTGACGAGCGACCGGTTCGCCGGAGTGCCGTCGACGCCCAGCACGACGACCCGTGAGTTGGCGATCAGGCTGGCAGCGGCGACGAAGGCCCCCGGTTGCACCTGGGCCTGGGCCTGGATGCTCGAGTAGTTGACCGCAAGCGACTTTGCGTAGGCGAGCTGCTGGTCCAGCTTTGCCGCCACGAGTCGCTGTTCGAGCGACGGCACCACGATCGCGTAGGCGACGACGAGCGCGCCGCCGACGATTCCGAGCAGCGCCAGCGCCAACTTGACGCGGATGCCGCCGGGGATGCTCATCCGTCGCGGAAGCGGTAGCCGGCCCCGCGTACGGTGAGGATCAGCTCGGGCTCGCGTGGTTCACGCTCGATCTTCTCGCGCAGGTGCCGAACGTGGACGTCGATCGTACGCGGTTCCCGGTAGTCGGCACCGCCACGGAGTCGTTCGAGCAGCTGTCGACGCGAGTAGACGACGCCAGGGTTGGAAGCGAGCAGGGCGAGCAGCTCGAACTCGACGAACGTCAGCTGCACGGACTCGCCACGGACATCCACCGTACGGCGGGGCAGGTCGATGCGGACATCGCCGCGGTCGATCGTCTCTTCCCGCCGAGTGCCGGTGTGCGGGGTCGCAGCACGGCGCAGCACGGCGCGAACACGGCTCCTGAACTCCCGGATCAGAAACGGCTTCGTGATGTAGTCGTCGGCGCCCAGCTCGAGCCCGAGGACCTTGTCGAGCTCGTCATCGCGGGCGGTCAGCATGATGATCGGGACGGTGCTGCCGGTCCGGATCCGTTTGCACACCTCGAGCCCGTCGATCTTCGGAAGCATGATGTCGAGGACGACGAGATCGATGCCGCCCTCCTCCGAGAACCGCTGCAGCGCCTCCTCGCCGTCCCGCGCCTGAACGACGCGGTAGCCGTCCCGTTCCAGCGGGTACGTCAACAGCTTCTGGATCGCATCCTCGTCGTCGACGAGCAGAATCGTCTGGGAATCCGGCATGGGGGAAAGTCCGGCAGCGGGGGAAAGCGGGCACAGCGGTCGTCGCTCGCACGGGGGGCGCTCGCTTCGCCGTACTATAGCTCCCGTCGTGCCGGCCCCGGACTCACCCCGGCGACCTCGCCGGTCGCCGCGGCGCACACGGAGGCTCGACCGTCCCGTCGATTTCGCCCTCGTCCGCGCCACGGCACTTCTGCTCGTCTTCCCGCTGCTGCTACTGCTGCTCTCGATCGGGCGTCCCGGACCCTACCCCGCCTCGCCCCTGCCTCCGTCGTTCGACGGTGCCTCCGCCACCGCACTCGCCACCGAGCTCGCCGACGATTACCCGAATCGCGAGCCGGGCTCGGCGGGCGCAACAGGGGCCGCCGCCTGGGTGCGCTCGAAACTGGCGCTCTACGGGCTCGAGACGAACGAGGACAGCTGGATCGAGTCGATCCCGGGACTCGGACGGGTGCGGCTGCGCAACCTCGCAACCGTCGTCCCCGGCGGCTCCCCCGACGCCATCCTCGTGATGGCACACCGCGACGACGTCGGTGTCGGCCCTGGCGCGAACGACAATGCCTCCGGCACCGCCGCCCTGATCGAGCTGGCGCGCAGCTACGGCGTCCTCGATACGGGCACGGTGCGGCCAAAGCCGATGCACACGCTCGTCTTCCTCTCCAGCGACGGCGGCGCGTACGGTGGCTACGGCGCCGCCCGCTTCGCCCGCCACTCCCGGCTGCGGGGCCACCTCGAGGCCGTCCTCTCCCTCGACGGGCTGGCCGGTCGCGGCAGACCGCGGCTCGAGCTGGCCGGATATCAACCACGATCGCCCACGCCGGCACTCGTCCGCACCGCCAACGTTCGCGTTGCAGAGCAGATCGGGAGCCCACCCGCCGGCCCCGGCTGGCTGGCCCAGCTCGTCGACCTCGGACTGCCGTACGGCTTCGGCGAACAAGCGCCCTTCCTCGCTGAGGGGATCTCGGCGGTGCGGCTCGCCACTGCGCCCGACGGCGGCGCGGGGGCGGCGACCGATTCGAGCGCGCAACTCGACGCTGCGAGCTTCACCCGACTCGGGCGGGCTGCCGAGTCGATCCTCACCTCACTCGACGGCGGGGTCGGGCTGGTCGGCGGTACCAGGCCGAATCTCTACCTCGGTTCCCGCGTCATCCGGGGCTGGGCGATCGCGCTCCTGCTGTTGACAGCTCTCGTCCCGTATCTCGTGGGGGCGGTCGACCTCTTCGCCCGTTGCCGCCGGCGCCGGCTCCCGCTCCTCGGCGCCTGGCGGGCTCTGCGCATTCGCGTTGCCGTCTGGCTGTGGATCGGCCTCCTCGTCGGTCTGGGGGCGCTCCTGGGAATCTTCCCGACCGGGTCTCCGGTGACGCCGCCACCCGACAGCCCCGACGTCACGCACTGGCCGATCGGCTGGCTCGCCGGCCTCGGTCTCCTCGCCGGGGCCGGCTGGTGGCGCGCCCGTCGTACCCTTGCCCCGACGGCGCCCGCCACGGACGAGGACATGCTCGCAGGCTATGCGGTGTCCCTCCTCGCGCTTGGAGCAACGGCGATCGCGACGGCGCTGATCAGCCCCTACGGTCTTCTCTTCCTGCTCCCCTCGCTCTACGCATGGCTCTGGCTTCCCGGGACGACGGGACGCGGAGCGTGGCTGCGCGACCTCCTCTACGGCGTCGGCCTGGTCGGTCCTGTGCTCGCCGTCGTCGCAGTCGGTGCGCAACTCCAGCTCGGAATCGACACCCCGCTCTACCTGATCTCGTTGCTGACGCTCGGATTCGTTCCCTGGCCGAGCGTCCTCGCGTTGATCGCCTGGGCGGCGATCGCGACCCAGATCGGTGCCCTGGCAGCCGGTCGCTACCGCCAGGTGACCCGTCGGAGCGCCCCCCACGCATCGTCCCCCAAAACGGTACAGACCATTCGCTAGAGGGGGAGGTACTCGAGAACGCTGCCCGGCGGCAGCGGTTCCACGCCTCGGGGTACCCGGATGATCGCCTCTGCGAGGCTCGAGCGGACGATCATGTGCGACTCCTGACCGAGGATCGGCTCGAGGATCGGGCCGTCGTCGCTCCAGCGGACGCACGCCCGCACGAAGTCGTCCCGCTCGGGCCTGCGCCGCAGCTCGGACGCCACTCTGCCGGGGCGAAACGGAGGGGCCGGGTGGGGATGGCCCTGCAGCGCGAGGATCGCCGGCCGCACGAACAGGAGGCAGCCGACGAGGGTCGAGACCGGGTTCCCGGGAAGGCCGAAAACGAGCGTGTTGCCGCGGGTCGCAAACGAGAGCGGCTTGCCGGGACGCATCGCGACGCCCCAGAAGACCTCCTCGACGCCGAGCTCCGCCTCGATCCGGCGCACGAGATCATGGGGGCCGACCGAGACGCCGCCCGAGCTGACGACGACGTCTGCCGCCAACGCTCGCTCGAGCGCGGCGCCGATCGCCTCGTCGGTGTCCTCGGCGACGCCCAGGCGTTCCACCCGTGCACCGCTCCCCGCGAGCAGAGCCTCGAGCATGACGCCGTTCGACTCGTAGATCTGGCCTGCCGCGAGCGGCTCACCCGGTGGGCGCAACTCGCTCCCGGTGACGACGACCGCGACCGCAGGGGCGCGGGCACACGACACCGTCGCGACGCCGCAGGCCGCGAGCGCCGCGAGGCGGGCGGCCGTCACCGTCTCGCCGCCCCTGGCCACCGTGTCGCCGACTTCGACATCGCCGCCGCGCTCACGGATGTTCGCCAGCTCGGCAACGGCGTGGCCCACCGTGATGCCGTCGCCGGCGACGGCGACGTGCTCGATCGGAACCACGGCATCGGCCCCCACCGGCACGACGGCGCCGGTCGAGATGTCGATCGCCTCGCCGACACCGAGCTCGCGGTCGACTGGATGGCCCGCGGCCGCCTTGCCGACCACGCGCAGAGTCCCGGGCGTGTCCGAGGCCCGGATCGCGTAGCCGTCCATCGACGAGCTCGGAAACGGGGGCAGGTCGACGGAGGAAACCAGATCCTCTGCGAGGATCCGTCCGACCGACGCTGCGAGCGGCACGGGCTCGGGCGACAGCGCCACGGCCCTCGCGAGAACCGCGGCAAGGGCGGCATCGACAGCGAGAAGGTCGGCCACCCCCGCACGCTACCTGAGCGCCCAGGCGGTACCCTCGCGCCGTGATCTCGGTCGTGATTCCGGTCCACAACGAGGAGCGGAGCGTCGCACTCCTCTACGACGAGCTCTCCTCGGCGCTCGCGGGCGACGGTCGCGCCTGGGAGGCGGTGTTCGTCGACGACGGCTCCACCGACGGCACCTTCGGTGCGCTGACCCGACTCCACGACGGGAACGACAACGTCCGCGTCGTCCGCCTCCGCCGCAACTTCGGCAAGGCAGCAGCGCTCGATGCAGGCTTCGCCGAGGCGGCGGGCGCGGTGGTGGTCACGATCGACGGCGATCTCCAGGACGACCCGGCGGAGATTCCGAAGCTCCTCGCGAAGCTCGACGAAGGCTTCGACCTCGTGTCCGGCTGGAAGACGAAGCGGCGCGATCCCCTCACGCGACGGATTCCGTCGAAACTCTTCAACTCCGTGGCCGGGAGGGTGTCGGGCGTCCACCTGCACGACATGAACTGCGGCCTCAAGGCGTACCGCGCCGAGGTGGTCGAGGGAATGCAGCTCTACGGCGAGCTTCACCGCTACATCCCGATTCTGGCGCACTACCGGGGCTACCGCGTCACCGAGCTCCCCGTCAACCATCGCCCTCGGGAGCATGGTCGCTCCAACTACGGAGTGGAGCGGTACGTACGTGGGTTCCTCGATCTGCTCACCGTCACGTTCATGGGGCGCTACCGGCATCGCCCACTGCACCTCTTCGGCGGGATCGGGCTCCTCTTCAGCGTGCTCGGGTTCGCCACGCTCGTCTATCTCACGATTGTCAAGCTGCTCGGCCACGCGATCGGCCAGCGGCCGCTGCTCCTGCTCGGCGTGCTGCTCGTCGTCGTCGGGATCCAGCTTCTCTCGCTGGGGCTCCTCTCGGAGCTGATCACGAGCCATCACGAGGAGCGAACGGGCGGCGCCGACCGCGCAGCGCGACTCGTGGACGAAGTGCTCCGCTAGAGACCACTCCATGCGTGTCCTCTACTTCGGCACGTACGACCGGGCCTACCCGCGCAACGCACAGGTGATCGCGGCGCTCGAAACCGCGGGCGTCGAGGTGCGAGAGCAGCATCGCGCGGTGTGGGAGCGCCGGCACAACTGGTCGGTCGGGTTGCGTCAGATCCTGCGAGTGGCCGATGCGGAGCGCCGCCTGCGTCGCTCGCGGGAGGACGCGCAGGCCGCCGATGCGCTCATCGTCGGCTACCCGGGACACTTCGACCTCCCGGCCGCGCGACGCGTGGCGCGAGGCCGGCCGGTGATCTTCAACCCGTTGGTCTCGCTCTACGACACCCTCGTCGAGGATCGGGCACGCTTCCGGCGCGGTTCTCCCGCCGCGGGCGTCATCCGCGCGGTCGACCGGCGCGCCTTTCGAGGTGCCGATCTCGTCGTCGCCGACACGGAGGCTCACGCCGCCTTTTTTCGCACGGAGTTCGGGCTTCCGGAGAGCCGCGTCGAGGTCTGCCTGGTGGGCGCCGAGGATCGCCTCTTTCGGCCGGGCTGGCAGCCGAACCGGCCCTTCCACGTGCTCTTCGTCGGCAAGTTGATTCCGTTGCACGGCCTCGTGACGATTCTCGCCGCAGCGGCGCTCGCCCCCGAGATCCCGTTTCGCGTCGCCGGCAGCGGCCAGCTCGAGCCGCTGCTCGAGAGGCGGCCGGCGAACGTCGAGTGGATCCCGTGGATCGAGTACGAGGCACTGCCACACGAGATCCAGGGGGCAGGGTGCGCGCTCGGCATCTTCGGTCAGGGTGACAAGGCGGCCCGCGTGATCCCGAACAAGGCATTCCAGGCGCTCGCCTGCGGAACGCCGCTCGTCACCGCCGACACGCCTGCGGCGCGAGAGCTGCTCCGCGACGGCGAGGATGCCCTGCTCGTCCCTCCCGCCGACCCGGCTGCGCTCGCGGCCGCGGTTCGGCGGCTCGCCGGCGATCCGGGGCTCGCCGCCGCCATCGGCGCAGCCGGTCGGGCGAGGTACGAGGCGCGTGCGTCCGAAACGGTTCTCGGGAGGAGGTGGCGAGAGCTGCTCGAACGGGCCCTGGCACGCGGGTGAACTCCCGGCCCCGGCTTCTCCTCTGGGTCGCCGTCACCGCCTTCGCGGCAGGGATGTCGGCGCTCGCCGTTCTCCAACAGGAGGCGTTCGAGACGGGCCGCTTCGACGTCGGCAACCTTGTCCAGGCCGTCTGGTCGAGCGCCCACGGCCGGCCGCTCGAGGTGACCGACCTCCAGGGGGAACAGATCTCTCGGCTCGGCGCGCACTTCGATCCGATCGTCGTCGCACTCGTGCCGCTGTGGTGGGCGTGGCCGAGTCCCGACCTGCTGCTCGTCGCCCAGGCCGTCTCTGTAGCGCTCGGTGCGGTTCCCGTCTTCCTGCTCGCACGCAAGCATCTCGGCAGCGATCGGGCCGGCCTCGGCTTCGCGCTCGTCTACCTCCTCTATCCGCCGACCCAGTGGCTCGTCATCGACGACTTCCATCCGGTCGCGCTCGCGACGCCGCTGCTGCTCGCGGCGATCTGGTTCCTCGACGAGGATCGGCTGTTGCCGTTCGCGCTCTGCGCGGGAGCCGCGTGCCTGACGAAGGAGCAGGTCGGGCTCGTCGTTGCGATGCTCGGTCTCTGGTATGCGATCTCGCGGCGGCGGCCGCGGGCCGGACTTGCCATCGTCCTTGCGGGAGTCGTCGTCGCGGTCGCCGCGACCACGGTCGTGGTACCGCATTTCGCACCGGGTGGGGGATCGCCCTTCGAGGGTCGCTACGCGGCCGTCGGCGGCTCGCCGGCCGAAATCGCGAAGACGGTGGTCACCGATCCGCTGCGCGTGCTCGAACAGGTGACACAGCACCGCGACCTCACCTACCTCGTCCACCTGCTCGTTCCGCTCGGCGGCCTGCCGCTCCTCTCGCCCTTGCTCGCCGCGAGCGCGCTGCCGGAACTGGGGCTGAATCTTCTCTCGGGGACGCGGACGCAGACGTCGATCCACTTCCACTACACGGCGGGTGCGATCCCGGGGCTGACAGCCGCGGCAGTGCTCGGCGCCGCGCGCCTCCGGCGTCGGTTGCCGGGAGCCTGGCCGGCGCTCGGGCGGGCACTCGTCGTGCTCGCAGTCCTCTCCGGCGTCGCGCTCGGGCCGCTCCCCGTCTGGCGGCACGTCCCGTACGGGTCGAAGCTCGCCTCGCGCGACCACGTCGTCACGGCCCACGATCGGGCGGCGGCACGCGTGTTACAGGCGGTTCCGGCCGGGGTACCGGTCAGTGCCACCAACACGCTCGGCGCCCACCTGTCGGCGCGACGCCGGATCTTCAGCTTTCCGGTGCTGCGCGAGGCGCGCTGGGTGGCGGTCGACCTCGAGCGCCCGAGCTACCTCGACGACGCTCGTGGCCGGCGGTTCCCGGCGGCATGGGCCCGGTTTCGCGAGGACCGCCGTTGGCAGATCGTCCGGGCGGAGGACGGCGTGATCGTGCTCCATCGTCCCTGAACCGAGATCAAGGCCGAGTCATGCCGGGATCGTCTGCGGCAGCAAATACGCGCACAGCACGAGACAGGTGATCGTCGCGGCCGTGTCCTCCTCCGCGGCGGCCAGGGGCACCGCCCAGGCGAGGTACCAGACGGCGAGATAGGGCGTCGTCAGGAGGACGAGGCACGCTGCGAGGCCGAGTCGTGCCCGGCCCTGCATCGCCTCACGCGCCAACCAGGCGAGACCGACGAGAAGCGCCGCGAGCGCGAGAGCCCCTGCCGCGGTGTCGGGGAGCCCGAGCTGTTCGAGGCGGTGCGGGATCGCATACGACGTCTCGAGCGCCACGTTCCCCGCCAACGGAAATACGGCGAGCGGCCACGCTCCTCCGTACAGGATGGTCGCGAGGACGACGACTGCGGCCGCGGTCGCGAGCAGGCCCGTGAGCGCCGCGCGACCACGCGACGACCCGTCGCGGATCACGCGCAGCCCGAGGAAGACGAGCGGCACCCACTTGACGAACACCGCGAGCGCCCACAGCGCCCCCGAACCCGTGCGGCGCCCCCGCCCCGAGAGGGCGAGGGCCGCCACGATCAGGGCGCCGACCCAGGCGTCGTTGTGTCCGCCGCCGCCCATGTGCACTGCGAGGAGCGGATTCCAGCCCACGAGCGCGACCGCGAACGAGCGGCGCCTCGCGAGTCGCCCCGCGAGCAGAGCAGCAGCGAGCGTCGCCACGGCCGCGAGCGTCTTGTAGCTCCAGGCCGCCACCGCGTCGGAGCTCCCGGCCACGATCGCGAGCGGTTCCGATGCAGCCGTGAAGGCCGGCCCGTAGACCGTCGTCGTGTGGCGCCAGTCGCTCCCCATGTACCGGAGGGCAGAGTTCGCAGGAAAGTCGCTCGGGGGGTCGACATACGGGTTGCCGCTGCCCCGCGACCCGATCCAGCCATACGACCAGTACGTCCAGGCGTCCGTCGAGAGCAGGAGTGGCGCTGCGAGCGGTACGAGTTGGATCGCGGCCGCGAGCGCCACCACCACCTGCAGAGATGGGTCGCTGCGGCGCGTGAGCCAGAGCGCAACCAGATACGTCGCGAATCCCGCCGCGACGAGCAGGAGGAAGAGCGGCACCGTCCCGTGGACGTTGCCGCCGTGCCGGGGCACGAGCGGCGATCCGGGTCGCCACGCGAGCAAGCAGGCGCTTGCCACGAGCGCCAGGACGACACCGCCCGCGGCGAGCGCCGCGGGACGGCTCACGGACGGTTGGGAGCCGTCGACGTGCCGCCGCCCTGCGTCGTGCCGGTCGCCGCTGTCGTCGTGGCCGCACCGGTCGTGGCCTTCCCGTCCGTCTCGGTGCTCGTCGTCGGCGCCACGTAGTACGGGTCGTAGCTGAGCGCCAACGGGCCGCGGTGGAACGGCCGGTAGACCGGGTACGAGCTCGGATCGGGGAAGCCCCGCACCGGCCGCAGCCCGATCGTGTTCTCCATCATCAGGCGCCAGATCTCGGCCGGGAAGCTCCCACCGGAGACCGCGATCCCGTGGACGTTCTCCATCGGGATCTCGCCGCCCTGGTAGCCCATCCAGACGGCGGTCGCGAGGTCGGGGGTATAGCCGACGAACCATGCGTCCGCGTGCTTGTCGGTCGTCCCTGTCTTGCCGGCGGCGGGACGGCCGAAGCCTGCCCGGGTGCCGGTGCCGTAGCTGACGTTGTCCTCGAGGATCTGCGTCACCTTCCAGGCAACCCCGTCCGGGATCACCCGTGTCCGTCTGGGATGACCCCAACCCGACTTCGTATCGACCTTGCCGTTCGGAAGCACGACCTTGCGGATCGCCATCGGCTCGGAGTAGATCCCGCCGGCGGCGAGCGTCGCGTAGGCAGAGGCCATGTCGAGCGGGGAGACCGCGATCGAACCGAGGCCCATCGCCGGCACGTACTGACCGCCGACGGTGAGCGGCGAGCGCACCCCGAGCCTGCGTGCCATCTCGCCGACCTTGTCCGCGCCCACATCGAGGGTCAGCTGCGCGTAGACGGTGTTGTCCGAGCGCAACGTGGCGCGGGAGATCGACATCCAACCCCCGTACGACGAGTCGTAGGTCTTCACGCACCACCAGGATCCGTCTTCACAGCTGCCGTTCGCAACCGGCCGGTAGGTGAACGGCGCCGAGACGTAGTAGCTCGTGTCGGGGTCGATCCCACTCTCGATCGCAGCGGCGAGCACGAACGTCTTGAAGGTCGAGCCCGGCTGTCTGCGCGCCTGCGAGAGGAGGTTGAACTGGTTGTTGCGTCGACCCGGCACGACGGCCGTCATGGCCCGGATGCCGCCGTTTCCGGGATCGATCGAGATGATCGCGGCAGCCGGGTCGTCGGGACTCGTCAGCGTGCTCGTGATCGCCTGCCGCGCGACACGCTGCCAGCGCGGCACGATCGTCGTGTAGACACTGAGACCCCCCGAGCGGACCGTCTCGGCGCCGTAGCGCTTGACGAGCTGGTCACGCACGTAGCCGAAGAAGTACGGCTCCTTGATGTCCGTGTAGAGGCGGCCCGCCTTCAGGTGAAGGTCTCGCGACGAGCTGGCCCAGTCGTATTGCGCCTGCGAGATGTCGCGAGCGACGAGCATGGCGCGGAGGACCTCGTTGCGGCGGGCGATGGCCCTGGCCGGGTCGAGGAACGGGTTGTAGGCGGAGGGCGCCTGTGTGAGCCCTGCAAGGAGCGCCGCCTGGGGGAGGTCGAGCGCACTGGCCGGCTTGGAGAAGTAGGTCTGGGAGGCTGCCTCGATGCCGTAGGCGAGGTTCCCGTAGTAGACCTGGTTGAGGTAGGCGGCCAGGATCCGTTGCTTCGACCACGCGTCGTTGAGCTTGATCGCGAGGCACGCCTCCTTCAGCTTGCGCTGCACGGTGCGCTCGTTCGAGATGTAGAGATTGCGGACGAGCTGCTGGGTGATCGTGGAGCCGCCCTGAACGACCCTGCGCGCCTTGAGGTCGGCGACGACGGCCCGCGCGATGCCCTGCGGGTCGATCCCCCCGTGTGTGTAGAAGCGACGGTCCTCGATCGCCACTGTCGCCTTGGGTACCCAGGGACTCACCTTCGCAAGCGGCACGACCTGCCGGTTCCGCTCGGCGGGAATCGACCCGAGCAGCGACCCGTCCGCGGCGTAGACGAACGAGTTCTGGCCGATCCGCACCTCGTGCAATGCCGACAGGTCGCACGAGGAGCCGAACGCGTAGACCCCGCCTCCGCCCGCCACGGCCGCACCGATCAGGAGCGCGCCGAAGATGACGACGACGACGAGCAGCGGCCGACGGCGGCCGCGCTCGCTCCGGCGTCTGCGCCGCCGCGCGATCTCGAGCTCGGGCCCCCGCTGGGAGCGGCGGCGTGGGGCGCTCATGGGTCGATGGTAGCCACGGGCAGGCGGAATTCGACAGCGCCGGGCCTGCCCCTCTCACCCCTTCGGGTGGACCGGGGTGGGGTTCGGTCTACAGTCCCCGCGTGCCGGACGAACTTCGACGCGCCTGGCCCGGGATGCGGCTCTTTCTCTGGAGCCGCGCTGCGGTCTGGGCGCTGGCGCTCGGTGTCCTGCTGCTCTTTCCGGGGTCGCTGAACCCGCGCCGCGGCGAATGGGACAGTCCTCGCCTGCACGAGCTCGGCCGCATCGTCGACGTCTGGGCCCGCTGGGACAGCGACTGGTTCTTGCGGATCGCCGAGCACGGCTACACGTGGCCCTCGAGTACGCCTGCGTTCTTTCCGCTCTATCCGCTGCTCGTCGCGGGTCTCGGACGCGCGCTCCTCGGCCACGAGCTTCTCGCCGGCGTTCTGATCTCGCTCGGCACCGGAACCGCGGCCTTCGGCCTCCTCTACCTGCTCGCTCGAGAGCGGCTCGGCGAGGCTCCCGCACGGCGGACGGTCCTCTATCTCGCCGTCGCGCCGACGTCGCTCTTCTTCGGAGCCGTCTACAGCGAGTCGCTCTTTCTCCTCCTCGGGGTGCTGGCCTTCCTGCTCGCCGAGCGGGGCCGCTTTCTCGGCGCCGGATCGGCCGCCGGCCTCGCACTGCTGACCCGGTCTGCCGGAGTGGCGCTCCTGCCGGCGCTCGTGCTGCTCGCCTGGCGGCGGCCCGATCGGAGCCGTGCTCTGCTCGGCGTTGCGGTCGCACCGCTGCTCTTTGCGCTCTATCCGGCCGCCCTTGCCTTGTGGATCGGGCGTCCGCTCGCATTCCTCGACGCCCAGTCGGTTGTCTGGGAGCGACGGCTCTCGCCTGCTGGGCCACTTGGAGGAATAGCAGCGGCCGTGCAGCACCACGAGTTCCTCGATCTCGCCACGGCTGTCGGGATCGTCGTCCTCGGCGTCGTCGCGTGGCGGCGGATCGGAGCGGCATACGGGCTCTACGCGCTCGCGAGCGTCCTCCTACCGCTGACGTTCGTCTCGAACAAGGTTCCGCTCTGGTCGATGCAGCGCTTTGCCGTCGTCGTCTTTCCCTGCTTCATGGCGCTCGCGACGATGACTCGCACGAGACGCACGACGATCTCGGCGGCGGCGATTCTCGCGGCAGGGCTCTGCGTCTATGTGGTCAGATGGGCCCTGTGGGACTGGGTCGCATGAGGGGGACGAGATGACCGACGACGCGGTATTCGCGGCCACAGCCGATCGACGACAGCCCGGCCGGCTGCTCGCCTGGTGTGCGCTCGCGGGCACGCTTGCCGCACTCGCGTACATCGGTCGGGCAGTCGGCGGGGAGCCTGCCAACGACGTCCTCTACCGCTGGGCGACATTCGCCGGAGCGCTCGTGCAGTACGCGCTCATGCTCGGCGTCGTGCTCGTGATCTCACGTGGGTTCGATCGTGAGCTTCTGGCGCTGCAGCGGCCACCGCGCGTGCGGCGTGCCGCTCTGCTCGCGGCGGCGGCGTTCGTCTTCATCCTCGCGACGTCCGCGCTCCTCGGCCTCGTCCTCGATGCCGGCAAGGAGCAGAACCTCGTGCCGAAGAGCTGGGAGTCGGCGCACGCGGCACCGTTCATCGCCAACGCCGTCGTGATCGTCGTCGTCGCACCCTTCGTCGAGGAGCTTCTCTATCGCGGGGAGGGCTTCAGCCTCTTCCTGCCGTTCGTCGGAGCCTGGCCGACGATCGTGATCGTCGGCGTCTCGTTCGGGCTCGCCCACGGCCTGATCGTGGGCTTCCCGGTGCTCGCTCTCTTCGGTATGACCCTTGCCTGGCTGCGACGCGAGACGGGTAGCGTCTATCCCGGCATGCTGGTGCACGCACTGTTCAACGGCCTCACGTTGCTCCTCGCGGTGGCGACGTGAGCGAGCGGTTCGAGGAGATCCGCCGTCAGATCGCGGCCAACGACGAGGCCGTCGTGGCGGCGGTCAACCGCCGCCTCACCCTGGTGGCGGAGCTCTGGGCGTTGAAGGCGCAACTCGGGTACGACACGGTCGATCCCGATCGCGAGCGCCGGCTGCGCGAGCACCTGCAGGCAGCCAACACGGGCCCGCTGTCGGAGAGCGGCGCCGACGAGCTCGTCACGCATCTGCTCGAACTGACGAAGAGCGAGCTCGGCGGGTAGGCGCGCCCAGTGCGGCACGACTGAGCCAGCATTGGAGTGCGGTGTCTCGCAACGATCATTTCCGGTCGAGGGTTGCGAGACGCCGCACTAGTCGTCGTCGTTTCCGGCCGCGAACTCGTCCGGGGAGACGCTGTCGAGGAAGCGGCGGAACTCCTCGGGGTCGAGATCGGCGAGCGACTCCATCTCTGCCGGTGAGCCGCTGAAGCGGCGCGATGCATCGACCTCGTCACCCTCGAACTCGACGCCGGACTCCTCGATCACCTCGTCGGCTGCGAAGATCTTCGCGTCAGCCCGGATGGCGAGGGCGATTGCGTCCGAGGTGCGTGCATCGACCTCGATCTCGGTGCCGTTGCGGACGAGCGTGATCAACGCATAGAAGGTGCTGTCCCGGAGCTCGGTCACGGTCACCTGTCTGATCTCGGCGTCGAGTGACTGGATGATCGACGTCGCGAGGTCGTGGGTCATCGGCCGCGGCGGCTCTGTGCCCTGGAGGTTCATCAAGATCGCAGCAGCCTCCGGGTGGCCGATCCAGATCGGCAGGAACGTGTTGGCGTCGGCCGTCTTCAGCAGCACGATCGGCTGCTTGCCGACCAGATCGAAGCTGACGCCGTAGACGGTCATCTCGCGCATACGACTCGGTCCAGTGTAACCGCGCCGACCGGCCGCTCAGGCGGACGCACCGCGGTCAGGAGACGACGTCTCGAGAAGCAACTCCGTCCGTCTGTCGGCGAGGACCGGGAACGACCGACGCAACGCCCGCAACTCGTCGAGGTCGATGCGCGCGTGGATGACCTCGTCTCCGGCCTGCTCGCCGGCAGCGACGATCTCTCCGGTCGGGCCGATCACGGCGGAGCTGCCGCCGAGCAGCACACCGTGGTCGTCCCCGACACCGGCACAACCGAGGACGTAGGCCTGGTTCTCGACTGCCCGGGCGCGCAGGAGGATGTCCCAGTGGCTGCGCCGGGCGGCGGGCCACGCCGCGGCGACGACCAGGATCTCGGCGCCAGAGCCGGCGAGCACGCGGTAGAGCTCCGGGAAACGGAGGTCGTAGCAGAGGCTGAGCCCGATCCTGCCGAACTCCGTCTCTACCACCACCAGGCGGCCGCCGGGTGCGACCAGGTCTCTTTCACGCGACTGGAACCCGAACAGGTGCGTCTTGCGATAGCACGCCGCGACGTCGCCGCGGGGATCGACGACGACGCACGTGTTGTGGATCTGCCCCGATGCGCCCTGCTCGAGGAACGACCCGCCGACCACCCAGGAGCCGGCGTTCCGGGCGACCGCGGCCAGCACGGTAGCCGTCGGCCCGTCGAGTGACTCCGCCTCGGCGTGGTAGCGGTCGAACGCAAAGAAGCCGGTCGGCCAGAGTTCCGGAAGCACGATCAGGTCGGCCTCGACGCCGGCCGCGCGTTCGGCGACGCGTGTCAGGCGCTCCTCCCGCGGTTCCGCTCCCCTCGCTACGAGCTGCATCAGGCAGACGCTCACGCTCACGGCTGGTCCCTCCCTCCCGGAGAGCTCGATGGGCGATCGTGGATTCGAACCACGGACCTCCGCCTTATCAGAGCGGCGCTCTAACCGACTGAGCTAATCGCCCGCAAGCCGCGAGAGTGTACCTAGCGGTTGTCGGCGGAGGCGAGCCCCTCCAGCACCTCGACGAGCTCGGCAAGACCCGCCTCGTCGCCGAAGTGGATCTCGAGTCTGCCCCCGCTGACGCGAGCGGGGAGTCCCGTCAGGCTCTGCGAGGCGGAGCGGGCCCGTTCCGCGAGGGCGGGATCGACCGGCCGCGTCGCACCGGCTCGGCGGCGGCGGGCACCGCCCTCCTGCGCTGCCGACTCGGCCGCTCGCACCGTCATCCCTTCGGCCACGATCCGCTTGGCCAGACGACGGCGGGCCTCGTCGTCGGGAAGCGCCAAGACGGCGCGCGCATGGCCCTCGGTCAGCTCGCCGCGCGCGAGCATCCAGAGCACGTCCTCGGGAAGCTCGAGCAGCCGCACGCGGTTCGAGACCGACGGTTTCGAGCGACCGACCCGCTCTGCCACCTCGCCCAGCGAGAGCTCGAACTCGTCCATCAGCGCCGCGTACGCGCGGGCCTCCTCGACAGGGGAGAGGTTCTCGCGCGCCACGTTCTCCACGAGCCCGAGGAGGAGCGAATCCCTGTCGTCGATGTGGCGGACGACCGCCGGGATCGTCGGCATCCCCGCCTCCTGCGCGGCCCGCCAGCGGCGCTCGCCGGCGATGAGCTCGTAGCCGCCCTCCGAGCGGGGGCGGACGACGACCGGTTGCAGCACTCCCTCGTGCCGGATCGATGCGGCGAGACCGGAGGTCGCCTCGGGCTCGAAGCGGCGACGCGGCTGGCGCGGGTTGGCGTGCACCGACTCGACCGGGAGGTGGATCAGCTCAGCCTGGCCGGCACCGCCGATCAGGACTTCGAGGCCCCGGCCGAGCCCGCGGCGAGGTGAGTTATCGGCGCTCGACAAGTTCCATCGCCACCTTCCAGTAGGCCTCGGCGCCCGAGGAGCGCCGGTCGTAGGCGATCGCCGGCAGGCCGTGGCTCGGCGCCTCGGCGAGCCGCACGGAGCGCGGCACAGCAGTCGTGAAGACGAGTTCCCCGAAGTGCCGCCGTAGCTCGTGTTCGACCTCGGCGGCTAGCCTCGTCCGTCCGTCGACCATCGTCAGCAGGATCCCGGCCACGGCGAGGCGCGGATTGAGGCGCGCCTTGACCAGGTTGATCGAGCCGAGCAGCTGCGAGAGGCCCTCGAGGGCGTAGTACTCGGCCTGCACCGGGACGATGACCCGGTCGGCTGCCGCGAGCGCGTTGACCGTGAGGGAGCCGAACGCCGGCGGACAGTCGAGGAAGACGAACGAGTACGCTGCCGTGCCCGGGCTGTCGAGTGCCTCGGCCAGGTAGCGCTCTCCTCCCTCGAGAGCAGAGAGCTCGACGGCCGCAGCCGCCAGCTCGGGCTTCGCGGGGACGAGATCGAGGTTCGGCACGTCGGTCGGCTTCACGATCGCAGGCAGCGGTACGCCATCCAGCAGATCGTGCGTCGAGACGCCATTTGCACGGCGACCGAGTCCCGAGGTCGCATTCGCCTGCGGATCGAGATCGATGAGGAGGCAGCGCTCGCCCGCCTCGGCAAGGCAGGCAGCGAGGTTCACGGCGGTGGTCGTCTTCCCGACACCGCCCTTCTGGTTCGCGATCGCATAGACCCGAGCGGCCACCCACCCAGGCTAGCCGGGCGGGCGGACGCAGATGGGCAGCGAGCACGGCTCAGGCAAGCGGGCGTTTCTTCGCAACGCCCGTGCGTCGCGGAAAGCCGGTTGGAGTCGGCCCGACCTTGCGGATGGCGAGCAGCCCGTCCGGAGCGGGCACGAGCTCGCCGGCCAGCCGGGCAGCGACGACAGCCACCCGCTCGCGGTCGAGGCTTGCCCCGACCCAGAGGACGACGAGGCCGCCCTCCCGCACGAGCGGAAGGCACCACTCGGCGGCTGTCGGCGGCTGCGCGAGCGCCTTGGCGACCGCCACGCCGTAGCCCTCGAGCGGCTGCTCCTCCGCCCGTCCCCAGAGCACGGAGAGATTCGGGAGCTCTGCCGTCCAGGTCTCGAGGAAGCGGGCCTTGCGTTGCTCCGCCTCGAGTAGGGTCACCATTCGATTCGGCAGCGAGCTCGCAAGCGGGATCCCCGGGGTGCCGCCCCCCGAGCCCACGTCCACGATCGGACCGTCGGTCGCTGCGACGAGGTCCACGGCTCGGAGCGCGTCTTGCAGCAGCACGTCCCGGGCGCGGGAGAGATCCCGCAGAGCCGTGAGACCCGGCGCCGCCACGACCGCGGCGAGCCAGCGATCGAGGAGCTCGGCGGGCACGAGGCGTCAGTCGGCGAGACGGTGCGGCAGGACGACGACGAAGCGGTTCGGCTCGCTCCCCTCGCTCGTCGTCTCCACCTCGGGATCGTCCTTCAGCAACTCGTGAACGATCCGACGCTCCACCGCGGTCATCGGCTCCAGCTCGACCCGGCGACCGGTCGCCGACGCCTGTGCGGCAGCAGCCCGGGCAGACGACTGGAGGGTTGCGTCCCTGCGCGCGCGGTAGCCGGCCGCATCGACGACGATCCGCCGGCGCTCGTCGCCCTCCCTCCGGTGGACGAGCGCGTTCGCAAGGTACTGGAGAGCGTCGATCGTCTGGCCGTGCCGGCCGATCAGGACGCCGAGGTCGGGGCCGGCGAGGGTCGCCACGAGCTCCTCGTCGGTCTCCTGCAGGAGAACGCTCGCCGAGACGCCGGTCGCGGCGATCGTCCGCTCGAGCAGCTGCCGCACGAGGCCCGCCATGCTCTCGTCGTCGTCGGCGCCAACCGCTTCGGTCTGAGCGGTCGCCGCAGCGACCGAGGCGACGACGAGCGCGGGCATGTAGCCGACGCCGAGCAGTCCGCGTTCGCCTTCGCTGACGACCTGGAAGCGAACGGCTTCCCGATCGAGAGCTGGAACGCGGCGCTCGAGCTCACGTAGAGCGCTCCATTTTGCCTCCCCGACCGTCTCGCCCGTCGCCTCGACGGAGATCTCGGCGCTCACCGCCGAGAGCCCCCGCCGCCACGCTTCTTCTTCACGCGGCGAGGTGGGCCCGCAACCGGCTTGCGGGTGGAAGCGGCAGCCTGTGTGGAAGCCGCCGACTTCTTGCCCGACGACCCCGAACCGTTCCCCGACACGGGAGCCGGTTCCTCCTTGGCCGGGGTTCGTGAGGACCGCTTCTCCGGCGCCTGCGGCTTTGGCATCATCCGCCGGGTCACGATCCCCTGACCCGTCGTCCACAGGTTCGTCGTCAGCCAGTAGATCATCAGGCCGGCCGGGAACTTGAGGATGAAGGGGACGAAGACAACCGGTAGCACCATCATCAGCACCCGCTGTGCGCCCTGCATCGTGCTCGACATGAAGTAGCTCGAGGAGAGCTGGCTGGCGACGTAGATGAGCAGGAGCAGCGGGCCCCAGCTGTCCTTCACCGGCTGGGTGATGTCGACGAGGCCGAGCCAGTCGACCGAGCTGTGCGGATACAGCGGCAGCGTCTTCTCGTCGAAGTGGCGTAGGACGTAGAACAGTGAGATGAAGATCGGGATCTGGAGCACGATCGGAAGGCACGACGCGGCCGGGTTGATCTTGTTCTCCCGGTAGAACGCCATCAGCTCCTCGTTCTGGCGCTGCTTGTCGTGCTTCCACTTCTGCTGGATCGCCTTCATCTCCGGCGCATGCGCCTGCAGGCTCTGCATCGAGTGGATCTGCCTGACCGTGATCGGCACGAGCAGGATCCGTACCGCCACCGTCAGGGCTGCGATCGACCAGGCCCAGGTGAGCCCGACGCTCGTGTGGAACCAGATCAGGATGTGCCGCAGCAGATCCTCGAGCGGATGGAGCGGGTTCGAGAACCCGAGGACCTGCAGCATCCCGAGGCCGTGCTGGATCATGCCGGCCGCTCCTCATTCGATCGCCGGCGGCCGAAGTGGGCGTCCTCGGCCCGGTCGACGCCGCCGTGGCTCCACGGGTTACAGCGGAGGAGCCTCCAGGTCGCGAAGACGCCGCCCTTCAGGAGACCGTGGATCCGGAACGCATCGAGGGCGTACTGGGAGCAGCTCGGGTGGTACTTGCACGTGCCAGCGGGCGTCAGGAGGCCGAACGTGTGCCGCCACAGCTGGACGAGGCCGATGCCGAGGTATTTCACGCGGTCGCCTTGGCGAGCGCCTCGGTCACCTGTTCCACGAGCCAGGCGTGTCCGCGCGTGTCCGCAGGCTCGGCGACGCCTGCGCGGGCGGCCAGGACGTAGTCGCGACCCCGGGGCACGCCGGCCTCGAGCTCCTGCCAGGTTTCACGCAGCTGCCGCTTGAGCCGGTTGCGAGCAACGGCGTTGCCGACCGACTTCGGTACCGCAAGGCCAAGGCGCGGCTCACCGGTGGGGTCGTCGGCGCGGGGAAACCAGTGCAGGGTCAGATACCGGGTCGAGACGGAGCGCCCCTGCCGATAGACGGCGTCGAAGTCCTTCGATCGGGACAGGCGGGACCGGCGCTCCACGGGACGCGAGCGCTCAGGCGGAGAGGCGCTTGCGCCCCTTGGCACGGCGGCGCTTGAGAATCGCCTGGCCGGCGCGGGTGGACATCCGGGAGCGGAAGCCGTGCTTGCGCTTCCGGCGACGGACGTTGGGCTGGTACGTGCGTTTCACTGAGTGCTCTCTCGGGTAGGCAGGTCGTGGCCGCTCGCGCGACGCGGGGCGTCAGTATAGACGAGGTCCTCCGGCGTAGACTTATCCACAAGTCGCCGACCGGTGGGGCGGCGCTAAAGGTGCTGCACGGAGCGGGCTGGCCGCTGTCCGACCAGGGGTGTTCGACCTCCTTTCCACAGATGTGGAAACCGGTGTGGACTTCGGAAAATACCTGCATATCACGGCTTTCTTTCGGGTAGCCGGCGGGAGTGGGGGCGATTGAGCGTGCTCTTCGACGGTGCTATGCTCGCCCTCCCTGCGACCCGCTGAGAGGAGCCCCCGAAGGGTGGACCACGACATCGAGCCGACCGCCGAACGACTCTGGGACGAGGTCTCGGGTCGGCTCCGTGAGGCACTCAACGAGACCACCTACTCGACCTGGTTCGGCGAAGCGGCCGCCGGCGAGCTGACGGACGACACCTTTACGCTGCTCGTCCCGAACAACTTCACCCGGGAGTGGATCGAGGGTCACTTCCTCGGCTTCGTGAAGGCGGCCGCCCGCGATGCACTCGCTCGGGAGATCCGGGTCACGGTCGCCGTGCTCGAAGTCGAGCCGCTGCAGGCCGACGGCGGGGGCGAGGCCGGGCCGACCGATTCCACGCTGACCGCAGGACACCGCGAGCGGGCCGGAACGCCGATCCCGAAGTACACCTTCGATCTCTTCGTGATCGGCTCGTCGAACCGGTTCGCCCATGCGGCCGCGCTCGCGGTCGCGGAAGCACCGGCGCAGGCGTACAACCCGCTCTTCATCTACGGCGGCACCGGCCTCGGCAAGACGCACCTGCTCCAGGCGATCGCCCAGTACGTGAGCGCACACACGAAGCACGCCTCCACGCGCTATGTCACGAGCGAGACGTTCATGAACGATTTCATCAACTCGCTCCGCGACAAACGGATCGAGGGTTTCAAGCAGCGCTACCGCACGTATGACGTCCTCCTCGTCGACGACATCCAGTTCTTCGAAGGCAAGGAGCGGATCCAGGAGGAGTTCTTCCACACCTTCAACTCGCTCTACGAGGCCGGCCGTCAGATCGTGATCTCGTCCGACCGGCCGCCGAAGGAGATCGCGACGCTCGAGGAGCGACTGCGCTCACGGTTCGAATGGGGTCTGATCACCGACATCCAGCCGCCCGATCTCGAGACGCGAATCGCGATTCTGCGCAAGAAGGTGACGACCGATCGGATCGCGGTCGAGGACCCGGAGGTGTTGACGTTCATCGCCGGCCGCGTCTCGACGAACATTCGCGAGCTCGAAGGAGCTCTGACGCGTGTCGTCGCGTTCTCGTCGCTGACCGGGCTGCCGCTCACGGTCGAATTGGCCGAACAGGTGCTACGGGATCTCTTCCCCCATGGCGAACCCGTGCCCGCGGTCACGATCGTCCGGATCCAGGAGGCCGTCTCGGACCGCTTCGGGCTCTCCGTCACCGAGCTCTGCAGCCCTCGCCGCTCGCAGGCGGTTGCCTACCCGAGACAGGTCGCGATGTACCTCTCCCGCGAGCTCACGGACGCGTCGTTACCCAAGATCGGCAAGGAGTTCGGCGGTCGTGATCACACCACCGTGATCCACGCGACGACCAAGATCACACGGCTCATCTCTGAGGACAGATCTGTGTACAACCTCGTCCAGGACCTCACAGCCCGGATCAAGCAGGCCGGCTGATCTGTGGATCTCGCGCAGACAGTCAGTGTCTCTGTGGGACCCGTCTCGAAGATCCACGTCTGGTCCCACAGCCGGAAACGGCTTGACGACGCCGTTTGGAGTCGTCCTCCCCGTCATTCACACTCTCTATGTACTACGACAAGAGGATTTCAATCATGACGGACATAGACATCGCGGTGGGAACAGGGCTCAGCGTGACCTGCGACCGGGACGAGCTCGCTGCGACGCTCGGGGTGGTGTCGCGCGTCGTCTCGTCGCGCGGTTCGGTGCAGGTGCTCTCCGGCGTCCTCCTTCAGCCCACCGAGGGAGGCTTGAACCTGGCTGCCACCGACATGGAGCTCTCGCTACGGACGACGCTACCGGCCCGCGTCGAGGGCGACAGCTCCGTCGTCGTGCCCGGGAAGCTGCTCGTCGATCTGGTCCGCCTCCTGCCGGCCAGTGAGGTCACGATCGCCTATCGCCCCGAGGACGGCATCGTCCGGATCTCGTGTGGCAGCTACGCGGGCAAGCTGAACGTGTTCTCGGCCGAGGACTTCCCCCGACTGCCGGCCATCGATCTCGCGCCGCACACGATCGAGACCGCCTCGCTGCTGGAGACGGTCGACCGTGTCTCGCGCTCGGCCTCGAAGGACGAATCGCGGCCGGTGCTGACCGGGATCCTCGTCCGCTTCGAGGCCTCGCGCCTCACGATGGCGGCAACGGATTCGTACAGGCTCTCGTTCAAGTCGACCCCACTCGAGCAGGCAGGACCAGATCTCGAGGCGATCATCCCCGCCCGCGCACTCACCGAGCTGGGCCGGATCGCGAGTGGCACCGAGACGATCTCGCTCGGGGTGAGCGAGAACACCGTCGTCTTCGGCGCCGGTGACACGTGGTTGACGACACGCCGGATCGACGGTCAGTTCCCGGACGTCGGGCGACTGCTGCCGGACGCCTTCGAGGCGGAGATCGACCTGCCTCGGAGTGAGCTCCGCGACGTCGTACGTCGTGCCGGCGTGCTGGCACTCCGGAACGCTCCCTTGCGGCTGCGCTTTGCGGACGGCGAGCTGACGATCTCAGCGCAGAGCCAGGATGTCGGCGAGACGGTCGAGTCGCTGCCGGTCGCCTACACCGGCGATCCACTCGAGATCGGGTTCAACGCGGAGTTCCTCGCCGACGGGATCGACTCGATCGCCGGCGACACCGTGCGCCTGAAGTTGATCAACCCCCTGCGGCCCGGCCTGATCACGGCCACCGACGACGACTCCTTCTGGTACCTGATCATGCCGATCAGGCTTGCCGGCTGATCGTCTCGGAGGTCACGCTCCGCGACTTCCGGTCGTACGCCGGCCTGGAGCTCGGGCTCCAGCCGGGCCTCGTGCTCGTGACCGGCGGGAACGGTGCCGGCAAGACGAACCTGCTCGAGTCGCTGCACGTGGCGACGCAGGGGTTCTCGCCGAGAACACGCTCGGAGGCCCAGCTGATCCGGCGGGGAGCGGACTCTGCCCGGATCGCGTTGCGCGGTTACCGGGGAGAGGTCCCGGTCGAGGTCTCCGTCACGCTTGCAACGACGACCCCGCGACAGGCTCGTCTCGACGGCGCCGTGCTTCGCTCGGCGGAGCAGTTGCGGACGGAGCTCGCCACACTCGTCTTCACTCCCGATCGCCTCGTGGTCGTGAAGGGCGGCCCGGCAGCGCGACGTGCGTACTTCGACCGGATGTTGACGCGGCTCTACCCCGCCAGGGCTCAGATCCCGATGGACTACGCGGCAGCGGTCGGGCAGCGCAATGCGGCATTGCGCCGCGTGGCGCTCGGACTCTCGAGCAAGGATGTCCTCGCCCCCTGGACGGCACAGGTGGCAGATCTCGGGGCGATGCTGACGGCGACCCGCCGAGATGTGCTCGAGCTCGTCACTCCGGTGTTCGCGACTCGTGCGGACGAGCTCGGACTCCCGGATGCGTCACTCGGCTACGACGGGGAGCCGCCGACGATCACGCTGCTCGACGCGAGACTGGATCGCGATCTCGAACGGGGGACGACCGGCGCCGGCCCGCATCTCGACGAGATCACGATCCGCGCCGGCGACCGCGAACTTCGCACCTTCGGCTCCCAGGGAGAGCAGCGGCTCGCTGTCCTCGCGCTCCTGCTCGCCGAGGCGGAGCTGCTCGCCGCCCGCCGCCGCGTGCCGCCCCTGCTGCTCCTCGACGACGCGCTGTCGGAGCTCGATCTCGGCCGCCGCCGCGTCCTCAGTGAGAGAATCGGAAGCGTGGGCCAGACGATCGTGACGGCGACGGGCAGCGAGGCGCTGCCGCTCGCACCGGCGCAGTTGATCCGCATCACGCCCGGCCGGGCCGAGGTCGTTTGAATGGAACGCCTGGACGGCACGATCCGTGGCACCCTGCACGCGGCCGGAGTCCCCGATGTCGGTGCGCTCGCGGAGATCACGCGCGTCTGGCCCCATGCTGTGGGTGCCGCGATCGCCCGTGCGGCCTGGCCGCTTCGGATCGCCCGCGACGGGACGCTGCACGTGGCGACGTCGTCGTCGACCTGGGCCTTCGAGCTCGGACTCCTCGCCGACGACGTGCTGGAGAAGCTCCGGACTGCCGCGGGTGCTGCCGCTCCGACCGCGATCACCTTCGCTCCGGGACCGGTCCCGGAGCCCCCGGCCACAGGCCCGCCTGAGACCGCAGCGCCCGCGTCCGCAGACGAGAAGACGAGGGAGCTGGCGGGCCGGTTGACGGCGTCGATGAGCGACGCAGAGCTCCGGGAGACAATCGCCAGAGCAGCCGCCGCGAGCCTCGCCAGACGCGCCTGACGACCACCGTTTCTGATAGACTTGCATAGACCACGAAAAGCCCTATTTGCAGGGCTTTTCTTGTTGAGAGAGGTGATCTGGAGAGCGTGACCGAGACGGATTACACCGCAAAGGACATCACGGTCCTCGAGGGCCTCGAGCCGGTGCGGCTGCGGCCCGGGATGTACATCGGCACGACCGGGCCCCGCGGGCTCCATCACCTCGTCTACGAGGTCGTCGACAACGCCGTCGACGAGGCTCTGGCGGGCCGCAACGACCTCGTCGACGTCACCATCCACCCGGACGATTCCGTCACCGTCGTCGATGCGGGCGCCGGGATCCCCGTCGACACGATCGAGGAACAGGGACTTCCGGCGTTGACGGTCGTGCTGACGAAGCTTCATGCCGGTGGCAAGTTCGGTGGCGACGGCTACAAGGTCTCGGGCGGTCTCCATGGCGTAGGCGTCTCCGTCGTGAACGCGCTCTCGGAATGGCTCGTGGCCGAGGTGCGTCGCGACGGCATGCTCTACCGGCAGGAGTTCGCTCGCGGCGTGCCGCAGGGCGACATGGAGGAGGTCGGGCCGGCCGAGGGGAACGGCACCTCGATCTCCTTCCTGCCCGACAAGGAGATCTTCGAGGAGACGGAGTTCTCCACCTCGACTCTCGCGCAGCGTCTGCGAGAGACGGCCTTCCTCACGCGCGCGCTGAAGATCGTGCTGCGCGACGAGCGGCCTGCCGGGACGACACAGGAGTTCCACTACGAGGGCGGCATCCGTGACTTCGTTGCGTTCATCAACGAATCGAAGGACCCGGTGCACAAGCACGTCGTCTACTTCGAGGGCGAGAACGAGCTCGGCAACGTGGAGGTGGCGATGCAGTGGAACACCTCGTACGTCGAGTCGATCTTCACCTTCGCGAACAACATCAACACGACGGAGGGTGGCTCCCACCTCTCCGGCTTCCGCGCTGCCCTGACGGGCACGCTCAACAAGTACGCTCGGGACAAGGGGCTCCTGAAGGAGAAGGAGGACAACCTCGAGGGCGAGGACGTGCGCGAGGGGCTCGCGACCGTCATCTCCGTGAAGCTGCGCGACCCCCAGTTCGAGGGTCAGACGAAGACGAAGCTCGGCAACCCCTGGGTGCGCGGCCTCGTCGAGCAGACCGTCAACCAGAAGCTGGCCGAGTTCCTCGAGGAGAACCCCGCCGACGCACGCCAGATCATCACGAAGGCCGTCTCGGCTGCCCGTGCCCGCCAGGCGGCCCGCAAGGCGCGTGAGCTGACGCGGCGCAAGAGCGCGCTCGAGAACTCGTCGCTGCCCGGCAAGCTCGCGGACTGCTCGTTGAAGGAAGCAGACCTCTGCGAGCTCTACATCGTCGAGGGCGACAGCGCCGGCGGGTCTGCCAAGCAGGCCCGCGACCGCACCTACCAGGCGATCCTGCCGCTGCGCGGGAAGATCATCAACAGCGAGAAGAACCGGATCAACAAGGTCCTCTCGAACAACGAGATCCAGGCGATGATCACCGCGATCGGTACCGGCTTCGGCGACGAGTTCACGATCGAGAACCTCCGCTACGGCCGCGTCATCGTGATGACCGATGCCGATGTCGACGGTGCGCACATCCGGACGCTGATCCTGACCTTCATCTACCGCACCATGCGCGAGCTCGTCGAGCGCGGCCATGTCTACATCGCCGTACCGCCGCTCTACCACGTGAAGCTCGGCAACCAGGAGCTCTACTTCGAAAAGGACAGCCAGCTCGAGGATCTGCTCGTCCGCGAGCGCGTCAAGGACATCGCGATCTCGGATCGGGACGGCAACGCCGTCCAGCTGACGGAGGCCCGCTACAAGAAGTTCGTGGCGGCGCTCGCCGAGCTCGAGTCCTGGCAGAAGAAGCTCGAGAGCGAATTCCCGTCCGCGGCCCAGTTCGTGATCGCGCACCGGCTCGTCGAGACGGATGCAACCACGGCCGACGACGCCGAGCAGGCGATCGCCGCTATTCCCGCGAACGGCTTCGAGCTCTCGGTGACCGAGCGGCTCGAAGACAGGATCGGGGTGCGGATCGTCGAGACGGAGACGAGCGCTGCGACCCACCTCGAGCTGCCGACCGGGCTCTTCGGCTCTCCGTCCTACGCGAGCCTGAAACGGGCGTATGCCAAGCTGATCGAGATCGTCGGACTGCCCGACTTCGCGCTGTCCTACGGCAAGAAGTCGACGACGGCCGGGACGTTCGCGGGGCTCCGGCACGAGTCGCTCGAGCTCGCCAAGGAAGGGATGCAGATCAGCCGTTTCAAGGGTCTCGGCGAGATGAATCCCGAGCAGCTGTGGGAGACGACGATGGATCCGGCCCGTCGCATGCTGCTCCAGGTCGAGGTGGACGACGCGGCAGCGGCCGACCAGGTGTTCTCGATGCTGATGGGCGACCAGGTGGAACCGCGCCGCGTCTTCATCGAGCAGAACGCGAAAGATGTGAAGTTCCTCGATGTCTGAGACGATCGAGCCGCTCGGGGCCGGCCGCGTCGAGCCTCGCGAGCTCGAGCTGGAGATGCGCTCGAGCTTCCTGGACTACGCGATGTCGGTCATCGTCAGCCGGGCGCTACCGGACGTACGCGACGGCTTCAAGCCCGTGCACCGGCGCGTGCTCTGGGGCATGCACGACGCCGGTATGCAGCCCAACCGGCCCTACAAGAAATCGGCCTCGATCGTCGGCGACGTGATGGGGCGCTATCACCCCCACGGCGACCAGCCGATCTACGACACGCTCGTACGGATGGCGCAGCCGTTCTCGTTGCGCTACCCGCTCGTCGACGGCCAGGGCAACTTCGGCTCCCTCGACGACGACCCGCCGGCTGCGATGCGCTACACCGAGTGCCGGCTGACCCGGATAGCGACCGAGATGCTGCGCGACATCGACATGGACACGGTCGACTTCGGGCCGAACTACGACGAGTCCCGTCGCGAGCCGCAGGTGCTGCCGTCGCGCTTCCCGAACCTGCTCGTCAACGGCTCGACAGGGATCGCGGTCGGCATGGCGACGAACATGCCGCCGCACAACCTCGGCGAGGCGATCGACGCGGTCGTCCAGTTGATCGACAAGCCCGACGCGAACGCCGACGATCTGATGAAGCACCTCCACGGCCCCGACTTTCCGACGGGCGGCATCGTCGTCGGTCGCGCGGGCATCCGCGACGCCTACCGCACCGGCCGCGGCCGGATCGTGATGCGGGCCCGGGCCCACGTCGAGGAGCTTCGTGGCGGCAAGAGCGCGATCGTCGTCACCGAGCTGCCCTACGGGGTCAAGAAGGGCGGCGACACGGGGATCATCAAGAAGATCGCCGACCTCGTGAACGAGAAGGTGATCACCGAGGTCTCCGACCTAGCAGACCACTCCGACCGCTCCGGCATGCGCGTCCAGATCGAGCTCAAGCGCGACGCGATCCCGAACGTCGTCCTCAACAAGCTCTTCAAGCACACCCCGCTGCAGTCGACGTTCGGCTACAACGCCGTCGCCCTCGCCGACGGGGTGCCGCGCACGATGTCGCTGCTCGAGCTCGTCCGCCACTACCTCGACTTCCAGCGCGAGGTCGTCACCCGTCGTTCCAAGTACGAGCTGCGCCAGAACGAGAAGCGGGCGCGGATCCTTCAGGGGTACCTGATCGCGCTCGACAACCTCGACGCCGTGATCGCGTTGATCCGGGGCAGCGAGGACACCGAAGCCGCCAGGACGGGTCTGATGGAACAGTTCGGCCTCGCCGAGGACCAGGCACAGGCGATTCTCGACCTCCGTCTGGCGCGGCTCACCGGTCTCGCCCGCAAGGAGATCGAGGCCGAGTACGCCGACCTGCAGGAGCGGATCGCCGAGCTGCGCGCCATCCTCGGCGACCCGGCCCGGATCGACGCCCTCATCCGCGAGGAGCTGCTTGAGGTCAAGCAGGTCTACGCGCGCGGCGACGAGCGCCGTACCGAGATCGTGCTGGGCGAGGACTCGCTCGAGCTCGAGGACATGATCGCCGAGGAGGACATGGTGATCGCGATCACGCGGTCCGGCTACATCAAGCGCCTGCCGGTATCCACCTACCGCCAGCAGCGCCGGGGCGGGATCGGCGTGATGGGGATGGAGATGAAGGAGGACGACTACATCGAGCACCTCTTCGTCGCCTCCACGCACGACTACATCCTCTTCTTCACGAGCGTCGGCAAGGTGTACCGGCTCAAGGTGCACGAGCTGCCGCTCGGCTCGCGCCAGTCCAAGGGCCGCGCGATCGTGAACCTGCTGCCGTTCCGCCAGGACGAGCTCGTCCGGGCCGTGATCGCGACCCGCGACTACAAGGAGTCGAAGTACCTCGTCTTCGCGACGAGGAAGGGGGTCGTCAAGAAGACGGAGTTCCTCGAGTACAACACGCCGCTCAGAGCCGACGGGATCATCGCTCTGAAGATGCGCGAGGGCGACGAGCTCGTCGGCGTCCGGCTCTCCGACGGTGACGACGACATCTTGCTGGTCTCGCGCCTCGGCCAGGCGGTCCGCTTCCACGAGCGCGACGTCCGACCGATGGGCCGGCCCGCTTCGGGCGTCGCCGGGATGAAGCTCAGGGGGAAGGACGAGGTGATCTCCGTCGACATCGCCTCCGACGACGCCGACCTGCTCGTCGTGACCGAGAACGGCTGGGGCAAGCGAACCCGCGTCGCCGACTATCCGGTCAAGGGCCGCGGCACGATGGGCGTCAAGACCGCCCAGCTCGTCGAGGGCAAGGGCTACCTCGTCGGCGCCCGGATCGTACGCGAG
Source organism: uncultured Gaiellales bacterium (assembly GCA_964581085.1). Taxonomy (GTDB): domain Bacteria; phylum Actinomycetota; class Thermoleophilia; order Gaiellales; family Gaiellaceae; genus Gaiella. Next base: position 344 of record CAZOMP010000008.1, on the reverse strand, counting down.
GGCTACCAGGTGATGCTCGTCTCCGACGCCGGCACCGTGATTCGCATGGCGGTCGACGGGATCAAGCGCTCGGGACGGGCCACCCAGGGTGTCATCGTGACGCGGTTGCGTGACGGCGAGACGGTCTCCACCCTGGCACCGGTCGTCGGCTCGGACGACGACGACACCGATCTCGTGCGAGCGACCTCCGACGGCCCGACCGCTGCCGAGCCCACGGAAGACATGCCCGAGGAGGAGTCCCTCGACGACACGGGTGAGCCGACGGCCGACGGCGAGGACTAGTGCTGCACTAGATGAGTGATTCCGTTCCGCCGCGGCTGTGGCGGGACGAGGGACCGTAGGGA
>CAZOMP010000007.1:0-163601 GCA_964581085.1 uncultured Gaiellales bacterium | reverse complement strand
GGCCTGCCAAGCCGCGAACTCGCCGCCTACACCGATTAACCGATCAACCATCTAGACTGGTCGGCCCGTGGAACTCCGCCGACCCGACCCGACCAAGGACATCGACGAGACGCTCGCCCTCTTACAGGCGTCCGACCGTGCAGTCTACGGGGGCAGCGACTGGACCGAGAGCGAGTTGCGTGAGGAGTGGCACGATCTCGACCTGGAGCAGAACGCCTGGCTCGCGGTGATAGACGGTCGTCTCGCCGGCGTCATGTCCGTCTACGACGTGCTGGGCGGCCGGGTACTCGCCGACGGCTACGTCCACCCGGAGCTGACCGGACGCGGGGTAGGGAACACGCTCCTCGTCGTTGCGGAGGCGCGTGCGCTCGAGCTGACCGACGGCGTCGAAGCGGAGGAGGTCAGGATCGAGGTGGGGCATCTCGTTGGTGACGCACGAGCACCGATGCTCTTCTCCGGCCGTGGTTACCGCCACGCGCGGACCTTCTACCGGATGGCGATCGATCTCCCCTCCGATCTGCCGGAGCCCACCTGGCCCGACGGGATCGAGTTGAGGCCGCTCGACGTCGCCCGCGACGGGGCGGTGCTGCAGGCGACCGTCGACGAAGCATTCGTCGACGAGTGGGGTTACGAGCGACGTGATTTTCGGGCGTGGTCGCAGCGGGTCTTCGGCGTCGAGCGCTTCGACCCCGAGCTCTTCCTGCTCGCCTGGGACGGCGATGAGCTCGCAGCCGTATCGCTCAACTACCCGAAGCGGATGGGCGACTGGGGCTGGATCGGGACACTTGCCGTTCGTCCGGCGTGGCGACGGCGGGGGATCGGAGCGGCGCTTCTGCAGGAGGGGTTCAGGCGCTTTGCCGAGCTTGGCGAGACAGTCGTCGCGCTCGGCGTCGACAGCGAGAACCCGAGCGGCGCCACCCGGCTCTACGAGCGCGCGGGGATGCGTGTGCTCTGGCGGGCCGATGTCTGGCGCAAGGTCCTGCGTCCCGCGGGCTGAGCCGAGCGAGGCTCCACGGGCCCTATCAGGGCTGCAACCCTCGTCGCGAGGGCCGGGTCTAAGATGGCGCAGATGTCCGCCACCGACAAGATCGACGTCTCGATCGAGCACAAGCGGGCGAGCCTCGACGAGGGAACCGCGAAGCATCCGAACACCTGTCCGGGCTGCGGCTCGCACTACCGGGACGACGAGCTCCGTGCTCACCTGCGTGTCTGCCCGCAGTGCGGACACCACTTTCCTGTCAGGGGGCGTGAGCGCATCGAGCAGTTGGCCGACGGGGGCACGTTCGTCGAGGATGAGACGTCGCTGCGATCGGGCGACCCACTCGAGTTCTTCGACCTGAAGCCCTACACGGAGCGACTGGCCGAGGCAGAGGTGACGACGGGACTCGGCGACGCGATGATCACGGGCTCGGCGTTGATCGAGTCGCATCCCTGCCGGCTCGCGGTGATGGACTTCTCGTTCATGGGAGGTTCGATGGGGAGCGTCGTGGGCGAGAAGTTCGCCCGCGCCTGCGAGCACGCCGTCGCAGAGCAGCTGCCGCTCGTCTCGGTCTCTTCGTCGGGCGGGGCGCGGATGCAGGAGGGAATCCTGGCGCTGATGCAGCTTCCGAAGACCATCGTCGCGCTCGAGGAGCTGCAGGAGAGCGGCGGCGTCATGTTCTCGGTCCTCACCCACCCGACAACGGGCGGGTTGCTGGCCAGCTTCGCCTCGCTCGGAGACGTGCTGCTCGCGGAGCCGGGCGCGCTGATGTCGTTTGCGGGTCCGCGCGTCGTCGCGCAGACCACCCGCGAGAAGCTGCCGGACGACTTCGGTCTCGCGGAGTCGAATCTCCGTTTCGGCCACATCGACCGGATCGTCCCCAGGCAGGAGCTTCGCCCTGTGCTGGGGCAGCTGCTGCGACTGTTCGCGAGGCCCGCGTGACGACCGAGGCGGAGCTCGGCCTCCGCGACCGCCTGGCCAAGCTGAGCGGCGTCAAGCTCCTCCGGGGCACGAGGCTCTCCGCCGAACTGGAGCGCCTGCAGCGACAACTCGAGCGTCTCGAAGAGGACACCTCCGACGAGGAGATCTGGAAGCGTGTCGAGCTCGCGCGGCATCAGGAGCGGCCCTACACGCTCGACTACGTCGAGCGGATCCTCGACGACTTCTTCGAGCTGCACGGCGATCGCGGGCGGATGGACGACCAGGCGATCGTGACCGGCATCGGCAGGCTGGAGGGCCGTACGGTCGCGCTGATCGGCCACCAGAAGGGGCGCGACCTGAAGCAGCGGACACGCCGGAACTTCGGCATGGCCTACCCGGAGGGATACCGGAAGGCGATGCGGGTGATGGAGCTTGCGAACCGGCACGGCTTCCCGCTGCTCACGCTCGTCGACACGCCGGGCGCCTACCCGGGCGTCGCCGCCGAACAGCACGGCCAGGGCGGCGCCATCGCGCGGTCGCAGGCGGTGATGGCGCGGCTCGATGTCCCCACGATCTCCGTCGTGATCGGCGAGGGTGGCTCGGGCGGTGCCGTCGCGATCGCCGTCGCCGACCGGGTGCTGATGCAGGAGAACGCGATCTACTCGGTCATCTCACCCGAGGGCTGCGCGGCCATTCTCTGGCGCGATGCATCGCAGGCGAAGAAGGCGGCGTCGGCGTTCCGCCTCGACGCGGCTCACTGTCTCGACCTCGGCGTGATCGAAGGGATCGTTCCCGAGCCCGCCGGCGGCGCTCACACCGATTCCGACGCCGCCGCGGAGTTGCTTCGCGATGCCGTTGTCGCGCACCTGGTGGAGATCGAGGCGATGGAGGCGGCGGATCTGCGCCGGGCTCGCCGCGCGAAGTTCCGCTCGATGGGCGTCTTCGTGTAGGTGGGTCGGGGCGGGCATTGCCCCGACCCACCTCACCGCGCGAGCTAGTGGAGCGAGACGGGGAAGGAGACGAGCCGCCGGCTCGAGATCCCGCCGTTGATCGGCTCACCCGCCTTGCGGGCACGGGCGAAGACGACGAGGAGCTGCTGCTGGCGAGCGGCCGGGAAGCCGCGCAGCTGCGTCATCGTCAGCGTCGCCGTCCCGTCGGCGCCCGTCGGCTCCTCGGCAGGCACGGTGTACTGGTTGTACGGAACGGCCGTCGCGTAGAGGAGCGCTCCCTGCACCGGCCGTCCCCCGCACGCCGTGACGCGGAAGCGGACCTGGATCGACGAGGACGACGGGGTGACGACGCCGGGCGTGATCGACTGACCGTCGAGTGCGAGCCGGGCGGGCGCGCTGACGTCGCCGATCGCGATCGTGCCGTTGCCGCCGGGACAGCCGGTCGGTGCCGGTGTGGGTGGCGTCGGAGCGGCGGAGACGACCGCGGTCGGCACGGACGTCGACTCGGCCGACCCTTCGCCGTTCGTCGCCTTGACGGTGACGCGGAGCGTGGCGCCTGCATCGACGTGCTTGAGCACGTAGGTCGAAGCGGTCGCGCCGCTGATCGCCGCGCAACTGCCACCACTCTCGTCGCAACGACTCCAGGTGTAAGCGAACGTGAGCGGCGTCGTGCCGTCCCAGGTGCCGTTCCCCGCCGTCAGGGTCGAGCCCTCGCTGGTCTTACCGGAGATGGTCGGCGGGGTCAGGTTCGACGGTTTCGACGCGCTTGCGGCGTCGCCGTTGTCGGCCGCCCCGAAGAGAGCGCCGATTGCGAGTGCCGCGACGGCGATCAGGGCCGCCGTGGCGAGGCGACCCCGTTTCGAGTCCACGATCATGTTCATCCTCCTGTGTCGACGACTGTGCCCACCAGAACTACTCCTCCGAGGCAGGGCATTCCGTTATCGCGAGGTGAGCGTTCCGTAAATGCGGTCACGCCGCCGCCAGAGACCGATCCACACTTTCCACAGGCTTTTCCCCGGCAATGACTTCGCGGCTTTGCAGGATGTTTCGATCCTTTGTGAGGACCGTGTTAACGAACGGCTATCTGGTGTGTGGCTCCTGCCGTCCTGTGAGATGGACGATGATGCGGCGATGCAACCGTGCGAGGACGGGTCGTCGGCAGAGGCGCTCGGGCCTGTGTACGCCCCCATGCTCGCGACCGCGACCGACCGCCTCCCGACCGGCCAGGGCTGGGCCTTCGAGCCGAAATGGGACGGTTACCGGGCCATCGCCTTCGTCGCCGGAGGCGAAGCCAGGCTCGTCAGCAGGAACGGCAACGACCTCACGAACCGCTTTCCGGAAGTGGCACGGTCACTGGCCCAGGCCGTGCGAGAGCGGAACGCGGTCGTGGATGGCGAGGTCTGTGCGCTCGACGACCAGGGCCGCTCAGGGTTCGGGCTTCTCCAGCAGCGAACGGGAACGCTCGTCTACGTCGTCTTCGACGTGCTCGAGCGGGACGGCCAGACCGTCTCTGACTGCAGCTACCGGGAGCGGCGCGAGCTGCTCGGGCAGTTGATCGACCCGGGTGTCGAGGGTGTCCTCGTCACTCCGTCCTTCGACGACGGCGCTGCGCTCGAACAGGCGGCCCGCGAGCACGGGCTCGAGGGCATCGTCGCCAAGCGCACCGACGCCCCCTACCGGTCGGGGCGGCGGACGACGGACTGGCGCAAGCTCAAGTTGAAGCGACGCCAGGAGCTGGTCGTGGCCGGCTTCACCAGAGGCAAGGGCCGTCGCTCCACGGGAATCGGGGCGCTCGTCCTCGGCGTCCACGGCGCCGCCGGTCTGCGCTTCGCGGGGAACGTCGGGACAGGGCTGAGCGATCTCGAGCTCGACCGGCTGGAGGCACTGCTCCGACCGCTCGAGCGAGCGACCTCCCCGTTCCCGGAGGCGCCTCACATGCCTCGTGTCCGGCGAGGTGAGGTGACCTGGGTCGAGCCGACGGTCGTGGTCGAGATCGAGTTCGCCGAGTGGACGCACGAGGGGCGTCTCCGTGCTCCCGTCTACGCCGGCCTCCGCGAGGACAAGTCCGCAGGCGAGGTGGTGGCGGAGCCGCTGCCGATCCCGGAGGAGATCCGGCGAGGACGCAGAGTCCTTCGGCTCTCCAACCTCGACAAGCCGTTCTGGCCCGAGGAGGGCATCAGCAAGGGCGACCTCCTCGCCTACTACCGCGACATCGCCCCCGTGCTCGTCCCGCATCTCCACGGCAGGCCGTTCACGATGAAGCGCTTTCCCGACGGCTGGCAGGGGAAGTCCTTCTTCCAGAAGGATGCTCCTCGGCACATGCCGACGTGGATTCCGCGGGCTCCCTTTCCCGCCTCGACCCGGAGCGGCGAGCGTCGGTCGATCGACTACGCGCTCGTGAACGACGACCTGGCGCTCCTGTGGATGGTGAACATGGGGTGCATCGACATGAACGCGTGGGCGTCACGGGTCGACCGGCCCGACCGGCCCGACTGGGTCATGTTCGATCTCGACCCGTCCGACGGGGTTGGCTTCGGCGAGGTGGTCGAGGTGGCGCTGCTCGTCAAGGAGGTGCTCGATCTCGCAGGTCTCGAAAGCTTCCCGAAGACGAGCGGTTCGCGCGGCATCCACGTGCTCGTGCCGATCTCCCGGCGTCACGGCTTCGAAGCGACCCGCCATTTTGCCGCGGTCGTCGCCGACGCCCTGCGGCGGGCGAATCCCGGCCTCGTCACCACGGAGTGGACGAAGCGCAAGCGGCAAGGCGTCCTCGTCGACGCGAACCAGAACGGGGCCGGCAAGACGACGGCGTGCGTCTACTCGGTGCGCCCGCGACCGGGGGCGCCGGTCTCGACCCCGCTTGCGTGGGACGAGGTGGACGAGCGGCTCGATCCCGCAGCGTTCACGCTCGACGAGGTGCGCGCCAGGGTCGTGCGCCACGGCGACCTCCTCGCACCGGTGCTGAAGCTCCGCCAGTCGTTGCGCCAGGCGCTCGAGACGGTCGGCGGCTAGCTCGAGATGCCGAACAGCGGCAGCAGCAGTGTGAGTTCCTCGATCTCGACCGGGAACGGCGCTCGCCAGTCGGACCGCTCGAGCCGAACGTCGTGGTGGACGACCGGCGTCCCTCGGGGGGCGATCTCACCGGTTCCGGTCTCGCGGTAGCCAAGCCGTTCCGAGACGCGCGCCGAGGCCGCATTGCCCTCGAGCCAACCCGACGTGGCGGCGTTGGCGTCGAGCCCTCGAAAAGCGAGCTCGAGCACGGCCGCGCGCATCTCGGTGCCATATCCCTGCCGCTGAAACGCGGAACCGAGCCAGGAACCGGTGGCGACGGTTCGTTGCGTCGAGAACGACCGCGCCGCCAGCGACTGTGTTCCGACGAGCTCCGCGTCCGCCCAGACGAGCAGATTCAGACGCCAGTCCTCGGGCGTCCAGGCGGCGAGTCGGGTCTCGTGGTAGGAGACAAAGCTGTCGAGGAAGTTCGGCTCGCCGATCGCGTCGCTCCAGGCGACGGCGAACGGCATCTCTTCGGGCGGGTGGATGCCGCGCTGTGCGAGCCTGCCGAGCTCCTGCAGCTCTACCTCCGACCCCAGCCGGAGCTCGAGGCGCGGCGTGCGCAGCCGCAGGCGATGCAAGGATGCTGTCTCGATCACGGCTCGAGCCCCGCCGGGTGTCCGAGCGTCGAGAGCTCGGCGATGTCGCGCCGGAAGAACAGGGCCACGGTCCAGTCCGTGACGACACGCAGCTTCCGGCTCAGGAGCGGCAGGGCGTACAGATGGTAGGTGCGCGCGATGAACCAGCCGGGGAAGCCAGCGACCCTGACGCCCATGACGTCCGCGATGCCCTTGAAGCGGCCGAGCGTGGCGACCTGGCCGAGCATGCGGTAGCCGTACGGCTGTGGCGGCCCCTTCAGGTTGGCGGCGAGGCGACGGGCCTGCCGCAATGCGTGCTGGCAGGTCGGAGGGTCGAATGCCCCGGGCGTCGCGGTATTCGGGACAGCGGCGCAGTCGCCGAGCGACCAGACGGCGTCGAGCCCCTGCACGCGGAGCATCTCGTCCACCCGAACGCGCCCTCGCTCGTCGAGTGGGAGCCCGAGCTCATGCAGGAGAGGATTCGCCTTCACGCCCGCCGTCCAGACAAGCGTGTGTGCGGGGATCTCCGTCCCGTCCGAGAGGACGGCCAACTCGCCGTCGAACGACGTGAGCGTCGTCTCGACGTGGATCTCGATCCCACGGCGCCGCAAGCGCTCGGCAGCGTAGAGGCCGAGACGACGGGGGATCTCGGTGAGGATCTGGGCTGCCGCGTCGACGAGCACCCAGCGCTGCTGCACATCCTTCAGGCTCGGGTAGTAGCGGAGCGCCGCCTGGGCGAGGTCGTTGAGCTCGGCGAGCGCCTCGACGCCCGCGTAGCCCGCTCCCACGAACACGAAGCCGAGCTCGGCGACAGAGCCGCCGGCGACAGCGGCGTCGAGCCGACGCAGGACGTGGTTGCGCAGGGCGATCGCGTCTGCGAGATCCTTGAAGCCGACCCCGTGCTCGGTCAGGCCCGGCACGGGAAAGACGCGGCTGACGGCGCCGAGCGCCACCACGAGCCGCGCGTAGTGGAGCTCGAGCGGTCCCGCGATGCTGTCGATCGCGACCAGCCGCCCTTCCAGATCGAGGGAGGTGGCACCGCCGAGCACGAGCTCGGCGTGCGGGCACATCTGCCGCAGCGGGACGACGACGTGCCGCGGCTCGAGTGTCCCGGAAGCCGCCTCTGGCAGCAACGGGGTGTAGAGCATCGAGTTCTGCGGCGAGACGACCGTTGCGCCGGCCCTCCCGAGCAGCCGGGCCACGGACGCCCCGGCGAAGCCTCCGCCGAGGATGAGCGTGCCGCCGACCGCCTCGCGCCTCACCCGACCGATGATCGCATGCGGCCGAGCAGCAGCAGCGCGGCACGCTTGTCGAGCATCTCGTTGAGGTTGCCGCACTTCGGGCTCTGCACGCAGGAGGGACAGCCGTTCGTGCAGGGGCAACGCTCGACGAGGTGCGCGGTATCGGCAACCCAGGCGGCGAAGTTGTCGAACCCGCGCTCGGTGATCCCGATCCCACCGGCGTGCCCGTCGTAGACGAAAACGGTCGGTTCTGCGGTCTGGTGGTGGAGGTTCGTCGAGAGGCCGCCGATGTCCCAGCGGTCGCACATGGCCCAGATCGGAAGCAGCGAGATCAATGCGTGCTCGGCCGCATGGAGCGCTCCGAGGAGCTTCGGCAGGGTGGTGAGCCCGTCGACCAGGGCCGCACCCGGGCAGAACCAGATCGCCTCGGTCTGGAAGGTCATCTCCGGCAGGACGAGCGGCACGACGTCGATCGTGGAGCCGTCGCGGATTGCCTTGCGCTCGTACGCGACGACCTGCTCGGTCACCGAGACACGGCCGAAATGGAGGTGGACGTGAGCGACCTGCGCCTGTCGGAGTGTCGCCTCGATCGTCATGCTCGTGTCCTTCTTCACCTGCGTGTACCAGTCGACCGCAGCGGGTTCGACGATCGCGGTGCGGCTGACCTCGTCGAGCCGGAGGACGAGGTACTGCTCGCCCAGGTGGAGGTAGACCGCTCCCTCGTGCACGGTCGAGTAGGCCCGCTCCCGCTCCGCGAGACCGAGGACGCCCCCGGTCGTCGCGTCGACGATCGCAAACGCGTCCTCGGTGCCCGAGCGGAGGGAGAAGCGGGCCGCAGGGGAGTCGCGGCCGCTCCAGACGTATCCGGCGGGCGTGCGCTCGAGCTCGGACAGGACGGCCGCCCGCTCGAGCGCCTCCGGCCCGAGTGTGGCGGCGTCGCCGGGTCGCAGCGGCCCCTCGTACGCCGCCGCGCAGACGTGCGGGTCGAGGATGCGTGGGTTCGCGGGATCGAGCCGCGTCGCCTCGACGCTGCGGCCGAGGAGGGCGTCGGGCTCGCGCATGAAGAACTGGTCGAGGCCGTCCTCGCTCGCGATCAGGATTGCGAGCCCGTGCTCGCGGCGCCCGGCGCGGCCCCACTGCTGCCGGAGCGACGCCACCGTCCCGGGGAAGCCGACCGAGATCGCACAGTCGAGCTCGCCGATGTCGATGCCGAGCTCGAGGGCATCGGTCGCGGAGACACCGAGCAGCTCGCCCCCCAGCAGCCGCCGTTCGAGCTCGCGCCGTTGGGTGGGTGTGTACCCGGCCCGGTAGGGCGCGAGCCGTGCGGCCGTCGCAGGGGAGACGCGCTCGGAGGTGAACCGGTGGATCAGCTCGGCCGCCTTGCGGCTCTTGGCGAAGCAGATCGTCCGGAGGCCGGCAGAGACGAGCGCGGCCAGGAGGATGGCCGCCTCCGAGAGCGAGCTGGCGCGGATGCCGAGCTCCGGGTCGAGCAGGACCGGGTTCCAGAGCACGATGTCGCGCTCGGCACGGGCCGAGGTGTCGACGTCGACGACCGTCGCCGGCCGGCCCGTCAACGCGAGCGCGAGCTCGCCGGGGTTCGCGATCGTCGCCGATGCGAGGATGAACCGGGGGTCGGCGCCGTAGACCTGCGCAAGCCGGCGCAGCCGACGCAGGACGTTGCCGACGTGCGACCCGAAGACGCCGCGGTAGACGTGGGCCTCGTCGACGATCACGAAGCGGAGGTTGTGGAGCACATCTCCCCAGCGGTCGTGGTTGGGGAGGATCCCGACGTGAAGCATGTCCGGGTTCGTGAGGATGGCATTGGCGGTGCGACGGATCTGGCCTCGCCGTTCCACCTCGGTATCGCCGTCGTAGATCGCCGGTTGGAGCCCCGGGACGCGGAAGCGTGCGAGGCCGCGGGCCTGGTCCTGGGTCAGGGCCTTCGTGGGGAAGAGATAGAGCGCCCGTGTTGCCGGCTCACGGACGATCGCGTCGAGGACGGGGAGGTTGAACGCGAGCGACTTGCCCGAGGCCGTTCCCGTCGTGACGATCACGTCCTCGCCACGCCCGACCGCCTCCCATGTCTCCCCCTGCTGTGCGTAGAGCATGCGGATGCCCGCCTGGTCGAGTGCAGCCACGATGCGGGGATCGAGCGAAGCCGGCAGCGGCTCCACACGGGCTGTGCGCGGTGGCTCGGTCGTTCGGTGGGCGAGCTCCTCTCCGGCGAGCAGCGCGTCCCAGGGCCGGCTCACGCGGCGAGGTACGGCGCGAACGTGCGCTCCAGCTTGCTCTTGCTCTGCGCCCCGACGAGGATCTCCCGGGGTTCGCCGCCGACGAAGAGGATCACGGTCGGTACGGAGAGCACGCCGTAGCGGGACGGCGTGCGGAGATTCGTGTCGATGTCGACCTTGACGAGCCGCAGCCGCCCCTGGGCGCCGGCGGCGATCTCCTCGAGCGCGGGCTCGATCGCCCGGCAGGGGCGACACCAGGGAGCGCCGAACTCCACGATCACCGGCACGGGGCTGGCGAGTACCTCCTCGTCGAAGCCGGCGTCGGAGATCTCGTCCACGCGTTCGATTCTACGGCCGGGAAGGCCGCCCTAGAGAGCGCCGCGGAGCGCGCGCCAGCGGAGCACCGGTACCTGGAGCATCGCCTCGAGCACGATCGAGCCGTCCATCTTCGACTCACCGACGCGTCGGTCGACGAAGACGATCGGGACCTCGACGACCCGGAAACCGGCCTTGAGCACGCGGTAGGTCGTCTCGATCTGGAAGCCGTAGCCCTTCGCCGCGATGCCGTCGAGGTCGATCGTCTCGAGGACGGCCCGCCGGAAGCACTTGAAGCCGCCGGTCAGATCGCGGATCCCCACCCCGAGGATGGTGCGGGCGTAGAGGCTGCCACCGCGTGAGACGACCGTCCGGCCACGCCCCCAGTTCACGGTGCCGCCACCCGGTACCCAGCGCGAGCCGAGCGTCAGGTCGGCGCCGCTCTCGCACGAGGCGATCAGCCGCGGTACGTCCTTCGGGTCGTGCGAGAAGTCGCAGTCGACCTCGAGCACGAGCTCCGCACCGGCCGCCAGCGCGTGCCGGAAGCCGGCGATGTAGGCGGGACCGAGCCCTTCCTTGCCCGCGCGATGGAGCACCTCCACCCAGGGGAGCTCCCCAACCAGCCGGTCGGCGATCGCTCCGGTGCCGTCCGGAGAGCCGTCGTCGATCACGAGGACACGATCGCGTTCGACGTCGAGCACGTCCCCGAGCGCGCGGATCATCGGCTCGAGGTTGTCGCGCTCGTTGTACGTCGGCAGGCAGACCATGGCGCGCATCGCGGCCGTATCGTACGGCGCGTACCTGAACCGCTCCTGGCGACGTGCCCCTGCTTATGATCGAGGCGTGGCCGTGACCCTCCCGCGCAACGACGATCTCGCCGAGCGCTTCGATCTCCTGGCCGACCTCTCCGAGATCCTCGGCGAACAGTCGTTCCGGATCGCCGCCTACCGCAGGGCGGCGACCCGGATCCGGGACACAGCCTCCTCGGTCGCCGAGCTGGCGCTCGCCGGCAAGGCGAAGGAACTTCCGGACATCGGCAAGACGATCGAGGCAAAGGTTGTCGAGGTCGTCGAGACGGGAGACATGGCGGCGCTCGCCAAGCGGCGTGCCGAGGTGCCAGAGGAGGTCGCCGCCTTCATGAAGCTGCCGGGACTCGGTCCCAAGACGGCCGCCCGGATCTGGCGGGAGCTCGGCGTCACCACGCTCGCGGGCCTCGAGCAGGCTGCCGAGACGCAACAGCTACGGACGCTCTCTGGCATGGGCCCGACGACGGAGGCGAAGGTGTTGAAGGCGCTCGCGGCCGACGCGGCTGCGGAGGGGCCGAAGCGGAGGCTGCTCGGGAAGGGGCTTCCCGTCGTGCGCGAGGTGGTCGAGACGCTGCGGGCCCATCCGGCGGCGACCCAGGTCTCCGAGGCAGGCAGCGCGCGTCGCCGCCGTGAGACGTTCCGCGACCTCGACGTGATCGCCTCGTCGACCGACCCCCCCGAGCTGATCGCGTATTTCGTCGGGTTGCCGTGGGTGCTCGAGGTCGTCGCCCATGGCGATACGAAGGCGACCGTGATCTCGAAGGAGGGCATCCGGCTCGACCTCCGGGTCGTGCCGCCCGAATGCTATGGCGACCTGCTGCAGCACTTCACGGGCTCGAAGGACCACAACGTCGCCCTCCGCGAACAGGCACAGCGCGATGGGCTCTCCGTCTCCGAGTACGGAGTGACGGAGATCGAGAACGGAAAGATCCATACCTTCTCCGACGAGGCATCGCTCTATGCGTTTCTCGGCTACGCCTTCATCCCGCCGGAGCTGCGCGAGGACGGCGGTGAGCTTGCCGCCGCCCGCGAGGGCGGTCTGCCCGAGCTCGTCGAGCCCGGTGATCTGCGTGGCGAGATGCACTGCCACTCGACCTGGTCGGCGGACGGGAAGGCGACGATCGAGGAGATGGCCCGTGCGGCCGCCGCCCGCGGCTACGAGTTTCTCTGCCTCACGGATCATTCCCACTACCTGCGCGAGGGGAGGCTCGAGCGCCAGTGGGAGGAGATCGAGGCCGTGAACGCGAGCGTGGCGCCGTTCCGCGTCCTCAGGGGCGTCGAGGCGAACATCACCGCCAGGGGGGTGGTCGATGTCGAAGACGAGCTTCTCGCCCAGCTCGACTGGGTCGTCGCCTCGCTCCATACGTCGCTCGAGCGCAGCCCGACCGAGCGGGTGCTGGCGGCGATCGACAACCCACATGTCGACTGCATCGGACACCTCACAGGACGGCGGATCTCGCGTCGGCCGGGTGCCGAGCTCGATCTCGAGACGATCTTCGAGCACGCCGTCGAGACCGGGACCGCGATCGAGATCAATGGCCAGCCGGACCGGCTCGACATGCGCGACACCCATGCGAGGCTCGCCGGCGAAGCGGGCGTCCGGATCCCGATCGACACCGACGCGCACTCGGTCGCCGCGCTCGCCTATGCCGAGCTCGGCGTGGGCCAGGCGCGACGGGCGTGGCTGACGAAAGCGCAGGTTCTGAACACCCGTTCCTGGGACGAGATCGCCGCCCTGTGAGCAGCTTCCGCGACGACGGCGCCGCCGCCCTCGACTGGGTCGCGAACTACCTCGAGACGGTGCGCGAACGCCCCGTGCTCGCCCGTGTTGCTCCCGGGGCGATCGCGGCGGCGCTGCCGGCCACGCCGCCCGAACAGGGGGAGCCGTTCGCGGCCGTCCTGCGCGATCTCGACGAGGTGCTGATGCCGGGGATCACGCACTGGCAGAGCCCCCGCTACTTCGCCTATTTCGCGACGACGGCCGCCGAGCCCGGGATCCTCGCCGAGCTGATCATCGCGGCGCTCAACCAGGTTGGGATTCTCTGGCGGGCCTCGCCGGTCCTGCAGGAGCTCGAGGAGGTCACGCTCGACTGGCTGCGGCAGCTGCTCGGGCTGCCGGAGCCGCTCCACGGCCATCTCGAGGACACGGCTTCGTCCGGCCTGATCTCCGCGCTCGCGGCGGCACGTACGGCCTCGCCCGACCGCCGCGTCGTCGTCTGCTCCGAGCACACGCACTCCTCGACGACGAAGGCAGCGCGGCTGCTCGAGCTGGAGGTGCGAACGACACCGGTCGACGCGTCCCACGCCATCAGCCCCGAGGCGCTCGACCTCACAGATGCGTGTGCGGTGGTGGCGACCGTCGGCACGACCTCTTCGACCGCCGTCGACCCGGTGGCGGCGATCGCGAAGCGGGCAGCGGCGGAGAACGTCTGGCTGCACGTTGACGCCGCCTATGCCGGCTCGGCCGCCGTCTGCCCGGAGCTGCGGCACCACTTCGCCGGTTGGGAGCAGGCCGACTCGATCGGCGTCAACCCACACAAATGGCTGTTCGTTCCGATGGACTGCTCGGTCTTCCTCTGCCGGCGCCCGGATGCGCTACGCAACGCGTTCAGCCTCGTCCCGGAGTACCTCCGGGTCAGCGAGGACGTCGTCAGCCTGAGTGAATACGCCTCCCCACTCGGCCGCCGCTTCCGCTCGCTCAAGCTCTGGGCAACGCTCCGCTGCTTTGGCCGTGAAGGCCTCCAGACGATCATCCGCGAGCACATCCGCCTCGCGGCCCTCTTCGAGCAGTGGGTCGAGGACGAGCCGGGGTGGGAGGTCTGCGCTCCACGCCACTTCTCGCTCGTGTGTTTCCGCTTCGGCGGCAACGACGCCGACAACGAGCGGATCATGCGGCGCGTCAACGACGAGGGCGAGATCTTTCTCTCGCACACGCGGCTCGACGGCCGCTTCGTCCTCCGCCTTGCCGTCGGGAACGCGCGGACGACGGAGGAAGACGTCTCACTCGCGTGGGATGTGCTGCGCCGCGCCGCGGCGAACCTCTGACGCGTGCTCCGCCTCGTCCTCATCGGCCTCGTAGCGGGTCTCTTCAGCTCGCTCTTCGGTGTCGGCGGTGGGATCGTGATCGTCCCTCTGCTCCTCCTTGCCGGCGGCTTCTCGACCCGTGAGGCGACCGCCACCTCGCTCGGGGCGATCGTGATCACGGCGCTCGCAGGCGTCGTCCTCTATGGGCTGCGGGGCAAGGTGGACGTTCCCTACGCCCTGCTCGTCGGTCTCCCGGCAACGCTCGGCACGATCGTCGGGACGTCGTTGCAGCAGCGCCTCTCGGGGCGGGCCATCACCGTGGCGTTCGCCTGTCTGCTCGCGAGCGTCGGAGTCTGGCTGATCGTCGGATGAACGTCGAAACCGTCGTCCTCGCGCTCAGCCTCGGCGCCACGGCGGGGATCCTGGCGGGTCTCTTCGGCGTCGGCGGCGGGATCCTGTTCGTACCGCTGCTCGTCATGCTCGGGCTGGGACAGGTCGAGGCGGCAGCGACTTCGTTGCTCGCAGTCGTGCCGACGGCGGCGGTGGGGAGTTGGCGCCAGCACCGCTACGGGAACCTCCGCGGCCGGGCCGCGCTCGTCCTCGGCGCTGCCGCAGTCGTCGGCGTCGAGGCTGGTGTGCAGATCGCCACCTCGATACCCGGAGGCGTGCTCCGACGGCTGCTCGGCATCCTGCTCGTCGTCGTGGCGGTACAGCTGATCGTGCGCACGATCCGGTCGGCACGCGCGGTACCCTGAACCAGGTGAGCGCCGTCGCGCCAGAGGCCCCGGCAGCTTGTGGATGCCTGGCCGCGGGGAGAAGACGATGAGACGAGCGTCGCTCCTCGTCGTGCCGTTGCTCGTCGTGCTCGTCGTCTCGATCGCCGCCGCCGCTCCCGCGGCGCCGTCCGATGCGCAGGCGGACGCGATCGTCGTCATCTCGCGCGTCACACAGCCGGGCCTGCCGACGAGCGTCTCCTACGCCGCCACGGCGCCTCCGAGCACGGACCAGACGCTTCCCGCCTATGCCCTGCCGGAGCCGGACGGGTCGGTCGTCCGCCTCGGCTCGGCGACGCAGAGCGCGACGGCGCAGCCCGGGGTCTCCTCGAGCGCGCAGGCGAGTGGTGGGGCACTCGCGGTCTCGCTCTTCGGCGGTGAGATCACCGTCGACTCGTTCTCGATGCGCGCGAGCGCCGCGGCCGGCGCGGTGAGCGCCTCGGGCAGCGTTTCGGCGTCGACGATCAGCGGCCTGACGGTGCTCGGACAACTGATCACACCGGCCCCCAACCTCGTCGTGCCGCTCGCAGACTGGGGCACCCTCGAGGTGCTCGGCTCGAATGTCGAGACGACGCAGACTGCGCCACGCAGCGTCAAGGCCACCGCGACCGCGCTGCGCATCAAGGTGCTGTCCGCACACGGCGGGCTCGCGCCGGGGAGCGTGGTCGAGCTCGGAGTCGTCTCGGTCGATGCGACCGCTGCTCCACCGGCGGCGCCGGTCGTCCCGTCGAAGCCCGTGCCGGTCAAGCCCACTGTCCGCCCGACCGTGCCCGCGAACGCCCCGCGCGAGCCAGGCGGCAACCCCGTCGTCGGTGCGCCCTCCGAGCTGGTCCGCCCCGCTCCGGCCGTGACCGCCACACTGTCCGCCGGCGGCTACGTCTTCCCGGTCTACGGCCCCGCCTCGTACGGCGACACGTTCGGCGCCGGCCGAGGCGACGTCTCGGGCGGTTGGCATCACGGCGAGGACATCTTCGCTCCCCTCGGCACGCCGCTCCTCGCAGTCGCCGACGGCACCGTCTTCTCGGTCGGCTGGAATCGGATTGGTGGCTGGCGTCTCTGGCTGCGCGACCACGCAGGCAACGAGTTCTACTACGCCCATCTCTCCGCCTATTCACCGCTCGCGGTCAACGGACGGCAGGTGAAGGCCGGTGACGTACTCGGCTTCATGGGCAACACGGGCGACGCACGCGCCTCCCCGGTCCACCTGCACTTCGAAATCCACCCACTCGGCTTGCTCTCGATGGGATACGACGGCGCAGTTGCGCCCTACCCGTTCCTCAACGCGTGGCGGCACGCGCAGGACGTCGCGTTCACCGCGGGACGGATCTATCTTCCCGCCGACGGTCCGGGAGCGGCGCGGGTGGGCGCGGCACCGCCTGCGGGAGCCGTTCTTCTCGAGGCGGACGACATCTCCAGCACGAGCGGCCTCGTTCCCGGCTCGCTCGAGTCGACCCTCGCCGGTCGAGCCCCGAAGGGCCCGACCGGGGGTCAGGACCGCTAGAGAGCTACGACTCGCTCTCGACGGGCTCGGGGGGAGCGGCTGCCCCGTTGCCCGAATGGTCTGCGACCTCGGTGGTCGGCACGTCGAACGTATCGAACGTGTCGAGCGGCTGCAGGTCGTCGTCGCCGGCGATCCGGTCCGTGAGCCACTCCCGCGTCTGGGGCCCTGTCCACGGGTTGTAGAGCGCACCGGCCACGAGGCCGGCGAGGAGCGCAGCGTTGCGCACCTTGTGGCTCTTCTTCTCCTTCTTGAGCGTGTCGGCTGCCTGACCGAACTGCTCGAGCGCCCTGCGCAGGTTCTCCTGGACCTTCGCGTCGGTCGCGAGGCGCGAGCTCGTGTAGAGCGCACCGTCGTGCTTTGCGTCCTTCAGCAGCGGCCCGTAGAGCTTGCGCGCTGCCACGAGAGCCTCTTTCAGGTCCTCGCGGAACTCCTTGTCGTTGAGGGCGCGATCGAGATACGGCTTGAGCGTCTCGACCGTCGGCCCCACCTTGCCTGAATCCTTCCTGGCCATCGGCGGCCGTCCTTTCCTCGCACGGTCTCGTTCGCTCCAGTATGACGACTGTTCGCCATCCGGAGGGCCCGCCTCCGCCGCTCGTTACGATGGCCTCACCCGATGGGCAGCCTCAGACGCATCCTCGTGGCGTTGCTCGCCCTCTTTGCCTCGCTCACGTACGTCTGGATCGCAGCGGTGCGCGCGGTGCCCGGCGTTCGGCGGCGCAAGCAGGAAGCCCGCAGCACCGAGGCCTGGCGTCCGCCTGCGGACTGATGGCCCATCGACCCCCGGTCCTCCGCGGTAGTCCCGCCCATCGCTGGGTTGCCCTCTTCCTCGGGCTCGGGCTGTTCGCGGTCGGAATCGTCCTCCTGCTCGAGTCGGAGCTCGGGCTCGCGCCGTGGGACGTGCTCAACCAGGGCGTCTCGGAGCACACCTCGCTTTCCTTCGGTACCGCCAACATCGCCGTCGGCCTGATCGTGCTCGCCACCGCGTGGGCGCTCGGGGCGCGGATCGGTCCGGGAACGGTCGCGAATGCGCTCTGCGTCGGGGTGTTCGTCGACGGTCTGCTCGCGATCGACGCCGTCGATGCGCTCTCGGAGGCGCCGCTCGTCGCCCGGATCGGCTTCATGCTCGTCGGCGTGCTCGTGATCGGCTTCGCAACGGCCTTTTACCTCGGCGCGAGCATGGGGGCCGGACCGCGAGACTCGCTCATGCTCGTCGTGGCAGAGCGGACGCACCTGCGAATCGGCGTCGGACGGGCTGCGCTCGAGATCGGCGCTACCGGCCTCGGCTTTGCCCTCGGGGGTACCGTCGGGATCGGCACGCTGGTCTTCGCATTCGGGATCGGTCCGGCGGTCGAGCTGGCGTTCTGGCTCCTCGAACGCAGTCCGTTCGCCGATCCGGCGTCGGCACGGTTAGCATCGGCGCCATGAAGGGACTCGTGTGCGCGGGCGGCGAGGCGACCCGCCTCGGTGAGCTGACGCGTGTCACCAACAAGCACCTGCTGCCCGTCGGTCACTGGCCGATGGTCTACTACCCGCTCCAGCTGCTCCAGCTCGCCGGCATCCGCGAGGTGCTCGTCGTCACCGGTAAGGGACATGCGGGTCAGATGATCGACCTGCTGGGAGACGGCCACCTCACCGTTCGCGGCGGCGAGGCCCCGCTGCTCGAGCTCGACCTCACCTACAAGGTGCAGACAAGGCCGGGCGGCATAGCCGAGGTCGTCGGCATGGCGGAGGACTTCGCGGGCGACGACAAGCTCGTGGTCGTGCTCGGCGACAACATCTTCGAGTACGCCCACGCCTCCGAGATCGCGGCGTGGGGCGCTGCGGGCGTCGGCGCCCAGGTCTTCGTGAAGGACGTACCCGACCCCGAGAACTTCGGCGTCGTCGTCTACGACGCCGGCGGCAAGGTCATCGATCTCGCCGAGAAGGCGGGTGTCGTCGACCTGCGCTATCCGGAGCCGCCCACGAACGATGCCGTCGTGGGGCTCTATTGCTATCCACCCGACGTCTTCGGGCTGATCGCGAGCCTCGAACGCTCGAGCCGGGGCGAGCTCGAGATCACCGACGTGAACCGGGCCTACGCGACCCGGGGAAGGCTCTCCGTCGTGCCGGTGCGCGGCTGGTGGGAGGATGCGGGCAAGCATTGGCAGCACCTGGCCGAGATCGGCGGCCGGATCGACGAGACCGGAGTCAATAAGTGAGCGTCGAGGGAGTCGTCAGGATCCCCCTGCGCCGCTTCGAGGACGAGCGCGGCTGGTTCTGTGAGCTGCGCCGCGAGACGACCTTGCCGAAGCCGACTGTCCAGACGAACGTCTCGTTTTCGCGCCGGGGTGTGGTGCGCGGCCTCCACTACCATCTGCGCGGCCAGGACGACCTCTTCACCTGCCTGCAGGGGACGGCGCGGGTCGTCGTGCTCGACCGGACGACCGGCGAGACCTTCAGCGAGGACATCGGCGACGACAACCCGGTCGCGATCTGGATTCCCGGCACGCATGCGCACGGTTTCGAGGCGCTGACCGATCTGCTCTTCGTCTACCACGTCACCCGGGAGTACGACCCCGCCGAACCGGACGAGCACGGGATCGCGTGGGACGATTCCCGCGTGAGGCACCTATGGAGCACGGAGACGCCGGTCCTCTCGGTCCGGGACAGCGCCGCGTCCTGATCACCGGCGCCGGCGGCCAGCTCGGTGTCGCGCTCGCCGAAGCGTTCGCCGCGGACGACGTCCAGGCGCTCACACGGGCGCAATGGGACGTGCGGCAGCCTCCGCCTCGCTTCGAGGCCCTACCCGACCTCGTCCTCCACACGGCTGCGTGGACGGATGTCGACGGCGCCGAAGACGATCCCCAGGGCGCCGCCGAGGTCAACGTCGGCGGCACGTCACACGTGGCCCGGCTGGGGCGGCCACTCGTGGCCTACTCGACCGACTACGTGTTCGACGGACGCAAGGGGCGCCCGTATGTCGAGTCGGACAGTCCCGATCCACTCTCCGTCTACGGGCGCACGAAGCTCCACGGGGAGGCCGCCGCCGGGCCCGAGGCGTGGATCGTCAGGAGCTCGTGGCTCTTCGGCCCGACAGGGCACAACTTCGTCCGGACGATGCTGCGGCTCGGACAGGAGCGCGACGAGATCGCCGTCGTGGACGATCAGCGGGGCTGCCCCACCTACGTCGGTCATCTTGCCGCTGCGACCCGGGAGCTCGTCGACGGCGCGCCGTACGGGATCTGGCATCTCGCGGCAGGGGGTGACTGCACCTGGGCCGACTTCGCCGAGGCGATCTTCGAGCAGGCCGGGCTGACCTGCCGGGTGCGACGGACCACGACGGAGGCGTTCGGAGCCCGGGCTGCCCGTCCGGCTGTCTCGATCCTCCGCAGCGAGCGGGGTGCGCCGGAACTGCCGCACTGGCGCGAGGGGCTCGCCGCCTGTCTCGCGGCGCTCGAGGGCTGAGCCGACTCAGGCGGGTGCGCGGGACGCGCAGCCCGCCAGCAGCTTCGGGACGCCGTACTGCGGCACCGGGAGGGCCGTCGCGGGTGGCAACGGACGTACGAGCTTCGCGACCTTGACGAGCCGCGACATCGGGATCGACTCGAGGGTGATGTCGTTCGCGAGCGAGATCGTGCTGTCACCCGTGAACACGATCACGCCAGCGCCGGTCTCGCCGGCGAGATCCTTCGTCCAGGCGACGCCGGGCGCGGCCCCCACGTGGAACGTCCTGCAGGTCGCGCCGTGCAGCGTGTCGCGGACGTTCGACAGATCTGCCTGGTCGGACGAGAGCGAGAGCGTCTCGAGACACGCACCGAGATCCGACTCACGCCCGCAGCTCGCGTAACCGAGCACGGCGGTCTTGCCGACGCTCGTCGCCGTCGTGAGGCGCCCGCCGGCATACCAGTTGCCGACCCACGCCAGCGGCCGGCCCGGTGAGCGTCGGAGCGTCGCGAGCCTCGACTGGAGGGGCCGGAACGGCTGCGCGAGCCGCGTGCAGTTCGAGAGGGCGTCGGTGCCGACGCTCGGTCGGGGGAGCTCACGGTCGCCGTTCACGGGTCGCACGAGCGCGAGCGCACGCCCGACATCCTCGGGGCGCCCGAGGACCGCGATCGCAAGGTCGCCCGTGTAGAGGATGGCGCCTTGCTGGCCCACGACGACAGGCGCGCCACGCACGGTCGTGCGGGCAGACGACCCGTCCAGCATCGTCGGCAGCTCGTCGAGCGAGAGGTCGTAGGTTCGCTTGCGCACCTGCAACAGGACGGGGTACCCGCAGCGCGTCGTCGCGAAGGGGTCGAGCTTCCCGCCGAAGCGTTGACAGGCCCCGTAGCCGAGGTCGTCCACCCGGTCGCCGCCCGCGGGTCGTGCGAAGCTGACGGGCATCCCCGCGAAGCTCTTGCCGAGCCACCAGGAGCCGCTCGCACCCTCGACCTTCTGCAGCTGCGCCGACAGGGAGGGCGCGAAGACGTCGAGCTTGAGCAGAACGTAGCCGACCGTCCCGGCGAGGAGGAGCAGCACGACGACGCCGAACGTGATCACGGTGCTTCGCTTGGGGCGCATCCTCGGGATGGTGCCGGAAGCGTTCGGAGCAACGTGTAAACAGTGGCTACGCTTCCCCGATGCGCGTGCTCGTCACCGGCGGCGCCGGCTTCATCGGCTCGCATTTCGTCCGCCGCCTCGTCGCGTCGGGGACCGACGTCGTCGTGCTCGACAAGCTCACCTACGCAGGCAATCCGGCCAACCTGGAAGGGATCGAGCACGAGTTCGTGCACGGTGACATTGCCGACCCCGAGGCGGTTGCGCGGGCCGGGAGGGACTGCAGCGCCGTCGTCAACTTCGCCGCCGAGACGCACGTCGACCGCTCCATCCTCGGCCCGCAGGAGTTCGTCCACACGGACGTGCTCGGGACGATGTGCCTGCTCGAGTGGGCTCGTGAGGCCGACGCGCGTTACGTCCAGGTCTCGACGGACGAGGTCTACGGCGACCTCGAGGCCGGCGGTCGGGCGGTCGAGAGTGATCCGCTGCGCCCGTCCAGCCCCTACAGTGCCGCCAAGGCGGGCGGCGACCTGCAGGTGCTCGCCTACGTCCGCACCTACGACGTACGGGCCTCGATCACGCGTGGCGCCAACACCTACGGCCGAAACCAGTACCCCGAGAAGCTCGTGCCGCTCTTCGTCACGAACGCGCTCGAAGGGGAGCCGCTGCCGGTATACGGGGACGGCAAGCAGGTGCGTGAATGGCTCCATGCGGAGGATCACTGCGCCGGGATCGAGCTCGTGCTCCACGAGGGCGCACCCGGCGAGGTCTACAACGTGGGCGGCGAGGATCACGAGAACCTCGAGGTCACACATCGCATCCTCGAGCTCACGGGCGCCGACCCCGATCTGATTCGCCACGTCGACGATCGCGCCGGCCACGACCGCCGCTACGCCGTCGACGACGCGAAGCTGCGGGCGCTCGGTTGGACGCCGCAGCACTCCTTCGGCGAGGCTGGTCTGCCGGAGACGGTCGACTGGTACCGCGACAACCGCGGCTGGTGGGAGCCGATCAAGTCCGGCGCCTACCGGGCCTATTACGACGAGCAGTACGCCAACCGACTCAAGGTCTGAGCCGTCGTACCGAGAACGAGCTGTGAGGTTCTCAATGCGGCAGACGATCGTCCTTCTCATCGCCCTCGTCGCGGTCGCCTCGGCGCACGCCCTGCCGCCGAACGGCACCGCGACAGCGCCCACGCCGGCGGCCGGACTGTCGCTTCCCGTCTACGTCGTCACCGGTGGCGGGTGGGGGCACGGGGTCGGCCTCAGCCAGTACGGGGCGCTCGCCCAGGCGAGAGCCGGCCGCAGCGTCCAGGACATCCTCGGCTTCTACTACCCGGGCACGACCATGACGAAGATGGCACCCGCGAAGATCCGCGTCCTGCTCGCCGCCGGCAAACCGATCGTCCGGGTCGGGTCGACCGTTCCCTTCTCGGTCGTCGATGGGACCGGCGCCGTGACTCCGCTGCCCGCGGGCGAGCTCACGCTGAGACCGGCGCTCAGGGTGACCGGCCCGGACGGCAAGCCGATCCCGCTGCCGGGCCCGCTCACGTTTCGGCCGGGCAAGGGGTCGACCCTGACCCTCGACGGCAAGGGCTACCGGGGGACGCTCCAGGCGACGGTCGTGCCCAGGGGCTTGCAGGTGATCGACCTCGTCGCGCTCGAGTCGTATCTGCTCGGGGTCGTTCCCGGTGAGATGCCGAAGGAGTGGCCCGCTGCCGCGCTCCAGGCACAGGCGATCGCCGCCCGCTCCTACACGCTCGCGAGCCTCGTCAAGAAGCGCGACTTCGACCTCTACGCCGACCCCCGCAGCCAGATGTACTACGGCGTCTCGGCCGAGTCGCCGGCGACGACCGCTGCCGTGCAGGCGACCAAGGGCCAGGTCCTCACCTACGACGGCAAGGTGATCACAGCGTTCTACTACTCCTCGTCGGGCGGCTGGACGGCGTCGAGTGCGGACGTCTTCGGCCTGCCGCTCCCCTATCTGCAAGCGCACAGCGATCCCTGGGACACGCTTTCGCCGTACCATCGGTGGCCGCCGCGCTCGTACACGGCGGCATCGCTCGCAAAGGCGTTCGGCCTCTCGGCGCCGGTCGTGGACGTGCAGGTGGTGGAGACACCCTCTGAACGGCCGTCGTCGGTGACGCTCGTGAAGAAGACCGGCCAGAGCATCCTGCTCACGGCCGCCGACGTGCGAGCGCGGCTCGGGCTCCGCTCGACCGCCTTCCGGATCGGCATCCTCCGGGTCGGGAAGCCGCCGCGGGCGGCAACGGCAGGTGCGCCGGTCGTCGTCTCCGGCCTTGCCCGCGATGTCGACGATCCGCTGCTCGAGAAGCTCGGCACGAGCGGTGCCTGGCTCCCGGCGGTGAAGGTGAAGCCCGATGACGACGGGAGCTTCGCCGTCACGGTCCGCCCGAAGGCGACGGCGACCTACCGCCTCACCGCCGAGGGCCAGGCGGGCCCGGCTCTCACGATCACCGTGCCCGCGGGACAACCGCAGTGAGTCGTCGGGCGACGGCCGTCGTTGTGGCCGTCGCCTTCGGTCTGTTCCTGACGTCTGTCGCCGGGGCGGCACGCTCTGGCGAACGGGTGGGTCTGCGGCAGCTCGCGTACGTTCCGAACGACCCGCTCTTCGAGCGTCAGTGGTATGCGGTGCAGAACCGCTCCTTCGACGCCTGGACGGAGCCGCCGCTGCTCGCCCCCGTCCGCGTTGCGGTGATCGACTCGGGCGTCGACGGCACCCATCCCGAGTTGAAGGGGAGGATCGTGGCCGCTCGGAGCTTCGTCGGAGGTTCGCCGCTCGTCGACACCCAGGGCCACGGAACCCTCGTCGCAGGACTGATCGCCGCCCGCAGCGACGACGGCGTCGGGATCGCGGGCCTCGCTCCGGCGGCGGAGCTCGTGGTGGCGAAGGTCGTCGGTCGCAACGGGTCGATCCCGGTGGAGGCCGAGGCGAACGCGATCCGCTGGGCGGTCGCGAGTGGGGCGCGGGTGATCAACATGAGCCTCGGCGGCCTGCGTGATCCGGGTCATCCCTCTCGCGACACGTACTCGCGCCTCGAGGCGGACGCCGTCTCCTATGCCGTCTCGAAGGGAGTGCTCATCGTCGCTGCGGTCGGGAACTCGGATCAGGCACCTTCGCAGCCGTGGCCGTTCGCAAGCTGGCCGGCCGCTCTCCCGCATGTCCTCGGCGTCAGCGCGCTCAACCGCCGGGGCAACGCGCCGCAGTTCTCGAACCGGGATCCGCGCTTCAACGACATCGCAGCACCCGGGCAGGACATCCTCTCCACCTTGCCGCTGGCTCTGACCGCTGTGAATCCCGGTTGTCCGGAGCAGGGCTACTCGAGCTGCGGGCCGCAGGAGTACCGCGATGCCGAGGGGACGAGCTTCGCGGCTCCGCAGGTGACGGCGGCGGCTGCCATGCTCTTCGCGACGGAGCCCGGGCTGACGCCTGACCAGGTACTCGACCTACTCGAGGAGAGCGCGGTCGACGCCGTCCCGGCCAACGGTTGCAGCGTCTGCACGCCCGGTCGCGACCGCTTCACCGGCAACGGCCGTCTCGATGCAGCCGCCGCCCTGAGCCTGCTCGCGACGGCACCGCCCACCGCGGACCGGTTCGAGCCGAACGACGGCGGCGGCAACGCCTCCTATCCGCTCTACGGTGGCCAGCGTCGGATCGAAGCCACGATCGACTACTGGAACGACCAGGACGACGTCTATCGCGTCTACCTGCGGGCAAACGAGCGGCTACGTGCCTCGTTCGCTCCCGGCGGGACTGCGAAACCTTCCTTCGCGCTGTGGCGCCCGGGCACGGAGTCGGTTGCCGCCGCCTCGGCGTCGACGAGACTGCTCGCGGTGCGCCGTGCCGGCGCTTCGCTCGTCTACCGCGCCCCTGCGGCGGGCTGGTACCTGCTGGACGTACGGCTGACGGCGCCCGGCGGTGGCAGCTACCACCTCGACGTGCTCAAGTCCCGGTAGGAGAGCTACGCCGGCGGGTCGAGCAGCTCGTCCTCGGGGACGTCGCGCAGAACGCGCGCCGGGCTGCCAACGACGACGACCCGTGGCGGCACGTCTTTCGTCACGACCGCCCCCGCCCCGACGAATGCATCCTCCCCGATCTCGACGGCCGGGCAGAGGATGGCGCCGCCGCCGACGCGTGCGCCGCGGCGGATCGTGGGGCCCTTGATGTTCCCGAACCGCTTCTCGGTGCGGCCCATCCAGTTGTCGTTCGTGGTCACCACGCAGGGGGCGATGAAGACGTGCTCCTCGAGCGTCGAGTAGGCGGTGATGTACGCCTCCGCCTGGATCTTCGTCATCGCCCCGATCGTCGTGTCGTTCTCGACGAGCGAGCCCCGTCCGACGACGACGTCGTCCCCGATCGTGACGCGCTCCCGGATGCACGACTGGTCGCCGAGGACAACCCGCGCACCGACGGTCGTCCCGGCGAAGACGATCGCGCCGGTCGAGACGACCGTGCCGGCGCCGATCACCGCGGGCGGGAGCGGCTCGCGCTTCGCCGTCGAGCGGGGCGAGAGCGTCGGCTGCTTCCCGACGACGGCGTTCTCGAGCACCTTGACGCCGTCACCGAGCACCGTCCCCGGATGGACGATCGCACTCGGATGGACGTCGGCGCTCATGCCGGTGCGCCGGTCTGCAGCGATATCGTCAGCCGGTCGAGCGCGCGGACGACGGCGAGGCCGTCGGTTGCCTCGTGGTGGTCGCCGGGGCCGTCGGCGACGAGACGGAGGAAGTGCTGTAGCTCGAGTCGCAGCGGCTCGTCGTTCGCGATCTTGGGGCTGTAGATGTCCCCGGTACGCGTCCGCCACTCGCCGTAGGTCGAGGCCGGCTCCCAGGGGCCTTTCTCGTAGACGGTCACCTTCCGCTCGAGCTCCATGTCATCGAAGACGACCATCTTCTCGCGGCCGACGACGGTCATCTTCCGCATCTTGTGCGGGTCGAGCCAGGACAGGTGCATGTGTGCTGCCTTCCCGGAGGGGAAGCGGAGGAAGCAGAAGACGACGTCCTCGATCCCAGGCTGGACGAAGTCCTGGCCGTGGGCGACGACCTCGGAGGGCTCCTCGCCGAGGAGCCAGAGGATCACGGAGAGGTCGTGTACTCCGAGCGACCAGAGGGCGTTCTCCTTGGAGCGGATCACGCCGAGGTTCTGGCGGTTGCCGTACACGCAGGCGACGTCGCCGAGCGCGCCCGCGTCGACGAGCTCCTTGACCTTGCGCAGACCCGGGTGGTAGAGCAGCAGGTGCCCGGGCATGAGGACGCGGTCGTTGGCCTTGGCGAGCGCGACGAGCTCGGCCATCTCCTCGCCGGTCATGGCGGGCGGCTTCTCGACGAAGACGTGCTTGCCGGCTGCGAGTGCCTGCCGGGCGAGCTCGAAGTGGGTGGGTACGGGCGTCGCGATCGTGACCGCCGTGACCGAGTCGTCGGCAAGTGCGTCCGCCAGCTCGGCACCGACCCGTGCCTGCGGGTAGCGCGCTGCATACTCGGCCTGCTTGTCCTCGGCCGGGTCGATCACCCAGGCGAGCTCGCTCAGCTCCCCGACCACCCGACAGACGTTCTTCCCCCAGCCGCCGACGCCGGCGTGGGCGATGCGGGTCACAGCTTCCAGACCTTCTCGCCCGCGATCCCGCGTCGTCCGAGTGCGTTGCGGAGATCGACGACGAGCGCCGCCTCCTCGACGAGCCGCTCGTAGTCGATCGAGGAGTGCGCCGTCGCGATCACGACGGCGTCGTAGGCGGCGGGCTCGAGCTCCTGCGAGACGAGCTCGACGCCGTGCTCGGCGAAGGAGGGGACGTGCGGATCGTGGTAGCCGACGTCGGCGCCCGCGTTCTGGAGCAGCTCGATCAGCTTCACGGCGGGCGACTCGCGCATATCGGAGATGTCGGCCTTGTAGGCGACGCCGAGCACGAGCAGGCGCGATCCGCTGAGCGACTTCCCGAGGCCGTGGTTCAGGGCCTGCGAGACGCGCGAGCGGCAGTAGTAGGGCATGTTCTGGTTCACCTCGCCGGCGAGCTCGATGAACCGGGTCGAGAAGTCGTATTCACGCGCCTTCCAGGTGAGGTAGAAGGGGTCGATCGGGATGCAGTGGCCGCCGAGCCCGGGACCGGGCTCGAAGCGCATGAACCCGAACGGCTTCGTAGCAGCGGCGTCGACGACCTCCCAGATGTCGATCTCCATCCTGTCGCAGAGCTGCGCGAGCTCGTTGACGAGCGCGATGTTGACCGAGCGGAAGATGTTCTCGAGCAGTTTCGTCAGCTCGGCCGCCTCCGGTGTCGAAACCGGGTGGACGGTGTCGATGGCGCTGCGGTAGAGCGCCGCGGCTGCCTCGGTGGAGGCAGCGTTGATCCCGCCGACGACCTTCGGCACCGTCTTCGTCGTGTGGTCGACGCGGCCCGGGTCGACGCGTTCGGGCGAGAACGCGAGGTGGAAGTCGGTTCCGGCCGTGAGCCCCGAGCCGCGCTCGAGGATCGGCAGCAACTCGTCGCGCGTCGTTCCGGGATAGGTCGTCGACTCGAGCACGACGAGGTGCCCTGGCCGGAGTCTCGTCGCGATCTGCTCGGTCGCCGCAAGCACGATCGTCAGGTCCGGCTCGCGCTGGCGCGAGAGCGGCGTCGGGAGCGCGATCAGGATCGCGTCGGCCTCGCGCAGATCGTCGTAGTCGGTGGTGGCGCGGAGCCCGCGTTCGCCGACGAGCCGCTTCAGCGTCTCGCTGGGAACGTCCTCGATGTAGCTCTCGCCGCGGTTGAGCTTCTCGACCCGGGCGGGGTCGGCGTCGACGAGCAGCACGGAGCGACCCGCCTCTGCGAAGACGTGGGCGAGGGGCACTCCGACATAGCCGGCGCCGACGATGGCAACGTCACGATGCACGGTCGTGGATCGTACCCCGGAGGACCGCCGCGATCCGCCGGGAGGCGTGCCCGTCGCCGTAGAGGGCTGGAGGGTTCGAGGGCATCCGGGCTTCTGCGAGCGCGCCCGCGATCCGCCCGGGGTCGTCGTCGACGAGCACGTTCGCGCCGGCGGCGACGGTATCGACCCACTCCGTCGAAGGCCGCATCGTCACGCAGGGGACGCCGTACCAGTAGGCCTCCTTCTGGAGTCCGCCGGAGTCGGTGGCGATCACGGCCGCCTGTGAGGCGAGGGCTGCGAAGTCCAGGTAGCCGAGCGGCTCGATCAGGCGAACCGTCTCGGGCACTGCGATCGAGGCGCTCTCGAGAACGGCCCGGGTCCGCGGGTGGGCAGCGAGGACGACGGGGAGGTGCGAACGGCCGAGCCCCTGGACGATCCGTTGCAGCCGTCGCGGCCGCACGTTCGCCTCGCGATGCACGGTGGCGGCGACGTAGCTCTGCGGTGCCAGGCCGAGCCGGGCGAGGATGCCGGAGCGCTGCCGGGCGAGCGGTGCAAAGCGGTGCGCCGCATCCGCCATCACGTCGCCGACGACGTGGATCTCTCCGTGGACACCCTCCTCGTGGAGCGTCTCGCCCGACCGCGCATCCGGCGCGAAGAGGACGGCGGAGCGAGCGTCGACCTCGATCCGGTTGCGCTCCTCCGGCATCTCGAGGTCTCCGCTACGGAGGCCCGCCTCGACATGGGCGACGGGCGTCGCACCTGCCGCCCGCGCCCCTGCGAGGGTCGAGTTGGTGTCGCCGTAGACGAGGATCGCATCCGGCCGGGAGCGCCCGAGGGCGTCGGCAAGTGCTTCGGTGAGCACGTCGACCGCCGCCGTGCGGAGGTCGAGCGTGAGCGCCGGGGGGTCGAGCTCGAGCTCGTCGAAGAAGACGGCAGAGAGCCGCTCGTCCCAGTGCTGTCCGGTGTGGACGACGACCTCGTCGATCCCGGCCTCGCGGAGGGCGAGCGAGAGCGGCGCCGACTTGATGAACTGGGGCCGGTTGCCGACGACGGTGAGCAGCCTCATCGCCGCCGCCCCGGAGGCGCACCCTGGCCGCTCACGCCCGAAGCGTAGCCCGCTGCGATCTCGGCGCCGATCTCGGTCATGATCTCCACGAAGGCGCGGCCGGCGGGCGCGGGCGGCCGGTCGACGTGCCAGGCGATCGTGATCTGACGCGGCGCGACCCCGGCGACCTCGAGCACGGCCACTCCGTCCCGGTCGTCGACGCCGAGCTGCGGCACGACCGCGTAGCCGATCCCTGCCTCGACGAGGCCGATCACGATGCCGCCCTCGTCGGAGCGGAAGACGATCTCGGGATCGAGCCCGCGCGAGCGGAGCACGGGGACGATCCCGTCCGTGTCGCGCCGGTAGCCGATCAGCGGCAGCGAGGCGATCTCGCGCGGTCGAACCGGCCTCCCGGCGGCGGCAAGCGGTGAGCCGGCCGGGGCGACGAGCACGTAGGGATCCGAGAGCACGTGCATCTGCTCGAAGGTCGGGTCGTCCGTTGCGAGCAGGAAGGCGAGGTCGAGGTCGCCGCGTTCGAGCAGCGAACGAAGCTCGTCGTCGTAGTCCGCCTCGACGAGCCGGACGGTGACGCCCGGCCAGCGGGCGAGGTAGCGCCGCATCGTGTCGGGCAGGAGCCTCACGCCGGCGCTCTGGAAGGTGCCGACGCGCAGCGTGCCCGCCTCTCCGCTCGCGAGCGCGTGCAGGTCGGCCTCTGCGGCCCGGATCGCGGCGGAGGCCCGCCGCGCGTGGCGTAGCAGGGTGGTGCCGGCCTCTGTCGGGGTCACGGGACGCCGTCCGCCGGGGCGGTCGAGCAGCCGCATCCCGGCAGCACGCTCGAGTACTGCGATCTGCTGGCTGATCGCCGACTGGGAGTAGCCGAGCGCCTCGCCGGCACGACGGAAGGAGCCCGACTCGACCACTGCCTCGAGGGCTGCGAGATGACGGATCTCGACGCTCCCGAGGCGACCATGGTTTCTGATCGATACGTCCATCAACTCGTACTTTACGAATCGCTCAGCTGTGACGATCCTAGAGGCATGCACCGCTTCGACCTCGAGCTCCGCGTCCTCCTGATCGTTGCCCTCGCAAACGGCGTGGCCGAGTCGTCGATCATGCCTCTGCTGCCGACGATCCAGCGGGAGCTCGGGCTCAGCGGCGTCGAGACGGGGCTGGTCTGGACGACGACGACGGTGGCGATGCTCGTCGCGGCGCTACCCATCGGCTATGCGGCGAACCGCTTCGGCAGCAGGGCGCCGCTGCTCGCGGCGGCCGTGTTGATGCCCGTGGCGCTCGTCATGCAGGCGCTCGCCGTCAACCTCCCGACGCTGCTCCTCGCCCGCTTCCTGTTCGGCCTCACGTTCGGGATCGTGTGGGTGATCGGCCCGGCTCGTGCCGCCGCCGGAGGCCGTGGTGCCGGTGGCACAGGCCCGTTGATCGCCGCGTCGGGGATCGGTTGGCTCGTCGCGCCTCCGCTCGCGGGCGTCCTCGCCGATCTGGCCGGCTGGCGTGTCGCCTCGGCCGCGCTCGCGCTCGCCGTCCTGCCGGTGATTCCGCTCGTCTACCGCCTGGCCGCCTCGCGGGTGCCGGGCGAGCGCCTCGAGAGCATCCGCCTCCGGTCGGCGTTCGGGCTCGTGCGACGCAACCGTCCGATCGCGGGCGCCGTGCTCGTCAGCGTTATGCTCGGGATCGTCGGCGGCGCCTCGAACGTGCTCGTTCCGTTGGCGCTCTCGGCGGAAGGGCTTTCGGCGGCCGGGATCGGCTTCGCGTTCGGCCTCGCCTCGGCGGTCTGGATCGCCGCCGCGACGCTCGCGGGGAGGCTGCGTGCCTCGGCGGTCACGCTTCGGGGGATCGGCGTCCTCATCGCGGTGCTCGCGGGGGTCTGGCTCGTGCCGGCGCTTCGCCCCACGGCGGTCGCGCTCGTCGCCTTTCTCGTCCTCTCGACTGCCTGTCGCGCGACGGTCAACGCGCTCAACTACGCCGTCGGCGTCCGCGCCGCGAGCGGCGACACGGCCCCTGTCGTCGTTGGGGTGCTGAATCTTGCCTGGGCCGTGCTGGCGCTCGTCTCGCCGTTGCTCGCGGGCCTCGCCGAGAGCGGCCAGGGCGTACGGATCGCGTTCGCCCTCACGGGTCTTGCAGCAGGAGTGATCGCGCTGCTGCTGCTGGCCGCCCCGCGTGCAGCGGGCCGTGTCGAAGCGCTCACGTCCTGACCGTCCGTCGCGCGCCGAGGCCCGTCCGCAGCCAAGGCAGCCGCGAGCGGACCGGCGCTACACTCCAGGCTCGCCCGGGCCGTTAGCTCAGCTGGTAGAGCAGGGGACTCTTAATCCCAAGGTCGAAGGTTCGAATCCTTCACGGCCCATGACGAACTCTCCTGAAGGATGGCGGGCCCGGCGTTGGCGCTCGCCGTCTGCCGGCCAAGACGGGCCGATAGAGGGTCAACATTTCTCTGTTCGGCGCGGCTGCTACCGCTTGAGCAACGGCACCACCGAACCGAGCTCGATGTCGGCCCAACACGTCTCCTTGAGATCGAATCCGTGGCCCGCCCACGTGGTGTTGACGACCCAGGCTGCGCAGTGGATCCTCCGTGGCACGGACCGGCGCTCGCGAACCGCTACGCACCTCTCGCCTGCTGTAGACTATTCATCTACAGATGGGCACGACGACGATCCGGGTCGCGCAGGAGACACGCGACCGTCTCAACAGCCTCGCCAAGCGGCGAGGGACACCGGCGGGCGAGATCGTCGCCGAGCTCGTCCGCGAGGCCGACGACCAAGCGTTGCTCGACGACGCCGAGCACGACTGGCGGCGGCTGGGAACCGATCCGCAGGCGCTTGCCGCCTACCACGCCGAGACACGATCGCTCGCGACCTTCGACGCGTCGGCGCCCGAGTATTGACGGCCGGGCCGCGTCAGGGCGACGTCGTCTGGGCCAACCCTGACCCGACCCGTGGTGCCGAGCAGGCGAAGGCACGACCGTTTGTGATCGTCTCGGTCGACCAGCTCAACCGCTCCCCGCTCGGGCTCTCGCTCGCCGTCCCCCTCACACGTACCGACTTCGAAAACACGCTCCACCTCGAGATCACACCGCCGGAGGGCGGCGTGCGCGAGCGGAGTTTCGCGATGCCCGAACAGCTCCGCGCGCTCGCCCACGAACGAGCCACCCAACGGCTGGGAACGCTCCGCCCGGCGACCGTGGCCGAACTGCTGCGACGTTGCCGGCTATTACTGCGCGAGACCCCGTAACCCGGGCACGGGCTCGACACCGACCTTCTCAGAGCTCGATCCCGCGGGAGAGGCGCCGCTCCGGCGTGCGACCGAGCTCGAGCTCGCGGCCCAGGCCGCGCTCGGGTTTGCGGCCGGCTGCGGTGGTACTCGTTCGCGCGTTCCCGCGTCACACGTGCGTCGCGCTCGAGCCCGCGGTCGAGAATGCGGCGCTCAGCGCCGATCGGCCTCCGGTCGACCGCCCTGGTACGGTCGCCGTCACCATGCCCTCACGTCCGCCCGAAGCCGAAACCGTGCCTGTCGTCGGCGCTTCTGAGCGGCGCGGATCATCCGGCGCGCGTCGGTCGTGACGTGACGGAAGGCCGCTTCAGCATCGCGCGCGCCCGCCGCGAACGCACCCTGCGGCGCGAGTCCGACCTGATGGCGTTCACCGTCTGCATCGTCCTGATCGCGGCGCTCTCCTACGGCCACGACGACCGCATCCAGTCGAAGCTCGACGTGCTGGCGATCATCTGGGGCACGACGCTCGGGCTGACCCTGACCCAGTGGTTCGCGCTGACCCTGTCGGTGTGGCTCGTCCGCGATTCGACCCTCCCGTACTCGGCCACGGAGATGCTCTGGGCGCAGTTGCTGATGATGGTGTTGGTCGCCTCTACCGCCTCGATCGTGACTCTGGCGCTCTCGCCCGACTTCAGCCGGCTGGGCGCCCGACTCACGGCGGCCGCCTTCCTCGCCGTCCTCGTCGGCCTCGAGAGCAGGGCCGGGGGAGCGTCCCGACAACGCGCAGCCGCTTTCGCGGTCGGCGCGCTCGCCATCGGCGTCGGGATCGCCATCGTCAAGTGGTTCATCGCCTACTGATCGGATGAGGCTCCTGGCGGGATGGAGGGAACGCTCGACCCGGCTCGGCCTCGGCGTGGGGGGCGGCCTGCTCGGAGGGCTTGCGGGCGGCGCTGCTGCCGTGGTCGTGACCGAGACGATCAAGCGGACGCTCGCGGCGCTCGCCGGCCAGAGCAATTGGTTGCTCCTCGTGGCGCCGCTCGTGGGGCTCGCGCTCGCCGTCTTGATCCTGAACGGCTACCACCGGGGCGAGGCGCTCCAGGTCCTGCTGCCGGAACCCGTGCTGCGCCGCCGTCTCTTGCGCGGGTGGACGCCGTCGCATCGGGACATCATCCGGGCCGACCTCACCGCCGACGTCGTCGCGACCGCTGGAGAGGAGGAACGCTTTCCGTGGCGGCTGGCGCCGGTGCGCGCGCTCGCGATCGTCTCCACGGTCGGCCTCGGGGCGCCGATGGGGACGGAGTCACCCGCGGCGCACATCGGCGTAGCGACGGGAGCCTTCCTCGGCGACCGCTGGCGGAGCCTCGTCAGACCCGCTGCCGTTGGCGGCGGCGCCGCCGGCGTGGCGGCGTTGATCGGCAACCCGCTCGTCGGCACCGCCTTCATCCTCGAGCTGGGACGCCGCCGCCAGGCGCCGCTCAGCGCGGAGCGCGTCGTTGCGGCCGTCTTCGGAGGACTGGCCGGCTGGGGGATCAACCGCGCCCTCGGCCTCAACCTGATCACGCTGAACGTGCCGGACGTGGCGCCGAACGACCTCTCCCAGGCCCTCGTCGCCGCCCTGCTCGTGGGTGCAATCGCCGGGACGATCACCTCGCTCACCGGTACTGCGATCTACGCCGCACGAGGCTGGCAGGCCAGACCAGGACGCAGGCTTCTCCTCGGTGGCGTCGGGGTCGCCGCAACCGCGGTTGCGATCGCGGCGCTCACGGCACCCGCGGCCGCGTTCGGCCCCGGCGCCGGCGCCGCTGCGTGGGCCGATACCCACACCGACGCGAGCCTGACGCTGCTCGCCCTCGTCCTGCTGCGAGCCGTTGCGACGACGGCAGCAGTCGCTGCCGGTGGCTGCGGCGGCGTCTTCGTTCCGTTCCTCGCGATGGGCGACATCGCGGGGCGCGTCTTCGCACCGACGTTCGGCGTGCCGAGCGATCTGGCGGGCGCCGCCGGGGCGGCCGGCGGCATCGCGGGCGGCTACCGGCTCCCGGTCACGGCCGTGGCGCTGGTGCTCGGGCTCGGCGGTCCATATTCGGCGACGCTGACCTGCCTCGCGACCGTCGGCGTCGCTACGGTCGCCGGCGTCGGCGCGGGTCTCGCGCTCGACCGGGTCACCGATCTTCTCTCGCCTCCGCGGGCCGTGACCTGACGGGTACCCCGCGGGCGCGGTGGCGACCGGCGGCATGAACCGTCGCTTCATGCCGCGCCTTCCGGCGCCCCGTCCCGGGTCGGTGCTGTAACCTCGCTCCGTGCGCCGCGGAGCGATCGTTCGCTTGACACTGCTCGGGATCGTCGTCGCGGTCCTCGTCACGCTTGTCGCGGTCCTGATTCCGTGGCTGCCCGACCCGGCCTCGAAGCAGATGGACCGGATCGAGTTCGTCTTCTGGTTTGCGACCGTGATCTCGATCGCGATCTTCGTCCTCGTGATCGCCGTGCTCCTCTACAGCGTGCTCGCCTTCCGGACGACCCCCGACGACGAGTCCGACGGCCCACCGATTCACGGGCACACCAGGCTCGAGCTTGCCTGGACGGTCGTGCCGGCGCTGCTCGTGATCGCGGTCGGCGTCGTCAGCGCCGTCGTCCTCTCGCAGAACGGCAACGCGGGCACGAATCCGATGACGATCAACATCTACGCGCAGCAGTTTGCGTGGCGGTTCCAGTATCCGGGCGAGAAGAACCTGCTCTCGAACGTGCTCGTGATGCCGCTCAATCGCAACGTCACGTTCAAGATGACCTCTGCCGACGTGATCCACTCGTTCTGGATCCCGCAGATGGGCCAGAAACAAGACGTGCTCCCCGGGGTGGTGACGAAGATCGTCGTCACGCCGACGAAGGCCGGCAACTACACACTTGTCTGCACGGAGCTCTGCGGGCTCGGCCACGCAACGATGCGCGCGCCGGTGCGGGTCGTCTCCCAGGAGGCGTTCGACTCGTGGGTGAAGGCGACCCAGGAGCAGGCAGCGGGCGGCGGTGCGACCGGAGGGAGCGACGGCAAGGCGATCTTCGCCTCCGCCGGCTGCGGCAGCTGCCATACCTTCAAGCCGGCCGCCTCGACCGGCGCGATCGGACCCGACCTGGATAACATCGTCAGGGACGCGAAGGCGGCGGGCGAGGACCCCGTCGCGTACGTGAAGGAGTCGATCGACGATCCGAACAAGGTGATCGCGAAGGGCTACCAGGCCGGGGTGATGCCGGAGAACTTCGGCCAGACCCTGACGTCCACCCAGGTCGACGCGCTCGTCACGTTCATCACCCAGGGATCGAAGTAGGGCTGCAAAGGAGTTGAGTCGGTGACCGCTGTGCAACACACCGCAGACGACGACGGATACGGCTACGGGGCCGGAGCGCCGAACCGCCCCAACATCTTCCTTCGGGCCGGCTGGGTGCGTGCCGCCTGGGTCTCGGCCGTCTTCTTCCTGATCGGCCTCTATCTCGTCGCCGGGATCCGCTGGCTCGCCGGCTGGGATCCCGTCTACGACTGGGAGATCATCGTCCTCGTTGGCGGCATGGTGCTGGCGCCGGTCGGCTTCCTGCTCGGCCTCGGCGTCTTCGACTACTGGCTCTACTGGGTCTCGGGCCGGCCCACGCGGCCGGAGACGCACGACAGCCACGGCGCCTACAGCTGGAAGGACTACTTCAAGGTCAACACCGATCACAAGGTGATCGGCATGCAGTACCTCGCGACGACGTTCTTCTTCTTCGTCGCCGGCGGTTTGATGGCGATGATCTTCCGGGCCGAGCTCGCGGAACCGGGCATGCAGTTCATGGACACGCAGACGTTCAACGGGCTCGTCTCGGTGCACGCGGCGCTGATGATCTTCGCGTTTCTGGTGCCGGTCTTCGCGGGGCTTGCGAACTTCGCGGTGCCGCTCATGCTCGGCGCGCCCGACATGGCGTTCCCACGCCTCAACGCGCTCTCGTACTGGTTCCTGCCGATCGCCGGCGTCATGTTCCTCTGCAGCTTCCTCTCCCCCGGCGGCCCGTTTGCGACCGGCTGGACGAGCTACGCACCGCTCGCCTCCGAGCAGCCCTACGGTCAGGTCTTCTTCCACATGGGCGTCCAGTGGGCGGGCGCCTCCTCGATCCTGACGGCGCTCAACTTCCTCGTCACGATCATCACGATGCGGGCGCCGGGAATGACCTTCTGGCGGATGCCGCTGCTCGTCTGGGCGAACTTCACGACGTCGATGCTCGTCGTCGTCGCGACGCCGTTCATCGCCGGCTCGCAGTTCTTCGTCCTCTTCGACCGTGTCCTCCACACGGACTTCTTCATACCCGAGGGCGGCGGCTACGCACTCGGCTACCAGCACATCTTCTGGTTCTACAGCCACCCGGCCGTCTACATCATGATCCTGCCCGGTTTCGGGATCGTCTCCGAGATCATCTCCGTCTTCAGTCGTAAGCCGATCTTCGGCTACCGGCTGATGGCGATCTCACTGATCGGGATCCTCGTGCTCGCCTTCTCGGTCTGGGCCCACCACCTGTTCGTCGCGGGCATGGCCGACTGGCTGCGCGTGCCGATGATGATCACGACGCTCCTGATCGCCGTTCCGACCGGGGTAAAGATCTTCAGTTGGCTGGCGACGCTCTGGGAAGGCCGCATCCATCTGAACACGCCGATGCTGTTCGCGCTCGGGTTCATCTCGGTCTTCGTGATCGGCGGCCTCTCGGGCGTCTACCTGGCCGCTGTGCCGATCGACATCCACGCCTCCGACACGTACTTCGTGGTGGCACACATCCACTACGTGTTCTTCGGCGGTTCCGTCTTCACGATCTTCGCCGGCGTCTACTACTGGTTCCCGAAGATGACAGGCCGGATGTTCGACGAGCGGCTCGGGAAGTTGCATTTCTGGCTCACGTTCGTCGCCTTCAACGCCACCTTCTTCCCGATGCACTGGCTCGGGCTGATGGGCATGCCGCGCCGGGTTGCCGACTACTCGGATCGCTTCGCAGACGAGAACCTCTTCATCTCGATCTCCTCGTTCGTGCTCGGCGCTTCGATGCTGATCTTCTTCTACAACATGATCGTCAGCTGGGCCCGCGGGCCGATCGCCGGCTCGAACCCGTGGCGGGCATTGACTCTCGAATGGCAGGTCTCCTCGCCGCCGCCGGTCTTCAACTTCGACGAGATCCCGCAGGTCGTCGGTGGGCCGTACGAGTACGGCGTCCCGGGTGCGAGACATGCGATCCTGACGAAACCGGCGGCCGCACCGGCTGAGGCACACGCATGAGCGCGCACGCCGAGGCCGCGCTGCCAGGCCACGACGACCACCACCACGGGCCTCCGATCGCCAACCAGAGCTCGCGGATCGACTCCCGCGTGCTCGGCATGTTCCTCTTCATCGGCTCGGAGGCGATGCTCTTCGGCTCGTTCTTCACGGCCTACTTCTTCATCCGGGTCGTCAACCCTGATTCGACGATCATCGACCCGACGAAGTGGCAGACCTGGCCGCCTGCCCCGTACGAGTTCCCGAAGTTCGTGGCCGGCATCAACACGCTGATCCTCGTCACATCGAGCTTCACCATGCACTGGGCCCTGCAGTCGATCAAGCGCAACAACCGGCGTGGGCTCCAGGCGGGGCTCGTGCTCACGATCCTGATGGGAACCGCCTTCCTGCTGACGCAGTTCGTCGAGTACGCGCACGTCGGCTTCAACACGAGCAGCGGGGCCTTCGCCTCGGCCTTCTTCGGACTGACGGGCCTGCACGGCGCACACGTCTTCGTGGGTCTTACCCTGCTGACGATCGCGGCCGTACGAGCTTTCCGCGGCCACTACTCACCGGAGCACCACCACGGCGTGGAGCTACCCGGCATCTACTGGCACTTCGTCGACGTGATGTGGATCGTCGTCTACGTCACCGTCTATCTCCTCTGACGAGCCGGCGGGGTCACGCCCCTGCAGCGCGGAGAGGGTAGGGGCACCGATGCGCAACCCGCTGCGTGACGAGGAGGCGGCCTTCCGGATCGTCCTCTGGACGATCGCCTACTTCGTCCCGATCGTCGTCGCCTCGCGGATCTCGGCCTGGCTCGGGCTCGCCGTCTTCTTCCTCGAGACCGTGGCGGTGGCGGTGCTGATCCGCCGTGCGTGGACGGCTGGGGGGACCCCCTCGAGCGGCGCGGACGAGGAGCCGGCTGCGGTCGCCGACACGGTCCGGATCCTCGTCCTCGGTGGCGTGGGCCTGCGAGAGACACCGTGGCTCGAGGCCGTCGAGACGGCTGCCGCCGGCCTTGCCGAGGACGTGCTCGTCGTCGGCGTGGCGAGCCCCGGCGGCGCCCTCACCGATCGCGCCCGGGTGGAGAGCGACGTCGCGGACGCGCTCGCTCGTCTCGAGCAGCGTGGTCTGCGGGCACGCGGTCGCACCGTGGAGGCCCGGGATCGTGCCGCGCTGCTCGAGGAGACGCTGGCCGGGTTCGCCGCGGACGAGATCGTCCAGGTCGACTAGCGCGCCCGGTGAGGGAGGCGGGCCGTCCGGCTACTTGCCGGCGGTGCTCGAAACGTACGCTGCCACGTCCTGGATCTGCTTCTCGCTGAGCTGGCCCTTGAACGACGGCATCACGCCCTTGCCGTGTGTGACCCGGTCGATCACGAGCGCGTCGGACGGCTTGGCGTTGTCGAGGTTCGGGCCGACGGTGCCGGTCGCGCCTGCGTCCGCGAGCGTATGGCAGCTGACGCAGCCCGCCGACGTGAACACGGCCTTGCCCGCGGCCGCGTCACCTGCCGCGGCGCCGCTCGATCCGCCCGCTGTCGTAGGGGTCGTCGTCGCCGGTGTCGTGGTCTGTCCGCCTGCGCTTCCGGAAGAGCCGCTCGCACCGGAAGAGCCGCTCGCGGCGGCCTGGGTGGGAGGCTGGACGCCGCCGGTGACGGAGGTGTCGCCCTTGCCGGCCACCGCCGCCACATAGGTCGCAACGTCTGCGGCATCCTGGCCCGTGACGAGGTTTGCGGGCATCCCGGGAGCCCCGGTCGAGGGCTTCTGCACGGGGTAGGCGATCTGCCCCCGGACGACCTGCACGAACGCTGTCTCTCCGAGACCGTCTCGTCGCGACGCCTCGAAGGCGTAGTCGAGGTTAGGACCGATCTGCCCCGTCGTGCCGGCGTCCGCGAGCGTGTGGCAGCTGCCGCACTTCTCCTTGAAGAGCTCCTTGCCGCGGCCGCGGTCGCCGTCGCTCTTGGTGTAGCCGACCGAGCCACAGCCGGAGGCGAGGAACACGAACGCGAGCACGAGCCCGAGTACGAGCGTGGGCCGGCGAGCGCCGAGTACGGAGAGGCCCTTCATTGCTCCGGCGAGTCTAACCCGACGAGGCAGAACCCTGCTTCAGCTGCTTGATCTGCGCACGCACGACCGACGCATTCGCGTCGTCGGGTGCGAGCTTGAGGAAGGCCGTGTAGGCCGCAATCGCGGTGGCAGTGTCGCCGGCGCTCTGCGCCGCCTGTGCGAGCTCGAGCCGCACGTTCGGGTCCTTCGGCTGCAGCCTGGTGATCTTCACGTACGCGCCGACGGCCTTGCCCGACGCCGTCTGCGCACCGATCACGAGCTTCTGGACGGCCGCGTCGCCCTGCGCGGCCTCCGTTGACGAGATCTTGTCTGCGACGAGCGGCTGGCCCGTTGGATCGGTCAGCAGCCCGGGCATGGACGCGCCCGCACCGGCGTACTGCGCCTGGTACTGGATGATCTGGGCGGCCTGCTGCTTTGCGGTCGCCTGGGCGATGTAGAGCCCGGCGAGCTCGCGCAGGGCGTCGGTGTCCCTGGGGCTCAGCTGGACGACCTTCTCTTCCGCCGTGATCGCCCGGTCGGTCTGATCGTCCGCCTGCAGCGCCGTCGAGAGGTTGCGCCAGGCAGCGATGTCGTTCGGATGCTCCCTCGTCTGCTTCTCGGCGCTCGATACCGACGGGACACCGCTCGAGTTGCCGCCGCCGCGGAAGATGTCGCCGACGCCGGTGCCGCCGGCACCGACGCCGAAGAGGACGAAACCGCCCCCGAGCGCGAGGGCGAGGAAGACGAACATCCACTTCGCGTGGTGGCGCAGCCGCGGGAAGAACATCGTGTCCTCGATCGACGGCGCCGTCGAGCGCTTGGGCCCGCGAGCGGCGGCTACGGCAGCATTCTGCTTCGGGCGCTTCGTGCTGCTCTTGTCGAATCGGGCCACGCTGACGTTCCTTTCAGATATCGCACCTCGCCGGCCACCAGCGTAGCTGCGACACGTTCCGGGGAGCCGCCCAGGATCGCGGCTCTAACAGGATCTTCAACAGGATCGAACGGAGATCCCGCGAGCGAGATCACGGCGAGGTCCGCCTGCTTGCCGGGGACGAGCGACCCGATCCGGTCGTCCAGGCGAAGGACGCGCGCGCCGCCGAGGGTGGCGAGCTCGAGCGCCTCGGCGGCAGACATCGCGTCGGGTCGCTGCGCCCGGCTGCGGGCGGCGACGATCGCCGTCCGCACCTCTTCGAAGAGATCGAGCGAGGGTGTCGAGGCGGGGCTGTCGGTGGCGATCGAGACGGCCACACCTGCCTCGAGCAGCTCCCGTACGGGGGCCGTGCCGCAGCCGAGATAGCCGTTCGAGCGCGGACAGTGTGCGACCCCGACGCCGCCTGCAGCAAGCAGCTCGATCTCTTCCTCGTCCACGTGGACGCAGTGGGCGGCCGCAAGCTGCGGTGTCAGGAGCCCCTCCGCCGCGAGCAGCCGGATCCCTGTCTCCCCCGGCGGCGGCACGAGCAGGCCGGCGAGGGGGCTCCAGTCGCCGCTCCCGTGGACGAGCCACTCCCGCTCCGCTGCGCTCTCTGCGAAATGGGTCGCCTGGGGTATGCCGAGCGCCGCGCAGGCACGGTAGACCTCGAGCGTGCACGTGTAGGGCGCGTGCGGCGAGACGCCCGGGACGACCCGGTCGCCGAAGGCGTCTGCGACTCGTGCGTGCAGCTCGTGGTAGCGGTCGACGGCGGCAGCGTCCCGTCCGAAGACCTCGAGGTAGACGATCGCCCGCAGGCCGGTCGCGCTCGCAGCGGTCGCGGCGGCCCCCGAGAAGCTGCAGTCGCCGATTGTGGTGACGCCGGAGCGCAGGCACTCGTGGGCCCCGACCGTCGCGATCGCGACCATGTCGGCGAAGGCGAGTGCCTCCTTGCGTTGCACGTGCATCCCGATCCACGGCACGAACGGCAGCCCGTCCCCGAAACCGGCGTAGACGGCGTATTCGATGTGCGAATGGGCGTCGACGA
Source organism: uncultured Gaiellales bacterium (assembly GCA_964581085.1). Lineage (GTDB taxonomy): Bacteria > Actinomycetota > Thermoleophilia > Gaiellales > Gaiellaceae > Gaiella. The sequence continues at coordinate 122,339 of CAZOMP010000007.1, read as the reverse complement.
AGCCGGGCACGATCACGCACCCCTCGTAGTGGGTGCCGGCCCCGAGCTCGGCGGCCGCTCCGACGGCGACGATCGTGCCGTCGTCGCCGATCTCTACGGCGCCTGCGCGGATCGGCGCGCCCTCGACGGGCACGACCCAGTCCGCGGAGACGACGGTCACAGCCTCGCGTCCTCCGGCTCCGGGTCGGGGGCGATCGTGTCGATGTCGAGATCGAGCTCGTCGTCTGCGAGATCGGGTTCGTCGGCCTCTGGCTCGGGATCGGGCTCGTCGTCGTCTCCGAAGTCGTAACGGTCGAGGAAGCTCGTACCGGTACCCCAGCGGCGTTCCATGAGCTTGGAGAGCCAGATCGAGAGCTCGAACAGGATCAGCAGCGGAATCGTCTCGAAGAGGAGCGAGACGGGGTCGACGGTCGGCAGCAGGATCGCGAAGGCGACCATCAGCACGTAGCCGAGCTTGCGGTTGCGTCGCAGCTTGTCGTAGCTGAGCACGCGGATGCGGACGAGTGCGAGGATGAAGATCGGCATCTCGAAGGCGATGCCGCAGGCGAGCAGGACGAGCGAGGTGAAGGTGAGGTAGTAGCTCGCCCGGATCTGGATGTCGTAGAGCGAGTCGTCGAAGTTCGTCAGGAACTCGATTGCGGCGGGCAGGACGACGATGTACGCGAACGCGACGCCGATCGCGAACAGCGCCGTCGCGAGAACGATGAAGCCGCGGAGCGCCCGCTGGCTCGCCTCGTCGACCGCCGGCGCGAGGAAGCCCCAGGCCTGCCAGACGAGGATCGGCAGCACGATCGCGAGCGCGGCGATGGCGCTGACCTTGACGGCAGTCGTGAACGGCTCGATGACGCCGAGGGTGACGAGCGTCTTGTCGGCCGGGAGAGGCCGCTTGAGCCACTCGATCAGCTGCGCGTGAAAAGCGAAGCAGAGCAGGAACGCCGGAATGACGGCGGCGAGGACGATGAAGATCCGGTGCCGGAGCTCCGAGAGATGCTCGACGACGGTCGCCTCTTCGTCCGCACCGAGACGGCGCGGGGCGAGCCTGCGGATCATCTTCGCTGTGGGCTAGACGGCGTCGCGCTCGCGGGCTTCGCCTGCGGCGCTCGCCGCGGGCGGAGCAGAGGCGGCGGGGACGATCGGCTCGGCGGCCGGCAGGGTCTGGACGTCATCGTCGTCCTTCGAGTCACCCGTGACCGAGTCCTTGAACTCCCGCATTCCCTTGCCGAGTTGCTTGCCCATCTCCGGCAGCCGCTTGGGGCCGAACACGAGCAGCAGGACGAGCAGCAGGATGAGCAATTCCCAGATGCCGATTCCGAAGGGCATGGGCGCCACTGTAGCAGCGACTCCCCGGCGGTCCGGGTGCCGGAGGGGTCCCGGTAGGATTAAGAACGGGCTAAGGAGCTGCGGGCCGCCCGCGCCGTGCCCACGGAGTTGCTTCCACAGCTGGTGGTCTCGACCGCCGGCATCACCAGAGGACGGAATCAGTTGGCACTGCTCGAGATCAAAGACCTGCACGTCGCGCTCGAGGACGGCACCGAGATCGTCAAGGGCGTCGACCTCGCGGTCGACACGAACGAGAAGCATGCGATCATGGGGCCCAACGGCTCCGGCAAGTCGACCCTGTCGTACGCGCTGATGGGCCACCCGGCCTACGAGATCACCGAGGGGAAGATCCTCCTCGACGGTGAGGACATGACCGAGCTGGGCGCGGACGAGCGGGCCCAGAAGGGGCTCTTCCTCGCCTTCCAGTATCCGCACGCGATCCCGGGCGTCACCGTCACGAGCTTCCTGCGCAGCGCGATCAACGCGAAGCGCAAGGCGGCCAACGGCGGCGAAGACGACCCGATCGCGGTCAAGGACTTCCGCACCGACATGCTCGCCGCGATGGAGCACCTGAAGGTGCCGCGCGAGCTCGCCCAGCGCTACCTCAACGACGGGTTCTCGGGCGGCGAGAAGAAGCGCGTCGAGATCCTGCAGATGGCGATGCTGAAGCCCCGGATCGCGATCCTCGACGAGACCGACTCCGGTCTCGACATCGACGCGCTTCGCGTGGTCGCGAACGGTGTCAACGAGCTCGTCGGGCCGGAGATGGGGGCGCTCGTGATCACCCACTACCAGCGAATCCTCAACTACGTGACTCCCGACCACGTGCACGTCTTCGTGGACGGCCGCATAGTCGCCTCCGGTGGCGCCGAGTTGGCGCACCAGCTCGAAGCCGAGGGCTACGACGCGTTCATGCCTGCCGGCGTGGGAGGCGAGGCGGCGTGAGCGAGGTTCGCGACGAGACCGAGGTCATCAAGGATATCCGCGCCGAGTACGAGTACGGCTTCCACGTCGACGACGCGCCGGTCTACAAGTCGCCGCGCGGCCTCAGCCACGAGCTGATCGACGTGATGGCTGATCACAAGTCGGAGCCGCAGTGGATGCGGGACTTCCGCCACAAGAGCCTCGGCTACTTCGAGGCGCGCCCGATGCCGGGCTGGGGCGCCGACCTCTCCGGGATCGACTTCGAGAACATCTACTACTACATCAAGCCGACCGAGAAGCAGGCGGAGCGCTGGGAGGACCTGCCCGCGGAGATCCTCGACACCTGGGACAGGCTCGGGATCCCGGAGGCGGAGAAGAAGTACCTGGGGGGCGTCGGGGCCCAGTACGAGTCCGAGGTCGTCTACCACAAGCTCCAGGAGGACCTCGAGAAGAAGGGCGTCGTCTTCCTCGACATGGACTCCGCCCTGCGCCAGCACGAGGCGCTCGTCAAGCAGTACTTCTCGACGGTGATCCCCGCCAACGACAACAAGTTCGCCGCCCTCAACTCGGCGGTCTGGTCGGGCGGCTCGTTCATCTACGTGCCGCCGGGGGTTTCGATCGAGATGCCGCTCCAGGCCTACTTCCGGATCAACGCCGAGAACATGGGCCAGTTCGAGCGCACGCTGATCATCGTCGACGAGGGCGCCTACGTGCACTACGTCGAGGGCTGCACGGCGCCCATCTACTCGTCGGACTCGCTCCATTCGGCGGTCGTCGAGATCATCGTCAAGAAAGGCGGCCGCTGCCGGTACACGACGATCCAGAACTGGTCGAACAACGTCTACAACCTCGTCACCAAGCGGGCCGTCGCCCACGAGGACGCGACGATGGAGTGGGTCGACGGCAACCTCGGTTCGAAGGTGACGATGAAGTATCCGGCGATCTGGCTGATGGGGGAGCGTGCCCACGGCGAGGTGCTCTCGATCGCGTTCGCCGGCAAGGGCCAGCACCAGGACGCGGGCGGCAAGGTCGTCCACGTGGCGAAGAACACCTCCAGCGTGATCACCTCCAAGTCGATCTCGAAGGACGGCGGGCGCGGGGGCTATCGCGGGCTGCTCGAGGTCGCGAAGGGCGCCACCGGATCGAAGTCGAAGGTCGTCTGCGACGCGCTCATCCTCGACGAGGAGTCGCGCTCGGACACCTATCCGTACATCGCGGTGAAGGAGAACGACGTCGAGCTCGGTCACGAGGCAACCGTCTCCAAGATCGGGGAGGAGCAGCTCTTCTACCTCATGAGCCGCGGCCTCTCCGAGGCGGAGGCGAGCGGGATGATCGTGTCCGGCTTCGTCGAGCCGATCACGAAGGAGCTGCCGCTCGAGTACGCCGTCGAGATGAACCGGCTTATCCAGCTGCAGATGGAGGGGAGCGTCGGATGATCACGAAGCTCGACTTCGTCGCGGTGCCGTCGAGCAACTGGCGACGGTCGCGGGCCTTCTACGTCGACACGCTGGGGCTGCGCCCCGACCCGAACCGCGAGGCCGAGTTCTGGGTCGGCGACACCTGCTTTGCCATCTACGAGCCGTCGACGTTCGGGATCGAGCACGCGCCGCAGACGACTGCGCACATGGCGCTCCACGTGGACGATGTCGGCGTAGCCCGTAGGGAGTTCGAAGCGAAGGGCGTCGTCTTCGTCGGTGACACGCTCGACACGGGCGTCTGTCAGATGGCGTTCCTCCACGATCCGGACGGAAACGCGTTGATGCTGCACTCCCGCTACGCGTCCTACGAGAACGAGCCGGAGGCCGCCTGATGCTGCACCGGAGGTACGCACCTCATGCGAGCTGAGCACCTCGAGCGCTACCGGGCGCTGCCCCTGCCGACCTTGCGTGACGAGCACTGGCGGTTCACCGACCTTGCCGGCTTCGACCCGGACGCCTTCACCACGGCGGCCGCGGCGGGAGCAGCCGCGCCCGCAACGCTGCTCGAGATAGACGCCGCCGCGGTTGCATCTGTCGACGAGTCGCAGCTCGTCGTCGACGGCGCCCCCGAGGGTGTTCGCTTCGAACCGCTCACCGACGCCCACGAGCTGCTCTACTCCCTCGTCGGCTGGGACGAGAAGTTCGTGGCACACAACGCCGCCATGTGGCAGCAGGGGCTACTCGTCCACGTTCCCGAGGGGGTCGTGATCGAGAAACCGCTCTACGTGCGGGTTGCGAACGCGGCGCCCGGTGGATCGCTGTTCTGGCGCATGCTCGTCGTGGCCGAGCCAGGCAGTTCCTTCACCGTGATCGAAGAGCTCGCCTCCGCGACTGCAGAACTCGAAGGCTACGTCAACACGGCGACCGAGATCGTGGTCAAGGACGGCGCCAGGGTCGAGTACGTCAACCTCCAGAGCCTCTCGCAGCACAGCTGGATCTTCTCGGCGAGTCACGCACGCGTCGAGCGCGACGCCGAGCTCGACTGGGTCACGGGCGGCTTCGGCTCCTCGCGGGGCAAGGTCTGGATCCAGAACGACCTCGTCGGTCGTGGTGCGTCCTCCCGCGTCACCGGCGCCTACTTCGCAGACAACAGACAGCATCTCGACTACGACACCTACCAGCGCCACGTGGCGCCGGAGACGACGTCGGACTTCGCCTTCAAGGGCGCGCTGCGTGACTCGGCCTCGACGGTGTGGCGCGGCATGATCCGGGTCGAGGAGGGCGCCCAGAAGACGAACGCCTACCAGGAGAACCGCAACCTGCTGTTGTCCAAGCATGCGACCGCAAACTCGATCCCCGGGCTCGAGATCCTCGCCAACGACGTGCGCTGCACCCACGGCGCCACGCTCGGTCAGGTCGACCGGGAGCAGCTCTTCTACCTGATGAGCCGGGGACTCTCCCGCAGCGAGGCGGAACGGCTGATCGTCCGCGGCTTCTTCCAGGACGTGCTCGACCGGATCGAGCTCGAGCCCGTGCGTAAGGCGCTCGGCACTGCACTCGAGGCGCGCGTCCCCTAGGTCCTGCGTGACCTGGATCAGGCGGCGCTGAGAGCCGTAAGGTTCAGTCTGCCCACTGAGATGTGCTCTTCGAGAAGCGTGCAAAGCGCTGAACAGGCACCGACGGCAGTGAATGTGTGACCGGCATCGGGGACGAGGGCGACGTCGACGTTCGGGCGGCCCCGGATGATGTCGAGACCGCCAGGCAGGGCGTGCACAATCTCGAGGCCGGGATCGGGATCTGAGTAGACGAAGAGCGTGGGGATGTCACGCTCCTGAAGCGTATCGAGGAGCGCGGGAAGGGCAGATGAGCTAGATGCACCCTTCGGCCGGGTGCGTCTCTCGCCCTGGCTGATCAGCGCTCGCGCGATACGTATGCCGGCGGGTACAACCTTGCGTGCGCCTCTTCCACGTACAAGCGCAGCCCACGCCTCACGGGAGCGGAGGGCGGTCAGCGCGGACGATCGCTGGATGCTCAGCAGCCTCGTGTCGTCGACCGAGAAGAGCTGGACGTTGATCAATACGAGACCGTGAATGTCGCGTTCCACACGGGCGAGTTCGATCGCAGTCGTACCGCCCGAGCAGAGCCCGACGAGAGTGAAGGCGCTTGCGCCGTGGCGTGTCCGCGCGTAAGCCAGAGCAGCGGCCGCGGTTTCGACGACCGCAGTCGAATACTGCGTGCGGAGATCGGGACTGGCCATCTCCGGGCCGTCACTGTCACCGACCCCGTGTACGTCGAACCGGATCGACGGGATACCCGTCGCGGCCCAACGACGAGCAAGGGTTGTCCAGAGTCTGCTCGGGCCCATGCGCCTCATCTGGGCTGTGCTCGGGAACGCGATCCATGGAGCGGCCGGGTCAAGGTTCTGAGGACGAGACGTCACCGCGACGACGTCGCCACGCGGCGTCGAGAGGATGACCGTTTCCTCGAGCACGGGGTCGCTCGGCCCGGCGACCAGGATTCGGGAGCTGTGTGATGTGACTGCAGGATCCAGCATCGGAGTCGGCTTTGCGACCCAGTCGACGGTGGCCGCGATGGCCTTGCCGGGGAGCTTCGTTATGTCGTTGAGGATCCAATCGAGCTCTTGGCTCTCGAGTCGATCGACCGCCGCGCCTGCCTCTTCCAGCTGCCTGGCAACTTCCTCGTCCGCGGGAGCCCCGTCGCGTCCCACGACGAGTGCGCGGCGGCGATCGAGGCTGGGCAGCCGCAGCTCGCGGACATCGATCGCCCCCAGGGCTTGCCGGGCGTCGAGGCCCAACGGAAAGGCGCCGCTTGTTCCGCTGACGGCTTCAAACGCCGCGACCTCACGGAGGTACCCCCGTCCGGACACGTCTGGTGCCCAAAGTACGAGGTCGACCGCCAGATCGTCCTGCGAGGTGGCTGCGAGAGCCAACATCGCCCCCACCCGGACGCCGACGAGGGTGACGAGATCGACGCCAGTTACGCGCCCAAGGAACCCTGCAGCGACCCCCACGCTTGCGATCCAGCTCGACGCGATCCCGGCGTCCGCGGGCGTTCCCTCACTGTCGCCGACCCCCGGCCAGTCGAAATGAAGCGTTGAGACGCCAGCGGCTGCAAGCCCGCGCGCCAGTACATGCAGCGCTCGGTGTGCGAAGACGTTGTCGCGTCCGAGTGGCGGGCAGATCACGACGCCGCCCGTGCGCGCCTGTCCGGGTGGCGGGAGGTGGAGCATGCCGACCACCTGACATCCGCCAACCTCGAACGCGACCGGTCTACGCTCGGTGTTCAACTGCCGGGATCGCAATGGATCCTCCTCCGTTGTACGCTTCGATTCGGCCGCTCGGCCATGCTGGCGCCTGGTCGGGATCGATGGGATGCATACTCACGATCCGTGGGAAACCGGGCACCAGGACGAACCAGTCGTCTTCGACGCGAAATCCGGGTGCGACGACTCGGAGGTACTCGGTGACCCGCGCGGTCTCGAGTTGGAGCGACCGTTCCGGTACCGAGAGCACACGAGCGGTCACGGCGAAACGTTCGATCCGCTCCGTGGTGGACCGGAGGCCGTGTGGACGAAGGACGGCTTGTGAGAGGACGTGCCCTTCGGAGAGGAGGGTCACGGCGACGACGTCGTGTTGTGGCGAACCGAAGCGGTAGGCGTACCCGGGATCGACAAAGCAGCCGAGGACCGCCTCTACGTCATGCTCGGCCGTCGAATGGGGTTCGAGCGTCAGCACGCATTCGGCCTGGATCACGACGTGCTGCGAGTCACGAAGTAGCCGAACGTCGAGAAGCGCGTCGATCGTGGCGGTGGTGTCATTCGCAATATGGATTGCGACGCCGTTGGTCCCCTCGTCCGTCAGCCACACCGCGACCGGCTGGAGGGGACGGCGTGCGATCCAATAGGCCGGCTTGGGACGCCGCTCTGCGTCGATGAGGCCGAATCCGCCGCCGGGGAGGATGTCGTTCAGCCACCAGACGAGGGCACCGGAGCACGAGGACTCAGCGCGACGCCACTCGCCAAGCGTCTCCGCCATGATCACACCCGTGACGACCCGCGAGAGCTCTAGGTAGCGCTCACTGTCGTGCGTCCGCACCGCGACGGGATCGACGGCATAGAGCTCGCGCAGATAGTGGTCGCGTACGTCCTCGAAGTCCCAGGTCGTCCCGACATCTCTGGGGACGCCACGCTTCCAGACGGCATCGTGCGGCAGCGCAGTACCACCCGAGGGGACGCGCGGAAGCGTGGTTTCTTCGGGAACGTTCGAGAACGCTAGGCATTCCGCCGCAAAGTGAACGTTGGCCCGGCGTGCATCTGTGAGCGGACGGAGGTAGGCTCCGACGCCGTAGTAGTGACTGATGCCGGAACGTGGTTTGATCGGAAGTGGGCCTCCGGTTGGCGACGAGCGGATGTATGGGATGTCGATTGCAGCTTCTGTGACAAGTGAGGGAATGGTCGTGTCGAAGAGCGCCCCGGGGGCGAGCGACGGATCGACACCCATCATCGTTGCCTGCTGTTCGATCTCCGAGCCGCCACAGAGAACAGCCAAAGACGGATGGCGACCAGCGGGTCCCAGGAAGTCGACGACCTCGGCTGTCACATTAGCGCGGAAGTCCGGATCGTCGCCCGGGTAGTCCATGTTCGCGAAGGCGAAGTCTTGCCAGACGAGCAACCCGAGTTCGTCGCAGAGTTGGTAGAGGAGGTCGTCACCGTACGTGGTCACACCCGAGAGGCGCACCATGTTCATTCCGGCGGCGCACACATGAGTGAGGATCTCGCGAAGCTCTGGCTCTCGATGATCGAGCAGGACCCGGTCGGGCATCAGCGACCCGCCGCGACAGAACACCGGGCAACCGTTGACTCGTAGCTGGAAGCGGTCGAACGGATCGGTATCGATCTTGCGGAAGCCGAGCTTGCCGGCGTCGATTGCCAGGGCGCCGTGGGGCCCTTCGAGAGTCACTGCGACCTCGTAGAGCGCTGCCTGACCATGCGTGTGCGGCCACCAGGCGTCCACGTCCGGGACGTGAAGGACACCGTTGAGCACGAGGCGTCCATCTGCTGTTTCGGCCACACGGAGATCTGTTGCTGCGTCGCCGCTTGGACCTCGTACGGTGACCTCCGCGACTCCTTGTTCGAATCCGGGCGCTCTCAGCTCGATGTGGACGTCGAGCCGCCCGCTGGTACCGTCGAGCGACGGGCGGAGAGCGGCGCATTCGACGGTCGTCGCGCTTCGCTCGAGAGCGACGAGCCGCCATGGGCCGACCGCGGTCGGCCCTGGTGCGAAGCCGGGTGCTCTCCCGAAGATCGTCGTACGGTACCGTCGCAGTGCCTGGTGAGGAACGATCCGAGTCCGCCATCGGGGTCGCGGCTTGCGGTCGACGAGTAGCGGTGCGAGAGCTCGAAACCCGAGTACGAGCTCGTTCTCGCCCACAGCGAGGCCATCGACCGGAAGCGAATACCGTCGGAACATGCTGTCGCTCATGAGCAGCGGCTCTCCGTTGAGCCATACCTCCGCGACCGTCGCAAGACCATCGAGTCGCAGGAACGTCGATTCGTCGGGGCCGCCCCGCGGCAGCTCGAACCGGCAGCGATACCACCAGTCCCAGGCATCGAGATCGCCGATTGCGTCCGCGTCGTACCCCGCCGCGACAAGCGCTGCAGCCACAGTGCCCGGGACAAGCGCCGGCTGCCATCCGTTGCGTGCGGTCGTCAGGTCGCCGTGGCAGCCCGGCTCGGCGCGTACGAACTCCCAGCCACGGTTGAGTACGAGTGCCGTTTGGCCGCTGACTGCGAGACCATGCCGGTCGCGGTACCGGCACTCTACGCGTGTCGTCATGGCTGGAGGGCGTCGAAGGCCAAGTCCCAAGCCCGTGCCATTGTTACGATTGTGTCCGAGGGGTCGAACGATCGCCCGGTCATCGCGGCCCGTGCGAGTTTGAACAGCACCAGTTTGGCCGAGGACTCGAGCGAGGTGAAGCATTCCGCCGCCTGTGCGTGGGCGCCTGGATCGAGCCAACGCAGGAACGTCGCGGCCGCACCCCACGCTGCACCGCATTGACGAAGGGTTGCGAATGCATACGAGTGATAGCTGTCGTCCGAGCCGAGCGCAGGCAGATCGATCGCGAGGCGCTCCCCGAAGCGGAGCACAGGGTTCGTTGCCGGCCGCCGCAAGAGTTGGCGTTCGAGCAGCGCTGCTGCAGTCGGGCGAAGCTCGTCCGACGGGCAGGCGGCGAGCCGGTCAAGGCGGATGAACTCGATGTACGGCGGAAGATCAGGCAGAGGCCCAGGATCACAGCGCAGCGCAGCGCGGTAGTCAGCCCCCGCGAGCACGAAGTAGCCACGATTGTGGAAGTAGCGCAGCGTCTCATGCTCCGCGTCGATCGCTTCGACTGCGATTGCCGTCTTCTCGTGTGTCAGGTGGTAGCTTCTGCCCGACGTATCCGGAAGGTGATGGCCGTCGACTTCGATCGTCACGAGACGTCCGAGACGCAACTGTTCGGCGACGTGATCCGGAACGGGGCGATAGACCTGAAGCTCCTGGATCTCCATTCCGTAGAGCGTCTCGAGGTCGGCCGGGGGCGGTTTGAAGAACGTCCACTGGTCTCCCTCGAAGTCCACGATGAGACAGAACGCGAGCATCGCGACAGGGTCGAGGCCACGCGCGTGCACGATCTCGATCCACAGATCGGTGTAACAGTTGGTCTCCGGAAACGCACGCTCCTCGCTGTGTAATTGGTGCGATGCGTATGCGGCCGGATCGAGATCGAGGAGCGAGATCACGTCGCTTCTGGTTCCGGCCAGAGCTTGGCGTGGACTGTGGTGGGCCATCTTCGGGGATCGAGACCGTGGCCTCGTAGGAGCGCGAGCGCGATGCGCTCGAGGCCGAATCCGATGCACGCAGTGTGCGCGATGTTCCCCTCCGCCGTCGAGATCTCGAAGTCGGCGCCGAAATGGTCGAGATGGGAATTGACGGAGAGGATGGCGCCGGGCTGAGACGACGAGATGGGGGCGACGATCTCCAGCTTGAGTTCCCGGTTGCGCTGCCCCCTTGCAAGCATCTTCCCCCCCCGCCCGAAGAAGGGGTCGTGAGCAGGAACGACGTCGACGTCGAGTCCGATTGCGGCGAGGACGCTCATTCCTCGCTCGATCCACGACGCGTGCCACGCCGTCACGGCGTCAGGAGCACCAATCCGCACGTTCTCGTGCATTCGGAACGACTGCATACGGGCGGGATCGAGGGACGGCTCGCGACGAAAGCAGTAACCGGCGACATCCACAAGCAGACCAGCCTGCGGGAGCGGCCCCTTGCCGGCGACCCACGGGTACACCGGGTAGCACGCCGCTGGCGTGAGAACGACCTCGGCCATGGTCTGAAACTCACTCCAATCCTCGTGGTGCGTAGCACGATCGGCGAGGAGGGCAGCGTCGGCCTCATCGCCCTCGAATCCGAACACCGAGCCGGCGAGGTGGGGAAAGCTACCGAGGTAGCCACTTCGCTCGAGGTGGCGCCGAGCGATCACGGGTGGAAACCGGATCGGGTCCGCTCCGTCGCGGACACCTTCAGCGAGGGCAAGCGAGTCGACAGCGGCGACGATTCGTTCGAAGGTGGCACCGCGGCCATAGACACCCGCAACCCCGGTGTCGCTCAGCAGTCCCTCCTCGACCAGCGCCCCGAGGAACTCACGCTGTTGCGCATCGACGGCGGCCCCGCTCACGAATGCTCAACCTTTGTGTACGAGCAGGAGCGCCGCGTTCGTCGCATGGATGCGGTCGTTGCCGATCATCAATGCGGCCGAGAGCGCATCGCGAAGGTGACGCCCGACGCTGTAGGGGGTGTCGTTGCGGAAGCCTGCAATTCCCGTCACGGCAAGGGCGCCCTCGCAGATACGGGGTGCGAGTTCGGAAGCGTTGATCTTGAGCGCATTCAGGCGAAGTGCGAAACCCATCGTGAGATCATCATCGGCGTCCCCGCCTGTCCCCGTCAGCTCGGCATACTCGTCCGTCACAGCCCGAACCTCACTGCGCATGACTTGCAGTTGCGCGAAGAGCTCGGAGAGGCGGTTGAGCCGAGCGGATTCGGTCGATGTCGCGGCAGGACGTGCGCGTACCTGCTCACGTACGAATGCTCGTGCCCGATCACAGGCGGCAGTTGCGAGGCCGAGCCAGACGTGAGCCCAGAAGATGTGGGTGAGCGGCACCATCGTGGACGCCGCAGCGTCGCCGAACGGCGTCGGGAGGACATGTCCCTCGTCAACGACAGTACGGAGACGGAAGCCCGGACTGCAGGTACCACGCATGCCGAGCACGTCCCATTCACTGATCTGCTCGAGAGTCGTTTGAGCTCCGCGCGCGAGAACGAGAACCTGGTCGTTGGGCTCGGCCTCGGGAGCCCGTCTCGCGGTCACCAAGACGTCATCCGCGTTCGAGCCGTACGAGATGGTAGTCGCCATCTTTTCGAGGACGACCTCACCGGGGCGGGCGCCGAGCTCGACCGCTGCGATGCTCCTTCGGAGATCGCCGCCGACCCCCACCTCCGACGTCGCCGAGGCGACAAGGAGCTGTCGCTCGCAGAGCTCCCGGAGGTACTCCTCAAAGACCGGGGCGCCAGCGCGATGTCGGATGATCGTTCCCACCTTGATCTGGTGCATCGCGTAAACCATTCCCGTCGACGAGCAGCCTCGAGCAAGCTTGAAGCAGGCCTCAGCGATTGCGTGCAGAGAGACGCCGCCTCCGCCGAGGTCGGAGGGAACGAAGGCGGAAAGGGCGCGCTGACGGCGCAACTCCGCGACCGCCTCCTCGGGGAAGCGTGCCTCGCGGTCGACCTCGTCCGCCGTTCCAGCCGCCACATCCGCGGCGACCGTGATCCCTTCGAGGAAGGCGCCATTCTGATCCGTCAACATCGTGAGTCGACCCCCTCGACCGCGATCTCCTCGAGCGCGCGGGTGATCGACGCGATGCTCTCGAAGGTGGATCTCGTCAACATCGCGTCGGGAAACTCGATGTCGAACTCGTCCTCGAGCGTGAGCATCAGGCGGACACTGGCGTGGGATGTCATCCCGGCCTGGTAGAGGTCCGTATCGTCGTCCAGCGATGAAACGTCGACCGTGAGCGCCGCACTCCTCTCGACGACGTCTCTCACACGCTCATGCATGCTCCGCTGCCCCTTTCCTTCGTTGCGATCGCCACGGCCAACGTCATCACGTCAGTCGAGCTGATGCTCACCGTGATCGCCTGGACGCCTGCCTCCGCGGCAACCACTGCCGCCTCGCCGTGGAGAGTGACGCTCATTCCGTTTGTTGACTGTTGTAATTCGATGTCTCGCCACGAAACCTTATCGGCGCTGACACCAAGAGTCTTGAGAACAGCTTCCTTGCCGGCGAACGTGCCTGCGGCGCAGCTGCGGAGCCGGCGATCGTCCCCCGGCCACGACTGGCGCTCCCCGCGAGAGCTGATCCGGTCGAGGTAACGCTCGCCAAAAGCGTCGATCGCTGCGGCCACCTCATCGTTGTCGACGATGTCCATCCCCACACTCAACCCCACGACCTCAGCATCGGCGAGCTACTTGACCCCGTCAAGTGCGATAGATCGGGGTATAGCGCGGGCAACTACGCTCTTGCCGGTGGATGAGATCGGTCTCTTTCCGCTCGGAATCGTCCTGCTGCCGACGGAACAGGTGCCGCTGCACATCTTCGAGCCCCGCTATCGGGAGCTGATCGGCGAGGCGCTCGAGACGGGCGAGCCGTTCGGGATCGTGTTCGCCGACGACGAGGGTCTCCGTAACGTCGGGACGCTAGCCACGGTGACCGAGGTCGTCGAGCGGTTCGAGGACGGCCGGCTCAACATCGTCGTCGAGGGCGGGGCGCGGTTCCGGCTGCTCGAGCTGACTGAAGGCCGTTCGTTTGCGACCGGCCAGGTGGAGGCGGTCGACGACCAGGATGATCCAGCAGATCGCGCCGATGTCGACCGCGTCCTCGGGCTCTTCGCGCGCCTCGTCGAGCTGACCTCGGCGGAGATCGCGGTTCCGTTGCCCGAGACGCCGGAGCTGTCTTTTACGCTCGCCGGCCGCTTCGACTTCTCGGTCGAGATCAAGCAGGAGCTGCTCGACGAGAGCTCCGAGCGCGTACGCGTCCGACGGCTCTGCGAGCTCCTTGCGATCGCGGCAGAGACGGTCGAGCGGCAGCGCGAGATCGCGGGTCGAGCTCAGACGAACGGCAAGGTCGAGCCTCGAACCTGAGCGGCGGGCGAGTGGTGCGGTGTTAGCCTCGTCGCGGTGACCACCGGCCTGAGCGAAGCCGAGGCAACGTCCCGGCGACTCGCCCGCGGCGAGGCGGGAGAGCCTCCCGCGAGCCGGTCGACGTCCACGATCGTTCGTGCCAACGCGATCACCCCGTTCAACGCCGTCCTCCTCGTGCTCGGCCTCCTCACGCTCGTCTTCGGCGACTGGCGTGACGCGCTCTTCCTCGCAATCATCGTCGCCAACACGGGGATCGGCGTCTGGCAGGAGATTCGCGCCCGCGACAAGCTCGACGCTCTCGCCGCACTGGTGGCGCCGCAGGCGACCGTCGTCCGGGATGGCGCGCCGCGCTCCGTCCATGTCTCGGAGCTCGTGGAAGGTGATCTCGTCCGGCTCGCGGCGGGCGACCAGGTCGTAGCGGATGGACGGCTGCTCGACGCGCACGGCCTTCTCCTCGACGAGTCCGTGCTCACGGGCGAGTCGGCGTCGGTGCCGCGTGAGGCCGGCGACGGCGTCCGTTCGGGCTCGTTCGTCGTCGACGGGCTTGGCTCGTTCGAGGTCGAGGCAGTCGGAGCGGACAGCTACGCGGAGCGGATCACCGGTACGGCACGGGAGTTCCGCCACCCTCGCTCGCCGCTCGAGCAGTCGATCGACCGGCTCCTCTACATCCTCCTCGCGGTCATGGTCCCGCTGGGCGCCATGCTCGTCGTTGCGCTCGCAAAGCAGGACGTCTCCGTCGGCCACGCCGTCGACACGGCTGTGGCGGGAATGGTGACCCTGATCCCAGAAGGCCTGATCCTGCTCGTCTCGATCACCTACGCGGCGGCGGCGCTGCGGATGGCGCGGGCGGGGGCGCTGTCACAGCAGCTGAACGCGATCGAGTCGCTCGCCTCCGTGGACACTGTTTGTATCGATAAGACGGGCACGCTGACGACTGCCGAGCTCAGGGTCGTCGAGGTCGTCCCTGCTGCCGGTGTTGCGCCCGACGAGCTCGAGAGCCGCCTCGGCGCGTACGCGGCCGTCTCCGACGGCTCCAATCAGACGGTCGCTGCGATCGCGTCGGCGTACCGCGTCGTCATGGCGCGGGAGGACGAGATCGTCCCGTTCTCGTCACGGCGGCGCTGGAGCGGCGCCCGGATCGAGGGTCGACGCTACGTGCTCGGTGCACCTGAGCTGTTCGACCTGGGTGCGCTCGAGGCGGCGGCCACCGCAGGTCAGGCCGCCGGCCGCCGGGTGCTCTGTCTTGCGGCCGCGGAGGCGCCGTTTCCCGCAGACCCCGATACGGGGCCACCGCCTGCGCGCCCCCTTGGCCTCGTCGTTCTCGCAGAGGATCTCCGGCCCCGGACGCAGGAGACGATCGCCTACCTCGTCGCCCAGGACGTGGACGTCGTCGTCCTCTCCGGTGATGCCCCCGCCACCGTGGGGGCCATCGCGACCGACGCCGGGATCCCCCTCCGCGAGCCACCCGTGAAGGGCGACGATCTCCCCGCCGACGGTGCGGAGCTCGACCGTCTCGCCGCGACGCTCTCGGTCGTGGGCCGGATCTCGCCGGAGGGCAAGCGGCGCGTCGTCGAGGCACTGCGCCGGCGTGGCCGCTACGTGGCGATGGTGGGCGACGGCGTCAACGACGTCCCCGCCCTCAAGGCGTCCCGACTCTCGATCGCGCAGGGCTCGGGCACCCAGATGGCCAAGGCCGTCTCGGACATCGTGCTCGTGAACGGAGACTTCGCGGCCCTGCCGGGCATGGTCGCCGAGGGCAGACGGATTCTCCGCAACATCCAGCGGGTGGCGAAGCTCTTCGTGACCAAGTCCGTCTTTGCGGCGTTCCTGATCGTCGCGATCGGGATCACCCCGACCGAGTACCCCCTGCTGCCACGGCATCTGACGATCGTCGGTGCGCTCACGGTTGGCATCCCTGCCTTCTTCCTGGCGCTCGCCCCGAGCGACGGCCCCTGGCAGACGGACGACTTCCTCCGTGACGTGGGGCGCTTCGCCGTTCCCGCCGGGGTCGCGGCCGGCCTGGGCGTGACGGCGTCGTACCTGGTGGCGTTGAACGTGTTCGACCTCGGGCTGCTGCAGTCGCGCACCGCGGCTACCTCGACCCTGATCCTGATCGGCCTCTACCTCGTGCTCGCGCTCGAGGCGACGAGCACGCGGCGAGCGCGACTCGTCGCGATCCTCTGCGGCTGTCTCCTCGCGGTCTACGCAGCGGTCCTGCTGCTGCCGGCGACGCGCAGCTTCTTCGAGCTGGCGCTGCCGAACGGTGCTGCCATCGTGCTGATCGCGCTCGGCACGGGTATCGCGGTCGGCTTTCTCTGGCTCACCGACGACCGCTTCGTACCGTTGCGTGCCCGGTGAGGACGGGGTGCGGGGGTACGATGACGATGTGGCGGTGACCGTCTCCAACCCGCTCGACACCGCCGCCGTGCGGGCAGATTTCGCGTTTCTCGACGAACTCGTCGGCGGCCGTCCGATCGCGTACCTGGACTCGGCCTCGTCGACCCAGAAGCCCCGTCAGGTGCTCGATCGACTTCGTTCCTTCTACGAGCACGAATACGCCAACGTCCATCGGGGCGTCTATCGCCTCGCCGAGCGGGCGACCGAGGGCTACGAGGGTGCTCGTCGCCGGGTGGCGAACCTGCTCAATGCGCCGGCACCGCGCGAGGTCGTGTTCACACGCAGCGCCACCGAGGCCATCAACCTCGTCGCGTACGCGTGGGGGTCGACGAATCTCGGCCCCGGCGACGTCGTCGTCGTCAGCGAGCTGGAGCACCACGCCAACTTCGTGCCGTGGCAGTTCATCGCCAACAGGACGGGCGCGAGCTTCCGACACATCCCGATCGACGATGCCGGCGAGCTCCAGCTCGACGGGCTCGACGCGATCGCACGCGAGGGGTCGGTCAAGGTCGTCGCCACCGGCCTGATCTCGAACTCGCTCGGGACGATCAACCCGGTCGAGCGCCTCGCCGTGTGGGCGCACGAGCAGGGGGCGATCATGGTCGTCGACGCCGCCCAGGCTGCACCCCATCGCGTCCTCGACGTACAGGCGCTCGGCTGCGATTTCCTCGCGCTCTCGTCCCACAAGCTCTGCGGGCCGAGCGGGGTCGGCGCCCTGTGGGGTCGCGCGGAGCTGCTCGAAGCGATGGATCCCTTCAACTTCGGCGGCGAGATGATTCGCTCGGTCGCGCTCGAGCGAACGACCTTCAACGAGATCCCCTACAAGTTCGAGGCGGGCACGCCGGCGATCGCCGAGGCGGTCGGGTTCGGCGCCGCGATCGACTACATCACCGAGCTCGGCCTGCCTGCGATCGAGCAGCACGAACACGAGCTGACGCGGTATGCGGTCGAACGGCTCTCGGAGCTCCCGTGGTTGCGGCTCTTCGGGCCGCCACCTGAGCGACGGGCCGGGATCGTCTCGTTCGATGTCGAGGGTGTGCATCCGCACGACGTCGCCCAGATCCTCGACTGGGAAGGGGTGTGCGTCCGCGCCGGTCACCACTGCACACAGCCGCTGATGATGCGGCTCGGCGTCGCCGCGACCACCAGAGCGAGCTTCTACGTCTACTCCATCCCCGAGGAGATCGACCGTCTCGTCGCCGGTCTCCAGATCGTGAAGAAGAGCCTCGGGTGAGCGAATTCGAGCAGCTCTATCGCGAGGTCATCCTCGACCACTACAAGGCGCCCCGCAACCATGGTCTCCTAGAGCCGAACGACGTCGTCGCGGAGGGCCAGAACCCGCTCTGCGGTGACGAGATCACGGTCTCGGTCCGGTTCCGGGACGACGATGACGTGATCGAGCGCGTCGGCTTCGAGGGCCACGGCTGTGCGATCAGCCAGGCGGCGACGTCGATGTTGACCGGCCTCGTCACGGGGAAGAAGGCGCAGGACGTTGCAGCGATGTCGAAGGACGAGCTCCTCGAGGAGATCGGGATCCCGCTGACGCCGGTGCGGCTGAAATGCGCACTGCTCGGGTTCGGCGTGCTGAAGGTCGCCCTCCACAAGGCGAAGGGAACGCCGCTACCGGAGGAGTGGGGGACCGGCAGCGGCGAGATCTCGTTCGAGTAGCCGTGGCGGAGCTCGAAGTCTGTCCGCTCACCGAGCTGGCGCCGAACACGGTCAGGATCGTGGTAGCAACGCCGCTCCTCTCGATCGGCGTCTACAACTGTGGTGGCGACCTGTTCGCGCTCGAGGACCGCTGCTCCCACGACGACGGACCGCTCTGCGAAGGCGAGTTCGACTGCGCCGAGCGCGTCGCCGTCTGTCCGCGGCACGGCTCCCGGTTCGACATCACGACCGGACAGGCGCTGACGCTCCCTGCCTATCTCCCGGTCGAGACCTTCCCGGTGCGGACGCGCGACGACGGGATGGTTGTGATCGAGGTCTGATCTCTCTGCTCGCGCCCCATCGGGCTTGCCGTCGTCCACCGCCGTCGGTATACATGGGATACCGCGGAAAGGAGGTGGTCCGGACGTGACAGATTCCAGCAGTACCGGCAGTGGAGGTACCAGCGGGTAGAGGCGTGTCCCCGAGACCCACCGGGGAATCGCCATAGCCGAGCGTAGGGGACGCGCATTCCGCGCCGCCTGCTCTCTCGGGTCCGGCGTGCTGGACGAACGCCAGGTCGAGGGAGTGTGGCTGGAAGCGCCTCTGCCAATCCAGCGCTGGTTACCGGGATCGAGGGCCGCCGAAAGGCGGCCCTCGCCTTTCCCCTCAAGGCGGTGGCCTCCAACGACGGCCGACACGGAACCGGCGCCGGCTCGTACGGAGATTGCGCTCGTAGAGCCGGCTCACATCCAGCGGTGTGGTCGGGATCCGACGATAGGCGACCTGGAGAAGGGTGGTCGTGACGGCGACGATCATGGCCCGCCGCTCTCGCTCCCGGTGGACGAGGAGGCGCACGCTCTCGTAACTCGGCGTCGAGCAGCCAATTCGCCGCGCGCGGCGGCGGAGCGCGCGCCACACGTCTGCCGAACAGTCGATCCGCGGCAAGCGTTGGACAGCCCAGGCCAGGCGACGGTCGACGGTGGGCGCAAAACGCATGCTGTGAGAGTCGCAGGGAACGTGGGACGACTCCGCGCCAGGTCTGTGACCGACGTGCTTCCGATTGATGATCGCCGCTGTGTCGCTACGCCGCCTTGCCTTGCCTCGCCTCACCGGAGGAAGCATCGACAGCATTGGTCTCTGTCGTCTTCTCTGTCTGCCTCTCTCGTCGTCCGTGTTCGGCTGATCCCTCCGGCCGGATGCCGCATCCTCCGACCAAGACGCAGGCTCTACCCTCGCTTGTGCCAAACTGGCACAAGCGAGGTTGGCGCCGGCTTCGAAGTCGGTCGATGTCGGGCTGCAGGCGATTAACCGTCCCGACAGGCGTGCTGCTGCGAACCGTCATCGGCGGGCTCGGGCATTCATCGGGCGGGCTCGGGCATTCAACGAGGCCCCGGAGCCATGCGCTGCTGATTGCGCTGCTGCCCGAGCTAGCCGCCCGCCTGTGAGGCTGCGGCGGGACGGCAACTCCCGCCCTCATCCGCAGGCCGACTAGCCAGGATCGGCGAAGTTACGCCAGTAGCGGCTCGGTGTGGGGCCGCGTTGGCCCTGGTACTTCGAACCCAGTCCGCTCGAGCCGTACGGGTGCGCGGTCGGCTCGGATAGCTGCATGAAGGAGAGCTGACCGATCTTCATCCCCGCGTAGATCGTGATCGGAAGATTCGCCACGTTCGAGAGTTCCAGCGTCACATGTCCGTCCCACCCTGGGTCGATGAAGCCCGCCGTCGAGTGGATCAGCAGCCCGAGCCGCCCCAGTGAGCTCTTGCCCTCGAGCCGCGCCACCAGATCGTGCGGGAGCCGGACGCGCTCGAGGGTCGAGCCCAGCACGAACTCTCCCGGGTGGAGGATGAACGCCTCTGCCTCGTCGACCTCGACGAGCTCGGTCAAGTCCTCCATCTCCTGCTTGACGTCGATGAACGGGTGACGTGAGTTCCGGAACACGCGGAAGAGCCGGTCGACTCGGACGTCGAGGCTCGCCGGCTGCATCAGCTCCGGCTCGTAGGGATCGATCTCGATCTGGCCTTCGTCGATCAGCCGGGCGATCGTACGATCCGAGAGCACCATGCCGGCGATCCTACTCGAGGCTTGCCGCGGCAGGGTGTTCTGGGGCCTGGAATGCGGTACGCTCGGTGATCCGGTGTCCATGCTCTACGGCCCAATGGATCCCAATGAGCGCTTTCGCGTTCGCCGGGAGCAGATGCGTCGGAGGAAACGCCGCCGCCGCGCCGCTGTGGTGGCGCTCGCCCTGCTCGTCGTGATCGTGCTCGTGATGGGCGCCCGCTTTGTCGGCGAGAGTCCGGCCGGTTCGACCCATGCCGCCTTGGCGGTGACCCGTGTCGCGACCGCGGAGCGCCCGCGACCGCTACCGCTCGAGATCCGCGGTGTCCACGTCACGGGGGCGCTCGCATCCCTCCCGGGCACATTCCGTCGGTACGTCGGCTACAAGCGCTTCGGTCTCAACACGATCGAGCTCGACGTCAAGGACGAGAGCGGCGAGATCGGCTTCGTCCCGGAAGGCGTCCCACTGGCTCGCAAGGTGGGTGCCACGCGACGCTTCTACGACCCGGCCCGGCTCGTAGCGCTCGCCCACAGGAACGGCATCTACATGATCGGTCGCGTCGTCTGCTTCCAGGATCCGAAGCTCGCCGAGGCACGGCCCGATCTCGCGATCCAGCGGCCTGACGGAAGCGTCTGGACGACGAGCGCCGGGCTCGCCTGGGTCAACCCCTACGACCGCCGCGTCTGGGACTACTGCACCTCGATCGGTGAGGCGGCGGCGAAGGCGGGCTTCGACCAGATCATGTTCGACTACGTCCGCTTCCCGTCCGACGGCGACATCGACAGTGCCGTCTATCCGGGGAAGACCGCTGTGCCCAGGGGTCGTGTGATCGCCGACTTCGTTGCCTACGCGAGGAAGCGGTTGCAGAAAGACGGCGTCCGCGTCTCGACCGCCGTCTTCGGCCTCGCAGCGACTCGCGACCTCGGGATCGGTCAGGTGCCGCGCTACATCTCGCGGTACGTGGACAGCATGTCGCCGATGTCGTATCCCGTCCTCTACGGCAGTGGCGAGCTCGGCCTCTCGAGTCCGAGCGCCGAGCCCGGTGAGACGGTCTTCAGGACGCTCACCGACTTTCGTCGTCAGATCCGGGGCTCGCAGGCCCAGCTCGTCCCATGGGTGCAGGACTGGAACTACGCACCCGATCAGGTCGAAGCACAGATCGCTGCCGCGCGCCTGCAGGGCGCCAAGGGGTTCCTGCTCTGGAACGCGACAGGGACCTATACGACCGCCGCCCTCGCCCCACAAGCCGGCGTTCTCTCGGGCTGAGCTCCGGTTACGGCGCGAGCCGCGTCCGGTTCCACCCCGAGTCGTCTCGCTCATAGCGGACGCGGTCGTGGAGACGGCCGGGCTGCCCCTGCCAGAACTCGATCGCCGCCGGCACGATCCGGTAGCCGCCCCAGAACGGCGGCAACGGCAGCTCGTCGTAGGCGTGGAACCGTTCCTCGACCGCCGCAACCCGTTCGGCCAGCTCCGCCCGCGAAGCGAGCGGCTGCGACTGCGGCGAGGCCCACGCGCCGATCGCGCTCTCCCGCGGGCGCGTGCGGAAGTAGGTCAGCGACTCCTCGTCACCGACCCGCTCCACCCGGCCTTCGATGCGTACCTGCCGGTCGAGCGGTTGCCAGTAGAGAACCGCTGCCGCCCGCGGATTCTCGGCCATCTCGTTCGCCTTGCGGCTCTCCCTGTTGGTGTAGAAGACGAACCCGCGCACGTCGTGGCCCTTCAGGAGCACCATCCTCAGCGAGGGCGCCGCCTCTGCGCTCGCGGTCGCGAGTGCCATCTGCTCCGGCACCGCCACGACCTCGAGCGCCTCGGCGAACCAGCGTTCGAACTGGACGCACGGATCGGGATCGAGGTCGTCCGGCTCCACCGCGGAGGAGGGTAGCGCGGCGCTACGCTCTTGGTATGGCCACCACGCGGACGATCGAATTGCGTACGAGGGTCCCGGGGCCACGGTCGCGCGAACTCCTGGCGCGCGTCGACTCCGCAGTCGCCGCTCCACTCCTGGTCTCGCTGCCGGTCTTCGCCGCGCACGCGCACAACGCGACGATCACCGACGTCGACGGGAACACATTCATCGACTTCGCCGGCGGAGTCGGCGTCTGCAACGTGGGCCATTCACATCCGCGCGTCGTCGCGGCGATCGAGGAGCAGGCAGCGCGATTCGTCCACACCGACTTCACCGTCGTTCCATACGGCTCCTACGTCGAGCTGGCAGAGCGGCTCGGTGCGCTCGTCCCGATCTCCGGACCGACGCGCGCTGCATTCTTCAACTCCGGTGCCGAAGCGGTCGAGAACGCGGTCAAGATCGCCCGTCTCGCGACCGGCCGCGATGCGGTGATCGCCTTCGAAGGTGCGTTCCACGGTCGCACGATGCTGGCGATGACGATGACCTCGAAGGTCGACCCGTACAAGGTAGGCATGGGCCCGTTCGCCCCCGGGGTGTACCGCGCGCCCTATCCGAACGCCTACCGGGGCCCGTCTGCGGCAGAGGCGCTCGTTGCCATCGAGCGGATGTTCGTCTCCCACGTGGCGCCCTCGCAGGTCGCCGCCATCGTCTTCGAGCCGCAGCTCGGGGAGGGCGGTTTCATTCCCGCGCCGCCGGCGTTCGTGGAGGGGCTGCGGGCGATCTGCGATCGGGAGGGCATCGTGCTCGTCGCCGACGAGGTTCAGACGGGCTTCGGCCGCACCGGGAAGATGTTCGCGATGGAGCACCACTCGGTCGAGGCCGACCTGACCACCGTCGCCAAGTCGATCGCCGGGGGGCTACCGCTCTCCGGGGTCGTCGGCAGGGCAGCGCTGATGGACGCTCCCCATGCGGGCGCGATCGGAGGCACCTTCATCGGCAACCCGGTCGCGCTCACCGCAGCACTCGCCGTCCTCGACGTGTTCGCCGAGGAGGATCTCGTCTCCCGTGCAAACGTCGTCGGGGACACGATTCGGACGCGGATGCTGTCCTGGCAGTCGCGCTGGCCGCAGATCGGCGACGTCCGTGGGCTCGGCGCGATGCTGGCGATCGAACTCGTCGCCGACCCCGAGACGAAGGCGGCGGCACCCGAGCTCGCTCGCGCCGTCATCGACGCGGCCCTCGAGCGAGGGCTGATCCTGCTCAAATCGGGGCTGGCAGGGAACTGTATCCGGGTGCTCTGCCCGCTCACGATCGAGGAGCCCGTGCTCGACGAGGCACTCGACGTCTGGGAAGACGCGCTCGCAGCGGTGCTCGGCTAGCTCCTGCCGCCGCTCAGTAGTCGAGCTGCCGTCGTCGCTCGTGGCGCTCGAGTGCGAGCCGCACGAGCCGGTCGAGGAGCTCCTCGTAGGGGATGCCGCTTGCCGCGAAGAGCTTCGCGTACACGCTCGTGGCCGTGAAACCGGGAATCGTGTTCAGCTCGTTGACGACGACTGCGCCGTCGGGGCGGACGAAGAAATCGACCCGAGCCATGCCCTCGCAGTCGGTTGCGACGAAAGACTCGACTGCGACACGCCTGACCTCTTCGAGGACGTCGTCGGGGAGGCGGGCCGGGACGACGAGCTCCATGCCTCCCTCGGCGTACTTGGCGTCGAAGTCGTACCAGTCGGCATGGGCCACGATCTCCCCGACGACCGACGCAACCGGGTCGCGGTTCCCGAGCACGCCCACCTCGACCTCGACGCCCGGCTGGAACTCCTCGACGAGGACCTTGTCGTCGTGGCGACGTGCGAGGGCTACCGCCGCCTCGAGTTCGGTCTCGTCGCTCGCCTTCGAGATCCCGACCGAGGAGCCGAGCCGCGCCGGCTTGACGAAGACGGGGTAACCGAAGGGATTCTCGACCGGGTCGCCTGCCCGCAGCGTCACGTTGGCGGCGACGGTGATCCCGCGGTCGCGCAGGACCGCCTTGAAGAGGTCCTTGTCCATGCAAAGCGCCGAGGCGGCAACGCCCGCGCCCACGTACGGAACCCCGGCGAGCTCGAGCAGGCCCTGGACGGTGCCGTCTTCGCCGAAGGGGCCGTGCAGGATCGGCAGTACGACGTCGATCCCTGCCAGTGTGGCCGATGATCCTGCCGTTGGGATCGGGAGTCGTGAGCCGGCGCCTGGCAGCTCATGTGTCCCGGGCGCGGCCGGTAGCGCCCAGGCGCCGTCACGGCCGATCTCGATCGTCCGCGTCTCGTAGCGCGCAGGGTCGAGCGCTTCGACGACCGATCGTGCCGATGCGAGCGAGATCTCGTGTTCACTGCTGCGCCCGCCGGCGAGAACGGCGACGCGGAGACGGCCGCTCACGGAGTCGTTGGAGTCGTCGGCGTCGTGGTGGTGCTGGTCGTGTCGGTCGGTGTCGTGTCCGCAGGGGCGGTGTAGTTCCCGACGTAGATCGTCACGACCGTGTTCGGGTCCTGCTGGGTGTTGCCCGGTGGATCCTGGGAGATGACCACCCCGTCGAACGTCTCCACGTCGGTGTCCTGAGGCGAGACGGCCACCTTGAAGCCGGCCGCCTTGAGCGTCGCCTTCGCGTCCGCCTCGGTCTGGCCCGTGACGTCGGGCAGAAGTGAGGTCTGTGGGCCCTTCGAGACGGTCAGGCTCACGGTCGACCCCTTGGTCGCGGTGGAGTTGCCGGCGGGCGTCTGGCCCGTCACGATCCCCGCTGCCTGGCTGCTGTCGACATCCGTGCGGGCGACGGCGAATCCGGCGGCCTGCAGCTGCTGGAGCGCGGTCGAGTAGTCGAGGCCGACGACGGGCGGCACGGCGATCTGCTTCGGGCCGGTCGAGTAGTTGATCCGGACGCTCGCACCCTCCACGAGCGAGGTTCCCTCCGGTGGATCCTGCGCCGTGACGGTACTCGTCGGCCGGTCGGACGGCACCCCGACGCTCTTCGCGACGAGTCCCGCCCGGGTCAACGTGGCGACCGCGTCGGTGAGCTGCTTGCCCACCACGTCGGGCACCTTGACCGTCTTCTTCCCCGTCGAGACGCGGATCGTGACGATGCCGCCCTTCGCGAGCAGCGTGCCCTCGGTCGGGTCCTGCTCGAAGACGGTACCGACCGGTGTGTCGTCGCTCGGCACCCGCTGGACCTTCGGCTCGAACCCGTCCTGTGTGATCAGGTCGACGGCGCGGCTCTCGACGATGCCGGTGTACTGCTGCACCACGATCGGCTTGTTGTCCTCGATCTGCCGTTGCACGTTGTCGTAGAGGAACCAGCCACCCACGGCGACGGCCGCGATCACCCCGAGTGCGATGATCCACGGCCACCAGTTACGGCCCCGGGCGGGTGCGTCGTAGGCGCGGTAGCGTTCGTCGCCGCCGTAGCCCCCTCCGTCGGTGGTCGAGCCGGTGGGGCGGCCGGATGCCGCCGGATCGATCGCTCCGGCGCCGGCGAGCACCATCGTGGCCGCCGTCGCCGTCTCGGTGCCGACAGGCTCGCCGCGCCCGACGAGCTCGAGGTCGCGGTCGAGCTCGGCCGCGGTGCGATAGCGCTCGGCCGGCTCCTTGGCGAGGGCGCGGAGCACCACGAGATCGAGGTCGTGGGGGATGTCGGGACGACGCTGCGACGGCGCCTCCGGTGTCTGCGAGAGGTGCTTCATCGCGATCTCGACCGGGGTCTCGCCGTTGAATGGCACCGTGCCAGTGAGCAGCTCGTAGAGCACGATGCCCGTCGAGTAGATGTCGGAACTCTCGTCCACCGGCGCCCCGCGGGCCTGCTCCGGCGACAGGTACTGCGCCGTCCCGACGATCGAGCCCGCCTCGGTCATCTCGCTCGTGCCGGCCCGGGCGATGCCGAAGTCGGCGACCTTGATCCGTCCCTCGCGGTCGACGATCACGTTGTGCGGCTTGATGTCGCGGTGAATGATTCCGTTCTTGTGCGCGTAACGGAGGGCGGCGAGGATCTGGCGCGTGTACGAGATCGCGACCGGCACCGGACACGGCCCGCGCGTCACGATCAGCTCCTTCAAGGTTCGGCCCTCGACGTACTCCATCACGATGTAGTAGGAGCCGTCCGAGACACCACGGTCGTAGATCGAGACGATGTTCGGGTGCGACAGCCCGGCGGCGTGGGTCGCCTCGCGCCGGAAGCGCTCGACGAACTGCTCGTCGTTCGCGTAGCGCTCGTGCAGGATCTTGACGGCGATGTGCCGGCCGAGCTCCTGGTCCTCGGCGAGCCAGACGTCGGCCATCCCGCCCGTCCCGAGCTTGCGCTCGAGCCGGTAGCGGTCTGCGACGAGGGTTCCGGTGAGGTCTGCGTGTGCCATCGGTGGCGGTACGTTACGGATTCGCCGTGGGGGTCAGGAGTGCCTGCATGACCTGCCGTGCGATCGGAGCGGCGGTGGCGCCTCCGGTGAGGGACTGGTTCTGGAGCACGACGGCCACGGCGAGCTGCGGCTTCTGGCCGGGGGGTCCGGCAAAGCAGATGAACCACGTCGTGTTGTTGCCGTCGATTCCGGTCTCGGCGGTGCCGGTCTTGCCACCGATCACGAGGCCGGGGATCTGGGCGGCCGTACCGGTGCCGCCCTGGACGGCGCTGATCATCATCGCGCCGACGTCGCGCGCCGTCGCCGGCGAGACGGCCCGGCGGATCTTCGTCGGCTTCGTGCGGGTACGCGTCTTTCCGTTCGGCGTCACCGTCTTCGACACGACGTACGGTCGCATCAGGATGCCGCCGTTCCCGATCGTGCCCGCGACCATCGCCATCTGCAGCGGCGTCACGAGCAGGCGCTCCTGGCCGAACGCCATCCTGCCGGCGTCGACCTGGCTGTCGCGCTTCGGCTCCCAGAGCTGCCCGTGCCGGTAGAGGCCGCTCGGGAGGCGCTCGCTGTCGGGTGTCTCGAGCGGCGGGCGCTCGTAGAACCCGAACGCCTTCGCCTGGCGGAGGATCTTCTTGGCGCCGAGCTTGAGGCCGATGTTGCAGAAGACGGAGTTGACCGAGTACTTGAGCGCGGTCGCGAGGGTGAGGTTGCCGAAGGGCCGTTCGGTGTCGAAGTTGTTGACGCGCTTGCCGTAGACGAGGCAGTAGCCCGGGTCGTAGAACGTCGAGGACGGCGTGTAGGCGTGGGAGCCGAGAGCCGCCGAAGCGGTCACCACCTTGAACGTCGAGCCCGGGGGGTAGAGCCCTTGCGTAGCGCGGTTGAGCAGCGGCGATGCGGGCTTGCAGTCGGCGCGGATCCGCTCGATCGCCTGGTAGTTCGTCTCGACGTCGTTCGGGTTGTAGCTCGGAGAGGAGACCATCACGCGGACGCGACCCGTGCGCGGGTCGAGGGCGACGACGGCGCCGCAGGTCGACCCGAGCGCCTGCAAGGCCGTCTTCTGACCGTTCAGATCGAGCGTCGTGACGACCGTGTCGCCCTGGATGGGGCGGCCGTTGAGCCTGTCGAGCGACTGGTCGACGAGCGACGAGAGGCTGCGCGCCGAGCCGGTCAGGATCGGATTCAGCGACCGTTCGAGACCCGTTCGGGAGCGTCCGGCGGTCGAGTAGCCGACGACGTGGGCGGCGAGTGGCCCCTGCGGGTAGCGGCGGAAGAAGAACGTCTTGCCGCCGACGTGCTTCTCGCGGTTGCGGGCGAGGACGCGAGACGGGGAGAGGATCGGCCCCCGCTTGATCTCGAACTGGGCCACGCGCTGGATCGCGTTGTCCTGGCGCTCGGCGAGAGCCGGGCGGGCCCAGGTCTGCCAGTAGGTGGTCGCGACGATGAGGGCGACGATGAGCGCCATCGCCACGCCCGAGACGCGGGTGATCTGCCGGTTCACCGGTACTCCGCCGAGGCCGCTGCGCGGTTCGAGACGAGCAGGAGCAGCGCGAGCATGAGGAAGTTGGAGAGGATGGACGAACCGCCGTAGGAGACGAAGGGCAGCGTGATGCCCGTCAGGGGTACGACCCGGAGGACGCCGCCCACGATGATGAACGTCTGCAGGGCGAGCCCGAAGGTGAGGCCCGCTGCCAGCAGCTTCGAGAACCCGTCCTGGGCGATCAGAGCGATCCGCATCCCGCGCGCGGCGAGCACCATGATCACGAGAAGCACCCCGGCCGCGCCGATCAGGCCGAGTTCCTGTGCGATCGCCGAGTAGATGAAGTCGGTGTTGAGGTACGGAATCAACGGCGTCCCGTCCACCGTCGCGAACGTTCCCTTGCCGAGCCCGGTGCCGCCGAAGCCGCCGTTGGCGATCGAGTAGAGGCTCTTCACGAGCTGGTAGGAGTCACAGTTCTGGCGGAAGTCGAGCTTGCCGGTGATCGAGCAGTAGACCCGCTCGTCGGTCCACGGGTGGAGCCAGACGGTGACGCGCTGCTGGACCCGTGCGAGGGCGTTGTAGAGGAGCGCCGAGCCTCCGAAGAAGAGCACGAGCCCGGTACCGACGTAGAGCGCCCGCCCGGTCGCCACGTAGACCATGGCGAGGAAGATCCCGAAGTTGAGGAGCGCGGAACCGAGATCGCTCGTCACGACGATCACGAGCATTGCCGCACCCCAGATCAGGAGCAGCGGGCCGAGATCCTTGAGCCGGCCCTGTGCGAGAGACTCGCGCTTGTCGCGCAGGTAGCCGGCGAGGAAGACGATCAGGAAGATCTTCGCGAGCTCGCCCGGCTGGAACTGGAGCGGCCCGATCTCGATCCAGAGCTTGACCCCGTTGACGCGCTCGCCGAGCCCCGGCACCGACGGCAGCAGTAGGAGGACGATCGCGGAGACGCCGAAGAGGTACTTGTAGCGCTCGAGGACGCGGTAGTCGTAACGGAGCCAGACCAGCGTCCCCACGAGAGCGGCGATCCCGAGTGCGACCCAGACCGCCTGGCGGCGTGCATCGGCCGGCCCGAGCCGGTAGATCACGGTTAGCCCGACCGCCGTCAGCAGGCCGACGAGGGGAAGCAGTGTCGGGTCGGCGAAGGGGACGGTATAGCGGGCGACGACATGCGCCACCAGGTAGAGGCCGAAGATGACTCCGACGTAGCCGAGCCAGCGCGCGGAGACGAGGCCGGTGTCGACGATCGAGACGCTCGCGAACGCAGCCGAGGCGACGATCGCGGCGAAGCCGAGATTGAGGAGCTCCTTGTTGCGGGCGCTCATCGGCCGACGCTCAGCCAGACGACGACGACGGCGGCCGCGAGCGCGGCGAGGATCGCCGCGAGCGCCAGCCAGCGTCCACCGGCGCCGGCACCGTGGCGGTGAACCGGTGCATCGGAGCCCGCGTCGGGCGCTGCGTCGGGAGTCGAGTCCGTCGCCCCGCTGGCCCCGGGATCGGCCGTTTCCTCGAGCGTGTCGCCGTCCGGGTAGAGCGCCGGCCCGGTGTCGACGGGTCCCTCCGCCTCCCCTATCTCGGCCGGAACGGGCTCGCCCTCGACGATCTCGAACAGGACGACCGTGATGTTGTCGATGCCGCCGTTTCGGTTGGCGGTCGCCACGAGCGCCTCCGCGGCCGCGTCGGGGTCGCGGTCCGCTGCGAGGATCAGGTCGACGATCTGCGTGTCGCGAACGATGTCCGTGAGACCGTCGGAGCAGATCAGGTAGAGGTCGCCGGGAGACGCCTCGACAGTGAGCGTCTCGACCTCGACCGTCGGCTCGGTACCCACGGCGCGGGTGATCACCGAGCGGTGTGGATGGTGTTCGGCCTCCTCGGTCGAGAGACGTCCTGCCCGGACGAGCTCGCCCACGAGCGAGTGGTCGGGGGTCAGCTGTTCGAGCGTCGCGTCGCGGAGCCGGTAGGCGCGGGAGTCGCCAACGTGCCCGATTGCGACCGTCCCGGCCGCCTCGTCGACGAGGAGTGCCGTGGCGACCGTGCCCATCCCGGCAGCGGCAGGGTTCTCGAGCGCGTACCGGTAGATGCGGGCGTTTGCCTCCTGCAGCAGCCCGGCGAGCGTCTCCTCGCCGAGCTCGCCGGCCCCGCGCTCCTCGAGGGCGACCGCGGCCAGCCGCGAAGCGATCTCGCCCGCCTGAGCGCCGCCGACGCCGTCGGCGACCGCGAACAGCGGCGGGCTGCAGACGAACGTGTCCTCGTTCTGCGGCCGCCGCCGACCCGTGTCGGTGAGCGCCGAGGCGCGGCCCGTCCTCACGTCTCCACCCGCAGATCGGTCTTGCCGATCCGGACGACGTCGCCGGCCTGGAGGTGGCGGGCCGTGGTGACGCGGGCGCCGTTGACGAAGGTGCCGTTCGTGGAGCCGACGTCCTCGACCCAGAGCCCGTCCGGGCGCGGCTCCAGCAGGGCATGTCGGGTGGAGACGAAGTCATCGCCGTCGAGCCGGATCGCGTTCTCGCCACCGCGGCCGAGTCGCGTCGGCACCTTGAGCTCGAGCATCGATCCCGGCTGCAGCGCAGGGCTGTCGAGCACGAGCATCGTCGCGGCGGGGGTGTGCACGACGGGATCATGTCGGGCGCGGAGCTCGCCCGCCTCCTTCGGGCTGAGGATGATCGACTCCTGCGGCGCTGAGCGGAGATCGCGTGTGACCGACCTCACGACGGCCCAGATGAACAGGTAGAGGAGCACGAGGAACCCGATCTTCAGCGCGAGCAGCGTCTGCTCGGTGTCGAGGGATCCGATCACGTCACGACCGCGTGCGGCCGAAGAGGATGTCGGTGGCGCCCACCGTGATCCGGTCGCCGTCGGTGAGCTCCTCGCGCGAGATGCGTCGGCCGTTCAGCTGGGTCCCGTTCGTCGAGTTGAGGTCGACGACGAGATAGGAGTCCCCGTCCTTGACGATCTCGGCATGGCGTCGTGAGGCGTTGCCGTCGCCGACCGTGAGATCGCACTCCCGGGAGCGCCCGATCACGACGCTTCGCGACCTGACCGGGTGCGTCCTTCCCTCGACGGTCAGGGTGACGCGCTCCGGCTCGGGGGCCGGCGGAGCGGCCGGTGTCTCGGCGGGCCACTCTCGCGGGGGATAGATCATCGTCTCTGCAGGTGCCGGAGCGGGGGCCACAGCAGGCGGTGCCGGCACCGGCGTCGGCGTGACCGGCACAGCAGGAACCGGCGCAGCCGGGATCGAGACGCGCGCCGGCGCCGCGGCAGGCTCGGCGGGAAGTGACGGGATCCCCTCGCCCGGCTGGGCGACGCGGGTGGCGATTCCGAACTCACCCACCGCCAGATCCGGATCGGCCGCGAACTTGACCCGCGGCGGTGTCAGCAGGGCGTACCCCTCGCGGCGCGCATGCTCGGTGAGGTACTCCTGGAGCTCCCCGACGAGTGACCCCTCGTAGGAGACGAACTGCTGCCGGTCGGAGGGCGAGAGATAGATCGTGTACTCGTTCGGGACGTAGACGCGGGAGACAGAGACGGAGCGGTGCTCGTCCATCTCCTTGGCGAGCTTGCGGGCGAGCTCGACAGGCTGCACGTGTGTGCGGAACGCACGGCCGAACACGCCCTCGAACAGGCGCTCGATCGAGCTCTCGATGGTGCGCAGGACGCTCATTGCGGGCGAAACAGCAGGACTCAAGGGTAGCGGGCGCCCTTGAGGGCGACCGCCCCGAGCACGGCGCAGAGCGCGCACGTCCCGAGCAGGATCGACCCGATCGCCACCCCGGGTGCCAGCAGTGCTGTCGCTGCGACCATGGCGATGCCGAGAGCGGCGATGCCCTTCGTGCCGCGCCGCCGCACCTCGGGGAGCACGGCGGCGACCGCGGCGAGGATGCCGGCGACGGCGACGATCCCGAGATTGGCATGGAGCACGGTCGCGAGCGCCTGGACGACGTCCCCGACGCGGGTCGTCTGGGCGAGGCCGAGGTCGGGCACGCCGACACCGGTGAGCGGCAACGGAGCGCCGCGAAGCCCCGCGACCGCCGCCGCGGCGAGGACGCCGACGAAGGCGTGCAGGGAACGACGCCAGCGGCCGCGGGCCGGTTGGACCGTGAGTGGGAGCAGCGCGATCGCTCCCACGGCCGCGAGCAGCGGCCCGGTGACGAAGAGGAGGCCGGCGCGGGCGTCGCGCCAGCAGACGACAAACCAGGCGATCGCGAGGATGCCGTAGGAGACGGCAGCAGCCTGGGCGAGGTTCCCGAGCGGGAAGATGGGGGTGAAGAGAACGAGCGCGAGCCCGAGTCGCGGCCGCAGCACCATCGCGGCCGCGCAGGCGAGCGCGAGCGCGAGGACGAGCCCGGGCGTCCAGAAGGGGAGTACTGTCGCTCCCGCGACGGCGGTGACGGCGGCGAGGCCGGCCGCGAGCAGCCGCTGCTCGAGCGGTACGACACCACCTTGCGGTTTCGGTGTCGGCGTTGTCTCGGAGGTGGTCTTCGGTGGCCGTCGCGTCCGCTCGCGCGGCGCGGCGAGCGCGCCACGAAGGGTCTGCGCGAGCGTCTCGGCGGACGGGCGCCTGGCCGGATCGGTCGCGAGTGCGCCCGTAACGGCGTCGACGAGAGGCTGCGACAGATCGGGACGCTGGCTCGCGATCGGCTTCGCGCCTGCCTCGATCGCGGCGGCGACCTGGGGTAGCGGCACACCCCAGAAGGGATGCTGGCCGACGAGGGCCTCCCAGAGCATCACACCGACCGACCAGATGTCGCTTGCCGCCGTCGCCTCGCCCCCGCTGAGCCGCTCCGGAGCGATGTAGGCGAGCGTGCCGGGCACGTCGCCGACGGCCGTGAGCGTATCCGCCTCGTCGAACTGGGCGAGTCCGAAGTCGAGCAGCCTGACGGAGATCTCCGGCACGTCCTCGACGAGCACGTTCGACGGCTTCACGTCCCGATGGACGATCCCGAGTCGGTGCGCATGGGCGAGCGCCTCCAGCACCTGCGCAGCCGCCTCGATCGCGTCGCGATCGGTGAGGCGCCCGGAGCGCATCGTCTCGCGAAGTGTGTGCCCGTGGACGTACTCGTAGGCGATGTAGACGTGGCCCGTGTCGCCGCCGAAGTCATAGGCGCGCACGCAGCGCGGGTGGCGTAGTCGCGAGGCAGCCTCCATCTCCCGTGCTGCGCGCGAGGCGCGCTTGCCCTCGCGCGGAACGATCTTCAGCGCCACCTCGAGCCCGGTGCGCTCGTCACGGGCGAGCCAGACCGAACCGGAGCCGCCGCGGCCGAGCGGTCGGAGGGGCCGGTAGCGGTCGAGGACGAGCTCGGGAGCGGGGAGGGCAGACGCGGTACTCGACACGGCTCCCGCTCCTTCTACGCGGCAGAAGGCCGTCCTTCAGGGCCGACGCATGGCGTAGACTCCGGCGATCCCCCGAGGGAGCAGACCGTGAGCTCGCACGACGACGACATTCTCGACTTCGACTTCTTCGAGGACGACGCGACCCGTGAGATGCAGACCGGCGGTGGGCGCAGTGGCGGCTCGCGGCCCCCTGCGGGCGGCGGCGGGCGCGGACCGAGGCGACCGCAGCTGCGCGCGCCTCACGGCGTCACCCCGCTCCTGCGCCTGATCGGCCTTGTCGCCTTCGCGATCCTCGTGATCGTGCTGCTCACGCTCTGGGTCCAGGGCTGCGCCGGGACGAAGAAGCACACCTCGTACGCAAATGCGATGGCCGACGTCGGACAGATCGGTACGAGCTCGGCCACGATCGGCTCCAACCTTGCAGAGCTGCTGACGACACCCGGCCTCAAGCAGGCGCAGCTCGAGACGTCGCTCGGCGGCCTGATCGAGCGTGAGCAGCAGAACGTCGCGAGCGCGCAGGCTCTCGACGTCCCCGGCCCGCTGCGGCCTGCCACCGATCATGCGGTCGAGGCGCTGCAGCTCCGCGTGCAGGGGATGCAGGGTCTGCTCGACACCTTCAAGGCGACGAAGAGCGCCGATACCAAGAACGCCACCGAGGCCGGCCAGAAGCTCGCAGACCAGGCCCGGCTGCTGGATGCGAGTGACGTCGTCTGGAAGGTGCTCTTCCAGGGCGCAGCCGACGAGACGATGAAGAACGAGGGCGTCACCGACGTCACGGCGCCGGCGTCGGTCTTCGTCGAGAACGTCGAGCTCTACTCGGCACGCTCGCTCACCGCGATCTGGCTGCGCATCCACGGCGCCTCGACCGGAGGCACCCCCTCCGGGGTTCACGGCACGGGTCTCGACAAGGTCATCGTCCAACCGGCTGGTACGCAGCTCTCGACCGACGCCGAGACGACGATCAAGGCGACGACGAACCTCGCCTTCGACGTCTACGTCAAGAACACGGGCGACAACCAGGAAGTGCGGATCGAGGTGACGCTGACGATCCCGAACGGAACGACTCCGATCGTCAAGAAGCAGACGATCGACCTGCTCGACATCGGCGAGACGAAAGCCGTCACCTTCAAGGACTTCCCGACCGTCCCGTTCGGCGAGAAGACCACCGTCCAGGTCAGCGTCAAGCCGGTCCCCGGTGAGCAGAACGCCTCGAACAACAGCGCCGAGTATCCCGTCATCTTCTCGCTCGGCTGATGGACGCAGCGCTCGTCGTGGCAATTGCGGCCTGCGTCGTCGCGGCGCTGGCGCTCGTCGCGGCCGCCGTCCTCCTGCGCCGAGTGCGGCGTATCTCGGCTGCACAGCGGACGGTCCTGGGCGGCACCTCGACGGACATGGTCGACTTCGCCGTCTCCTTGCAGGGGCGGATCGACGACCTGCACCGCGCCGTCGACGAGGTCGCTGCCGGGCTCTCACGCGTCGACCGTCGCGTCGACGGGGCGATCACGAACACCGCCGTCGTCCGCTACGACGCCTACGAGGACACAGGCGGGAAGCAGTCGGCCTCGTTCGCGTTTCTCGACGCCACCCGGACGGGTACGGTCGTAACCGCCATCCAGGGTCGCGACTACGCGCGCATCTACGTGAAGGACATCGAGCGAGGGACACCGTCGGTGGCGCTCTCGCCGGAGGAACAGACGGCGGTCGAGCGCGCAATGGGCCGCTGACGCAGGGCTTTCGCAGTACGTGCCGCCTCGGAGAGGACGGTGCGATCGAGGTTCGCTGGTACGCTCGCGGCACGTGCATCAGGTCCTCGTCCTGAACGCAAGCTACGAGCCGCTCAACGTGTGCTCCGACCGGCGCGCCCACGTGCTCGTCTTCAAGGGAAAGGCAGAGGTCGTCGAGGCGCACGACACCCCGTTGCGCTCCGCCGAGCGGACGTTCCTGCGCCCACACGTGATCAGACTGCTCCAGTACGTGCGGGTGCCCCGAGCGGTGAAGCGCCGGATCTCTCGGCGGGCCCTGTTCGCGCGGGACGGCTGGCGGTGCGTCTACTGCGGTAGCACGAGTGGTCGCCTTACGCTCGACCACGTCGTGCCCCGGTCGCGGGGTGGCGACTCGGTCTGGGAGAACGTGGTCACGGCGTGCGCGCCCTGCAACCTCCGCAAAGGCGACCGTCTGCTCGAAGAGGTGGCGATGTCTCTCCCTCGTCCGCCGCGGGCGCCGGCGCCCGTCCTCTTCATCAGGCTTGCGACCCAGCGGGTGCCCGACAGCTGGCGCCAGTACCTCCCCGCTGCGGAACTCGCCGAGCCTGCCGCCGCCTGACGATCAGACCGTCCGCGTCGCCACGCCGCCCTCGCGGTCTGCCCGGTAGGAGCCGAAGACGCGCAGCTCCGCCGTGAGCGAGCCCATCTCACGGAGGGTCGCCGTGATCTCCGGATCGAGGGGGTGGCCGCTGAGGACCGCGTCGAAGCGATAGCTGAAGGGGCGCGACGGGATCGGCCGTGAGACGAGCAGGTTGAGGTCGACCGCATGGCGCGAGAGCGGCTCGAGCGCGTGGAACAGCGCCCCGGGGCGGTGGTCGGTGGCGAACGAGAAGGCCGTGCGCCAGTCGCCCTCGCGACGGTCGAGCCGGGTGTACGGCGCCACCGAGACAAACCGCGTGAACGCCTCCGGATGGTCGCCCACGTTGCCGTCGATGATCGTGAGCCCGTTCAGCTGCGCGGCCCGGTCGCTCGCGATGGCGACGACCGTGGGATCGCCGATGCGGGCGACCTCGGTCGCCGCATCGCCCGTCGTCGCCGCCGCGACCGCGAGGGCGTGCGGCAGCGAGGCGATGAGCCTGCGGCACTGGTCGAGCGCGACCGGATGCGAGTGGATCTCGCGAATCTCGGAACGCTCGACAGGCCCAGGGCCGACGAGACAGTGGTGGATCGACAGGATCGCCTCCGCCACGATCGAGAGCGGGGAGGCGTAGAGCAGATCATGCGTCTCGGCGACCGGGCCGACGAGCGAGCTCTCGATCGGAAGGACGCCGTAGGGGACATGTCCGGCGGCGACCGCGTCGACCACGTCGGCGAAGGTCGGCAGTGGGACAAGCCGCGCGGCGGGGAAGAGGCGGTCGCAGGCAGCCGCCGAGTGGGCGCCCTCCCGGCCGGGGTATGCGACGGTGAGCTCGATCGTTGCCATGTCGGTGATGCGCCTTTCGCGTTAGCTGGGTGCCGGGTTCGTGTCGCTAGCCGGCGCGAGGCGGGAGAAGGCGCCGGCTAGCCCGTAAAGGCGAAGCGAAACGGCGACGGGACGCGAGTGGTGCGGCGGAGCATGGCCGTCACAGGGTACGGGCAGCTTCGAGGGCGCGCAAGACAGCGTCGCCAACCTCAGCGGTCGTGGCGTTCCCGCCGAGGTCGGGTGTGGGTGCCTCCGCGAGCGCAACGTCGACGGCACGGTCGAGGACGGTTGCCTCCCGTGGCCGGTCGAGGCCGTGGGCGAGCAGGAGTGCCAGCGAGCGCAACATGGCGGCCGGGTTCGCGATCCCCCGGCCCGCGATCTGCGGCGCCGAGCCGTGTACGGGCTCGAAGATCCCTGGCCCGTCGTCGCCGAGCGAGGCGGAGCCCGCGAGCCCGAGCCCACCGGTGACCGCCGCTGCGACGTCCGAGAGGATGTCGCCGAACGTGTTCTCGGTCACGACCGTGTCGATCGTCTCCGGGGCCTGCACGATCGTCATCGCGAAGGAGTCCACGAGCGCGTGGTCGAGCTCGACTTCCGGGTAGAGATCGGCGCCCATCCGGGTGACGACGTCGCGCCAGAGACGGGACGTGTGCATGACGTTGACCTTGTCCACCGAGGTGAGGCGTCCGCCGCGAGCCGTGGCGATCTCGAACGCGCGACGGGCGATCCGCTCCACCTCCGGCCGCGTGTACTCGCAGGTGTCGAACCAGGTGCCGTCCTCACGCGTTCCCTTCTCACCGAAGTAGAGACCGCCGACGAGCTCGCGCACGATCAGGATGTCGATCCCCTGGGCGCGCGCCGGCCGCAGGTTGGCGTACACGCCGAGCTCCTTGCGGAGGGCGAGCAAGCCCTGCTCGGGCCGAATCGGCTTCCCCTCGAGCTCCGGCAGACCCACTGCTGCAAGCAACACGGCGTCCGCGGCGCGACAGGCGGCGAGCGTCTCGGCGGGCAGCGGCTCGCCGCCGGCGAGGATGGCGTTGCCGCCGAAGGCGTGTTCCTCGTGCGAGATCCCGAGGGCGTCGAGCACGCGGATCGCCTCGGCCGCGACCTCGGGGCCGATTCCGTCACCGGGGAGGACGGCGACGTGCGTCACGTGACCACGTGGGACGACTCGTAGGCGGCGATCGCATCCTCGTGCTGCAGCGTCAGGCCGATCTCGTCGAGGCCGTTCAGGAGCCTGTGACGCGTCGCCTCGTCGAACGAGAACGGCAGCGTCGTCCCTGCCGGGGTCGTGATCGTCAGCGCCTCCAGGTCGACGACGAGGCCCGAGCCGCGATCGAGGTCGACGCCCTCCATCAGCTCCTTCACCTGCTCCTCGGGGAGCTGGACGACGAGCATCCCGATCTTGCCCGCATTCGAACGGAAGATGTCGCCGAAGGACGGCGCGATGACGACGTCGAAGCCGAAGTCCTGTAGCGCCCACGCGGCATGTTCGCGTGACGAGCCACAGCCGAAGTTGCGGCCCGTGAGCAGGATCCGCGCTCCCTCGAACTGCGGCTGGTTGAGCTCGAACCCGGGTCGCTCGTTGCCGTCTTCGTCGAAGCGCCAGTCGTAGAACGCGTACGCACCGTAGCCCGTGCGCTCGATCCGCTTCAGGAACTGCTTGGGGATGATCTGGTCCGTGTCGACATCGGGCCGGTCGAGGACGGCGACGCGTCCGTCCACGCGCTGCAACGGCTTCACGCCGGCACCGCCTCGTGCGCGAGGGTGCGGACGTCGACGAAGCGGCCGTGCAGCGCCGCGGCGGCAGCCATCTGGGGGCTGACGAGGTGCGTCCTGCCGCCACGGCCCTGTCGTCCCTCGAAGTTGCGGTTCGACGTCGAGGCGCAGCGCTCACCGGGGGCGAGGATGTCGGGATTCATGCCGAGACACATCGAGCAGCCGGCGAGCCGCCACTCGAAGCCGGCCTCGAGGAAGACCCGGTCGAGACCCTCGGCCTGGGCCTGCAGGCGTACCTGGGCAGAGCCCGGGACGACCATCGCCTTCACTCCCGGGTCGACCGTGTGGCCCCGGACGATGTCTGCCGCAGCGCGGAGGTCCTCGATCCGCGAGTTCGTGCACGAGCCGATGAAGACCCGGTCGATCCGGATCTCCTCGATCGCCTGACCTGCGCGCAGGCCCATGTACTCGAGCGCCCGCGCTGC
Source organism: uncultured Gaiellales bacterium (assembly GCA_964581085.1). GTDB lineage: Bacteria > Actinomycetota > Thermoleophilia > Gaiellales > Gaiellaceae > Gaiella. The sequence goes on along the minus strand of CAZOMP010000007.1, from coordinate 83,937 downwards.
CGCGATCTGATCGTCGGAGTCAGGATAGCTCGCGGGATCGGGGACCCTGCCGGTGACGGGCACGACCATGCCGGGATTCGTGCCCCAGGTGACCTGCGGCTCGAGTTGGGTGACGTCGACGACGACGTGGCGGTCGTACGTTGCGTCGGGGTCGGAGGCGAGCGACCGCCAGTCGTCGACGGACCGGTCCCAAGCCTCGCCTGCGGGTGCGAAGCGGCGACCCTCGAGATAGGCGATGGTCGTCTCGTCGGGTGCCACCATCCCGGCGCGGGCTCCCCATTCGATCGACATGTTGCAGAGCGTCATTCGCTGTTCCATCGTCAGGGCCGACACAGCCTCGCCCGCGTACTCGACGACGTAGCCGACGCCCCCGGCGACTCCGACCTGCCCGATCGCTCCGAGGATCATGTCCTTGGCGGTCAGGCCCGCCGGCAGCATGCCCACGAACTCGAGCAGCATCGTCTGCGGGCGCTGCTGGTTCAGCGTCTGCGTCGCGAGCACGTGCTCGACCTCGGAGGTGCCGATCCCGAACGCCAGCGCGCCGAAGGCGCCGTGCGTAGAGGTATGGCTGTCGCCGCAGACGATCGTCTTGCCTGGCTGGGTCAGCCCGAGCTCCGGCCCGATCACGTGAACGATCCCTTCCTGGCCCGAACCGGTCGCGTACAGCTCGATCCCGAACTCCTCGCAGTTCAGCCGCAGTGCGTCGAGCTGCGCCTTCGCCATCGGATCGGTGACCGGCCCCGGCAGGGTGGGCACGTTGTGGTCCATCGTCGCGACCGTCAGATCCGGCCGCCGGACACCTCGTGCGGCGAGGCGAAGCCCGTCGAAGGCCTGTGGCGAGGTCACCTCGTGGACGAGATGGAGGTCGACGTAGAGCAGCGTCGGCTCACCCGACTCGTCGCGGACGACGTGTCGGTCCCAGATCTTCTCGAACAGCGTGCGACCCACGTCCTCCATCGTACGTAGCCGCCGCGGTGCTGCCGCCGGTCAGGCGGCGGCGAGCACGTCGTCGAGGAACGCGTCGGCGTCGGCGGTGATGCCGATCGGCGCGAAGGTGTGCGCGACAGGAGCGGGCGTCTTGAGGCCGTCGCCCGTGACGAGCAGGACGACACGCGCTTGCGGCCCGAGCCGTCCGTCCTCCACGGCAGCCCGCAGCGCTCCCAGCGTGACGCCGGTCGCGGTCTCGCCGAAGACACCGGTCAGTGCGGCCAGGTCGGCCATGTTCGTCCCGATCTCGTCCTCCGGCACCGTGTAAACGGCGCCGCCGGTCGCGCGGGCGGTCGCGACGGCGAAGTCGCCGTCGGCCGGATTCCCGATTGCGAGCGAACGCGCGACGCTGTCGGGCCGGACCGGGACGACGCGCTTGCCCTCGCGGAAGGCGGTCGCAACGGGCTCGCAGCCGGCGGCCTGCCCCCCGATCAGGGCCGGTGTTGCACGCTCGTCGACGAGGCGAAGCGCGCGCAGCTCGGAGAATCCCTGCCCGACCTTGTGGAAGAGCGCCCCGGAAGCGATCGGGATCGCGATCGCGTCCGGTACCTCCCAACCGAGTTGTTCGGCGATCTCGTAGGCGAGCGTCTTCGAGCCCTCCGCGTAGTACGAGCGGAGGTTGACGTTCACGAATCCCCACGGGAGCTCGAAGGAGAGCTCGACCGAGAGCCGTGAGCAGTGGTCGTAGGTGCCATCGACGGCGTAGATGCGCGGCCCGTAGACCGCTGCCGCAGCGAGCTTCTCCGGCTCGAGGTCGGCGGGAACGAAGACGGCCGCCTCGAGTCCCTCGGCTGCGGCGCGCGCCGCGACCGCGCCGGCGAGGTTCCCGGTCGACGAACACGAGAGCGTCCCGAACCCGAGCTCCTGCGCCTTGCGGGCCGCGACCGCGACCACGCGGTCCTTGAACGAGTGAGTCGGATTGGCGGTGTCGAGCTTGAGGAAGACCTCGCCGACCCCGAGCTCGGCGGCGAGCCGAGGCGCCGGCACGAGCGGCGTCAGCCCCGGGGCGAGCCGCGCGTCCTCGGGGGTCTCGACCGGCAGCAGATCTGCGTAGCGCCAGATCGAATCAGGGCCGGCAGCGATCGACGCGTGGCTGACCCGGCCGCGGAGCGCGTCCCAGTCGTAGGTCGGATCGAGCGGGCCGAAGCATGTCGTGCAGGTACCCGTCGCCTCGAGCGGGTGCTCCGTCTCGCAGACTCGGCAGGTCAGTGATAGGGCTGGCATCGGTCGTGGAACCTCCTGGTCGTCGCTCGACATCCGTCCGGGATTGGCACCTCGCCCGATATGTGGGGCAGGTTGCCGAGGCGTCACAGGGCCGGTCCCTCAGCCTCTCTCGATGCGGAGCGGAAACAGGTTCCCGCGCCGTTTCGCCAGCGTAGCGGAAGTCGTCGTTCCGGGCGCAGCAATGGCCCACGCCCGGAACGGAGCTACTGCACGGTCAGGACGTCGCAGTGCGCCTTGCGCCCGACGGCGCCGCTGACGCTGATCCCGAGCATGTGCTGTACGAGGTTGAGATGCCTCGAACCGACGACGATCAGATCGGCGCCGACCTCGTCTGCGAGTTCGACGATCCCGTCGGCGGGGTCCCCCAACCCGACTCGGTAGTCAGCCTCGATGCCACGCCCTGCAAGGAGCGACTTCGCCGCGGCGATGTTCTGCTCGTGGGCTGCCGGCGGGTCGGAGGGGTCGACACCGCTCACGTCGCGCGAGCCGAAGCCGGCGGCGACGGGGGACACGCTCGTGACGACGAGCCTGGAATCGAACGCCCCCGCCAGGTCGGCGGCCCGGCCGAGTGCACGCTGGGCCGGCTCGGAGTCGTCATACCCGACAACGATCGTCTTCATCACAGCCTCCTGACCGTGGGTGTTCTGTACACCCCGAGCGTACAACGACTCCTCCATCTCCGGCATCCGTTTCTTACCGCAATCACATATCAAGCGCCGCCACGGGGTGGCAGAGGATCGTGCCACCCCGCTTTGGCGCGGTCAGGGTTCACATTGCGGCGGCGATGGGTCAGGCGGGCTGCTTGACGATTCGAATGTAGGGCTTCGGGGACTCCCAGCCGTCGGGCCAAAGCTCCTTCGCCTGGTCGTCCGAGACCGACCCGGAGATGAAGACGTCCTCGCCGTCCCGCCAGTTGACCGGCGTCGAGACCTTGTGGTTCGCGGTCAGCTGGAGGGAGTCGACGACGCGCAGCACCTCGTCGAAGTTGCGACCCGTCGTCATCGGGTAGACGAGAATCAGCTTGACCTTCTTGTCGGGCCCGATCACGAAGACGTTCCGCACCGTTTGGTTGTCCGCCGCCGTCCGGTCTGCCACATCGCCGGACACGTCCGCCCCGAGCATCCCGTAGAGCTTCGAGACATGGAAGTCGGCATCGGCGATCATCGGGTAGTTGGGCGCGTAACCCTGCGTCTCCTCGATGTCCTTCGACCAGCCTTCGTGCCGGTCGAGGGGATCGACGGAAAGCCCGATGATCTTCACGTTGCGCCGGTCGAAGTCCGGCTTGATCTTCGCCATGTAGCCGAGCTCGGTCGTGCAGATCGGTGTGAAGTCCTTGGGATGGGAGAAGAGCACAGCCCACGAGTCGCCGATCCACTCGTGGAAGTCGATCCGGCCCTCCGTGGTGTCCGCTTCGAAGTCTGGCGCGGTGTCACCGATCCTCAACGTCATCTCTTGCCTCCTGATCGCCGGGCACACCGCCCGAGTGTGCGCCATGCGCAGCTCCCGGGCAACCGTGCGCTCATTACTTTCTCGATTGAAGCATTAGCAGATCCAGCTATCGGGCCGTCTCGTAGCGTGACAGCATCACGGCGCCGTCCGACGCGGAAGTGACGAGCGTTGCGTAGTTCGCGAGCACGCCGCGGCGGTAGCGCGGCTCCGGCTCCGACCAGTCCTGCAGCCTCGCTTCGATCTCCGCCGCCTCGAGCTCGACGTTCAGCTCCTTGCGATCGACGTCGATGACGACGATGTCTCCCTCGCGCAGCGCCGCGATCGGCCCGCGTTTGGACGCCTCGGGTGAGACGTGGCCGACCATGAAGCCGTGCGTGGCGCCCGAGAAGCGGCCGTCCGTGATCAGCGCCACCGACTCGGACAGCCCTTCGCCGACGATGGCGCCGGTGACGTGCAGCATCTCGCGCATCCCCGGTCCACCATGCGGGCCCTCGTAGCGGATCACGATCACGTCGCCCGCGACGATCTTGCCGGCCTTGACGGCGGCGAACGTATCCTCCTCGCAATCGAACACACGAGCCGGTCCGCGATGCAACGTGCGATCGTGGCCGGCGAGCTTCACCGCGCACCCTTCGGGGGCGAGGTTGCCGTAGAGGACGGCAACGCCGCCGCGCTGCTTCAGCGGGCGTTCGATCGGGGCGACCACGACCTGGCCCGGGGTCTCGACGGCGGTCTCTGCGATCTCGCCGAACGTGCGCCCGTCGACCGTGCGCTCGCCCTCGTTGAGGAGCCCCGCCTTCTTGAGCTCGCGTGCCACGAGCCCCGCGCCGCCGGCCGAGAACATGTCGCTCGCGTGCCAGCGGCCCCACGGCTTCATGTCGGCGATGATGGGTGTGCGCTCCGAGACCCGCTCGAAGTCGTCGATCGTGAAGTCGATTCCGAAGTCGCGTGCGATCGCGACGAGGTGCAGGGCCGCGTTCGTCGAGCCGCCGGTCGCCGCAACCGACGCGACCGCGTTCTCGAACGACGCCTTCGTCACGAGCGAGCGCGGTGTCACGTTGTCGCGTACGAGCTGGACGGCCAGGCGGCCGACCTCGTAGGCGGCATCCTCCTTGGCGGCGTGCATGGCGGGGATCCCGTTGGTGCCGAACGGCGCCAGCCCCAGGAAGTCGAGGATGATCGACATCGTGTTGGCTGTGAACTGTCCGCCGCAGGCACCGGCGCCCGGGCAGGCGACCGACTCGAGCTCGAGCAGGTCCTCGTCGCTGATCGTCCCCGCCGCATGGGCGCCGATCCCCTCGTAGACATCACCGATCGAGACTTCCCGCTGGCGGTAGAGGCCCGGCGCGATCGAGCCCGTGTACCAGACGATCGCGGGGATGTCGAGCCGGCCCGCGGCCATCGCTCCCCCGGGATTCGTCTTGTCACACGCGACCAGCTGGACGAGCCCGTCGAAGAGGTGTCCGCGGCAGACGAGCTCGATCGAATCGGCGATCACCTCGCGCGAGACGAGCGACGCCCGCATTCCGGACGTACCCATCGAGACCCCGTCCGAGACGGCCACGGTATTGAACTCCATCGGCGTCCCGCCGGCGTCGCGGATCCCGCGCTTCACGTGCACGGCGAGGTCGCGCTGGTTGAGGTTGCACGGCATCGTCTCGATCCACGTGGTGCCGACGCCGACGATCGGTTTGGCCAGGTCCTCGTCGCTGAAGCCCGTGCCTTTCAGCATCGCCCGCGCGCCGGCGCGGTCGGGGCCGTCCGTCAGCGCCGCGCTGTGGCGCTTGGCGGGGTCGGAAGGAGTGTCGTAGGGCGTGCTCATGCCGGAGGTCCTTTCTCGACGGGAAGTCCGGCTCGCCTGCACCACTCGCTGAACGAGCCGGGATAGACACGGACGTCCTCGCGTCCTGCGAGGACGAGGTTGCGTGCGACGACGCAGGCCGTGACACCCGAGCCGCAGTAGGCCACCGGCTCGGGCACGGCGACGGCGCCGGCGGGCAGCGGTTCCGTAAAGGGGGCGCTGCGGGCACCGGGAATGCGACCGGCGACGGGATCGAGCGGCTCCTCGTCCCCACGCCAGCGCGTGACGCTGCGGGCGTCGAAGAGGACGAGCCGCGGATCGTCGAGACGGGCGAGGATCTCCTCGGCCCTGATCGCGTCGTCCCGCCGCGGTCGAGGCGTGAAGGTGGCAGGCTCCGCCACCCCGGTCTCCGCCGTCAGCGGGCCGTCGTAGGCGCCGACGTCGAGGGTGCCTGCAGCGTCGTGGCCGAGGTGGCGCAGGAGCCACCAGCAGCGGGCAGCCCAGCCGGAGCCGTCGTCGAGCGCGAGCACGAACGTCTCGTCGTCGATCCCGACCCGGCCGAACGCCGTGGCGAGCGCCTCGTCGGAGGGAAACGGATGGCGGCCGCCGAACGCCGGGTCGGCAACGGCCGCGGTCAGGTCGTCGTCCGGGTCGAGGTGAACGGCGGTCGGGAGGTGGCCGGCCGCGTAGGTGGCCCGCGGCCGGACGTCGACGAGCGTGAGTTTCACAGCGCCCCCCGGGGAGTCACCTGGAGTTCGACCACCGTGTGCTCGGGGAAGCGCCCGCGGAGGTCGGTGGCGCACGCCGTTCCGTCCTGCGCCCATGCGATCACGGTCGGCCCCGAGCCGGAGAGCGTGGCGCCGGCGCAGCCCGACGGGAGGGCCGCGCGCACCTGTTCGAGCACGGTCGAAGGACGGTAGGGCTCGTGCAGCCAGTCACCGAGGGCGGCTGCGAAGAGCGACGCGTCACCGCTCGCGGCGCCTGCTCCGAGGAGCGCGGCCCGACCCGCGCTCGCAGCAGCCTCGGCATGTGGGACCGTCGCCGGCAACGTCTGGCGTGAACGCTCTGTCGAGGTGCGCTCGATCGGAATCACCGCCACCGGGGTGAGCGGCAGCCGCTCGGCGATGCGGGCAATGCGCCCCTCCCACGAGAGCGTCAGGCCACCGAGCAAGGCCGCAGCGAGGTTGTCGGCGTGCGGTTCGAGCGTGAGCCCAGCCGCGAGCAGCTCCTCCGCGCTTGCCGTGGGTGCGGCTGCGACGAGGCCGAGTGCGATCGCTGCGGCCGAGGAGCCGAGGCCTCGCTCGAGCGGGATCCGGTTGACGAAGGCGAAGCGTTTGCCGGTCGGGTCGGCGAGAAGCGCGTAGGCGCGAACAGCGAGGTTGGAGGCATCCGCGGCGAGCTCTGCCGCTCCCTCGCCCTCGACGATGACTCCCTCACCGTCGGAGACGACGAGCTCGTTCCAGAGCTCGAAGGCGACGGCAGCCGTGTCGAAGCAGGCGCCGATGTTGGCCGAGGTTGCGGGTGCGCGGACCTTCATGTGCGGGCGGCGGCCGCGATCGCGTCCGGATCGGCGTCGACCTGGGCGAGCGGCGGAGCATGGCGGTCGGCATTCTCGCTGTCTTTCAGCCCGTGGCCCGTGATCGTGACCGCGAGCCGTTGCCCGGGCACGGCGCCGCGGCGGATCGCGGCGAGCCCTGCCGCCGAGGAGGGCTCGCAGAAGAGACCCTCGACCGCAGCGAGCTCGAGCCAGGCCGCGACGATCTCCTCGTCGCTGACGCTCGTCACTGCCGCACCCGCGGCCGCCACGCTCGCAGCGTGGACGGGATCTCCGATCCGGATCGCCGAAGCCATCGTGGTCGGTCGCCGCTGCGCCTCGACCGAGTGGATCGGCACCTCGAGGCCGAGCTCGGCGAGGCCCTGAGCGTACGCCGACGTGTTGCCGCCGCCGCCGTAGGGGATCACGAAGGCGTCGGGTGCGCCACCGAGCTCCTCCACGATCTCGAAGACCGCGGTCTTCTGACCGGCGCGGCGGTACGGGTTGACGGAGTTGACGAGCGCGTGGGTGCCACGCTCGGCGAGCTCCCGCGCCGCTGCGAGCGCGGCGTCGAAATCGCCGCGCACCTCGAGCACCTTCGCGCCGAGCATCCGTGTCTGGGCCACCTTCGCACCGGCCACCGCCCCCTGCGGCGTGAGCACGACGGCCGGTAGGCCGGCACGTGCCGCATACGCCGCTGCCGACGCAGCCGTGTTGCCGGTGGAGGCGCAAATGACGGCCTCCGCCCCCTCCTCGACCGCCTTCGAGACGGCCACGGTCATGCCCCGGTCCTTGTACGAGCCGGTGGGGTTCGACGCCTCCCACTTGAGCCAGAGCTCGACCCCGAGCCGCTCGGAGAGACGCGGTGCGGCAAGGAGCGGCGTCGAACCCTCGCCGAGCGAGATCACGGGCGTCGCAGCCGTGACGGGCAGCCGCTCGCGGTAGCGTTCGATCAGCGGCGTCGTCACGCCCAGCCCAGCTCTGCGACGCCGCGTCCGGACACGACGGGCATCCTGCTGACCTCGCCGCGCGCCTCGGGTAGGGCCCGGATCGAGGTGAGCGCGGCGTCCACGCTCCCACCCGGGGCCTCGTGCGTGACGACGTGGAGGACGGCGTGTCCCTCGGCCGGCTGCTGTACGAGCTGCGCGACGGAGACGCCCTCCGCTGCGAGCTCCTGCGCGATCCGCGCGAGCACGCCGGCGCGATCCTCGACCTCGAGCCGCAGGTAGTAGGGCGAGGCGAGCTCGCCCGCCGGGAGCTGCTCGAGATCTCTCCAGACCGGGTCGTTCTGGAGGAAGCCGGTTCCCGTCGTGCCGACCACGGAGACCATGTCCGCGACGACCGCCGAAGCGGTCTCGCTGCCGCCCGCGCCGGGCCCCTCGAGCGTGATCTCCCGGATCGCGTCGCCCTGCAGCATCACGGCGTTGAAGGCACCCTCGACTGCCGCGAGTGGATGGTGCCCGTCGACGAAGGCCGGTTCGACGCGGACGTCGACTCGGTCGCCGACGAGCGTCGCCCGTCCGACCAGCTTCACATGCATGCCGAGCGCGCGGGCCGCCGCGACGTGCTCGAGCGTGACGTGCTCGATCCCCTCCACCCCGACCCATTCGAGGGGAACGCGGGAGCCGAACGCGACAGTCGCGAGGATGGCGGTCTTCGCCGCTGCATCGAGCCCTGCCACGTCCTCGGTCGGGTCGGCCTCCGCGAAGCCCAGCCGCTGTGCTTCCGCCAGCGCGTCGCCGTAGGAGCGGCCCTCCGCCATCGCCGAGAGGATGAAGTTCGTGGTGCCGTTGACGATCCCGAGTACGCGGTGGACGTTCGTGACGACGAGCGATTCGCGCAGGACCTTGATCACGGGGATCGCCGCGCACACCGAGGCCTCGAAGCGGAGCTGGACGCCGCCGGCGGCTGCAGCCTCGAAGAGCTCTGCGCCACGACGGGCGACGAGCTGCTTGTTCGCCGTCACGACTGCCCGGCCGGCGCGGAGCAGCTCGACCACGTAGCCGCCGGCGGGATCGACGCCTCCCATCACCTCAGCGACGACCTGCACGGACGGGTCGCCGAGGATCTCGCGGAAGTCGTCGGTCAGGATCCCCGGCTCGGGTGAGAAGGCACGCTGCTTGGCGACGTCGCGAACGAGCGCGCGCGTGACCCGGAGGCGGTGCCCCGTCGCCCGCTCGATCTCATCACCCGACTCCTCGAGCAGCCGATGGACCGAGGCGCCGACGGTGCCGTAGCCGAGTAGCGCGACCGGAACGTCGACCGACGCCATCCGCTCAGTGGTCCCCGGCGCGGTGCATGAGCCCACGGAGCTCCTTGCCCACGACCTCGAGCTGGGATTGGGCGGCTTCGGCCCGCATCGACTTGAGTCCCGACTCGTTGTCGTCCATGTCGGCGATCCACTCCCTGGCGAACGCACCCGACTGGATGTCGGCGAGGATGCCCTTCATCGCCTCGCGCACATGTGCGTCGACAACCCGCTTGCCCCGCGTGTAGTCGCCGAACTCGGCCGTGTCAGAGATCGAGTAGCGCATCCCCGCGAGCCCGTTCTCCCACATCAGGTCGACGATCAGCTTCAGCTCGTGCAGACACTCGTAATAGGCGATCTCCGGTGCGTAGCCCGCCTCGACGAGCGTCTCGAAACCCGCCCTGACGAGCTCGGAGGTACCGCCGCAGAGGACGGCCTGTTCGCCGAAGAGGTCGGTCTCGGTCTCCTCCTTGAATGTCGTCTCGAGGATGCCGGCCCGGCCAGCTCCGATCCCGACGGCATAGGCGAGCGCGAGCTCTCGCGCCCGGCCGGAGGCGTTCTGCTGCACGGCGATCAGAGCGGGTGTGCCGTAGCCCTCGCTGAAGAGGCGGCGGACGACGTGCCCGGGTCCCTTCGGTGCCACCATGATCACGTCGTGGTCGGCCGCCGGCGCGATCCGCTCGTAGAGGACGTTGAAGCCGTGGGCGAAGAGGACGGCCGCGCCCGGGGCAAGGTTCGGCTCGACGTGGGTCTCGTAGACCTGCGGCTGCACCTGGTCGGGGAGCAGGATCGAGACGAGCTGGGCGTCCTTGACCGCATCGCCGACCGTCCCGACCGCGAGGCCCGTCGCCTCGGCCTCACCCCACGAAGGCGAGCCTTCGCGCAGCCCTACCTGCACCTGGACGCCGGAGTCGCGCAGGTTGAGCGCATGGGCGTGACCCTGGCTCCCGTAACCGATCACGGCGACCTTGCCGTCGAGCAGGCCGAGGTCGCCGTCACGCAGGATCGTCGCCGTCATCGTTGTCGTTCCCTTCGTTCGCTGGTTTGCAGATCTGTCGCAGCGAGTGCGAGCGCTGAACCCGTGGGCCCCCCCGGGGCGCTGTCTCCGCCGATGCTGTAGTTCTAGTTGATCGCCGAGAGCCGCCTCGCCCGCTTCGACGAGGCGCGGCCGATCCCGACGCGGCCGGTGCGGATCAGCTCCTGGATCCCATGCGGTCGTGCTAGCTCCTGGAAGGCGTCCAGCTCCTCCGGCGTCCCGGTCAGCTCGAACGTGACCGTGTCGGCGCCGAGGTCGACGACACGGCCGTTGAACGCCGTTGCCGTCGAGATCAGCTCCGCCCGCCGCTCGGGATTCGCTCCGACCCGCAACAGCAGGAGCTCCCGCTCGACGGCCTCGTCCGGTGCGAGCTCGGTCACGCGCAGAACGTTCACGAGCTTGTGGATCTGCTTCTCGATCTGCTCCAGCGTGTGATGCTCGAGATCGACCCGCAACGTGATGCACGAGACGCCCGACCGCTCGGTGGGACCGACTGCGAGGGAGTCGATGTTGAAGCCGCGGCGGGCGAACATCGTGGCGATGCGGGCCAGGGCGCCGGGCTTGTCCTCGACGAGGACCGAGAGCGTCGCTTTCACGGCATTGCCTCCACCGGCGTCGGTTCCTCGTACTCGACCATGTCGACCGCGGCGTTGCCGGAGGGGATCATCGGGAAGCAGTGCTCCTCGGGGTCGACCCGACAGTCGATCACGACCGTCCGCTCGAGCTCGAACGCCTCGCGGAGGGCGTTCTCGAACTCGTCCTCGCTCGTCACGAGCATCCCGACGCCGCCGTAACCCTCGGCGAGCTTGACGTAATCCGGCACGCCGCCGCTCAGGTCGACGTACGAGCGGCGTCCCTCGAAGAACATGTCCTGCCACTGCTGGACCATCCCCAGGTAGCCGTTGTTGATCAGGACGACGACGATCGGGAGCTCGTCGAGCACCGCCGTCGTGAGTTCCTGCGCGGTCATCTGGAAGCAGCCGTCACCGTCCACGCAGACGACCTTCGCCTCGGGCCGTGCTGCCTTGGCGCCGACGGCGGCCGGGATCCCGTAGCCCATCGTGCCGAGCCCGCCCGAGCTGAGAAACGTTCGCGGCCGCTCGCAGAGGAGGTACTGCATCGCCCACATCTGATGCTGTCCCACCCCGGTCGTGAAGATCACGTCTTTGCCGGCCGTGAGCTCCTGCAGCAGCTCCATCACCTTCTGCGGTTTCAGTTCCCCTTCCTTCCGGTAGCGGAGCGGGAACTCGTCGCGCCAGCCCTCGATCCGCCGCAGCCACGCCTCGGGTGGCGGTATCCCCGCCTCACGCTGCTTCGCCACCTCGGCGGTGAGCATCGAAAGTGCCTTCTTGAGCGGGCCGACGACCGGGATGTCCGCCTCCCGCAGCTTCGAGATCTCGGCAGGGTCGATGTCGAGGTGGACGACGGTGGCGCCGGGTGCGAACGCCGACAGCTTGCCGGTGACGCGGTCGTCGAAGCGGGCGCCGATAGCGACGAGGACGTCGCAGGTGTTCATCGCGAGATTCGACCACTTCGGCCCGTGCATCCCGGGCCAGCCCATGAAGAGCGGATGCGTCTCGGGGAAGGCGCTCTTCCCCATCAAGGTCGCGATCACCGGTAGCCCACCCGCTTCCGCGAGCTCTCGCAGTTCCTCGCACGCCTCGCCGTTGATCGTGCCACCGCCGACGTAGAGGACCGGGCGCTCGGCCTCCGCGATCGCCGTGCCGGCGTCACGGATCTGCAGCGGGTGCACCTTGCGCGGCGGCCGCCAGCCGGGCAGGTCGACGCTCTCCGGGTAGGAGAATTCGAGCTCCGCCTCCTGGATGTCCCGCGGCACGTCGACGAGGACAGGACCGCAACGGCCGGTGCGGGCGACATGGAAGGCAGCCTTCATCACGGCCGGGATCTCGTCGGCGCGCTGGACGAGCCACGAATGCTTGACGATCGGCATCGTGATCCCGGTGATGTCGCACTCCTGGAAGGCATCGGTGCCGATCACCGTGCTGCGCACCTGACCGGTGATGCAGACGAGCGGGGTCGAGTCCATCCACGCGTCCGCGATCGGGGTGACGAGGTTCGTCGCACCGGGTCCCGAGGTCGCGATAGCGACGCCGACCCGTCCCGACACGCGCGCGTAGCCCTGCGCCATGTGGCCTGCACCCTGCTCGTGCCGTGCGAGCACGTGGCGGACGGTCGTGCCGCGCGCGATCGCGTCGTAGGTGGGCATGATCGCCCCGCCGGGGATGCCGAACATCACCTCGACGCCCTCGGCCTCGAGCGAGCGAAGGATCGCATCGGCTCCCTTGATCCTCATCTGACTCTGTCCTTCGGTCTCACGGTGCGTCGTCCCTTCTCCGGCGCCGGGACGGCGACCGGTTCGTCTCCGTCGTCTCGCTCGAGTCTCTGCCGGTGCGAAGCGACGGCCCCCTAAACGGGGAGAATGGCAATGAGCTCGATGCCTACGCCGAGCGATAGCGTCGTCGAGACGACGAGATCGCGAGCAGTCGTGGTGCCGGCCAGGCAGAGCATCGAGTGAAAAGCATGCCTGGACCGGCCGAGGGCCGCAACCAGGTGCCGTTCCACCTGCATAGAGGACGATACTTCTGCATACTATGCAATCAATGGCGACCGTCAGTATCGTCGGCACGGCCGGCTACACGGGGCAGGAGACGCTCGACCGCGTGCTCGGGCATCCCGACCTGCACCTCGTCGCGGTGGGATCTGACTCCCTCGCCGGCCGGGGTGCGGAAGCGCTCGATCCTCGTCTCGCGGGCTCCGGAGCGCCGGAGCTGACGACGAACGCGGAGGCGCTCGCAGCAGGAGCAGACGTGACGATCCTCTGCCTCTCCCACGAGGCGGCGGCCGCGATCGAACCGCCCCAGGACGGCGTCGTCGTCGATCTCTCAGGCGCCCACCGGCTGCATGACCCCGCGAGCTACGAGGCCTGGTACGGCTTCGACCATCCGCACCCGGAGGGACTTGGCACCTGGGTCTACGGCCTGCCCGAGCTCGTCGAGGAGCGGGGGCGCCTGGTCGCGAACCCCGGCTGTTACGCGACGGCGGCGCTGCTCGCGCTGGCGCCGATCCGCGATGCGATCGACCCCGAGTCGGTCGTCGTCGACGGGCTCTCGGGGATGACCGGCGCCGGGCGCACGCTGAAGGCGTCCTCGCATGCCGGTGCCGTGCTCGAGAACGTCGTACCCTATCGCGTCGGCGCCCATCAGCATGTCCCCGAGATCACCCAGCTGCTCGGTTTCTCCGTCTCGTTGACCCCGCATCTGCTGCCGCTGCGGCGCGGTCTGATCGCGACCTGCAACGTCCGCTCGAACGGCGCCGACCTACGGAGCCTGCTCGAGGAGACCTATGCGGAGAGCCCGGTCGTGACCGTGCTGCCAGAGGGAATCGCGCCCGAGCTCGCCCGCGTCCAGCAGACGGACCGGGCCGAGCTTGCCGTCTTTGCAGACCGCCATACGGGACGTTCCGTCGTGATCTGTGCCGAGGACAACCTCGGCAAGGGCGCGGCCGGACAGGCGATCCAGAACGTCAACCGCTCCCTCGACCTCGATCCCGTCGCCGGCCTGCGCCTGCGCGGCGTGCTCGTCTGACGATGTCCGTCACCGCCCCGAGGGGCTTCGCCGCAGCCGGGGTCGCAGCCGGGATCCGCCCGACCGGTGCTCCCGACGTCGCCGTGGTGCGCTCGCTCGTGCCCTCCGTCGGGGCCGCTCTGTGGACGACCAATCGCGTTCAGGCTGCGCCCGTGACGGTCTCGAAGCGCCACCTCACGGTCGCACAGCCGCAGGCCGTGCTGATCAACGCCGGCTGTGCCAACGCAGCCACCGGCGCGCGGGGCGAGGCCGACGCGACCGCTTCGGCGACGGCGCTCGCCGGTGCGCTCGACCTCGCGGTGGAGGAGGTGCTCGTCCTCTCGACGGGTGTGATCGGTGTGCCGCTGCCGGTCGAGAAGGTCGTTGCGGGCGCGCGCCAGGCTGCCGCCGCGCTCTCGGAGGACGGCGGCCAGGCCGCCGCCGCCGCGATCCTGACGACCGACTCGGGGCCGAAGCTGGCCGTCGCCCACGGCGACGGTTTCACGGTCGGGGGCATGGCCAAGGGGGCGGGAATGATCCATCCCTGCCTCGCGACGATGCTCGTCGTGATTACGACGGACTACCCGCTCGCGGCTGGCGACCCCGAACGGCACCTGCGTCCCGTTGTGGACCGGACCTTCAACCGGATCTCGGTCGACGGCGATCCGTCCACCAACGACGCCGTGATCCTGCTCGCGAACGGCGCCTCGGGTGCGAGGCGCGACGATGCGCCGTTCTCAGCCGCCCTGGAAAAGGTCTGTACCGATCTGGCACGCCAGGTCGTCGCCGACGGCGAGGGTGCGACCGTCGTGCTCGAGATCGGAGTCAACGGCGCCGCCTCGACGCACGAAGCCGAGGCGATCGCACGCCGGATCGCGACCTCCCCGCTCGTCAAGACCGCGGCTTTCGGACACGATCCCAACTGGGGACGGGTGCTCATGGCAGCCGGGTCGGCGCCGTGCGGCGACGGTTTCGCGCGGCTCGACACGGACCGGCTCACGGTCGCGTTCGGAGGCGTCGACGTGTTCGTCGAAGGCGCTCCCACGGGGGCCGTGCCGGATCTCAGCGGCGCCGTCTGCCGGATCGACCTCTCACTCGGTCTCGGCGAGGGGGAGGCGGCCTACCTGGCCTCCGACCTCAGCTACGACTACGTCCGGATCAACGCGGAGTACACGACATGAGCCGCATCGTGCTGAAGCTCGGCGGCCGGGTCGCGGCGGAGGCGGCGGCGACCGCCCACGCGCTGCGCGCGGAGGGGTACGAGGTGGTGGTCGTCCACGGGGCCGGGCCGCAGATCACGGAGGAGCTCGAACGGCGCGGGATCGAGGCGCGGTTCGTGGACGGCCGGCGGGTCACGACGGCCGAGGTGCTCGAGGTCGTTCGCGGCTCGCTGGCGGAGGTCAACGACGAGGTCTGCCGCGCTATCGGCCGTGCTGCAGTCGGGCTCTCGGGAGACGTGATCGGCCTGCTGGCGGCCCACGTCGAGGTTCTCGGGCTCGTCGGCGACCCGAAGCCGACGGCCCCGGCAGCCGTCCTCGACGCACTCGCGGCCGGGGCGATCCCGGTCGTCGTCCCGCTTGCTCGCGGAACAGACGGTGTCGGGGTGCTCAACGTGAACGCCGATGAGGCCGCCGCGGCGCTCGCGATCGGGATCGGCGCCGACCAGATCCTCTTCGTCAGCGATGTGCCCGGCGTGCTGCTCGACGGGGCCGTGATCGAGCGACTGCCGGCGGACGACGCCGCTCGGATGCTCGACGAAGGGAGCTTCCAGGGTGGCATCGTCCCGAAACTCGAGGCTGCGCTGACCGCCCTCCAGGGCGGCGTCCGCGCCCGCATCGGCTCGACCGAGGTGGTCGCCGCGTGACGATCCCTTGTGACAATCTGTTACAAGGTGCCGGCGCGCTGCGAGAGAGCGTCCTGCCGACGTATGCGCGTGCAGACATCACGATCGTGCGTGGCGAGGGTTGCCGAGTCTGGGACGACGCCGGGCGTGAGTATCTCGATTTCGTGGCCGGGATCGCCGTCGTCGGCCTCGGGCATTGTGCGCCGGCGCCGCTTGCGGCAGCCCGCGAGCAGCTCGACCGGCTCTGGCATGTATCGAACCTCTACTGGACCGAGCCGATGCTGCAGCTCGCCGGTCTGCTTGCCGAGCGGTTCCCCCGCGGTCGGGCGTTCTTCTGCAACTCGGGCGCGGAGGCGAACGAGGCAGCGCTGAAGATCGCGCGCAAGGCAACCGGCCGCACGCGCATTGTCGCGCTCGAGGGAGGCTTCCACGGTCGCACGCTCGGCGCGCTCTCGGCGACCGGGCAGCCGGCAAAGTGGAAAGGCTTCGGCCCGCTTCTGCCGGGCGTTGCATTCGCGGCGCCGAACGACGTCGAGTCACTCGAGGCGGCGCTCGCGCCTGCGGGCGACACGGCGCTCGTACTGCTCGAACCGGTACTCGGCGAGGGCGGCGTGATCCCGCTCGAGCGGGAGTTCGCCCAGGCGGCGTCCGAGCTCGCGCACGAGATCGGCGCGCTCCTCTGCGTCGACGAGGTGCAGGCTGGGATGGGACGCACGGGCACGTTCTTCGCCCACGAACAGCTGGGGATCGAGCCTGACCTGATCACGCTCGCGAAGGGGCTCGCCAACGGCCTTCCCATGGGAGCGCTGCTCGCAGGCAACAGGGCAGCCCCCGGCTTCGCGCCCGGCGACCACGGATCGACGTTCGGCGGCAACCCTGTCGCTGCGGCGGCGGCGTGTGCGACCGTGGCGGCGATCGACGACGGTCTGCTCGCGCACGTTCGGCAACAGGGAGGCCGGCTCGCGGTGGGGCTCGAGGCGATGCCGGCCGTCCGCGCCGTCCGCGGGCGGGGGCTACTCGTCGGCGCCGAGCTCGACCGGCCGGTCGGCCCGGTCGTGGACGCATGTCGGGAGCGTGGCCTGCTCGCCCTCTCGGCAGGCCCGGAGGTGCTGCGGCTGACGCCACCGCTCGTCGTGGACGCCGCTGACGTCGACCGGGCGCTGTCGATCATCGAGGAGGTTGTGTCGTCGTGAATCGTCGTGAGCGGCAGAACGCGATCCTGCGGCTCGTCCGTGACCAGGCGCTCTCGACCCAGGCAGAGCTCGTCCAGGCATTGCGGGACGAGGGGCACGAGGTCGTCCAGACGACGGTCTCGCGCGATGTGACCGAGCTCGGGCTCGTGAAGGTGCGCGCTCCCAGCGGGCGGCTCATCTACGCCGCAGCCGGTACCGGCGACGCCGACCGGCTCCGCGCCATCGGTGCTGCCCTGCGCCGCTACGCGACGGGCGTCGAGGCAGCAAATGCCGGGCTCGTCGTCGTGACGACACCCTCGGGCTATGCGAGCGCGCTCGCGCAGGCGATCGACGAGGGCTGTCACCCGTCCATCGCAGGCACGCTCGCCGGCGACAACGCGATCTTCATCGCGGCCCGCGCCGGGGTCTCCGCGGAGGCGCTGCAGGCGGAGCTCGCCGCTCACCTCGTCGAAGGGCCGACCGCGTGACCCTCTGGTCGGGTCGCGTCGGCGGCTCGCTCGATCCGGCCGTGTGGGAGTTCCTCCACGCCGACGACGCCGAGCTGCTGCCCTACGACTGCGAGGCGACGCTGCAGCACGCCCAGCGCCTCGAGGCGGCCGGCCTGCTCACGGTCGACGAGCTCTCGGAAGTCGGGACGCTGCTTGCCGCGATCGCGCAGGACCCGGCCGGCTATCTCCCCGAGGACGAGGACTGCCACAGCTCGATCGAACGCCGGCTCGGCGACCTCGGGCGCCGGATCCACGCCGGGCGCTCGCGCAACGACCAGGTTGCGGCGGCCTTCCGACTCTACGTCCTCGACGCCTGCGCGGAGGCGCGTGCCGAGATCGAGGCGTTTGCCCTCGTCGTCCTCTCGCTCGCCGAGGAGGAGGCCGAGACCTTGATGCCCGGCTACACCCACCTCCAACGTGGCCAGCCCGTGACGCTCGGGCACCATCTGCTCGCCTGGATCGAGATGCTCGACCGCGACCGGCGGCGCTTCGCCGTCACCGCGGCGGCGGCGGCGGAGAGCCCGCTCGGCGCGGGAGCCCTGGCCGGCTCGACATTGCCTCTGCCGGGGCCACCGGGCCAGATGCGGAACTCGATCGACGCCGTCGCCGACCGCGACTTCGCGCTCGACTACCTGTACGCCGTCGCCGTCCTCTACACGCACCTCTCCCGGATCGGGGAGGAGATCGTGCTCTGGTCGTCCGCCGAGTTCGGTTTCGCGGGTCTGCCCGAGGAGGCGGCGACGGGGTCGTCGATGATGCCGCAGAAGCTCAACCCGGACGTGGCCGAGCTGGCGCGCGGCAAGGCGGGCACGGCGATCGGGCGCCTCACGGGCCTGCTCGCCACCGTCAAGGGGCTGCCGCTCGCCTACGACCGTGACCTGCAGGAGGACAAGGCGTCGGTGTTCGCCGCTCGTCGTGACGCACGACTCGGTCTACAGGCGCTTCGCGTCCTCGTCGCGGGTCTCCGCATCGATCGTGGGCGGATGGCCGCGGCAGCATCCGATCCCCTCGTGCTCGCGACCGATGCGGCCGAGACGCTCGTACGTGAGGGTATCCCTTTCCGCGAAGCCCACGAACGCGTCGCGGCGGCCGTCCGTGACGGGAGCTTCGAGCCTGTCGGTACGGCGACCGACAGCGTCGCTGCGCGGCCGGCACCCGGTCCGGGCGGCGCGCGCGAGTCGCTCGCAGCAGCACGGGAGCGGTTCACCGCCGAACGCTGAGCGCGTCCCTGTGACGCGGCCACCCTGCGGCGGCGTAGAGAGGTCGACACCGACCTCCGGAGGAACACCATGAAACGCATCGCACTCGCCGCCGGGCTCCTGCTCGCGGCCGCCGCATTCGCCGGCGTCGGGCGCCCCGACGGCGCCAGGGCGCTCGACGGGACGACGGCTCCGACCTCGACCGACACGGTCACCGTCGCCGGCTCCGGCTCGGTCGACGTCACGCCGACGACTGCCGTCTTCTCGTTCGGAGTCGACTCGAAGGCGCCGACGGCGAAGGCGGCGCTCGCGGCGAACGCGAGAGAGATGCGCGCGGTGATCGGGGCGCTCATGAACGCCGGTGCGAAGAACATCACGACGCAGTCGGTGTCCGTCTCGCAGGCGTTCGGGCAAAACGGCGCGCCGGACGGCTTCCAGGCCGCGAACACGGTCACGGCGACCGCATCGCTCGCGAACGCGGGCGCGACGATCGACGCCGCAGTCGAGGCCGGCGCCAACCGCGTCGACGGCCCGAGCGTCTCGTCCGAGGATCAGGCGGTCGCATACCGCAAGGCGCTGGCGGCTGCGATGGACGACGCTCGGCTGCGGGCCGAGACGCTCGCGAGAGCGGCCGGTCGGGCGCTCGGCGCGGTGACGACCGTCGTCGAGGCGAGCGACTCGGCGCCGATACCGATGGCCGACAAGATGGCGGCGAGCTCCGCCGGGACGCCGGTCGAGGCGGGCGTCCAGGAGATCACGGCAGGCGTCACCGTCACCTACGAGCTCTCGTAGCCTTCCTCCGAAGGCCGACATCGGCGGCCGGCGACCCGGCCGCCGGTGGAGGTCAGACTCCATCTCTCACTCCACCTCTGTCGTCGGGCCGGAAACGCAGGCAACAAAAAAAGCCCCAGGGCTCCCGGGGAGCTCTGAGGCGTCGTTGCCACGGATCGCCGTCGTCGGCCGATCCGCCCCGGATCGTAGACACCGACCCCGGTGCCGCGCAAGTCGGGCCACGCTGATAGGCTCTCGGTGCCGATGTTTGGCGAGGCAACGGAGCCTCGGGCGCTGCTCGCGCCTGGGGCTTTTTGTCGTTCTTGGCTGGATTCTGACGAAGGAGGAACAATGGCACGACCACGATCGAGCAGTGCCTCGGCCCCGAGGCGGCAGGCGCAGGTCAAGAGCAAGGACCGGGCGACCTCGAGCGTCGCGTCGCGCCGGGCGGTGCTGAAGCGGATCAACGACGAGGGCGTCGAGCACGTCCTCTTCTGGTTCACCGATCTCGAAGGGCATCTGAAGTCGTTCGCGATCACGCCGTCCGAGATGAAGGGGGCGCTCGACGACGGGATGGGTTTCGACGGCTCCTCGATCACCGGTTTCAACCGGATCGAGGAGTCGGACATGGTTGCGATCCCGGATCCGGAGACGTTCCAGCTGCTGCCGCGGCCGGTGGACGATCACGGTCACGAGATCGGTGCGAAGGTCGGCCGCATGATCTGCGACGTCGTCCGGCCGGACGGGACGCCGTACGAGGGTGACCCTCGCTACATCCTCAAGCTCGCGATCGAGCGGATGCGGAAGCTCGGCTTCGACGCCTTCAACGTCGGACCCGAGCTCGAGTACTTCCTCTTCGAGGACGACAAGGGCACGGAGACGATCGACGAGGGCGGTTACTTCGCGATGACGGTGCAGGACGCCGCCACGGAGGTGCGCAACGACACGATTGCGGCGCTCGAGTCGGTCGGGATCGAGATCGAGTACCACCATCACGAGGTGGCGCCGTCGCAGCACGAGATCGACATGCGCTTCGACAACGCCCTCTCGATGGCCGACAAGACGATGACCTACCGGATCGTCGTCAAGGAGGTCGCCGCGTGGCACGGCTACTACGCCACCTTCATGCCCAAGCCGCTCTTCGGCGAGAACGGCTCCGGTATGCACACGCACATGTCGCTGTTCAAGAACGGGCGCAACCAGTTCTTCGACGCGAAGGACCCGAACCACCTCTCGCCCGTGGCGAAGTCGTTCATCGCCGGTCTGCTCACGCACGCCCGCGAGCTGTCGGCGGTGCTCGCCCAGTGGGTGAACTCATACAAGCGGCTCGTGCCGGGGTACGAGGCGCCCGTCTACGTCGCCTGGTCGCAGCGCAACCGCTCCGCCCTGATCCGAATCCCGCTCTACAAGCCGGGCTCGGAGCAGGCGACCCGGGCCGAGATCCGCTGCCCCGACCCGGCTTGCAACCCGTACCTCGCCTTCGCGGCGTTGCTGCACGCGGGTCTCGAGGGGATCGAGCAGGGCTACGAGCTGCCGGCCGAGATGACGACGAACCTCTACCGGCTCTCCGACGAGGAGCGTGCGGCCCAGGGGATCCAGGCGCTCCCGGGCTCGCTCGGAGAGGCCGCCGAGGAGCTCGCCGGCTCGGAACTGCTACGCAAGGCACTCGGCGACCACATCTTCGAGCGCTATGTGGAGCTGAAGCGGGACGAGTGGGACGAGTACCGCACGCAGGTCACGAAGTGGGAGCTCGAGCGGTATCTCGCGGCGCTGTAGCCACGGGCTGCGCCCCGGCGGGCGACGTCGAGTGGACATGTCTGGAGTAGCCACTTGCCAACGTCCGCCGGATGGCGCATGATCGTGTCTGCAGGCGCTGCCGCAAGGCGAGCGGCGCGCTTGTGTCTGACGGCCGATCGCGGGTCCCCGGTGTGGGGCCCGTGGTCGTTGAGGGGTTCGACGTTGCCGGAGCTCGACGTGCCGGCGTCGGCCGCCCGTGGGGCCCTCGGCGGGCGCCGCTAGGCTGGCTTGCCGCTCATCGCCCACACCGCGACCACGTAGGCGGCGAGCAGGAGGACCGAGATGTAGAGGCTCGCGCCGGTCAGGCCTCGCCTCTCGGGCAACCGCCGGACGCCGACGCCGCCGAGCACGAGTGCGATCAGGAGGAGGAGGCCGCCGATGTCCGCGATCCCGTACCCGATTCCGATCCAGGTCGGATCGCCGCCGGGCAGGTCGCCGAGGTGCTCCTTTGCGTACGTCCATTCCGCGCCGACCCGCATCAGGATGTACGCGGGCAGGCAGACCCCGAGCAGCGTGAAGTAGCCAGTGCGAAGGAGGCGTACCTCGCCCCGGGAGACGAAGACGGAGACCGTCGTGACGAGGAGCCCGCCGACGAGGAGCATCGCCCCGAAGACGTGGACGAAGAGCGGCAGATCGAGGCTCGAGGGTCGGATCAGCGCCAGCATCGAGCTACGCCCCCGGCTTCCAGATCATGTCGATCAGGATCAGCACGACCGCGAGCGACGAGACCGTGTGCAGCATCAGGCCGCGGCTCGTCTGGACGAGCCGGGTCAGCTCCGGATCGGGGCCGGTCGTGCCGGCGGCGGTGAGTTCCTCTGCGCGCGCGGCGGCCGCCTGGTACTCCTTGCCGCCCCTGCGTCCGGTCTCGGTCCCGATTGCCCAGAGTACGATCGCCGCGATCACCCAGGCGTCCCAGACCTTCACCTCGTCGAGCGCGATCGCGAGCCAGACCCCGAGGATCACCGTCCCGAGGGTGCCGACCGCCACGACGCTCGTCCCGATCGGGCTCATCCGCGCGGTGGTGGCGACGGCCTCGGGCGTCGGCGACCGGCGCATGGTCACGATCATGACCCAGAACAGCACCATCGCGGCAGTGAGGGCGAAGGCCGCGAGGACGTGCAGCGCGAGCAGCCACTCGTCGAATCCCATGGCCCGGCAGGGTAGTGGATCAGGCGGTCGGTTTCCAGACCATCAGGGCAACGATCGCTACAACGGCAACGAGGAGCGAAAGGTTCAGCAGCAGGTTGAGCGGATCGCGCAGGCGGCGGGCGAGATCGTCGCTCGGTCGGTCGCCGTCGTCGGCCAGCCGGACCGCGAGCTCGCGGGTATGCCTGTCCTGGCGGCCCGCAACCGCGCCGACGACGATCATCCACGCGATCAGCACGAAGGTCCAGCTGAGCCACCTGGCGCCCAGATCGAGGCCGAGCCGGTGGGTGAGCCAGAAGCCGGCGCCGATCGCGAGCACGAGCCCACCGACGAGGGCCGGGACGGCCGGCCGCACGGCACCGAGCAGGAGCGCGATCTCGGACGGACGGCTGCGGCGCATGGCGCCGAAGCGGAGCACGGCCGCCGTGATCGAGCCGCCCACGAAGAGGAGCACGCCGGCCAGGTGGAGGAAGAGGATCCCGTTCACACTCACTGCGAGCAACGATAGCCTGGCCGGGTGGTCACGTTGATCCGCATCGTGCACCTGCTCTCCGCCACGGTGTGGGTCGGCGGAACCGTGGCGCTCGTCTTCGTCGGCGTACCGGCGATCCGTCGGCTCGAGGGTGAGGCGCGGGCAGTTGCGATGCGCACCCTCGGGCGTCGCTGGCGGCCGCTCGGCTGGAGCGCGATGGCGGTTGCAGTCGTCTCGGGCCTCTGGCTCACGAACGAGCACGGCGGCTTCCACTCGGCTGCGTACTCGACGGACTTCGACCGGACGCTGATCCTCAAGTCGGCCCTCGTCGCCCTCCTCTGCGCGGGCGGGATCCTGCACGACTTCGTGATCGGACCACGGCTGCAGCGGGAGCTTCGTGCGCGTAACCCGCAGGCGGCGCTCACCCGCCGTCGGCTGATCCTCGTCGGTTGGTTCAACTTCGGGCTGACGATCGTCGTCCCGATTCTCGGGGTCGTGGCGCTCGGCTACCTGATCTGATGCAGGACGATGCCGCCCGTCACCTGGCGCTGCTGACGAGGACGACCGAGGTCGTCAACTCATCGCTCGACCTGCAGGAGGTGATGGAGGCAATTGCGCACGCGGTCGCGGCTGCGCTCGGGACGGACTCCGCCTACGTCTACCTCTACGACGAGCGCAGCGATGAGCTCGTGCTCCGCGCCACGCACGGCACGAGCGTCGATGCGTCCAT
The DNA here is from genome assembly GCA_964581085.1 of uncultured Gaiellales bacterium. Lineage (GTDB taxonomy): Bacteria > Actinomycetota > Thermoleophilia > Gaiellales > Gaiellaceae > Gaiella. The sequence goes on along the minus strand of CAZOMP010000007.1, from coordinate 60,435 downwards.
GCGCGCGCCCCGGATGCGAAGGGGCGAGGGGATCACGGGCGTGGCTGCGGCGGAGCGCTCGCCCGTGATGATTGCCGCCGATGCTCACCTCGACCCGCGCTTCAAGTCGTTCCCGAACCTGCCCGAAGACGACTATGCCTCGATCCTCGCCGTCCCCATCCTCGCCCGGGGGGAGCAGCTCGAGGGTGCGATGAACGTCCGCACCCGCGAGCCGCGGACGTTCACGCAGGCGGAGGTCGACCTGCTGATGACGATCGCCGCGCAGGTGGCGCAGTCGATCGAGCACGCCGAGCTCTACGCCCAGGCGCAGCGCCGCGTGCTCGAGCTGGAGGCACTCGCCCGGATCTCGGAGGCGGTCTCGGAGTCCCTCTACCTGGAGGAGTCGCTGCAGGCGATCGTTCGAACGACGGTCGAGTCGACGCGTGCGACCGGAGCCGCGATCGTCCTCGAGGACGGCCGGACCGCCTGGCCCGAGGGCCGCGCCGGGAAACACGCGGTTCGGCTGCCTCTGCGCTGGCGCGGTCGCGAGATCGGCGAGCTCGTCGTCGATCGAGACGTCCCTTTCAGTGACGACGACCGCCAGCTCCTCGAGGCGATCGCGAACCAGGCCGCCGTCGCGCTCGAGCACGGGCGGATGGCCCTGCGCGGCGTGCTCGCCCAGGAGATCCACCACCGGGTCAAGAACAACCTCCAGACCGTGGCGTCCCTGTTGCGGCTCCAGGCGCGGGCCGAGAGCGTCGACCCGAAGAAGGCGCTCGGCGACTCGGTCAACCGGATCCTGGCGATCGCGGCCGTCCACGAGGTGCTGACCGAGCACCGCGAGGACGACGTCGAGCTCGACGTGTTGGTGGACCGGCTCCGGGCGATGCTCGTGCAGGGGCTCGTGGCGGGGAAGGAGGTGAGCGCCTCACTCGAGCCCGTGTGGCTCGAAGGCGATCGCGCCACGTCGCTCGCGCTCGTCTTCAGCGAGCTGTTCGGCAACGCCCTCGAGCACGGCGGCAGGACGATCTCGATTACGCTGGCGGAGCGCGACGGCGATGTCGTCCTCGCGATCGCCGATGACGGCGACGGCATGCAGGCAGCCTCGGACGGGACGGGCCTCTCGATCGTACGGGCGCTCGTGCGCGACGAGCTCGGCGGCGATCTGACGCTCGTGGACGGCGGCGGCCTGCGGGCCGAGGTCACGTTCCCGGCACGCGAAGGAAAGGACGACGATGAAGGTCCTGGTCGCTGAAGACGAGACGATCATCAGGCTCGACCTCCGCGCGCTGCTCGAACAGGCAGGCTACGAGGTTTGTGCGGAGGCGAGGGACGGCGAGGAGGCGGTGAGGCTCGCCCGGACGACGGAGCCCGACCTGGCGCTGCTCGACGTGAAGATGCCGAAGCTCGACGGGATCGAGGCCGCCAGGCGGATCCTCGACGACCGCCCCATCCCGATCGTGATGGTGACGGCCTACGGCGAGCAGGAGCTCGTCTCGCGCGCCGTCGAGGCCGGTGTCTTCGGCTACCTCGTGAAGCCGTTCCGCGAGAGCGACCTGCTGCCAGCGATCGAGACGGCGCGGGCCCGGCACGGCGAGCTCGCAACGCTGCGCGAGCAGGCCGACTCGCTCGCCGAGGCGCTGGCTGCCCGCAAGGCGATCGAACGGGCAAAAGGCCTGCTGATGACGCGCGAGGGACTCAGCGAGCAGGACGCGTTCGCGCGGCTCCGCAAGGCGAGCCAGATCTCGGGCCGGCCGCTCAAGGTGGTGGCCGAGGCGCTCATCGCCACCCTGGAGCCGAAGTAGGGCGGCTATCGCGTGGCCAGCAGCTCGTCGTCGCGGCGGCGGCGGATCGCGCGCCTGCCGAGCACGACGAGCACGCCGAGGAGCGCCAACGGGCCGACGACGACGAGCGTCGCGAGCAGGATCTCGGCCTCGACGGCGAGAATCTCCTGGGCGCGTTCGAGCGCTCGGTGCCACCGCGACGGCGCCACCGGTACGACGGACGTCTGGCTCGTCTGCAGTGTCAGCTGGATCGTGGCCTCGCGCGCCTCAGCGTTCACCTGAGCATGGGTGACACGGAGGCGGGTGAGCTCGGCCCGGGCTGCGTCGCGTCGTGCCTCGAGCGCCGCCTTCGTCTCGGAGTCGGTAGCCGGGTCGGCGATGCGGGCCGAGAGGCGGGCGATCTGCTCGCGGAGAACGGCCTCGCGCCGCGTCAGAGCGTCGACCTGGTCCTGGAGGTCGTCGATCTGCACCTGCTGGGAGGCGATCTTGCCAAGCCCGCTGAGCCGGACGATCGCTTCCTGCACGTTCTCCGTCGGCACCTTCAGGAGCAGGTTGGACGTTCCGGACTGCGAGGTCGCATACGAGACGCTGACGAGGTGGCCGCCGAGATCACGCGTGATCCGGAGCGCCTGCTGGGTCGCTGCCGAAAGCGCGTCGGTGTCCTTCACCGTCAGGGAGAGCTGCGCCGAGTAGCTCTGCGCCCTACCGGGAGCGGGAGCCGGGGTCGTCGCGGTGTCGGCCGCCGCGGGGGCCGTCGTCGCAAGCGCCTTCCCGGCCGCGGTGGGTGGAGCCGCCGAGGTACCGATCATCTCGCGCATCGCCGGGGCGGAGGTCGGGGTGCGGGCGTCGAGAAGCCCGGCGCCACCGGCAACCGCGAGAGCGACCACGGCTGTTGCCGGCACGACGACGAGCGCCAGCCGCCGCGGCGAGAGGCGGCTCAGCCGCTCGAACGGGTTGGGGCGCTGCGCCGGCTTCGTCGCGGCGATCGCGCGGATCCGCTCGCGCAGATCGGCGTCGGCGGACGGCCGGGCGCTCTGCAGTTCGGTGATCAGTTCAGCGGACGTCATCGCTCCTCACCTTCTCTTCGAGTCGCTGGAGGGCCCGGCTCAGCCGCGTGGAGACGGCCGTCGGGCTGATGCCGAGCACGCGGGCGGTCTGTTCCCCGTCCAGCTCGACCACGATCCGGAGCGCGATCACCTCGCGCTCGCCGGCTGAGAGCTCCGCGAGCGCTGCCTGCAGCGCCGGCGAGAGCCCCTCCGGGAAATCCGCCTCCTGTGCCTCGGGAGGAGCTACCTGTTCCTCGCGGCGCTGCCGCCTCGACTCGGCCCGGAACCAGTCGAGTGCGGTCGTACGGGCGATCCCGAGCAGCCACGTGCGGGCGCTGCCGCGACGGCTGTCGAACCGGCTCCAGAGGCGGAACGCCTTCTCGAACGTGGCGCTTGCGAGGTCGTCGGCGAGTGTGCGGTCACGGGTCAGGTAGAGGAGGTAGCCGAAGACGTCGTCGAGGTGCTGCTCGGCCGCGTCGGCGAAGGTCAGCGATGCGGCTGGGCTCGCTGGCTGGGGGCGGCGCGTCAGGGTCATCGCTTCCACGCCCCTTCTACGCCGCCGGGCGGCTGTCGCGTCACAGCCCCCCTGATGCGGGTGGCAGCCAACCCCCGGACTACGGGATCGAGACGGCCGTCGCCAGGAGCTCGTACGACCGCAGGCGCGCCGCGTGGTCGAAAGGCGCCGAGACCACCATCACCTCGTCGACGCCGGTCTCCTCGACGAACGCGGCAACACCGGCGGCCACCGTTGCCGGCGAGCCGACCACTGACCGGGCCAGCATCCGCGAGGCCTGCGCCTTCTCGGGGGGCGTCCAGTACGACTCGATGTCGTCGATCGGCGGCGGATAGGGGCCGCCCGTACCGCGGAAGCGGTTCGCCCAGGCCTGTTGCGGCGTCGTGAACAGCCGCTGTGCCTCTGCCTCGGTCTCCGCCGCGTAGACGTTCAGCCCGGCCATCGCGTACGGCGCCGCGAGCTGCTCCGAGGGGCGAAACTCGGCACGGTAGAGCGCGATCGCCTGCGAAAGATCGGTCGGGGCGAAATGCGAGGCGAAGGCGTAGGGGAGGCCGAGGGCCGCGGCAAGTCGTGCGCCGTAGGTGCTCGAGCCGAGGATCCAGAGCGGCACGTTCGTCCCCTGACCGGGGATGGCGCGCACGGCCTGTCCGTCCGAAACCGGGCCGAGGAAGCGCTGCAGGTCGCGGACGTCGGCGGGGAACTCGATCTCGCTGCGCGGGTCGCGCCGAAGTGCCCGCGCGGTCAGCTGATCCGTTCCCGGCGCCCGGCCGAGACCGAGATCGATCCGGCCGGGAAACAGGGACTCGAGTGTTCCGAACTGCTCGGCGACGACGAGCGGGGCATGGTTCGGGAGCATGATCCCGCCGGCTCCGACCCTGATCGTGGAGGTCGCCGCCGCGAGCCGGCCGACGACGACCGCGGTGGCGGCACTCGCGATCGCAGGCATGTTGTGGTGCTCGGCGACCCAGTGCCGCCGGTAGCCGAGACGTTCGACGTGCCGGGCGAGGTCGATGCTGTTCTCGAGCGCCTGCGCGGGCGTCGAGCCCTCCGTCACCGGCGCGAGGTCGAGGACGGAGAGGGCGACGCTGCTGGCCACGAACGGACGGTAGCGGTGGGCGCGTCTGCGCGCGGTCGCTCAGATGTAGCCGGCGCGGGTTGCGAGAGCGGTCGCGCCGGCGCGTGAGGACTGGCCGAGCTTGCGCAGGATGTTCGCCATGTGTCGGTGCACCGTGTGCTCACTGAGAATGAGCGAGCCAGCGATTTCGCGGTTCGAGAGCCCGGCCGCGACGAGGCGAAGCACCTCGCGCTCGCGCCGGCTCAGCGGTGACTCGTCGCTCCCGGGGGTCTGCTCGGGCGCTTCGAGGAAACCCGCCAGTGCGCGCCTTACCTCGCGCTGGTCGTCCAGCCAGGGCAGGTGGGCGTCACCGGCCAGCATCATGAAGCGTGCGTTCGGGAGCAGCGCGGCGAGCTCCCGGCCGCGGTTGATCGGGACCGTACGGTCACCGCGACGATGGAGGACGAGCGCGGGTGCTGTCACGTGCGGCAGCAGCGGCCGTGCATCGGCGGTGAGATCGAGTTCGAGGAAGTCCGCAGCCACGTCGGCGTCGGCCGAGAGGCGTTGGTAGCGGCTGAAGGCGGCGATCTCCTCGCCGCTGCCGTGTGGATGGAAGAGCCCGGCGAGCATCTGCGAGGCGAGCAGCCAGTTGACCCGCACGAAGTCGACGACCGACCGTCGCGTCACGTCGGGGATGTCGTCGCGGGCGGCGTAGCCGCCGAAGAAGACGATCTTCTCCACCCGTTCGGGCGACCGGCTGGCGAAATACGCGGTCGCGAGCCCGGCGCAGGAGCAGGCAAAGAGCGTCGCCGTACGGTGGCCATCTGCGTCGAGCACCGCCTCGAGTTGCCGTGCGTCGGTCTCGAGCTTGGGCGTCGAGGGTGCGATGCGGTCCGAGAGTCCGGCACCGAGTCGGTCGTAGCGCACCACGCGGTGGGTCGCGGCCAGGTGCTCGAAGAACGCCCGTGTGCCTGGATCGGCCCAGTCCTCCTCGAGGTGCGAGACCCAGCGGCCGCCGAACAGAAGCGGCGGCCCCTCCCCGACCGTGGCATAGGCGATCCGTCGCCCGTCGAGCTCGCAGAAGCGGATGTCCTGCCCCATGACCCAGATCATCGCTGGCCCGATCAGGCCATGTCAAGAAGATGACCCGGCGATGCGATGCGTGGGCTTCGCGGGAATCCGTATCGTCGACTCATGCAGACGATCTTCAGGCACGGTGTCACGATCCGCGCGCTCCGAAACGGCGACACGGCCACGGTGCTCGCCCTCTTCGACCGGCTCGGGGAGCTTTCGCGCGGCAGCCGGTTCTGCGGCGCCAAGCCGCGGCTCTCCGATGTCGAGCTGGCCTGGCTTGCACGCGTCGACGCCGACCATCACGTCCTCGTCGGCTACCTCCCCGGGGATCTGCTGCCGGCCGGGATCGCGCGGCTCGTGCGCGACGGGGATGCCGCCGAGATCGCCGTTGCAGTCGCCGACCGCCATCAGGGGCGTGGCGTCGGCACGGTGCTCGTCGAAGCACTTGCGGCCGACGCCCGCGCCGCGGGGATCACCCGACTCGTGGCCACGGTCTGCGGCGACAACCCGTCGATGGTGGCCCTCCTGCGCAAGGTCTCCGGTTCGCTCGAGTCGAAGCGGTTCGGCCGGGAACGCGAGATCGTCGTCCCGCTCGCCGTCTAGGACGGCGTCTCAGGCGGACTCGAACAGCACTTCCCAGCGGGCGAGCAGCTCCTGCAGCTCGTCCCGGCGCGCGCGGTAGGCGGCGAGCGTCTCGACGTCGCTCCAGTCGGCCGCGAGCCGCGCCTCGAGCTGTGCCACCTCCTGCTCCAGGGCCGTGATCCGGCGCTCGACCTGCTCGATCTCGGTCGGGCGTCGCTTCGCCTGCTTCGTAGCCCGCGGTTTCGGCTCGCGTGCCGGTGCCGGGCGCTCGACCGGAACGACCGCTTCCTCCTCGCGCGTCTTGACGAGGTCGGCCCAGCCGCCGTCGTAGGAACGCAGCGTCCGGTGCTCGATCGCCACCGTCCGCTCGGCGACGGCGTCGAGCAGCGCGCGATCGTGGGAGACGAGCAGGATGGCGCCGGGAAACGCCTCGAGCGCGACCTCGAGCGCCTCACGGCTTTCGAGGTCGAGGTGGTTCGTCGGCTCGTCGAGCACGAGGAAGTTCGCACCGGACGCCACGATCGCCGCAAGGGCGAGGCGCCGCCGCTCACCACCCGAGAGGACGGACACCGGCTTGTCCTGCTCGGCGTAGCCGGAGAAGAGAAACTTTCCGAGCAGGTTCTGCGCCTGCGGCCGCGGGAGGCCGGTCATCGCGACGGCGCAGTCGAGGACGCTGCCCCGCTCGTCGAGCTCGACGTCGTGCTGTGAAAAGTAGGCCGGTTCGACGCCGTGGCCCAGCCGGATCTGGCCGCCCGCCGGCGCCCGGTGGCCGACGAGCGTCTCGAGCAGGGTCGTCTTGCCGGAGCCGTTCGGGCCGACGAGCGCGATGTGCTCGCCGCGTTCGATCACGAGCGTCCCCTCCTCGATCAGGCTCTTGTCGCCGGCCCAGAGGCGGAGGCCGTCGATCTCGACCACGATCCGGCCGGTGCGCGCCGGCTTGAGGAAGTCGAACCCGAGCGAGCGCCGCCGCCGGGTCAGGTTCTCGAGCTCGCCCGCGGCCTGCCGGCGCTCCTGCTCGAGGCGGCCGATCTGCGTCAGCTTGGCCTGCGCCTGCTTCGCCTTCGACTTCTTGTAACGGAACCGCTCCACGAAGCGGTTGAGCCGCTCGATGTCGGCGTCGGCGCGGGCAACCGACTTCGCCGCCGCCTGCGCGCGGGAGGCCCGCTCCAGCCGCCACTGGTGCCAGGGGCCGGAGAAGTAGAGACTGCGGCCGCCCTCGAGCTCGAGTACGGCCGTCGTCACCGACTCGAGGAACCAGCGGTCGTGGGCGACAAGGATGATCGCCGCGTCGCTCGCGGTCAGCTCGCGCTCGAGCCACTCGAGGCTCTCCACGTCAAGGTGGTTGGTCGGCTCGTCGAGGAGGAGCAGGTCGGGGTCGCCGGCGAGCGAACGGCCGAGCGAGGCGCGCGTCAGCTCGCCGCCGGAGAAGGTCGAGAGCTGCCGGTCGAGGTCGGGGTCGCCGAAACCGAGCCCGCGCAGGACGGAGGAGGCACGGTCGCGCCAGTTCCAGCCACCGGCATGCTCCAGGCGCGCCTGGGCGGCGCTGTAGCGCCGCAGCGTCGCCTCGTCGTGGCTGCCTGCCGCCATCGCCTGCTCCAGGTCCCGCAGCTCCCGCTCGATCCGGACGAGGTCGGCGGCGCCCGAGAGCGCGTACTCGCGCAGCGAGAGCCCCCGGTCGCGTGGCGGCCGCTGGTCGTGCAGCGCCACCCGGGCGCCCTTCTGGAGCGCAATCTCGCCGCCCTGGATCGACGTTTCGCCGCGAAGGGCGCGCAGCAGCGTCGTCTTGCCGGCACCGTTCTGGCCCGCGAGCGCGAGCCGCTGCCCCCGGTCGACCGAGAAGGAGACCCCATCGAAGAGCGGGTCGCCGGCGAGTTCCTTGCGCAGATTGGAGGCGATCAGAACGGACACCGCCGTAGGGTGCCGGATCCCTCGCGTCCCCGTCACGGCGAGCCGCGGCTATATGCTCGCGGTGGTGGCTCCGGACCCTCGCAGACTCACGATCGACACGATCCGCGCGCTCGCGATGGACGCGGTGCAGAAGGCGAATGCGGGTCATCCGGGTACGGCTATGGCGCTCGCGCCGATCGCCTACCTCCTCTATCGCGACGTCCTCCGCCACAATCCCGCGGACCCGCACTGGCCGGGCCGCGACCGGTTCGTCCTCTCGGCGGGCCACGCCTGCATCCTCCAGTACTCGGCGCTGCATCTCGCGGGCTACGACGTCACGATCGACGACCTGCAGCAGTTCCGTCAGTGGGGTTCGCGTACCCCGGGCCACCCCGAATGGGGCCACACGGCAGGGATCGAGACGACCACGGGCCCGCTCGGCCAGGGCTTCGCGAACGGGGTCGGGATGGCGATCGCGCAACGGTTCCTCGCCGATCGCTACAACCGTCCCCGGCACGAGATCGTCGACTCGTGGATCTACGCGATCTGCTCCGACGGCGACCTGATGGAAGGCGTCCAGTCCGAGGCGGCCTCGATCGCAGGCCACCTCGGCCTCGGCCGGCTCGTCTACCTCTACGACGACAACCACATCACGATCGACGGCACGACCTCTCTCACGTTCACGACCGAGGACAAGGGTCGGCGCTTCGAGGCCTATGGCTGGCACGTCCAGCACGTCGACGACTCGGAGGATCTCGATGCCCTGCTCGGCGCGCTCGCGGCCGCGAAGGCGGAGCTGGAACGCCCCTCGTTGATCGTCGTCCGCAGCCACATCGCCTATCCCGCCCCCAGGGCGGTCGACACCGCGAAGGCCCACGGCGCCCCCCTCGGTGAGGCCGAGGTGAGGGCGACGAAGGAGGCGATGGGCTTCGACCCGGATCGCAGCTTCGTCGTCCCGGATGAGGTGCGGCAGCACATGGCCGCCGTCCGCGACCGCGGCGCCGCCCAGCAGCGCACCTGGGAGGAGCAGCTCGACGCCTGGTCGGCGGCGTTCCCGGACCTGGCGCGCGAACGCGAGCTCGACCTGGAAGGGAAGCCGCGAGCGGGCTGGCTCGAGGCGCTACCGCGTTTCCCGGCCGGCGAGGAGGTAGCGACGCGCGACGCAGGGCGCACCGTGATGCAGGCGCTCGTGCCCTATACGCCGACGATGATCGGTGGTTCGGCCGATCTCGTCGAGTCGAACAAGACGGAGTTCGCCGGCTCGGGCATCTTCTCCGCCACCCACGTGGGGCGGAACGTCGCCTTCGGGATCCGCGAGCACGCGATGGGGGCGATCGTGAACGCGATCGCGCTCGAGCCGGCGATGCTGCGTCCCTACGGCTCCACCTTCCTCATCTTCTCCGACTACATGCGGCCGGCCGTGCGCCTGTCGGCGCTGATGGGGCTGCGGACGGCGTGGGTCTGGACGCACGACTCCGTCGCGGTCGGGGAGGACGGGCCGACCCACCAGCCCGTCGAGCACCACATGGCGCTACGGGCGATCCCGAACCTCTGGTACGTCCGTCCCGGCGACGCCAACGAGACGGCGATGGCGTGGCGGATCGCGCTCGAGCGCGCAGACGGCCCGGTCGCGATGGCGCTCACGCGCCAGAAGCTGCCGACCCTCGACCGCTCCCGGGTCGCACCGGCCGAGGGCGCCCTGCGCGGCGCCTACACGCTCTGGCAGCGCGGCGAGGGCGAGCCCGAGGCGGTCGTCGTCGCGACGGGCAGCGAGGTGCACCTCGCGCTCGAGGCGGCGCAGTCGCTCGACGCGAACGTCCGGGTCGTCTCGATGCCCTGCATGGAGCTCTTCGAGCAGCAGGACGAGGAATACCGTGCCGCCGTTCTCGCTCCCGGCGTCACCGCCCGCGTCTCTGTCGAGGCGGGCATCACGCACGGCTGGGAGCGCTACGCGTCGACGCACGTCGGGGTCGACCGCTTCGGCGCCTCTGCTCCGTACCAGCGCATCTTCGAGGAGTTCGGGCTGACCCGGGCGGCGGTCGTGGCCGCGATCGAGGCGAGCCTTTCGTGAAGGTCGCGGCGGCGTTCGACCACCGGGGTGTGAGGCTCCGGGACGCCGTCTTCGACGCGATCGAGGCTGCCGGCCACACGCCGGTCGACCTCGGCACCGACACCGACGCGGTGCGCATCGACTACCCCGACAAGGCACTCGAGCTCGGGATGGCGATCCGCCGGGGCGATGCCGACCGCGGCGTCCTCGTCTGCGGCTCCGGCGTCGGTGCCTCCGTCGCAGCATCCAAGATCCCCGGCATCCGTGGCGCCATCTGCCACGACTCCTACTCCGCCCACCAGGGCGTCGAGCACGACGACATGAACGTGCTCTGCCTCGGCTCCGAGATCGTCGGCGCCGAGCTGACGCGTGAGCTCGTGCGCGCGTTTCTCGGTGCCCGCTTCGTCGGCGGAGGCCGCTACTCCGACCGCCTCGCCAAGGTGGAGGCGCTTGAAAGGATGTCCGATGGCTGAATCCCGTCTCACGAGGCTCACCGCCGCGGGCGTGAGCATCTGGATCGACTCGCTGTCACGCGAGATGCTGCACGACGGCCTGCTCGCCTCTCTCGTCGCACATGAATCGGTCGTCGGAGTCACCTCGAATCCCACGATCTTCCAGAAGGCACTCGCCGGCGGCGACCTCTACGACGAGCAGCTGAGGCAGGTGAGCGCCGAGACCGAGGATCCGGTGGAGATCTTCTTCGCCCTCGCGATGGAGGACATCCGGCAGGCGTGCGACGTCCTGCGTCCCACCTGGGATCGCACGAACGGGATCGACGGGTTCGTCTCGCTCGAGGTCGACCCGACGCTCGCCTACGACCGCTCCAGAAGCTTCGAGCAGGCGGTCCGCTTCAACCGGGAGATCAACCGTCCCAACCTCTACGTGAAGATCCCGGCGACCGAGCCGGGCCTCGGGGCGATCGAGGACTGCACCGCGAAGGGCGTCCCCATCAACATCACGCTGATCTTCTCGCTCGAGCGCTATGCGGCAGTTGTCGAGGCCTATCTGCGGGGGCTCGAGCGGCTCGTCGCCGCCGGCGGAGATCCGCGCCCGGTTCCCTCCGTCGCGAGCTTCTTCGTCTCCCGCGTCGATACCGAGGCGGACAGACGGCTCGAGCAGGCGGGCCGGCCCGACCTCCAGGGCAAGCTCGCGATCGCGAACGCGAAGCTCGCCTACCAGCACTACCTCGAGCAGTTCTCCGGCGATCGCTGGGCGTACCTCGCCGGCAAGGGCGCAAGGCCGCAGCGGTGCCTCTGGGCGTCGACCTCGACGAAGAACCCGGCCTACCGCGACGTCCTCTACGTCGAGGAGCTGATCGGCCCCGACACCGTCAACACGATGCCGCTCGAGACCGTCCGCGCTTTCGAGGATCACGGCGAGGTGAAGGAGGAGAGCCTCCTCGCCGGCCTCGCCGAGGCGCGGCGCCTGTTCGCCGATCTCGCCGCCGCCGGGATCGACTACGACGACGTCGTCGCGACGCTCGAGGCGGAGGGCGTACAGAAGTTCACGGTCTCGTTCGCGGAGCTGCTCGACGGGATCCGCGCCAAGGTGGGATCGCTGACCGCGGCGTGAGCGTGGGTTCGAACCCGCTGCTCGAGGGGCTGGCACTTCGACGTCGGCCCGAACCGTGCGCCGTCGTCGTCTTCGGCGCCACGGGCGACCTGACGAAGCGGAAGCTGATGCCGGCGCTGTACGCGCTCGCGTATCGCAAGCTCCTGCCCGAGCGATTCGCGATCGTGGGGGTCTCGCGCTCGCCCCGGAGCTCGAGGGAGTTCGCTGCCGCGATGAAGGCGGCGGTGAAGCAGCATGCACGCGACCCGTTCCGGCAGGACGTCTGGGAGACGCTCGCGAAGGGAATGCGGTACGTCGGGACCGAGTTCGACGACGACTCCGGCGAAGATCGCGTCGATGCCGTGCTCGAGGAGCTCGACCGCGAACGCGGTACGGCCGGGAACCGGCTCTATTACCTCGCCGTCCCGCCGGCGGCGTTCACGGCGGCGGTGACGGTGATCGGCGGGCGTCGCGCCAGGGAGGGCTGGGTGCGGCTGATCGTGGAGAAGCCGTTCGGCCACGACCTCGGGACAGCCCGGCAGCTGAACGAGCTCCTCCACCGCTGGTTCGGCGAAGACGAGATCTTCCGGATCGACCACTACCTCGGCAAGGAGACGGTGCAGAACATGCTGGCGCTGCGGTTCGCGAACGGCATTTTCGAGCCGATCTGGAACCGGCAGTTCATCGATCACGTCCAGATCACGGTCGCCGAGTCGATGGGGATCGAGGGTAGGGCCGGGTTCTACGAGAAGGCGGGTGCGATCCGCGACATCTTCCAGAACCATCTCCTCCAGCTCCTGGCGCTGACCGCGATGGAGCCGCCGATCGACTTCACCGCCGATTCGGTACGCAACGAGAAGGTCAAGGTGCTGCGCTCGCTCCACACGCCGGGCCCGAAGTCGATCGTCCGCGGGCAGTACGGCGCCGGCTACGTCGAGGGCGTCGAGGTTCCCGGCTATCGCGAGGAGAAGGGGGTTGCGGGCGGCTCGACGACCGAGACCTACATCGCCGCGAAGCTCTTCATCGACAACTGGCGCTGGGCCGACACACCCTTCTACGTCCGTGCCGGCAAGCGGCTCGCACGGCGCGAGACGACGATCGCAATCCAGTTCCAGCGCGCCCCCCACCCGCCCTTCCAGGCGATCGCGGGTGACGGGCTGCGCCCCAATGTGCTGCTCATCCACGTGCAGCCGGACGAGGGGGTCTCGCTTGCGATCGGCGCCAAGGTGCCGGGCGCGGGGATGACGATCCGCACCGTCCACATGGACTTCCTCTACGGCGGCTCCTTCCGGGAGGGGATCCCGGAGGCGTATGAGCGCCTCATTCTCGACGCGATGCTCGGCGACGCGACGCTCTTCACACGCGAGGACGAGGTGGAGGAGCAGTGGAAGCTCGTCGATGCGATCGTCGGTGCCTGGCAGCGGGACCGGCCGAGCTTCCCGAACTACGAGAGCGGGTCGTGGGGGCCGGGCTCGGCGGACGAGCTGATCCATCGCGACGGCCGCAGCTGGCGTCGGCACTGATGCGAACAGGCCCTCGAGCGCTGCGTTGATGGGCGTCGTCGCCGAGATCGAGAAACGCCTCTGCGAACTGCGCGCCGTCGAGGACGACGGTGTCCCCGAGCTGCGCACGAGCACGATGACGCACATCGTCTGGTGCCCACCGCGGTGGCGGGCGCAGGCCCGCGCCACGCTCGCAGGCCTGGACGAGCGCCATCCGGCGCGGACGATCTTCCTCGTGCCGGTGCCGGGACGGGCACCGCGCATCGAGGCAAGGGTCGAGATCCGCGAGTTCGAGCTCGAGGAGGCCCAGCGAGAGGTCGTCTCCGAGGTGATCGAGATCCGCCTCGCCGGCGCGGCTGTCCACCATCCCGGCTCGATCGTGCTGCCGCTGCTCGTCTCCGACCTTCCCGTCTTCTGTCGCTGGCGCGGCGAGCCGGCGTGGGAGAGCCCCGAGCTGCAGCAGATCGCCGCGCTGGCGGACAGACTCGTCGTCGACTCGGCCGAGTGGAGCGCTCCCGTGCGCGGCTACGGACGGCTCGAGGAGCTGTTCGACCACGTCGCCGTCTCCGACATCGCGTTCGCGCGGACACTCGCCTGGCGCCGCAGGCTGGCCGAGCTCTGGCCGGGGATCGGCTCGATCGAGCGGTTGCGTGTCGAGGGGCCTCACGCCGAGGCGGAGCTTCTCGCCGGCTGGCTGCGGTCGCGGCTCCGACGACAGGTCTCGCTCAGCCGCCGCGGCGCGGCGCAGATACGAGCCGTCTGGATCGACGGCGAGCGCGTGGAGGTCGCAGGCAGCATTGCCTCCGCGAGCGACCTGCTGTCGGCCGAGCTCGACCTGCTCGGCCGCGACCCGGTCTACGAGGCCGCGGTCGTGCGGGCTGTCAGCCCGTAGCTAGCGCCGCACCAGCATTCGCTCGGCGGCTGCGTCCAGGTTGGCGCGTGCGGCGCCGTGCGTGACGATCCGGCGCCGCAGCGCCGGGTGTGGGTCGGTATCGGGGTAGCCGACGTCGACGACGACGGCGTCGGGGTGCGCGGCGGCGATGCGCGCAGCGACGTCGCGCTGCCAGGGGTGACGCTCGACGTCGTGGACGACGACGACGGGCACCCGTCCGGTGACGGGGCTGAGCTTCCCGGCGTCGTCCTCGCCGACCCGAGCGACGTCGACGTCGGCGCCGTGTTCCCGTAGCACGCCCGCGAGGCCGTGCGCGAGCGGGCCCGCGGCGACCGACGTCGTCCCCTCGAGCTCGACGACGAGCAGGGGCCCGGAGACCGCCACGTCTCCCTCGGCGCCGACCGCCCGGCGTGCCGCCACGAGCCCGATCTCGTGCAGCGGCGGCGCCTTCGACGATGGCGGTACGACAGCATGCGAGCCGGCGACACGCGCTGCTGCCTGCTCGAGCCGCTCCAGCGGCAGCCTGCCAGACCGCACCGCCGCGACGATCGCCGTGCGCACCTCGTCGACGTGTGAGTCGTCGATGTCGTGTCCCAGGCAGAGCGCGTCGGCGCCGGCGAGCAAGGACTGGACGCCGGCCTCGCCCATCCCGAGCAGCGAGCTGATCGCGCCCATCTCGAGCGCGTCGGTGACGACCATGCCGTCGTAGCCGAGTTCCTCGCGTAGCAGCCCGGTGAGGACGGCGTGGCTCAGCGTCGCCGGGCGGTCGTCGAGGACGGGGACGACGATGTGTGCCGTCATCAGCGAGCACGCCCCGGCGGCGACGGCGGCGCGGAAGGGGACGAGCTCGACCTGCTCGAGCCGCTCGCGCGTCACCTCGACGACCGGCAGCCCGAGATGCGAGTCGACGGCGGTGTCGCCGTGGCCGGGGAAGTGCTTCACGCAGGCGGCAACGCCCTCCGTCTGGAGTCCGGCGACGCTCGCCGCGACGTGCCGGGCGACGAGTTCCGGCTCGCTCCCGAACGAGCGGACACCGATCACCGGGTTGCGGGGATTCGTGTTCACGTCGGCGACCGGCGCCAGGTCGTGCGTGATCCCCACGTTCCGGAGGGCGGCCCCCGTCGCGCGCGCGACCTCCTCGGTCAGCCGAACGTCGTCCACGACCCCGAGTGCGAGCGCACCCGGCGTCGAGCTGCCACGTTCCGCCTCGAGACGGGTCACGTCACCCCCCTCCTCGTCGATCGCCACGATCACATCGGACCGCACGCGGAGCGAGGCCGTGAGCGCCGGCACGAGCTCCGGCCGGACGACGTTGCGTGCGAAGAGGACGACGCCGCCGAGGCCGGCCTCGAGCTCACGCAGAAGCCAGACGGGCGCCGTCTCGCCCGCAAAGCCGGGCAGGATGCAGGCGCGCGCGAGCCGCTCGAGCGGAGCGCTCATCCCTTCGTCGCGCCCGAGGTCAGCCCGAAGGCGATCCGCCGCTGGACGAGCAGGAAGAAGATGACGACGGGGATCGCGGTCAGCGTCGAGGCGGCCATGAGGGCACCCCAGTCGGTGTTGCGGCTCGTGCCGTAGAAGTACGAGAGCCAGACCGTGAGCGTCTGCTTGGACTGGTCGGTGAGGAGGACGCTCGCGAAGATGTACTCGTTCCAGGTCGTCACGAACGCGAAGACGGACGTGGCGACGAGGCCGGGCGCGACGAGCGGGAGGAGGATCCGCACGAACGCTCCGAGCCGACTGGAGCCGTCGACCATGGCCGCCTCCTCGAGATCCTTGGGGATCCCGATGATGAAGCCGCGCAATGTCCAGACGGCGAACGGGAGCACGAAGGTCAGGTAGGTGAGGATGACGCCGGTGAGCGTGTTGGTGAGGTGGTAGCGGGCGAGCACGACGTAGAGCGGGATGATCAGGCCCACCTGCGGAAGCATCAGGATCCCGATCATGAGGACGATGAAGAGTCGCCGGCCCGTGAAGCGGTACTTGGCGAGCGCGACCGCGGCAAGGAAGGCGAGCACCATCGAGGCCGCGACGGAGACGATCACGATCACGAGGCTGTTCTTGACGCCGTCCCAGAAGTAGGGTCGCGCGATCGCTGCCGAGTAGTGGGCGAGGGTCGGGTGCAGCGGCAGCCAGGTCGGTGTCGCCGAGTTGATCTCCGAGTCCGGTTTGAGCGACGTCGAGACCATCCAGTAGACCGGGAAGACGAGGATCAGCAGGAGCACGATCGCGACCGCGTTCCAGCCCAGCCGCCGGATCGTCTTGCGGCGCCTGCGGCGGCGCTTCGAAACCGCGCGCGCCCCGTCGCCGTAGGCTCCGGCACTCACTCGGACTCACCCATCTGCACCATCCGGCGCACGTAGGGGATGCTCATCGCGGCGACCATCGCGAGCATCAGGAGCGAGATCGCGGCGCCGCGGCCGAAGTCGGAGTGGGCGTAGCCCTCGATGTAGACGTAGACGCCCATCAGATAGTTCGAGGCGTCGACGTGTGAGGCGCCGATCAGCAGGAAGGGCTGCGTGAAGACACCGAAGTCCCAGATGATCGAGAGGCTCGTGAGGATCAGGATGATCGGCTTGAGGACGGGGAGGGTGACATCGGCGAAGATGCGCAGCGGTCCGGCGCCGTCGATCTGGGCGGCCTCGACCAGCTCGCGCGAGACCTGTGAGAGGCCCGCGTAGATCGTGATCGTGACGAAGGGCAGCGACCCCCACACGATCAGGAGCGTCACCATGGCGAGCTTCGAGAACGTTGTCGCGTACCAGTCGTGCTGGTTGTAGTCCCCCAGGTGCAGCTCGGTGAGGACATGGTTCAGGATCCCGTTCTGGAAGTTCGTCATCCAGTACCAGACCTGCACGGCGACGACGACCGGCATCGACCAGACGAGTACGAGACCGGACGTGAGGCACACCCGCACGATCGGCCCGACGCGGACGAGCAGCAGCGCGATCAGGGTGCCGATCCCGATCGTCAGCCCCACGTTGGCCGCGGTGAAGATGACCGTGCGGACGAGCGTGTGCCAGAAGACGGGGTCGTGCAGGACCGAGGAGTAGTTCGCGAGCCCCACCCACACGCCCTTGTGCTGGATCAGCTCCATCAGCCCGTACTTCTGGAACGAGAGCACGACGAGCCGGTAGAGCGGGTACCCGAGGATCGCCACGATGGCGACGAGCACGGGGAGGATGAGGACGTACGGGACGGAACCGCTCGCGGCGCGGCTCCAGCTGAACGGCCGCCGCCGGGGCGGCGGTAGCACGGCCCCGGCGGCAGTGGAGGTTTCGGAGGGCCGGGACGTCGTCGTGCTCATCGGCGTCCCGGCCCTCCGGTCGTCCTAGGATGCGTTCAGGACGGAGGCGATGTTGTCGTCGGCCGAACGAGCGGCCTGCTGGATCGACAGCTTGCCCGTCAGGATCTGCGCGAGCATGTTGCGGAGGATATTCCCGTTCTCGACGTTGACCCAGTTCTTGGCCGTCGGGACGAACCAGCTCTGGGCCGCCGCCTTCTCGTTCACGCTCGAGCCGAGCAGCGACGTCGTGTTGGGGATGTTGCCGATCCCGCGCAGCGCCGTCATCGACTGCGTGCTCGTGTAGGCCTTGATCCAGTCCTCGGCGAGCGCCTTGTTACCGCCGATCGGGACTGCGAGGTCGGAGCCGCCGAGGAAGCCGGGCATCGACTTGCCGGGCGTGTGGCTCGGCATCACGAACTGCTTCGTGACCGTCTTGTACTTGCCGACGCAGCAGCTGAACCAGCCGGGGCCGACCATCGAGGCCGCGTTGCCCTGGGCATAGACGTCATACGGATTCGGATGCGTCTCGTCGGTCGTCTTGCTCGCCCGCGACGCCGCCTGGAAGAAGCTCTTGTAGGCAGCGAGGCCGGCCATCGAGCGCGGCGAGGAGAGCATGCCCTTCCACTTCCCGCTCACCCGCGTCGCGATCTTGCCGCCGAAGTCATAGACGAAGCCCATCGCGAAATCTTGGCGCCGGCCGTGAACTGCGCAAGGCTCGTCGGCACCTTGATCTTCGCCTTCGCGAAGAGGTCGCTGCGATAGGTGACGACCCGCGAGCCGGCGTAGTAGGGGACGCCGTAGAGCTTGCCGTTGTAGCGACCCGACGCCGCGAGGCCCTCCAGCCAGGTGCCGGAGTTCGGGAACGACGCCTTGTCGGCCGAGAGGTCCTGGAAGGCACCTGCGGCCATGTACTTGGTCATCTCGGTGTTGCCCATCTCGATCACGTCGGGAGCGTTGCCGCCCGCGAGCGATGCGTCGAACTTCTGCAGGTGCGAGCCCCAGGTCTGGTACTGGACGTTGACCGAGACCCCCGGGTGCTGCGCCTGGAACTGGGCGTTGGCCGCCTTCACGATCGGCTCCCAGTTGGCCGCCTGTGCGTCGGTCTGCAGCCAGACCGTGATGCTGCTCGCAGCCTTCTGTGTCGGCGCACCGGATGCGGTCGACGCCAGGGCTGCAAGGGCGGCGCCGACAAGGAGGACGGCGCCGATGGTTCGTGCTCTCATTGGGTTTCCCCCAAGCTGATCGTGAGACGGGCGAGCCGTCTACTGGTTTATACCACTTCGCCTCTCGGGCGGTAGATTGGCAGACGTTCCGAGAGTTGTCAAGACCACTTTGGAGCGCGCTCGACGGTCTTCACGCAGGCTCTCCTCGTGCACGAGAGCGACGGCGACCGCCGCCGGGTGCGAGGGCTGGCGGCTGGTCTTGACCTCAGACCGATCGTTCGTGTGTTGCGAGCCGCCGGGATCCGGGCCTTGGCGGCGGTGTGCGCGTGAGCTCGGTTACGAGCTTGTAGCGGTCGCCGCGATAGATCGAGCGAACGTACTCGACGATCTGCCCGTCCGCAGCACGTGTCGTACGCTCGAAGAGGAACGCGGGGGAGTGGAGCGGGACGCCGAGTGCATCCGACTCCTCCTCGTTCGTGACCGTGGGCTCGATCGTCTGGGAGCCGCTCACGATCTCGATTCCGAACTGGTCCTGGAGGAGGTCGTAGAACGATCGCTGCTCGAGGTCGTCGGCGACGATCCCCGGGATCAGCGATTCCCGTACGTGCAGCGTCTCGATCGCCATCGTCTCGTGGTCGGCGAGCCGGACCCGGCGGATGATCACGACCGGTTCCGAAGGGGAAACGTGCAGGAGCCGGCCCAGGTGGGCACCTGCCGGCGTCGTACGGAGGCCGAGCGTACGACTTCCCGGCTCCATCCCCCGCCGGCGCATGTCCTCGGTGAACGAGGTCATCGTCAGCTCCTGGGCGATCTTCGGCTCGCTCACGAAGGTGCCGCTGCCGTGGCGGCGGACGAGCATCCCCTCGCGCACGAGGTCGTCGAGTGCGGCCCGAACCGTGAGGCGGGAGACGCCGAGTTGGCTGCAGAGCTGGCGCTCGGAGGGAATCGACTCACCGACGTGGAGCTGTTCGATCAGATCGAGTACCTGAGCACGCGTCTCACTCTGCTTCGTCGTCGTCCGCGCCTTTGGCGTCTGCATCGGTCCGGTCATGGTAGCGCCTGATCTGCGCTGGTCAAGACCACTACACCGCCGCTACAGACTCGCGCTCGTCCGAGCGGAGCGGCAGCGCGAGGCCGGTGGCGCCGTCGAAGAAATGCAGTCGCCTCGGGTCGACGGCGAGCGGCGTCTTCTCGCCGGTGCGGATCCGGGTGCGCGGGTCGACGCGGGCGGTGAAGAGCGTCCAGTCGCCAGCGAGCAGCACGGCCTCCTCCTCATCGTGGCCGCGGTGTGCCTCGGCGCCGGCCCGTGGGGCATTGACACGGAAGAACGCATGCGTGTCGGCCCCGAGCTCCTCGAGCACGTCGATCGAGACCATGATCTGCGGCAGCTCGGGCGGTGCGAGGGCGCCGTCCTCGAAGACTTCCGGCCGGATGCCGACAATGACGTGCTCGACGTTCTCGACGGGTCGTCGACCGACATCGAGCGGGATGCTGTGCCCGCCGAAGCTCAACGTGTCGCCGCCGATCGTCGCCTCGACGAGGTTCATCGCCGGCGAGCCGATGAAGGCCGCCACGAAGACATTGGCAGGGTTCGCATACAGCGTCTGCGGCTCGGCAACCTGGACGATCTGCCCGTCCCGCATCACAGCCACCCGGTTTCCGAGCGTCATCGCCTCGGTCTGGTCGTGGGTGACGTAGACCGTCGTCACCCCGAGGCGCGCGTGCAGCTGCGCCAGGGAGGCACGCATGCCGACGCGCAGCTTGGCGTCGAGGTTGGAGAGCGGCTCGTCCATCAGGAACGCCTGCGGCTCGCGCACGATCGCCCGGCCCATCGCGACCCGCTGCCGCTGGCCGCCCGAGAGCTGCTGCGGCTTGCGGTCGAGCATCTCCTCGAGCCCGAGCAGCCCGGCCACCTCCTCGACCCGCCGGCGCGCCTCGTCCTTGCGCACCTTGCGCACCTTGAGCCCGTAGCCGAGGTTCTGCCGCACCGTCATGTGCGGGTAGAGGGCGTAGCTCTGGAAGACCATCGCGATGTCGCGGTGCCGCGGTGCGAGCTCGGTCACGTCGCGATCGCCGATCGAGATGGCCCCGTCGGTCACCTCTTCCAGACCGGCGATCATCCGCAGCAGCGTCGACTTGCCGCAGCCCGAGGGGCCGACGAGCACCATGAACTCGCCGTCGCGAACGTCGAGCGTCACGTCGTCGACAGCGACGTGGCCGTTGTCGTAGACCTTCGTGATCCCGTCGATCCCGATCGATGCCATCGGCGATCTGTCCTCCTGGCAGAACGCCCGGAGAACCGGGCGTCGGGGCGGTCGTTGAAAACTGGTCGTGACCACTATACCAGATCGTGCGTAGACTTGCCCGCGTGCCGATCTCGCGACCAGCAGCCGATGCCACCGCATTCGCATCGCTCTCGACCGAAGCGGTGAACCCCGCTGCTTCCGATCTCGATCTCCGTTCCACCCGAGAGCTTGTGGAGCTGATGAACTCCGAGGACGCGACGGTGCCCGCTGCCGTCGGGGCTGCGGCCGGCGCGGTTGCGGCGGCCATCGACGCCATCGCGCAGCGGCTGGAGGCCGGGGGCCGGCTGGTCTACGTCGGCGCAGGCACCTCGGGTCGCCTCGCGGTTGTCGATGCCGCCGAATGTACGTCCACCTTCTCGACGCCGCCGGGCCTCGTCGTCGCCCTGATCGCCGGCGGCAGTGCCGCCGCTGCGCAGGCCCAGGAACAGGCCGAGGACGACGCGGACGCCGGCGTCGACGACATCCGCGCGCTCGCCGTCGGGTCGCTCGACGCCGTCGTGGGGCTGAGCGCGAGCGGACGGACGCCCTACGTGCTCGGTGCGCTCGGCGAGGCAGCGGCCGCCGGAGCGCTCACGGTCGCGCTCGTCTCCGTCGAGGACTCCGAGCTCGGCCGGAGCGCCGAGCACGAGATCGCCGTCGTCGTCGGGCCCGAGGTGATCGCGGGATCGACCCGGCTCAAGGCGGGCACGGCGCAGAAGCTCGTGCTCAACATGATCTCGACGGTCGTGATGATCCGACTCGGGAAGACATACGGCAATCTGATGGTCGACCTCGTCGCCTCGAACGACAAGCTCCAGGCGCGGGTGCGACGGATCGTCGCGCAGGCGAGCGGAGCGCCGCCGGAGGCGGTCGACGCGGCGCTTGCGGCTGCGGACGGCGACGCCCGGCTCGCGATCGTCTCGTTGTGCACGGGCCTCGGCGTCGAGGAGGCGCGTGCGAGACTCGCCCTCACCGGCGGCAACGTCAGGGAAGCGCTTCGCTGATGCGGCTCGGGGTCGAGGCAGCGCTCGTCCGTGGCCGCCTGCTCATGGGAGACGTCGAGGTCGAGGACGGAGTCGTCACCGACGCGGGGCTTCCGGGACGCGGTCGCGGCATCGCCGCTCCCGGCTTCGTCGACCTGCAGGTGAACGGCTTCGCGGGCGTCGATTTCCTCGGCGCCGATCGTGACGGCTACCGAACCGCCGGCGAGGCCCTGCTCGCGACGGGTGTCACTGCCTACCTGCCGACCTTCATCACGTCCGCGCCGGAGGCAACCGTCGCGGCCCTGCGGGAACTGCCCGTCGACCTGGGGGGGCCCCGCATCCTCGGTGCTCACCTCGAGGGCCCGTTCATCTCCCCGCGGCGCCTCGGGACGCACCCGCGGGAGCACCGCCGCGATCCCGACCAGGGCCTGCTCGACAGGCTCCTCGAGGCAGGACCGGTCAGGCTCGTGACGCTCGCGCCAGAGCTGCCAGGTGCGCTCGCGCTCGTGGACAGGATGCTGGCCCGTGGCATCGCCGTGTCGCTCGGCCACAGCGACGCGACCGCGGCCGAGGCGAACGCCGCCTTCGACCGCGGTGTCCGTGCCGTCACCCACGTCTTCAACGCCATGCGCCCGCTCACCCACCGCGACCCCGGGATCGTCGGCGCCGCCCTCCTGCGTCCCGACGTCGTGATCCAGGCGATCGTCGACGGGATCCATCTCGACGACGACATCGTGCGGCTCCTCTGGACGGTGGCTCACGGCCGCATGTCGCTCGTCACCGACGCCGTCGCCGCGGCCGGCCTCGGCGACGGCGCCTACCGGCTCGGCGACGTCGACCTCGACGTCCGGGACGGCGTCGTCCGCAGCGGCGACGGGATCCTCGCCGGCAGCGCGCTGACGATGGTCGAGGCGGTGCGCAACCTCGTCGGCGCCGGCGCCCCGCTCGAGGAGGCGCTTGCAGCAGCCTCGTCGGTCCCCGCTTCGGTGCTTCGGCTCGAGGGCTGCGGGCGGCTGGAGCCGGGCCTGCCGGCGGACGTCGTCGTACTCGACGACGCGCTCGAGATCAACCGCGTCCTCGTGGGAGGAGACACCCTTGTCGCCGCATGAGTCGGGAGCGATCTACCGCTCCGAGATCGACGAGCAACCCGCGGCCCTGCTGCGTCTGCTCGAGCATGATGCCGAGATCGGCCGGATCGGCGCCGAGATCCGCAGGCGCTCCGGCAACCTCGTCCGGCTCGTCGGGCACGGCTCGTCCGACAACGCCGCCTCGTACGGTGTCTACGCCTTCGGGCTCCTGCCGCACCGCACCGCGATCCGCGACTCGATCACGCTCACCGTCCACTACGGGACGCCGCTCGATCTCGCCGATTCCGTCGTCGTCGGCCTCTCGCAGTCGGGGCGCACGCCGGACGTCGTCGAGTACGTGGCACGGGCGCGCAAGGCAGGCGCGTTCACGATCGCGATCACGAACGACCCGGGCTCCGATCTCGCCGCCGCCGCCGAGGCGACGATCCCGCTCGAGGCGGGCCCCGAGCTGGCGGTCGCCGCGACGAAGACGTACGTGAACACGGTCGCCGCGCTCGCACTCCTTGCCGCCCATGCCGGCGACGAGGGCCCGCGGATCGCAGACGGGATCCGGGCCTGCTCCGAGCTGATGGAGGCGTCGCTGCCCGGCTTCACCCGGACGACGGCCCCCCTCGCCGTCCCGTTCGCCTACACCGGGCGCATGTTCGTGATCGGCCGCGGCGTCGAGTTCGCGACGGCACGCGAGATCGCGTTGAAGCTGCTCGAGACCTGCCGGGTCGCTGCCGAGCCGTTGACCGCGACGGATCTGGCACACGGGCCGGTTGCCGCGCTCGATCCGCTCTTCCCGGTCTGGGCCGTCGCCTCGCCGGACGCGACCCTCCCGGCGGTGCAGGAAGCGGCGAGGCGCACCGAGGAGATGGGAGCGGCCGTCGTTGCGAGTGGGACCGGTGCCGCCGAGATCGCGGGCGCCCGCTACGTCGTGCCGGTGCCGGCACCGCCGGAGCCGCTGCTCTCGCCGCTCCTCTCGGTCGTGCCGGGCCAGCTCTTCGCCGGCGAGCTGGCGCGGGCCCGGGGGCTCGACCCCGACGCCCCCCGCGGGCTCAGCAAGGTGACGCTCGCGCGCTGAGTTTGGGGGTCAGCCGCGCAGCAGCTCGTCGTGCAGGAGCCCGTTCGACGAGACGGCACTGCCGCCGTCCGCGTGGGCGCGTCCGTCCCTGTCGGTGAAGCGACCGCCTGCCTCCTCCACGATCGGCTGGATCGCGGCCAGGTCCCAGAGCTTCACTCCGATCGCGTCGACGGCCCCGTCGACGGCACCCTCGGCGACGAGCATGTGGGCCCAGAAGTCCCCGTAGCCGCGTGGATGCCAGCAGCGCTGTGCGACTGCGGGCAGCTCGTCCTCGATCGCGAAGGAGAGCACGGCGTCCTCGATCCGGCTCACGCCGGAGACGTGGATCCGCTCTCCCGAGGCGAATGCTCCCGTTCCGCGCTCGGCCCACCAGCGGCGCCGCAGAGCCGGCGCCGAGACGACGCCGAGCTGCAGCACTCCGTCGGTCTCGAGCGCGATCAGGGTCGCCCAGACGGGGACGCCGCGGGAGTAGTTGCGGGTGCCGTCGATCGGGTCGACGATCCAGCGTCGCGCGCCGGATCCGCGTGGGCCTTGTTCCTCGCCGAGGATCGCATCTGCTGGCCGCTCGCGTGCCAGGATCCCGGTGAGCGCCGCCTCGACGGCCCTGTCGGCCTCCGTCACGGGGGTCAGATCCGGCTTCGTCTCGACGACGAGGTCGCTCGCCCGGAAGCGGGCGAGCGAGATCGCGTCAGCCGCGTCGGCGAGCTCGAGCGCGAGGGTGAGGTCGGGGCTCATCGAGCCCCGACCCTACCCGCTTTGCTGAGCTCAGGGCTCAGTGCTTGGCGGAGGCGACGAGCCGGAACTTCGGCTTCGCGACCGTGATCTGGAGCGGCTGCGACCAGGTCATCGACTGGCGGCCGAGCGGCATCGCCGTATCGACGCCGCGGATGCGGTACCACCACTTGCCGGGCCCGAGCGGAAGCGTCACGGCGGTGCCGCCGTCGACACTGAGCAGGCTGACGGCCCGCCACGGGTAGTGCTTCCGCGACCACTCGACCTGGTAGGTGTCGGCACCCGGAACCGGCATCCACGCGACGAGCGGATGGCCGTAGAAGGGCCTGGAGCCGACGGAGGCGATCAGGCGGCCGTTCGGCGAGAGCCCCGACGCGTACGGGGTGCCCTGGCCCGCGACGACCGGCGTCGAGGCCTTACCGAAGGCCAGCACCCGACCCTGCGCGCAGACGTCCTGCGGCAGCTCGGCGTCGGCGTAGGTGTACGTGGCGCTCTTGCCGTCCGCGCTCGTCGTCGCGATCGTCCTCACCGGCACGACCGTCCAGTAGAAGCGGCCGTTCGGCCAGCCGCTCTCGAGCAGCTCGATCTGGGGCCAGTCGCTGTTCGTTGCCTTGTCGCTCGTGTCCGTGGGAGCCCCATTCGCGCTCGAGGAGCTCGAGGTGGCGCTTCCCGACGTGGACGACGAAGACGCCGAGGAGCTGCCGGACGAGCCGGTCGCACTCGCCGTCCCGGCCTCGGTGGCCGGCTTCGCGAGGATCCCCTCGGCCGTGTAGGTCTTGCCCTCGTCGCCCGGCTGCAGGTACCCGGCCGCAGCGGTGGCCATCGCCTTGTCGTCGGCCGGCAGCTGCAGCGTGCCCTTGTTGCGGGCAGCGTAGGCGGGGCCGCCGACGATGGCGCCCCGGAAGATCGGGTTCACGCACTGCCGGTCGCTGAAGACGTAGACACGGTAGAGCTGGTAGGTCCGACCGCTCGCGTCGGCGTTGCCGCTGAACACGAAGGCAGGGGTCATCTCGTGGGCCTTCGCGCTCGTCGGCGTGCTCGTCGCGAGTGCCGTGACCGCCGCCACCGGCCGGACGACACCGGTGCTCATGGGCGGGTTGTTGGAGGTGTAGGTCGGGCTCCAGGGGCCGTAGTTCACCGGGGTAATGAAGCCCTGCAGCTTTCCGACGCGGCGCACCGCGCGGACGCGCCAGTGGATCGTGCCGGTGAAGTTCGCTCCCTGGTGGAAGTCGTAGAACTCACGCTCGTCGACGGCGTTGACGCGGGTCTCGACGACGCGGTTGATGTCGGTGAACCAGACCTGGTAGCTCGTCGCACCCTCGACCGGCGTCCAGCGTGCGAGCCCGGGGTACTGCCCCGTCTGGATCATCCTCGGCAGGTCCTGCCAGCTGACGTTGAACCCGTACGCGCTGCTCCAGGCGGTGATGCCAGAGCGTGTGACCGCGCGCACCCGCGCATAGGCCGCGTAGGGAGCGCCGGTCATCCACGGCAGCGTCAGCGGAATCGCGACGGCCGGGCTCGAGAGCCGTGAGTTCGACCAGAAGATGGAGCCGTCCTGAAAGATCGGCGTCTTCGAGAGCTGGAACTGATAGCGCACTGCTCCCCGTACGGGCGCCCACGAGAATGACGGCGTCCGCGAGAAGTTGTGGGCTGCGGGCTCGCTGGCCCGGAGGAGGAACGGCTTCAGGCCCTGTGGAGCGGTGAGGGCGCTGCTGCCGTGGGCGAGGGCCGAGCCCGAGAGCAGCATGGCCGCGGCGGCGGCGAGGAGCGCGAGGCGGACAGGTCGCATACCCGCTATGTCGGCATCCGGCCACCCCCCGCGCAGTCCCTCGGAAGGGGGATACCCGTGCGCCGGGCCGTGGGACGTCAGACGAGCAACGGGTCGATCGCGGCCGCGACGAAGAGCAGGGCCAGGTAGGCGAGCGAGTAGTGGAAGAGGACGACCGCGCGCCGCCGGGACGTATCGCGCCGCAGCTGCCAGGCGAGCAGGAGGAAGTAGGCCCCGAGCAGGGCTGCCGCAACCGTGTAGAGCGGTCCGAGCCAGATGCCGACAAACACCGTGAAGGCGACCATGACGACGGAGTAGAGGAGGATCTGGCGGGTCGTCTCGTGGTCGCCGCGCGTGCCGGGCAGCATCGGGACTCCGGCTGCTGCGTAGTGATCCTTGATCATCAGCGCGAGCGCCCAGAAGTGCGGCGGCGTCCAGAGGAAGACGATCAGGAAGAGCCAGACCGCCGGCAGGGCCAGGTTTCCCGTCGCCGCGGCGTAGCCGACGAGCGGCGGCACGGCGCCGGCGGCGCCCCCGATGACGATGTTCTGGTCGGTCGAGCGCTTCAGGTAGCCCGTGTAGACGACGACGTAGAAGAGCCCGCCGATCAGCGCCAGTGCGGCGGTGAGGACGTTCACGGTCGTCGCGAGGAGCGCGAACGAGACTGCCAGCAGGACGACGCCGAACTCGAGCGCGCGTGGTGCCACCACGCGGCCCGAGGCGACCGGCCGGGCGGCCGTACGCTCGCCCATCAGCTTGTCGATGTCGGCGTCCATCACGTGGTTGAGAGCGCTGGCGCCGCCGCAGGCGAGTGCGAGGCCGACCATCGCGGCGAGGAAGAGGGGGCCGTCCGGCAACCCCTGGGCGCCGACGAACATCCCGGCGGCGCCGGTGAGCAGGAGCAGCGTCATGATCCGCGGCTTGGTCAGGGTCACGTAGTCGCGCCACGGACCCATCGGGACACGCTCGCCGCGGAACGAGACGACGAGGGCGAGCAGCGACGCCGCGAGCGACGCAGCCGCGGCCGCGACGTGGACGATCAGCCCGGCACCGCCGTCGGTGAGCACGGCCAGTCCGCCCGTTGCGATTGCGACGAGCATGAGCCCGAGGGCCGCGGCCGTCGGGCGGAGGAGACTCGGGTAGGCGATCTTCGCGATCACGACCGCCGCCACGAGCAGCGGCAGCGCCACGAGGGCGGCGGCCCAGTGCCCCTTGTCCTCGCCGAGCGACGCATCGACGACGACGGCAGCAGTCGCGACCGCTGCCCCGGCGATCGTGGCGCGCAGGATCGGGCCGGGCGCGGTGACGGCCCGGAATGAGCTCTCAGAGAGCACGCCGCTCCTGCAGCCGTTCCCGGAGATCCCGGAGCGGCCGCATGCTCTCCACGGGGGGCAGCGAGTCGAAGTTGTGCGGCGGCGGCGGCGAGGTCGTGTACCACTCGAGCGTGTCGCCGTGCCAGGGGTCGTTCCCGGCCCGGCGTCCGCTGTGCGACCGCAGCAGGGCGACGATCAGCGCCAGCAGCCCGAGCGCCGACGCAAAGGCGCCGATCGTGGAGATCAGGTTGTAGGCGGCCGTGCTGCCGTGGCCGCTGAAGCCAGACGCCGTCGCCGACTGGTCGTTGCCGAGCAGGAACTCGGGCAGGAAGGCGACATTGAAGCCGATCAGGAGCAGCACCGCCGCGGCCGAGGTGAGCCGCTCGTCGAGCACCCTGCCAAACAGCTTCGGCCACCAGTAGACGACGCCGGCGACGAGCGCGAAGAGGGCGGTGCCCCAGATCAGGTAGTGGGCGTGGGCGCTCGCGAACGTCGTCCCGCGCAGGTCCCTGCTGTTCGCGAAGATCGCGAGCGCGATCGCCGAGACGACCCCGACGGCGAAGAGGACGACGGCGCCGAGAGCGAAGAGCATGGGGGGGCTCCAGCGGGCGCCGCCGAGGAACGACCGCCCGAGCAGCGCGAACGCGATGACGACGGGGACAGTGGCGACGATGGCGAGCAAGAGCAGGATCACGCTCGGATCCTTCCCCTCGGCGCCGGCGTAGGCGTGGTAGAGGCCGAGCACGACGGTGAGGCCGCCGAAGGCGGTGAGCGCCTGCGTCAGCGTCTTCGCACTGGTCAGCGCTCCGCCGCCGAAGACCGCGGTCACCTCGGCGAGGATTCCGACCGCTGGGATCAGCGCCAGGTAGGCGAACGACTGGCCGTAGAGCCAGGTCCAGAGGCCGTCCACGTGGCCGTCGTTGCCGAGGAAGAAGTCGAACGACCCGGGGTGGCGGCGCTCGAGCAGGATCAGGAGCAGGCCGATCCCGTTCAGCGGCACGAGCACGAGCGAGGCCCACGCCCAGATCGCGGCCGACCACGCGAAGATCGGTGTGCGCGCCCACGTCATCCCGTCGGCGCGCCGGTTTCCGACCGTCTCGACGAGGGAGAACGCGACCGCGATCAGCGAGAGCGCGAGCAGGAGCATCCCCATCAGCCAGAGGTCGGTGCCGTGGCCGCCCTCGCTGATCGAAGCGGGCGGGTAGCCGGCCCAGCCGGCCTTCGACGAGCCGCCGCCGGCCCAGGCCGAGAGGACGACACAGGCGCCACCGAAGACGAAGAGCCAGAGTGACGTCGAGACGAGCCCCGGCCGGGAGATCCGCCTGGCGCCGATCTGGAGCGGCACGATGTACAGCGCCAGGCCGACGACCAGGGGGATGAGCACGAAGAAGACGAGCAGCGTCCCGTGCATCGTCCGCATCCCCGCGTAGGTCTGCGC
Organism: uncultured Gaiellales bacterium; assembly: GCA_964581085.1. Taxonomy (GTDB): domain Bacteria; phylum Actinomycetota; class Thermoleophilia; order Gaiellales; family Gaiellaceae; genus Gaiella. The sequence goes on along the minus strand of CAZOMP010000007.1, from coordinate 31,401 downwards.
ACCGATGAAATCGGAGTTCGGGCGCGCCGTCTGCAGCTTCATCAGCAGGGTCACGATCCCCGAGATGACGAGGAAGACCCCCGCCCAGCCGAGGTACTGGGCGCCGACCCGCTTGTGGTCGACGGAGACGATCCAACCGGCAACGCGGCCGCGGTGCCAGTCGGCGGTCTGGGGCGTGCTGCTCATCGAAGACTCCCTGAAAAGACGGACTGCAGAACCGACTGTCATTCTACGGGCATGACAGAGACAACTTCGGGGCGAACACGAGTCAGGCTGCCCGCCGACGTGACGCGGCCGTTCGAGGTGTACACGAACGGCGTCCCCCAGCACGAGGGGACGGACTACGTCGTCCGCGACGGCTGTCTCTACTTCGATCGCGAGCTGAAGCAGGAGGGCAGTCTCGGCCTCATGCGCTGGACGTCGATCGTGCTCGGAATCGCGGGCTCGTACCGCCAGAACGACTCGGTCGACGTCGCCTACGAGCGGGACGGCCGCAGGGTCGTGGCGGCCAAGCTGCCGCTCGAGCCGGCCCCGTAGCGCAGCCCGCGTCAGCCGGGCTCAGCCGGGCTCAGACCCGCGCCGCGGCGGCCGCGGTAGTGTGGAGCCGAGTCGCGAGGGACGGTTCCAGCTGATCGGGCTCGAGCCGCCACTGCCAGTTGCCGCCGAGCACCCCGGGCCGGTTCATCCGGGCCTCCGAGCCGAGGCCGAGCACGTCCTGCATCGGCACCATCGCGAGCGCTGCGCGAGAGGAGAGCGCCGTCTCGAGCAGCTCCCAGGGCGAGCGGTCCGGGAACGCACCCGCGAGCGTGTCGGTGTCGTGGGTCGAGGTGTAGACGACCTGCTGCTCGCGGTGGTTCTCGAGGCGGTGCGGGTTGTCCGGAAGGCCGCCGAAGGCCCACAGGAGCACGACCATGCCGGGGAAGCCGAGCTCGTCGCGCAGGGCGTGGACGTCCGGGGTGATCACGCCCAGGTCCTCGACGATCACCGGCAGCCCGCCCAGCTCCTGCGCCGCGGCGTGGAACGGGCCGGCGCCGGGACCCGGCCCCCAGTGGCCCTCGCGGGCGCTCTCGGCGGCCCGCGGCACCATCCAATAGCCGGCGAAGGCCCGGAAGTGGTCGATCCGGAAGACGTCGACGAGCCCGAGCATGCGCCGCATCCGCTCCGTCCACCAGCGGTAGCCGCTGCGCGCGAGCGCCTCCCAGTCGTAGAGGGGGTTGCCCCACTTCTGGCCGAGCTCGTTGAGGCTGTCGGGCGGGGCGCCGGCAACGAAGTCGTCCGGCAGGAAGATCTCCGGGTGGGATGCCTGGTCGCAGCTCCCTTCGGCCACGTAGATGGGGACGTCGCCGATCAGGCGGATCTCCCGCTGCGCCGCATACGTCCGCAGCGCCGTCCACTCGCGCTGGATCCGCACCTGTTCTGCAAGCGCTCCGCTCCCCGCGAAGTCGCACCAGCCGCGCACCCAGTAGGCGTTCTCCTCCTCGAAGCGGCGTAGCTCGGACGGCTCCACGTGCGCCTCGGGATCGGCGAGCAGGCCACCCCAGGCTGCGAAGGCCGACGCGGACGCGTACGGAGAGCCGTAGCGGTCGGGCGGGTTCAGCGGCAGCACCTGCCAGTACCTGGCGCCGGCGGCGGCGAGCCAGTCGACGAACCGGTACGCCGCGGGGCCGAGCCGCCCGCCCGGGAGCGAGGTGGGATGGAGGTTCACGCCCAGGGACCTGCGAAGCCACATGGCAAGACTGTTTACCTTGTCGGGCATGGCGCCGTCACGGATCCAGATCCTCGACGTGCGGCCGCAGGTCGACTGCGGCCGCTATCCGGTCAAGGCGTGCGTCGGCGACGCGGTCGTCGTCTCCGCGACGATCTTCCGGGACGGCCACGAGACGCTTCGCGCGGTCGTCCGCTACCGGCCGCTGGGAGAGCGCCACTGGCGTGAGCAGCCGCTCGAGGCCGAGGGCAACGACCGCTTCCGGGCAGAGATCGTCCCTGACGCGATCGGGCCGTGGGAGTACCGCCTCCAGGTCTGGGTCGACCCCTACGCGAGCTGGCTGGTCGAGTACGACCGCAAGCTCGAGGCGGGCCAGACGGACCTGGCCGGCGAGCTCTCCGAGGGCGCCCTCCTCTTCGGCCGGGGCGAGCTTGCCGACTGGCGCGCTGCAGCCGACCGGCTCGGGAGAAAGCACCGTAGGGAGTCCGCCAAGAGCCCCGCCCTCTCGATCGACGTCGACCGTGAGCGGGCCCGCTTCGGCGCCTGGTACGAGCTCTTCCCCCGCTCCTTCGGCGGCTTTCGCGGTGTCGCAGAGGTGCTGCCGGCGCTCGCGGAGCTCGGCTTCGACGTCGTCTACCTGCCCCCGGTGCATCCGATCGGGGAGACGAACCGCAAGGGCAAGAACAACGCCGAGCGCGCGCTGCCGGGCGACAGCGGCAGCCCCTGGGCGATCGGTGGCCACGAGGGTGGACACGACGCGCTGCACCCGGAGCTCGGTACGGCCGAGGACTTCGAGGCGATGGTCGCGGCCGCGCACGAGGTGGGAGTGGAGATCGCACTCGACTTCGCGATCCAGACCTCACCCGACCACCCCTGGTTGCGAGAGCACCCCGCCTGGTTCAACCGCCGCCCCGACGGGACGCTCAAGTACGCCGAGAACCCGCCCAAGCGCTACCAGGACATCCACAACGTCGACTGGGGCAGCGAGGAGCGCGACGAGCTCTGGCAGGCGCTTCGCGACGTCGTGCTCGGCTGGTGCCGCCGCGGGATCCGGGCCTTTCGCGTCGACAACCCGCATACGAAGCCGATCCCTTTCTGGGAGTGGCTGATCGCGCAGGTGCGGGAGGAGTACCCGGACGCGATCTTCCTCGCCGAGGCGTTCACCCGCCCCGCGCCGATGACGACGCTCGCGAAGGTGGGTTTCTCGCAGTCGTACACCTACTTCACGTGGAAGAACACGAAGCGGGAGCTCGTCGAGTTCGTCGAGCAGGTGCGGTCGTGGTCGCTGACCTACCGGCCCAACATGTGGCCCAACACGCCCGACATCCTCCACGCATACCTCGTCGAGGGGGGTCGGCCTGCCTTCGAGGCGCGGCTCGTGCTCGCGGCGACGCTCTCACCGAGCTACGGGATCTACTCCGGCTACGAGAACTGCGAGAACGTGCCGCTGCGCGCCGGCAGCGAGGAGTACCTGAACTCGGAGAAGTACGAGCTCAAGGAGCGCCGCCTGGAAGGGCCGCTGCTGCCGCTGCTGCGCCGCCTCAACGAGATCCGCCGTGCCCACCCCGCCCTCCAGCGGCTCGACGACGGCTTCACCTGGCTCGAGACGCAGAACGACGAGCTCGTCGCCTACGCCAAGCGCGAGGGCGACGACGTCGTGCTGACGGTCGTCAACATCGACGCCGCACAACCGCAGGAGGGTCTGTGCGTCGTGCCTCTCTCGCTCGGGCTCCCGGCGACGTTCGACGCCCACGACCTCCTTTCCGAGGAGACGTACCACTGGCGCACCGGCCGCAACTACGTCGGTCTGCGACCCGGTGCCGCCCACGTGATCGCCGTCGTCCCGGTCGCCGCCCCGGAACGGAGGCACGAGGAACGATGAGCATCGGGGAGGTCGATCTCTACCTCGCGGGCGAGGGGCGTCACGAACGCCTCTACGAGCAGCTCGGCGCCCACGTGCTCGAGGACGCCGGCGGTGTCCGGTTCGCGGTCTGGGCACCCAACGCGCGAGCCGTCTCGGTCGTCGGCGACTGGAACTACTGGAGCGAGAACGCCGACGCGCTCCACCAGCTCGGTGTCTCGGGGATCTGGGAGGGCGTGGCGGCGAACGCACGTGAAGGGCACCGCTACAAGTTCGCGATCGCCGGCCGCGACGGGGTCACGCGCGAGAAGGCCGATCCGCTGGCGCGCTGGGCGGAGGTGCCACCGGACACGGCCTCGCTCGTCCACAAGAGCCGCCACGAGTGGAACGATGCCGACTGGCTCGAGCGCAGGCGCGCGACGAATCCGCTCGAGCGGCCGCTCTCGATCTACGAGGTCCACGCGGGCTCGTGGCGGCTGGGGCTCTCCTGGCGCGAGCTCGCCGAGCAGCTCGTTCCCTACGTGGCCGAGCTCGGCTTCACCCATGTCGAGCTGATGCCGGTGATGCAGCACCCGTTCGCCCCGTCATGGGGCTATCAGGTGACGGGCTACTTCGCGCCCCAGTCGTCGCTCGGCACACCGGACGACTTCCGTCATCTCGTCGACGCCTTCCATCGGGCCGGCATCGGCGTGATCCTCGACTGGGTGCCGGCGCACTTCCCGCGCGACGAGTGGGCGCTCGCGCGCTTCGACGGGACGGCGCTCTACGAGCACGAGGACCCACGTCGCGGCGCCCATCCCGACTGGGGCACGCTGATCTTCAACTTCGCCCGCCACGAGGTGCGGAACTTCCTGCTCGCGAACGCGCTCTACTGGATCCGCGAGTTCCACGCCGACGGGCTCCGCGTCGACGCGGTGGCCTCGATGCTCTACCTCGACTACTCGCGCAACTCCGGCGACTGGATGCCGAACGAGCGGGGAGGTCGCGAGAACCTGGAGGCGGTGCGGTTCTTGCGGGAGCTGAACGAGGTCGTGCACGGGCGCGAGCCCGGCGTGCTGATGGTCGCCGAGGAGTCGACCGCCTGGCCGGGGGTCTCGCGGCCGACGACGATGGGCGGCCTCGGCTTCACGCTCAAGTGGAACATGGGGTGGATGCACGACACGCTCGCCTACGCCGAACACGAGCCCGTTCACCGCAGCTTCCACCACGACGAGCTGACCTTCTCGCTCGTCTACGCCTGGGACGAGAACTTCGTGCTCCCGTTCTCCCACGACGAGGTCGTGCACGGCAAGCGCTCGCTGCTCTCGAAGCTGCCGGGCGACCGCTGGCAGAAGCTCGCAACGCTGCGGGCCCTGTACGGGTTCATGTGGGCGCATCCCGGCAAACAGCTCCTCTTCATGGGGAGCGAGCTGGCCGAGTGGGGCGAGTGGTCCGAGGGGCGCTCGCTCGACTGGCCGCTGCTCGACGACCCCGGTCACGCCGGCGTGCGGGCGACCGTCCGCGACCTCAACGCCGCCTACCGGGCGAGGCCGGCCCTGTGGGAGATCGACTTCACGCCCCCGGGCTTCGCCTGGCTCGTCGGCGATGCCCGGGGCGACAACGTGATCGCCTTCGCGCGGTTCGCAAAGGACGGCTCGCCGCTCGTCTGCGTCGTCAACTTCTCGCCGGTCGTCCGTGACAGCTGGAGGCTGCCGCTGCCGCACGGGGGGAGCTGGCGTGAGGTCGTCAACACCGACTCGCGTTTCTACGGGGGCTCGGACGTCGGCAACGGGCTCGGGATCGTGGCCGACGCCGGTCCGATGTACGGGCAGTCGGCGTCGGCCGCCGTGACGCTGCCACCGCTCGCGACGATCTGGCTCGTCCCCGTGGAGGACTGACTCAGGCCCGAGCGTCCCCGACGTTGCGCTCGAGCCGAAGCAGCAGCTCGCGCAGCGTGTCGACCTCCTGCTGCGAGAGGCCGCCTCTCAGGCGCCGGTCGAACGCGACGACGACCTCGTGGAGGCGCTCGTGGAGCTCCTCGCCTGCCGGCGTCAGCTCGACCGCCACGGCGCGCCGGTCGCGCGGGTCCTGGCGGCGCCGTACGAGTCCGCGCTCCTCGAGCGTGTCGAGGTGGCGTGTGAGCGTCGGGCCCTCGACTCCGACCGCCGCCGCGAGATCGCTCTGCGACCCCCACCTGTGCGCCCGCAAGCTCATGAGGACGAGCCAGATCGGCACCGAGCCGCCGCTCTCCGCCAACGCGTCGGCGAAGGCGCGACGGACGCTCTTCGAGCTCCGGAAGAGGAGGAGCCCGATCGGGGTCTGCGTGGGGCGCATGGGCGGAGGATACACCGGCCCTGTTGCACCCTAATTATTCGTATGCTAATAATAAGGCACCTACTCGTAAGGAGGATCTCGATGCTCCCACTCATGCATGCGGCAGGTGCCTGGCCATGGCTCGCCCCGCTCTGGCTGCTCTTCTGGCTGCTCGTCGTCGGGACGTTCGTTCACGTCCTCGTCTGGCGGCGGGGCGCATGGAGCCGGTGTGGTAGAGGTCAGACGGCAACAGAAGTCCTCGCGGAGCGGTTCGCCCGCGGCGAGATCGACGCCGCCGAATTCCGCTCCAGGCGCGAGACCCTCGGGCAGTAGGCTGGCGACGTGCCGCGCGAGAACAGCATCGTCGTCGAGCAGCTGGTGCGCGAGTTCCGCAAGGGACCCCGTGCGGTCGACGGGATCGACCTCCACGTTGCCCCCGGCGAGATCTACGGCTTCCTCGGCCCCAACGGGGCCGGCAAGTCGACCACGGTGCTGATGCTGACGACGCTGCTGCCGCCGACCTCGGGCACCGCGCGGGTGGGCGGCTACGACGTCCGCCGCGAGGGGCCGAAGGTGCGCTCCGTGATCGGGGCCGCACTGCAGGAGGCGGCGCTCGACCCGCTGCTGACCGGGCGCGACCACCTCCGCCTGCAGACGATGCTCCAGAACGTGCCTCGCGCCGAGCGCAGGACGCGGCAGGACGAGCTGCTCGAGCGGGTCGGGCTTACCGAGGCGGCAGACCGCAAGGTGGGCGGCTATTCGGGCGGCATGAAGCGGCGGCTCGACCTGGCGCTCGCGCTCGTCCACCGGCCCTCGATCCTCTTCCTGGACGAGCCGACGACCGGGCTCGATCCGCAGAGTCGCACGGCCCTCTGGGGCGAGGTGGGGCGGCTCGCGAAGCAGGACGGCGTCACCGTCTTCCTCACGACCCAGTACCTCGAGGAGGCAGACGTGCTCGCCGACCGGGTCGGGATCATCGACCACGGGTCGATCGTCGCCGAGGGCACCCCCGCGGTGCTGAAGGCAGAGATCGGGCGCCCGAGCGTGCACGTGATCCCGTGCGACGCGGCGGACGAGGCGCGGATCGTCGCCCTCCTGCAGCGGTTCGGAGAGCCGCTGAACGACACGAACGACCTGGCCGTCCGCCTCGGCGAGGGGCTCGGACTTGCGGACGTGATTCGCGGCATGGACGCCGAGGGCGTCGTCGTCGCCGACGTCGAGCTCCGGGCACCGACGCTCGACGACGTCTTCCTCGAGAAGACCGGCCGCACGCTCGAGGGCGCGGCGACCGGGAACGGCTCCGAACCCGCCGCAGGTCCGGCCGCCGGGGGGAGCCGGTGAGCGCCCTCGCCACGCAGGTCGGCGCGCTCGCCCGCCGCTCGGTCACGCGCACCGCACGCCAGCCCGCCGCCTCGATCCCACCCCTCCTCTTCCCCGTCATCCTGATGCTGATCAACTCCGGCGGGCTGCACGCGACGACGGAGCTGCCCGGCTTCCCGACCAACTCGTTTCTCGCCTTCGCGCTCGCGGTGCCGTTCATCCAGGGGGCGCTCTTCTCGACGATGAACGCGGGCACCGACCTGGCACGCGACATCCAGACGGGCTTCTTCTCGCGGATCTCGCTGACCCCTGTGCGGGGGCCGGCGATGCTCGTCGGTCACATCGCCGGCGTCGTCACCCTCGGCGTCATCCAGGCGTGCTTCTACATCCTCTGCGGGCTCCTGCTCGGCGTCCGCTTCGCCGCCGGGCCGGCGGGAATCGCGGTGCTGCTCGTGTACGCGGCGCTCGTTGCGGTCGGCTTCGGTGCGCTCGGCTCCTTCCTCGCCCTCCGCACGGGCTCGGGCGAGTCGATCCAGGCGCTCTTCCCGGCGCTCTTCGTCTTCCTCTTCATCTCGTCGATGAACACGCCGCGGAACCTGATCGCGGTCGACTGGTTCCGCTTCCTCGCCACCGTCAATCCCGTCTCGTACCTGATCGAGTGCGTCCGCAGCCTCGTGATCACGGGCTGGGACACCGAGGCGCTCGCGCTCGGGTTCTCGATCGCGCTCGTGCTCGCGGTCGTCTCACTGTTCGCCGCCTCGCACGCCCTGACCCGGAGGCTCGAGCGCGGATGAGGATCTGGCCCGTCGCCGCCGGTGTTGCCTGGCGCATGCTGAAGAACGTCTTCACGACTCCTTCGTTGCTGCTGCCGACGCTCGCCTTCCCGCTCTTCTTCTTCGTCGCTTTCGCGGGCGGGCTCTCGCAGGTGCAGGACACGCCCGGCTTCGACTACCCCGCCGGTTACACGGCCTTCCAGTTCGTCTTCGTGCTGCTGCAGTCCGCCGCCTTCACCGGCGTCTTCACGGGCTTCGGGATCGCACGCGACTTCGAGGGCGGCTTCGCACGACGGCTCCTGCTCGCGGCCCCGAACCGGACCGGGATCGTGATCGGCTACGGCCTCTCGGCGATCGGACGCTGGGTCGTGACCGCTCTCTTCCTGACGACGATCGCGCTCCTCTCCGGGATGCAGGTCGGCGGCGGCCCCGTGGAGATCGTCGCGATGTACCTGCTGGCGCTCACGATCAACCTCTGTGGCTTCCTCTGGGCGGCCGGCATCGCGATGCGACTGCGGACGATCCAGGCGGGGCCGTTGATGCAGATGCCGGTCTTCCTCCTGCTCTTCCTGGCCCCGGTCTACGTGCCGCTCGCGCTGCTGGGCTCGACCCTGCACGCCTTCGCGCGCTTCAACCCGATCACGTACGTGCTCGAGGCGGGGCGCGGCTTCCTCGCCGGCGAGCCGACTCACGCCGCCCTCGGGTTCGGGCTGCCGCTGCTCGCCGTCTGCCTCTTCACGGTCTGGGCCCTGCGCGGCCTGCGCTCGGCGGAGAGAGCCGGCTGAGTCTGAGCTGTCCTTCGGGCGCGCCCGCTACGTTGCGTCGGTGCGACCCTGGCCCGGAGACCCCTTTCCGCTCGGCGCAAGCTGGGACGGCCACGGCACGAACTTCTCCCTCACCAGCGAGCACGCCGAGCGGGTCGAGCTCTGCCTCTTCGACGGAGAAGACCGTGAGACCCGCATCGAGCTACCGCGCATCACCGCCCACACCTGGCACGGCTACCTGCCGGGCGTAGGCCCTGGCCAGCGCTACGGCTACCGCGTACACGGACCGTGGGCGCCGGAGCGGGGCCACCGCTTCAATGCGCAGAAGCTGCTGATCGACCCGTACGCGAAGGCGGTCGAGGGACCGATCCTCTGGGAGCGCGGACGGACGCTCGGCTACGCCGACGGCGACGATCTCGTCGCCGACGAGTCGGACAGTGCGGCCGCGATCCCGAAATGCCTCGTCGTCGATCCCGGCTTCGACTGGGAGGGTGACACGCTCCTGCGGCGCTCCTGGGAGACGACCGTCATCTACGAGCTCCACGTGAAGGGGTTCACGCAACAGCTGCCCGACGTGCGCGACGACCTCCGAGGCACCTACGCCGGGCTCGCCTCCGACGCCGCGATCGGATACCTCGCCGATCTCGGCATCACCGCGGTCGAGCTACTGCCGATCCACCACGCCGCCGACGAGCACTTCCTACAGGCCCGCGGGCTGACGAACTACTGGGGCTATTCGACGATCGGCTACCTCGCACCGCATGCGGGCTACGCGGCGACCGGCACCCACGGCGAGCAGGTACGCGAGTTCAAGGGGATGGTGAAGGCGCTGCACCGGGCGGGGATCGAGGTGATCCTCGACGTCGTCTACAACCACACCGCCGAGGGCAACCACCTCGGCCCGACGCTCGGGTTCCGCGGCGTCGACAACCTCTCCTACTACCGCACGCTTCCGGGCGACCCGCGCTACTACATGGACTTCACCGGGACGGGCAACTCGCTCAACCCCGCCAATCCGTCGGTGCTGCGGCTGATCATGGACTCGTTGCGCTACTTCGTGCTCGAGTGCCACGTCGACGGCTTCCGCTTCGACCTCGCCTCCGCGCTCGCGCGCGAGTTCCACGACGTCGATCGCCTCTCCGCCTTCTTCGACATCATCCACCAGGACCCGGTCCTCTCCCAGGTGAAGCTGATCGCCGAGCCCTGGGACGTCGGCGAGGGCGGCTACCAGGTGGGCAACTTCCCGGTCCTCTGGACCGAGTGGAACGGGATGTACCGCGACACGATGCGCGACTTCTGGCGTGGCCGCAGCCCCGTCGCCGCCTTCGCCCGGCGCTTCACCGGCTCGAGCGACCTCTACCAGTCGGACGGGCGCAAGCCGTTCGCCTCGATCAACTACGTCACCTGCCACGACGGATTCACGCTTCGCGACCTCGTCACCTACGAACAGCGGCACAACGAGGCGAACCTGGAGGGCAACGAGGACGGGACGACCGACAACCGCTCCTGGAACTGCGGGGTCGAGGGGGAGACCGACGACCCCGCCGTGAACGCCCTCCGTGACCTGCAGACGCGGAACTTCCTCGCCACGTTGCTGCTCTCGCACGGCGTGCCGATGCTGGGCGCCGGCGACGAGCTCCGCCGCACCCAGCGCGGCAACAACAACGCCTACTGCCAGGACAACGAGATCAGCTGGCTCGACTGGGAGCTCGACGACCGCAGCCGGGCGCTGCACGCGTTCACGCGTCGCCTCGTGGCACTGCGGCGTGCGCACCCGGTCTTCCGGCGCCCCTCGTTCCTGACCGGGCGCTCGAACGGCGACTCGGGTGCGCCCGACGTCTGGTGGTTCCGGCCCGACGGACGCGCGATGACGCAGGCCGACTGGAACCGCGGCGACGCGCTCTCGCTCGGGGCCTTTCTCAACGGGGCCGAGATCGACGCCGAGACGAAACAGGGCGAGCCGATCGTGGACGACTCGTTCCTCGTCCTCTTCAACGCGTGGAGCGACCTGCTCTCGTTCCGGCTGCCGCCCCCCCGCTTCGGCCGCCGCTGGGCCTTCGAGCTCTCGACCGCCGAGCCGGAGCTCGAGCCCGGAGCGTGGGAAACACCGGTTCGCAGCGAAGTCGACGTTCCCGCCCGGTCGTTGCTGCTCCTGCGCCGCGTCGGCTGATCCGGGCCGCCGCCGTCGTTTCAGCCCCTGGCTCGCGTTGCCGATCCAGTAGGAGATGCGAGCCGCGGCGCCGAACCTGATTTGCATGAAATGCAGCGCCTTCACGGGACTCGTGCTCGCCGCACTGGCGCTCGCCCTGGCGCTTCCCGCTGCGGCCGGTGCGACCACGCACATCTGGCTCTTCCGTGCGGGCGCCCCGGTTGCGGTCGACCGCGGCGGGACGACGATCGAGGCGGCCGTCCACCATCTCCTCGCCGGTCCGACGACGATGGAGCGCGGCCGCGGCTTCACGACGGCGATCCCCGGCTCGACGCCGCTGCGCTCGCTCGTCGTCTCGCACAGGATCGTCACGGTCGATCTCGGCACACGCTTCGCCGCGGGCCGTGACGCGCAGTCGCTCCAGCTACGGGTGGGCCAGCTCGTGCGCACGCTGCGGGCGATCCCCGGTGTGCGCAGCGTGCGCGTGCTCGTCGACGGCGGTACACCGGTGGGCCTCTTTCCCGGCTACGACCTGAGGCGGCCGGTCTCGCAGCCCGTCGACCCGCCTGCTGTGCGGACGCCGACCCTGCGGGAGGTGCAGCAGGAGCTCGTCGACCTCGGCTTCATGGCCCAGACGGGGGTCACCGGGGTCGCCGACATGCAGACGTCGACGGCGGTGCTCGGCTTCGAGAAGTGGACGGGACTGCCCCGCGACGGCTCGCTCGGGCCCGGCGTCGTCGCGGCGCTCTCCCGCGCCACCCGGCCCGAGCCGAAGCTTCACAAGCCGGGGCGACGGATCGAGGTGCAGCTCGGGCGCCAGCTCGCCCTCCTGATCCAGGACAACCGGGTCGTGCGGGCCGTGCACATCTCCTCGGGTGCCTACGGGAAGACGCCGACCGGCTCGTTCCGGGTCTTCCGCAAGGAACGCTACTCCTGGTCGGTTCCGTTCAAGGTCTGGCTGCCTTGGGCGAGCTACTTCACCGGTGGCGTCGCCTTCCACGAGTTCGGTTCGGTGCCGACCTATGCCGCCTCGCACGGCTGCGTGCGCGTCAACCACTACGACGCGCAGCTGCTCTTCGGCTTCGCCGAGATGGGTACGCCCGTGGACGTCTTCGACGAGGCCTCGGCATGAGCGGGCGCACGGCCGCGCGCATTCTCGCCGGTGGGCTCGGTGTCGCGCTCGGGCTCGTCTTCGCGGTTGCGGCGGTCGCCGCCGTCCTCGTCGCGCTCGGGCACCCGGCCGACAGCCGTGCCACGGAGCCGCCCGCCACGACGGCCACCGAGCCGTCAGCGCCACCGCACGAGCTCGTGATCGCCCTCTCGCTGGGCGACCCCGTCATGCAGGCGGGGGCGGTGCGCGACGGTCAGGTGATCGTCGCCCGGGGGTTCGAGGTCGACGTCGCCCGCGAGCTCGCCCGCCGGCTCGGAGTCGCCGATGTCCGGTTCGCCTACGTGAGCTCGTCCGCCCGCCTGCTCGCCGCGAAGGAGCGGCCCTGGAGCCTGACGATCGCCTCGATCCCTGCCGGCAGGGCGGTCGCGGCCGTGTCGGACCTCAGCAACCCGTACCTCGCGACCGACCAGGCCGTGGTCATGAGGCGCGACCTGCCGCCGCTCTCCTCGCTGCGCCAGCTTCGTGGCCTGATGACCTGCGCCGTACGCGGCAGCGCCGGGGCACGGGCGCTCGCCGGGGTCGTACACCCGACACACAGCCCGGTGCTGGCGCCGACGGGCGAGCGGCTGCGGCAGCTCGTGCGGACCGGCGCCTGCGACGCGGCGCTCGTCGAGTCGAGCACCGTCGGCCGCTTCGTGGCCGGCATCGGGCCGCTACTCGGACCGGTGCGCGCGCGGGTTCCGTTCGGCGGCGGCTACGTCGTCTCGGTGACGCGGGGCGGCCCTGTCGCCGTCGCCGACGTGAACCGCGCGCTCGCCCGCATGCGCGCCGACGGCAGCCTCCATCGCATCGCCCGGACGTGGCTCCAGATCGACCCGGCCCGGCTGCGCGTGCTGTCCTGAGCCGGGCCGAGCTGCCTCGCCGCTATTCCGCGCCCGGCCCCGTGACGGGATCCGCCGCCGACCAGGGGAAGGTGATCCAGTCGTCCGTTCGCCGCCAGACGTAGTCGCTCTTGACGACCGAGCGGGATTTCTCGTAGAGGACGGCGACGCGGGTGGAGCCGACCTGCTCCGCGTAGAAGTCCCGTACGAGCTCGAGCGTGGCGCCCGTGTCGGCCACGTCGTCGACGACGAGCACCCGCTCCCGGGAGATGTCGACGAGGTCGGGCACGGGCGGTAACAGCATCGGCAGCTCGAGCCGTTCGTCGATGCCGGTGTAGAACTCGACGCTGATCGTGGCGGTGTTCTTGACCCCGAGCGCGTAGGCAACCGCACCCGCCACGAGCAGGCCGCCGCGGGAGATGCCGAGCACGAGATCGGGAATCCAGCCGTCGGCGTACACCGCCTCGGCCAGCGATCGCGCGCCGAGGCCGAGGTCGTCCCAGCTCATCACCTCGCGGCGCTCGCTCACCGCGGCATCCTCTCACATGCGCTGGTAGGGCCCGTCGTCGGGGCGCTGCCGGTACCAGCCGAGCCAGAGGAGCACGGCGAGCACGGCGATCGGGAGCACGACTGCGGCGACGATCCAGCCGATCGGCCCGGCCCAGGCGGCGAGCAGGACGAGGACGGGGAGGCCCATGAAGAGGCCGACGGCGGCCGCGATCGCCCAGCCGAGACTCACCCCTACCTCCGGCCGGAGACCCTGACCTCGTTCACGTGTGCCACGCCGCCGGGCGGCATCGACGTCACCCAGACGAGGAGGTAGCGGGCGCGGCGTGGCTTCAGGGCGAACACGGTCCGCGTAGCCGTCGTCTTCTTGCCCGAGATGGGCACGAAGGGGCCGTCAGGTGCGTTGCCCACTTGCACGAGGGCGCTGTAGCCAGGCGTGTCGGTCGTGAGGACGAGGCGTCTCGCCTGCACCGGCCGACCCGCATCGAGCACGAGCCCGACCCCGCTCTTGCCGAACGTGGAGCGGTAGTGCTCGGTCTGCCAGGCCGTCCTCGGGTCACCGTCTGTGGCGAGCGGCGCCTGGCCGTCGTTCTCGCTGCGGTCGCCCTCCGGATCGTAGGCGCCGACGCCCTTCACGGGGAGCGCGACGAGGACGACCGGTTTCGGCTTGGCGGCGGCCGCGGGAGTCGTCGAGGCCGGGGTCGTAGCGGCGGGTGGCGCCGAGTCGGCCGGGCCGGAGTCGCGCGCGTCGAGGACGACGATCGCCATCCCGCCGAGCAGGGCGCCCAGGCCGACCGCCGCGAGGACGCGCGCCCTGACCGAAGGTCCGAGCGCGACGGCGGTGCTCGAGCGCGACCGTGGCATGCCTGCATCGTCGCACGGCCGGCATCGCCCCCGCCAGATCCCTGGAGGCCCGGGATCGAAGCTGCGAGGATGGGCTGCGTGAACGCCTCGGCCCAGGTGGATGCGGTCGTCGTCGGCGCCGGACTGGCCGGTCTCGTCGCGACCGCCGAGCTCGCCGCCGCGGGCGGCCGCGTGATCCTCGTCGACCAGGAGCCCGCCGCCTCGCTCGGCGGCCAGGCGTTCTGGTCGCTCGGCGGCCTCTTCCTCGTCGGCAGCCCCGAGCAGCGGCGCCTGCGGATCCGCGACTCACGCGAGCTCGCGTGGCAGGACTGGCTCGGGACGGCCGGCTTCGACCGGCCCGAGGACGCGTGGCCGCGACGCTGGGCCGAGGCCTACGTCGACTGGGCCGCGGGCGAGAAGCGCAGCTGGCTCCACGACAAGGGTCTGCGTTTCGTGCCCAACGTCGGCTGGGCCGAGCGGGGTGGCGGGCTCGCCAACGGGCCTGGAAACTCGGTGCCGCGCTTCCACATCGCCTGGGGCACGGGGCCTGGCCTGCTCGCGCCGTTCGTGGCGGAGGTGCTCGAGGGGGAGCGCCGCGGGCTCGTGGAGCTCCGCTTCCGCCATCGCGTCGACCGGATCGACGTCACCGACGGAAGGGTCGACGGTGTCTCCGGCGCGGTGCTCGCGCCAGACGGCTGCGAGCGCGGCGTCGCGAGTTCGCGCGAGGTGGTGGGTGAGTTCGAGCTGCGCGCGTCGGCGGTGATCGTCGCTTCGGGCGGGATCGGCGGCAACCACGAGCTCGTCCGGCGCAGCTGGCCCAGACGGCTCGGGAGCCCGCCCGCGCGGCTGCTCTCCGGCGTCCCTGCCCACGTCGACGGCCGCATGATCGGGATTGCGCAGGAGGCCGGCGGCGCCGTGATCAACCCCGACCGGATGTGGCACTACACGGAGGGGGTCGAGAACTGGTCGCCGATCTGGCCCCTGCACGGGATCCGGATCCTGCCCGGCCCCTCGTCACTGTGGCTCGACGCGATCGGACGCCGGCTGCCGCCGCCGCTCTTTCCCGGCTTCGACACGCTCGGCACGCTCGCACACATCATGGGCACCGGCCACGAGCACACCTGGTTCGTTCTCACCCAGAAGATCGTCGAGAAGGAGTTCTCGCTCTCGGGCTCGGAGCAGAACCCTGACCTGACGAGCAAGTCGCGCCTCGCGGTGGTACGGGCGCGCATCGGCTCGGGCGCGCCGGCTCCGGTCGAGGCGTTCAAGCAGCACGGGGCCGACTTCGTGGTGCGGGACGACCTCGCCGCCCTCGTGGCCGGCATGAACGAGCTCACCGACGAGCCGCTGCTCGAGTTCGCCCAGGTCGAGCGGGAGGTGCTCGCCCGCGACCGCGAGCTCGGGAACGCCTACTCGAAGGACGCGCAGGCGATGGCGATCCGCTCGGCCCGCTCGTACCTCGCGGACCGGCTCACGCGCGTCGCGGCGCCGCACCGGCTGCTCGACCCGAAGGCCGGCCCCCTGATCGCAGTGCGGCTCCACATCCTGACGCGTAAGACGCTCGGCGGTCTCCATACCGACCTCGACAGCCGCGTTCTCGACGAGGCGGGCGAGCCGGTCGCCGGCCTCTACGCGGCGGGCGAGGCAGCCGGGTTCGGCGGCGGCGGCATGCACGGCTACCGGGCCCTCGAGGGAACCTTTCTCGGCGGCTGTCTCTTCTCGGGCCGCCGCGCCGGGCGTGCTGCCGTCGGTGCGATCCTCTGAGGGCCGCTACAGGCTCAGCGCGTAGCCGCGGTTGAGCATCCCCCCGGCGCGGCCGAGCTGGAACTCCCATTCGGGCACGTCCCAGCCGAGGGAGTCCGCGAGCCGGACGATCATGTTGAAGAGCGCGCAGATCAGGGCGGCGTCGCGGAGCGCCGCGTCGGAGACACCGGCTGCCCGGACGGCGTCCGCGTCGGCGCCCGTCAGCTCGTCGGGCCGCAGCGTCTGTGTCTCGAGGAAGCCGAGCACGGCGAGCAGCTCGGGTCGCAGCGGCGCCGTCCGCCAGTCATCGACGACCGCCTGCCAGACGTCCTCACCGAGCGCGTACGACGCGACCGCGCCGTGAGAGCCCGTTCAGAACGGACACTGGTTCAGGGACGAGGTGAACCCCGCGAAGAGCTCGCGCTCACCCGGCGTCCAGTCCGACGGCCCCCGCATCACCGTGTCGAGCTCGGCCGAGAACGGCCGCCCGAAGATCTCGGGCCGGTAGTAGAGGGTCTTCAGCACCCCGAGCGGCTCGTGGCCGCCGAGCTCGCGGATCTGCTGCAGCACCGCTGCCTCGGCCGCCGCGTGCCCGTGGTCGACGCAGTCGAGGCGGATCATCCGATCGCCCTCTCGGCCGCATCGAGCCGCCGCAGTCCCTCTGCGATCGCGGCAGCCACGGTCTGCTCGAAGACGACGTCCTCGTCGATCCCGGCGGCCTTCAGCGTCGCGACGTCGTCGTCGGTGATCGTGTAGGCGCGGTCGCGCACCTTCGCCAGGTACGCGGTCATCTCACCGGGCGGAGTCGCCATGCCCGCCGCGACGCGACGTAGCTCGTCGAGGTGTTCGCTCACAGGCCGATTCTAGGGTGCGCGGCTCGTCCGGGGACGTCCGGGCGGGCGCCGCTACCCCTTTCCCTCGGCGCCTCAAGTTGGGAAGCTCGATCCCGAATTTCGCCTGAAGTCAGCCTGCTGTGGTCAACTGTGATACAGTGTGTTCACGCAAGAGGAGGCGAGGCTGATGAGTAGAGGCAAGAGACGGCATATGTCCCTGCGTGTCGCGGAGGCGGCGGTGGTCGAGCTGGAACGAGCGGCTGGTCGCCGGGGCCTCTCCCGGAACGAGCTCGCTGAGCGCTACCTGATCGAGGGCGTCGCCCAGGACGAGTTCCCGCAGATCGCCTTCCGTGATGGCGCTCTCGGCCGGCGAGCGATCCTGCTCGGAACGCGCCTCGACGTCTGGCAGGTCTTGGAGACGGTGCGCAACCACGCCAACTCGGTCGAGGCCGCGGCCGAGTATCTCGACCTGCCGGCCGAGCGCGTGCGCGCGGCTGTCCGCTATGCGGCCGCGCACAAGGACGAGATCAACGAGATCGCCACTCGGGAGGTCGAGGCGGCAGCACGAGCGGAGGAGCTCTGGCGTGCTGAGCAGGAGCTCCTCGCCTCGTGAGGCTCCTGCTCGACGAGCTCTACTCAAAGCAGATCGCCGAGCAACTCCGCGCTCGCGGCCACGACGTCGTCTCCGTGAACGAGCGAAACGATCTTGAAGGACTACTCGACGAACAGCTCTTTCCGCTGATGCCGACCGAGCAGCGCGCGATCCTGACCGAGAACTGGGGTGACTACAACCGGCTGATCCAGCAGGCGGCAGCGCAAGGAACGACCCACTACGGCGTCGTCTTCAGCTCGCGGCAACAGCTCCCGCGCAGCCGCGAGACGATCGGCCTCTACGTCCGCGTCCTCGGCGACTTCCTCACCCGCCACCCGGCCGACGACGCGCTCCTCAACAGCTCCCGCTGGATCCCGGATCGGCCGATCAACTGACGCATCCCGATCACGGCCTCGGGCTGATCACAAGTGTCTCCAGTTGCTTCGGCGGGAGCTTTGAGCGATCGGCGGCCAGGAAGCGACGACGTGTTTCCTCGAGCTGCGTCCAGCGACCGAGGTCGCTGAGCGCGGACCGGACGCCGTCTATCCCAACGTACGTCCCCAGGGGATACCCTTTCCGGTGCTCGTGGAGGACGCGCCTGCACCTGTTCCCGCGTCGCAGTCGGCGACCCCCGCAGGGCCGGCAGCCGGTGCCCGCCCGAGAGGCGTGCCCGGAGTGCTGACGCGACGGCGTGCCCTCGCCCATGCGCTGATGCTGGGCGCCGGTCTCGTCGCCGGCGTGCGACGGGCCGACGCGGCCGGCAACGCGAGTTTCTCGGTCGGCGTGCGCAACAGCGAGCGCGCGTTCCTCGGCGACCGCCCCCGCTTTGCCACGATCAGCCCCCGCTCGGCGGGGGGCCGCGGCACGGCGCTGCTCGACGTCGTCTCGCAGCGGCCCGTGGATGCCAGCCTCGAGGTCGTGAACCGCAACCGGGTCGGCGCGCAGCTCGTCTCGAGCACGCCGGTGACGCTGAAGGCGGGGCACAACCAGCTGGCCTGGTCGCCGCAACCGGCGACCCGCCCCGGCTCGTACATCCTCCGGATCCGCCCCGCGGACGTGGAGCCGGCCCCCGTGCTCGGCTCCGCCGTCGTCCGCGTGCTCGACGTGGAGGCAACCTTCCGCCGCCGTAGCGCCCTCCCCGGCGAGCAGGTGTCGCTCGCCGTGCGCACCGATGCGCGCTGGCTGCGGCTGACCCTGCTCCAGTGCGGGCCCGAGGGTGTGCCCACGAACAGCAACTACGAGATGAAGGGCGTCCAGGTCGGTGAGCCGCGTCGGATCGAGCTCGGCAGCAAGCGCGGCCGCGTTGCCCAGGTGGCACTCACGCTCGACGTGCCCTCGTCGGGGATCTACGCCGCCCGGCTCGACGGGCCCCAGGGCCACCTCGGGTTCGCGCCGATCGTCGTGCGCCCGACTGCGCCGGTGCAACGGGTGGCGATGGTCGTGCCGACGACGACCTGGCACGCCTACAACTACTACGACGTCAACGGCGACGGCTTCGGCGACACCTGGTACTCGCTCTGGTCGCAGAAGCGGATCGACCTGACCCGACCCCATCTGCGCGCCGGCGTGCCGGAACGCTGGCGCAGCTACGACCTCCAGTTCCTGCACTGGCTCACGAGCCGCGGCCACGCGGTCGACACGTATGCCGACGAGGACATCGAGCTCTTCCCCAGCTCCGAGCGACTGCGTGCCGCCTACGACCTACTCGTCTTCCCCGGCCACACCGAGTACGTGACCCGCCGGCTCTACGACCTCGTCAGCGGGTTCCGCGATCTCGGCGGCCGCCTGATCCTGCTCTCGGCGAACAACTTCTTCCGCGAGGTCGTGCGCGAGAAGCAGACGGCCCGCCTGATCGGCCAGTGGCGTGACCAGGGCCGTCCCGAGGCGAGCCTGCTCGGCGCCCAGTATCTCGCGAACGACGACGGTCAGCACCAGCAGCCCTACATCGTGAGCGGCGCCGACGCGGCGCCGTGGGCGTTCACCGGCACCGGGCTCGGCAACGGCTCCACGTTCGGCCGCTACGGGATCGAGATCGATGCCGTGGTGCCGAACGTGACCCCGCCGAACACGCTCATCCTGGCCCAGATCCCCGACCTGCTCGGCCCCGGCCGCACCGCGCAGATGACCTACTACGAGACGGACGCCGGTGCGCGCGTCTTCTCGGCCGGCGTGCTGAACTTCGGCGGCACGGTGATGCTCTGGAACGAGACGGCGCGCCTGCTCGACAACGTCTGGGAGCGGATGACCGCAAGCCCGCTCTGAGGGTAAGGAGAGCGAGGAGATTCGCATCCGGCTCGGGCCGCTGGGACGGCGACGCGAACCCGCTCCCGATCCGACGTGCAGACCGAGCTACCCGAGGCGCAGCGACTCAAGGTCGGCCTGACCTACAGCCATGCGCCCGACGAGGACGACCTCGAGGTGCTCGCCGAGGAGGAGTTCAAGCGTGACCTGATCCTCGCCTTCGTCGACCGGGTTTCGGTCGACTCGGACGTCACGGAAGACTGGCGCCGCTTCGTCGCCGCCAGACGCGACGAGGAGCTCGACCAGATCATCGCCGACCAGGTGCTCGAACCGGACGCCACCCGAGCACTCCTCCAGCGGGCGTTCCGCGACGGCGCCATCCCGACCACGGGCGCCGCCATCACCGAGATCCTGCCGCCCCTCTCACGCTTCACAGACGACGGCGCCTACAGCCACCGCAAGCAGGCCGTCCTCGACCGACTCGGCGCCTTCTTCGAGCGCTACTTCGCGCTCGGGTAGCGCCCGGTCGCTCGTCGCTCACCTGCCCGCGAGCGCAGCCTCGATCGCGGCGACGTCGATCTTCGTCATCGTCAGCATCGCCTCGAAGGCGCGCCTGGCGGCTGCCCGGTCGGGGTCGTTCGTGGCGTCGAGCAGGACGCGCGGGGTGATCTGCCAGGCGAACCCCCACCGGTCCCTGCACCAGCCACAGGCGCTCGCCTCGCCACCGTTGCCGACGATCGCATCCCAGTAGCGGTCGGTCTCGGCCTGGTCCTCGGTGACGACCATGAAGCTGACCGCCTCGTTGGGCGTGAAGTTGGGGCCGCCGTTGAGGCCGAGAAACGGGCGGCCGAGGACGGTGAACTCCACGGTCAACTCCGTGTCTGCCTGCCCACCGGGGAAATCGGACGGCGCCCTGAGCGCGTTGCCGACCGCGCTGTTCGGAAAGACCGAGGCGTAGAACTCGGCCGCCTTGCGGGCCTCGCCGTGGTCGAACCAGAGGCACGTGATCATCGTCCCGTCGGCCATCTCTTCCCCCTCGCAAGGCGCTGTCGCTGACGGTCGAGCCTACTGGAAAATAACCGCCCTGCCAGATTTCGTGAAGCGGGACAGCTGCACCATCGCACACGGGATGGTGCATCATGAGGCGCGTTGCGAGAAGGACGTTCTCATGAGCGAGACGACGGTCGACTACCGGCAGCCTGGCGATGCGCCCGACCTCTGACGTGACGGCACTTGCGATGACGACGGTTGACCTGGCGCGGTTGCAGTTTGCGACGACGTCGCTGTATCACTTTTTGTTTGTTCCGTTGACGTTGGGGTTGGCGCCGCTTGTGGCGGTGATGCAGACGGCCTGGTACCGGACGGGTGATGAGCGGTGGTTGCGTCTGACGCGGTTCTTCGGGACGTTGATGCTGATCAACATCGCGATCGCGGTGGCGACGGGGCTCGTGCAGGAGTTCCAGTTCGGGATGAACTGGTCGGTGTACTCGGAGTACGTCGGTGATGTGTTCGGGGCGCCGCTTGCGATCGAGGGGTTGGCGGCGTTCATGCTCGAGTCGACGTTCATCGGCTTGTGGGTGTTCGGCTGGGACCGGCTCTCGCGGCGGCTGCATCTGGCGACGATCTGGTTGCTCGCGCTGGGCACGTGGGCGTCGGCGTTCTTCATCATCGTCGCGAACTCGTGGATGCAGCGGCCGGTGGGCTCGCAGGTGGTGGGCGGGCGGGCGGAGCTGACGGACGTGTGGGCGCTGCTCTCGAACCGGCTCGCGTTGTGGGCGTTCGGGCACGTGATCCTCGTGGGGGTGACGACGGCGGCGGTGCTCGTCTTCGGGATCTCCTGCTGGCATCTCGTCCGGGGCCGCAACGTCGAGGTGTTCCGGCCGGCGGTGAAGCTGGCGCTGATCGTCGGTGTCCCGATCTCGGCGTTGAACCTGTGGTGGGGAAGCCATCTCGGGATCGTGATCACGGACTATCAGCCGATGAAGATCGCGGCGACGGAGGCGCTCTGGGACACCGAGCAGCCGGCGTCGTTCTCGCTCTTCCAGATCGGCGGTTTCACGAAGGAGGATCCGACCCCGTCGTACTCGATCGAGATCCCGGGGCTGCTCTCGTTCCTCGCGACCGGATCGTTCCACGGCAAGGTGGAGGGGATCAACGAGCTGCAGGCGCAGGAGGAGGCCGCCTACGGTCCCGGCAACTACACCCCGCTCGTCCGCACGACCTACTGGAGCATGCGGGTGATGGCGTACGCCGGCTCGCTCGTGTTCCTGGTGCTCGCCCTGGCGGCGCTGCTGCGCTGGCGGGGACGGCTCGAACGGAGCCGCTGGTTCCTGTGGGCGGGGGTGCTGTCGATCCCGCTTCCCTACGTCGCGGCGCTGGCCGGCTGGGTGCTGACCGAGGTGGGACGTCAGCCGTGGATCGTCTGGGGGCTCCTCAAGACCGCCGACGCGCACTCGCCGAGCGTCTCCAGCGGCACGATCGTGTTCAGCCTCTCCGTCTTCGTCTGCCTCTACGCGGTGTTGCTCGTCGTCGATTTCGTGCTGATGGGCCGCTACGCGCGGCTCGACCCGCCCCAGGTTCGCGGCGAGGCAGGCGAGCCGACGCTGCCGGCGGTGGAGTACTGATGGACCTGCAGATCCTCTGGTTCTGCCTGATCGCGCTCCTCTGGACGGGCTACTTCGTGCTCGAGGGGTTCGACTTCGGTGTCGGCATGCTGCTGCCGGTCGTGCCACGCGACGACGGCGAGCGTGGGATCCTGCTGCGCACGATCGGACCGGTCTGGGACGGCAACGAGGTCTGGCTGGTCGTGGCCGGCGGCGCCACCTTCGCCGCGTTCCCCGCCTGGTACGCGACGATGTTCTCCGGCTTCTACGTGGCGCTGCTGCTCGTGCTCGTCCTCCTGATCGTGCGTGTCGTCTCGTTCGAGTGGCGCTCGAAGAGCACGAGCCCGCGCTGGCGCACGATCTGGTCGTGGGCAAACACGGTCGGCAGCCTCGGTGCCGCCCTGATCTGGGCGATCGGGCTCGCGAACCTCGTCGGCGGTGTCCCGATCGCCTCGAACGGCGACTACGCCGGCACCTTCTGGGATCTGTTCTCCCCCTACACGCTCCTCGCCGGGGTCGCGATCGTGGCGCTGTTCGCCTTCCACGGGGCGACGTTCCTCACCCTGCGCACGGTCGGCGAGGTGCACGACCGGGCCGAACAGACGGCACGGCGGCTCGCGCTCCCCGCCGCCGCGCTCGCGATCGTATTCGTCGCCTCAACGGTTGCGGTCGCGATCGACCGCAACGACAAGAACCTGTTCCCGCCCGCGCTCCCCGCCGCCATCTCGATCGCCGCGCTCCTGCTCGCCGTCGTGTTCGTGCTGACCGGCGCCAACCCACGCGCGTTCGCGATGACCGCCGCCGGGATCGCCGCCGCCGTCGCGACCCTGTTCACGAGCCTCTACCCTCGCGTCATGGTCTCACACCCCACCTTCGGCAGCAGCCTCACCATCCACACCGCCGCCTCCTCCCACTACGCACTCCAGGTGATGAGCGTCGTCGCCCTCATCTTCGTACCCCTCGTCCTCCTCTACCAAGGCTGGACCTACTACGTCTTCCGCCACCGCGTCGGCGCCACCAAGTCGGCGACCCCCTAGGACGGCGGCTACACCGAGAAGCTGACCGGGAAGGTGAGCACCCACACGAACGCGCCGAGGAAGATCAGCCAGCCGATCGCGAGCAGCGCCGCCTGGTGCGGAAGCCTCGGAAGTTTGGTGCTGATCCCGGCGAAGAAGAGCGACGAGGCGAACAGGACGACGGCCAGCACGTAGTTGTCCGAGCGCTGGTTGTTTCGCTTGGCGAGCTCCGACTGGCGGCTGGCCTCGACGTCGAGCCGGGCCGCTTGCGCGCGTGAGGCGAGCTTGTACTCCGGCATCGCAAACGGTGTCAGCGGCGCGTCCTTGTTCGTCAACGGCCGCGTTGCGATCCATGCCTCCACCGCCGGCCGGAACTCCGGCCGGAAGCGGCGGAAATAGAAGTCCGCCAGCGCCTTGTCCTTCGAGGCGTACGCGCCGGTCCAGGCGATGAAGGTGGAGACGTCGATCCCGGCCTCCTGATCGCCCTTCTCTGCGGCGCGGGATGCCGTCACCCGCGCCGCGTTCGAGGCGCTGAACGCGATCGCCTGCTCGCCGCCCCAGCGTGACGCCTCGTAGCCGCTCCAGGCGCTCGCGACCGCCGCCAGAGCGAGCAACACGGTCGCGATGAGCTCGACCCGCCCCGCCGTCAGACGGCCGCCCGCCAGCGAGGTCTCGTTCCCAGACCCAGACACGGCCGCGGATTGTAGTCCCGGCGTGTGCGGCTCAGTCCGGAAAGGCGATCGCCGAGTCGGCGGCGACCATGCCCGCGTTCAGTTCCCTGGCTCGCACCACGGTGCGGCCGAACGGGACGAGAGCTGCGCCGGCCATCTTGAAGTCGGCGATCCCGAGCGGGATGCCGATGATCGTCAGGCAGAGGAGAACGCCGGTGACGACGTGGGCGAGCGCGAGCCACCAGCCGGCAAGCACGAACCACAGCACGTTCCCGATCGCGCTCAGCGTCACGAACCGATCCGGGCTCCGGACAAGCGCCCGTCCGAACGGCCAGAGTGCGTAGTGCCCCAGCTTGAGTGCCTGCTTCGCGAACGGCAGCCCGATGATCGTGATCGCGAGCAGGGTCGCTGCGAGCAGATAGCCGACCGCGAGCCAGAAGCCGGCGAGGACGAGCCAGATCACGTTCAGCAGGGTCTTCATCGCATCAGCCTTGTCTCTCTCTGGTCCGACAGGACGTCGTCCAGGGTGCTCGAGGATGTCCCGCGCGCCGTGGATTTTTGTGGCGGTCCGGTGATGGGATGCTCTCACGTCGTGACGAGCACCTCTTGGATCGGGTGAGCGTTGAGATCGCGTTCGGCGGCGAGGGCGAGCTTGGCGAGGTCGCGGTGGCCGATGACGCGTCGGAACTGCGTTTCGGCTTCGAGCATGCCGGCGGCGGTCCAGCGTAGGCACATGTCGCCGGACTGCCAGCGCTTCACGTTCCTGGACGTGCGGCGGACGATCTCGATCATCGATTCGCACGGATTCGTGGACTGCAGTGTCTGCTTCAGCGGGCCGCGTACGCCGAGTCGGGTGACGGTCAGCGTCTCTGCCATCCCTTCTCGCAGCGAGGCAGCAGCGCCGGGATGCGAGCGCTCGAGTTCGCCGGCGAGCGCCTGCAGCTCGGTGAGCGCCCGTTCGTGGTCGTCGCGCGCCCAGGCGCGCCGGAGCCGCTGCTTCACGGCGGGCCGGTCGCGCTCGGGCAGATGGTCGAGCACGTTGCGTTCCTTGTGCCGGATACATCGCTGCACCGGTACCGGGCCGAGCACCTCGTCGATCGCCTTGCGCAGCGCTTTGGCGCCGTCGATCACGCAGAGCACACCCTGGCCGAGATCGAGGCCGCGGGCGACGAGGTTCGAGAGCAGCGCCTTGGCGACGGTCGCGTTCTCGGTCGAGCCGTCCCACAGCCCGAGCGGCAGCTTGACGCCGTCGGTTGTGATCCCGAGCGCGACGACGCAGCAGCGGCCTTTCAGCTCGATCCCGTCCAGCATGAGCACCGCCAGGCGCAGGTCGTCGAGGCGTCGGCTCATCAGGCCGAGCAGGTTCTCGCGGCTGCGCGAGATGAACTCGCGCGAGACCGACGACCGCGACGTCGACCGCGCCGCAGCTTCGACCTCGGCACCGACCGGCTCGCGTGTGCGCTCGAAGCGGCGGGTCGAGACGCCGGCGAGCAGCTGCTCGAGCACGTGCCGGCTGAACGGATCACGGTCGGCGAAGTGCTCGTAGGTGCGCAACGCGACCTCGCCGTCCCCGTCGACGCTGCGCACCCGTGGCCGCTCGACCTGGACGCGGCGACCGCCGAGCGTCACCTCGCCCGACTCGTGCCCGTGCCTGACGGCGACGCGTTCCGGGTTGTGCTTGCCCTTCGGACCGACGACATCGTCGACCTCCTCTTCCATCAGCTCAACGAGCACGCCGAACCCGACGCCAACGCTCAAGGCGAGCAGCCCTTCCTTCGCCGAGCTCACCAGTTCACCGAGCGCCTCCTGCACCCGCGGCGGCAGCCCCAACTCGTTCCTGCCGACCTGCTCTCTCGTTACGGTCTCCATGGCGGATCCTCCTGTCTCGAAGACGATTTCGCACTCGCCACGGTCGCCGTGCGACCGGACGAGGCGGGAGGACCGCCACCTCAAGTTCTACGAGCTACGGGACAACCTCCCAGGGTATCCGGCGAGCGACAGAATCCGTGGCGGGAGAGCGACGACGACCGCGCATTGAGTGCCCCCGGCAAGAATCGAACTTGCGCACGCGGTTTAGGAAACCGCTGCTCTATCCACTGAGCTACGGGGGCGGGTCGGGGCGGCGGAATGCTCGAAGCCGCACCGTCGTCGCGAAGAAACTACCTGCGACCGGGAACGAGTCATACGAGCGACTGCTCAGGGAGCGAGGTGGTGGGCGGCTGCGCCGGCCCGGAAGTGGGCTCGGATCCGGCTATCGCTGAGCAGGTACGGATAGATCGCAACGTCGCCGATCGCTCCCGCGAAGAACGACTTCTTGTTGCGTGTTCCGATCCGCAGCGGAGCGAAGCCGTGGCGCATGGACACCTGGTACGAGGCGTAGAGGGTAGCGGCGGCCGGCGGTCCCTGGCGCAGGACGCCGTTCCTGTAGATCTTCACGCCGGTCAGGGTGAGCTCCCCGACAATATAGATCCAGCGTCCCGGGATAACAGTGTCCTGGAAGTACGCGCCCGCACCTTCGCCGCCGACCGGGTTGAACGCATAGAAGGCGATGCGATTTCCGCGCGGTGGCGACTCGTGGTTGTCGGCGCCGTACATCCGAAAGCCCCACTCGTGCTGGTCAGGCTCGCCCTTACCGAGAATCCAGACGTACCCCGATCCCTCCTCGTGAGGGAACACGAGCCAGCGTGGCCGCATCCAGAATTCGACCGTGAGGGCGCCGGTCGTGGGCTGGCTCCACGCCGGGCGGTTGGGCACCGAGACGTAATCCAGGACACCGTCGAACCGGTGTCGGCTGCCAGTCCCGCCCGTTGTCGTGGCGGCGTTCCCGTGGTAGTAGCCGTCGACGCCCCCGGCGCTCGCGCGTGCGCGCGGTGCCCCCGGAGGATCGTTCAGCTGCCAGTACCCGACGGGATGGTCGGTGATGACCGTCCGTGCATAGTTGTCAGGGCGCGCAAGCGGCTTCGAGGTGGTCGGTTGCGCTGCACCGAGAGCCGGCGTGCACAGGGCCGACACACAGGCCGCGGCGATCGCGATCGCCCGGACGCGGCGTGGGCCTACAGACCGAGCCACGCCCAGAAGCCGCGATGTCCGTGGTCGCGAATCGATACGGCTGCTTCGATCTGCGACGGGCGGCCGGGGTGGAAGAGGAGACGGTTGTTGAGTGGGACGCCCAGCATCCGTTCGAGCCCGGTCAGAGTGACGATCTTGATTCCGGTCGCACGGACCCTGTCGACGAGTTGCTCGAACGCTGTCAACGGATAGGTGGTTGGTGCGTGCGCCTCGCCTCCGTCCGATGCGCGACTGTGAATCCGATGGAACGTCAGGATGAGAGTCGAGCGGAACCTCACCGCGTCCCTGGCTGCGCGGGCGACCTCCGCAGGCGTCGTGAAGTGTGCTGGGTCTCCGAATACCTCGAGTGTCTTGATCCGCAGCGGGTCGCCGAAGGGGTAGGCGTCCGGGGCGTTGTTGGTCGTGCGTGCGAATCGGTACAGCCCGTTGACGACATGCTCGAGCCGGGCGTCGATCGCTCCGTGCGGGTAGATCAGCCAATCCGGCGCGGAGTCGAGGTGGTCGTCCTGCAACAGCTTCGCACCTTGCAGGATGTCGAGTCTGTAGGCGGCAAGTCCTCCCGCGCCGGCGTACGCGGTCACAGCATTGCGATGGTCCTGGGTGTGGTTCACGATATTCCATCCCCAGCGATCCTGGAGCATCTGCAGGTCGTATCGGTTCAGCCGGTGGGGACGCGCGTTTGAGGTGTCCATGCCGATCACGGCGACGTTTCCAGGTGCGTGGTACTTGTGCAGGTATGTCGCGGCCGGAAGAATGGAGTCCCAGCCGTCGTCGAACACGAACACGGCGGCACCATGTGCCTGCTGGGGAACGGCTCGTATGGAAGCCAGTTGCACGCTGACGGCGCGGCCAGGCTGGCTCGTCTCGGCGCGGATCCTGACCCCATCGATCTGGCTCCAGTCGAAGCCCGCGGCACCCTTCGTCACCCAGCCGCCGCTGTGCCTGTCACGGAGTTCGCTGCGAGCCAGCGAGATCGTCAGCCATTCTCCGTCGTAGACGTAGGTGTATGCCTGTGTGAGATTGCTGATGGCAACCGACGACCAGTGGCGATTCGATAGCTCGAGCGTGAGGACGCTGAGGTGATCGGCGCCGTTCACGCGCAGCCGGACGTGCACGTTCCTTCGCAAGAGATCGGCGTGGACGTGGTCATTCTCGAGTACAGCCTCGGATTGACCGCTCGTTGTGATCGAGGCGACGGTTCCTGCGTCGGGCTCGTGGAGAGGAGCGCCGGTGCCAGAGGCGATCCAGTCGGCGGGGAGATCGGAGGCTGGAAGCGGTATGCCGCTTGCGGGCGCTGGAAAGCGCAGGTGGGTCGGTTTGGCGACGGCAGGAACGTCCTGCGTGAGCCGGAGCCGGAACGTGATCGTCTTCGACCCGTCGACGATGTGGAGAACGTGATGCCTCCGGTCGAGACTGGCGCTGAAGGCGCCCCGAGGATGGCCGATGGTGAGCAGCGTCGTGTACTCGGCGGTCTTTCCGTGTTGGAGGTACGCGACCGTCTGACACTCGACGGCCTGCTTGTAGCGTGACGAGCAGAGCGACCGAGGGGTTTGCCAGCGCGCCCTGAGGGCTTCCGAGCCGCCCACGGGGCCAAGCTGGCTGATTGTCAGCGATGGTGTGGCGGATCCTTGGGATCGCGCCGTAGCGGTCGAGCCTAGAAGGCTCACGTGGGCGCCAGGGAAGAGATGGAAGAGTTGCCGGTAGTCGTGCGTCGTCGACGAGGAGAGGCGGTCGAGCACGAGGTAGTGCGAAGCGTCGAGCATCGCCACGAGCCGTCGATGGATCACCCCGGGGTAGAGCGAACTCTCGGCCGACTGCCAGGTTACTCCTGCGCGTGTGTGAAACTCCCCGGGGCTGACTGCGCCCTCGATCTGATCGCGTCCATCCACGACGACCGTGTTGTGCGACGCCGTCCCATGGAAGTACCGGAAGAGCGCGCCCGGATGCCTGCCCGGATAAACGTAGAGACCCGGCGCGGGGATCAGGACGCGCCCCTCGCCGAACAACGTGACCGAGAGCCCGTCGAGTTGGCTGTGCGCCGTTCGGTACGCCCCGACGTTGAACGTCAGCTGCGACTGCGAGCCGAACGATCGTCCTTTTCCCCATCCAGAGCGGAGGATGGTCAGCCCCGCATGCGGGAAGAAGACCGATGTGCGCGGGGGCGCCTGTCCCCGCGTGCCATGTGTCAGCACGTATTCGAACGCTGGATCGTCGTGCGTCAACCTCGCAAAGACACCCCGGTCGTGGATCGTCGTTGCGAGCGACGCACCAAGGAGGGGGACGGACGAGTCCGGTCTGAGGACGTACGTCCCGAAACTGACCATACGCGCGATCTTCTGTCGAAGGTCCGGAGCGACGGTGACCTGGGCGCGGTCGGTGAACTGGAGTAGCTGCCAGTACTTCTCAAGCGTGTAGAAATGGTAGAAAGGAGCGTTCTCGATGAGCGAGCCGTCGGCGTCGACGAGTTCGGCGAGACCTTCTCGAAGCCGCGTCTGCGCAATCATCCGCCAGGAACGTGCGCCGGGTAGCGTCGGAAAGTCGAGGGCGAGTTCGAGGAGGGCCACCGACTCGTTCACTCCGTGGTTTGCCCCCGGCTGATAGTGGTTCCGGTCGCTCAGATAGCGCCCGGTCTTCTGGAGTTCGCGCAGAAAGGCCGTGCTCTCTGCCTCCGTCAGTTCGTGGTGCTCGCGAAGGGCCCACCATTCGTCGACCAGCACCATCGAGCGGAACGCGACCGCGTGCGGGTCGACCCACGCGAACCGGGAACGAGGTTCGGCGGCGAAGAAGCTCAGATCCAGCCGCAGGAGCGCCCGTGCGTATTTCGCGTCCCCGCTCGAGAGGAATGCGCTGAGGAGATCCTCCGTCGGTCTGAGCGCGTAGTAGTTGAACCGCCAGTAGTTCGAGTGATACGGATCCTCGGACCAGGTGGGGTGGAGTCCGATTGCTACCGGCCGGTAGCGGTCGACCGACACGAGCCCATTCAGGAGCGCTGCGCCCGCTTCCGCGGAGCCGCTCCGGGTCGAGGCGTAGACGTGCGCCTTCCCCTCGGACGCCGTCGGGTAGGTTCTGAAAATGCGGTCGTAGGGCGTCCCGTCTGCGACGGGCGCGGCGCACTGCCAGCCGCCGGGAACAGAGATCATTCGAGTGGGGCGATCACAGTGGTGAAGGAACGAGGCGTTCCGCACGAGAGCGTCGATGTAGGCGTCGAACCGGTGGACGAGTGAAGCTACCTCGTGGGGACGAACGTCCTTCGGACGCAGGTAGTTGAGGGTCTTCAGGGCGAAGATTGCCGCGAAGCTACAGACGAGGGTGACGGTGACAACCCGTCGCAGGCCTCGCGTTTCGTTCCTCGAGCGCGCGCCCGCGAGATCGCGAGGCGTTCCGTCGGCTCGTGCTGGGCATCTGCCAGCGGGCGGGCTGCCATTCGCCTGGAAGTGTACGCGCGGCGCACGCGTCTCGCTGTAGACGAGCCAGCCATGCACCATCAGAGGTACCGTTCCTCGCGGCCGTCGCGGGTGTCGACCACCGTCAGCCGGCCCGTCGGGACCCGCAAGCTCACCCACGCTCCCAGGTCATGCGCTTGATCGTGAAGCAGGCGTAGAACAGCAGCCACGAGAGTACGAGCGTCGAGAGCAGGCTCATCAGCGGTCGGTACATCCAGCAACGCGAACCTGGATCCTCGCGCCAGACGGCGAAGCCGAACATGGAACCGACGAGGATGATCCCCGCCAGGTACAGCACCGCCGAGTCGGGGTTACCGTGCGTCGGTGCGTAGACGAGGTGGCGGAAGGCGACGAATGGCCCAAGCAGCACAAACAGGACGTGCAGGTAGTAGACGAGCACAGGCAAGAGTGGCCGGCGCCAGTAGAAGCGGCCGGTGAAGAAGATGTTCCGGAAGAAGCTCTTCTTCCAGCGGGTCTGCTGCAGGACGAGGCCGCGGAACGTGTGCGGGACCTCAGTCCTTGACCGCACCGACTTCGAATAGACGACCTTCCACTCGCGCAGCGGGTAGGCCGGTTCGAGAAAGCGCGAGTCGGCGTGGGCTGCCAGCATCTTGGGGCCGACCTGCCTCGCCCCCAGCACGTAGCCGGTCAATGTACGGTCGGTTGCGAATCTGAACTCGTCGCCGAGGAAACGGTCTTCAACCCATGCGGGGAGGAAGTTGTAGATCGCCTCGCGACGGAAAGCAGCAAACGGACCGGAGACACACGTGACACATCCGTACGCGCTCTCGAACGCCTTGCGGACCGAGAACTGGCCTTCGTACCAGGAGTCCTGGATCTTCGTCAGGAGGTTCCGTTCGCCGTTCAATGCCCTGCAATGGCCGCTGACCGCACCGACGTCCGGGTCCTGCTCGAAGAGCGCAACGGCTCGCTCTGATATGGAGCGCGGTTTGTCAAGGGTCCAGGCCGCATCGTCCAGTCGTT
>CAZOMP010000006.1:0-164914 GCA_964581085.1 uncultured Gaiellales bacterium | reverse complement strand
TCGGGCCGCTCTACACGGACAAGGCCGACCCGGCGACGACGAACTTCGTGCCGCGCCCGGACTGGTTCTTCTACTTCCTCTTCTATCTCCTGCGCATCTTCAAGTGGCCCGAGACGGTCGTCCTCGGGACGGTCGGCGTGCCCACCCTCTGCCTGATCCTCCTGATCGGGCTGCCGTTCTTCGACCGCCGGCCCGAGCGCAGGATCCTGCGCCGCCCGGTGGCGTTCGTGGCCGCAATTCTCGTGATCCTCTCGATGGGCGTCCTCACCTGGAAGGGCGCGACGGCAAAGGAGGCGCTCGGCTCCGAGACGATCCACCTCGTGCCGGAGTGGGCCAAGAAGCAGGGATTCGAGAACAACGCCGACGCGGTCGCCGGCGCGAAGCTCTTTGCCGAATCGGGCTGCCTCAACTGCCACACCTATCTCGGCACCGGCAGCAGCAACCTCGGTGCACCGGACCTGAGTGCGATCGGCGCGCAGGGGAAGGGGATCCAGTGGCAGATCGACCACCTCATGAACCCGGCCAGCAAAACGCCCGGCTCGCCGATGCCGTCCTTCGCCGCGCTCGGAGCCGAGAACCTGAAGCTGCTCGCCACGTTCATCGAGGCTTCGAAGGGCCCCCAGCAGTAGCCGGGCGTCCGCGGTCGCGGCCGGTCGTCGTCTAGGCTCGGGCCGATGCGCGTCTTCCTTGGGATCACGGGCGCCTCGGGCGGCCCCTATGCGGAACGGCTGCTGCGGTCACTCGTAGCAGCCGGCTGCGAGGTGGGGCTCACGGCCTCGTCGGCCGGGATCGAGGTCCTCGCGACCGAGCTCTACGGGGATCCCTCCCTACCGCGTCCGGAGGTGCTCGAGCGCCTCGTCGGCAGCGACGGCGACCAGGTCACGACCTATGCGGTCGACGACTACAAGAGCCCGTACGCGAGCGGTTCGGCGAGGGTGGACGCCTATGTCGTCTGTCCCTGCTCGATGAGCACGGTGGGAACGCTTGCGGCCGGCGCCATGGCGAACCTCATCCATCGCGCTGCCTCCGTTGCCCTCAAGGAGCGGCGCCGGCTCGTGCTCGTCCCGCGCGAGACTCCGCTCTCGTCGATCCACCTGCGGGGCCTCGCGACCCTGCACGAGGCGGGCGCGGTGATCCTCATGGCGGCACCGGGCTTCTACCATGCCCCCACCTCGATCGAGGATCTCGTCGATTTCGTCGTCGCCCGGGCGCTCGACCAGATCGGGGTCGAGAACACGTTGAGCCCGCGCTGGGGACAGCCGTGAGTCGCTCCTTCGAGTCGGGGACGCTCGAGCCGGAGAGCGTCCGCACCATGTTCGATCGGATCGCACCGGTGTACGACGCCATGAACCGGGTCATGACCGTCGGCCTCGACCGGCGCTGGCGGCGGGCGACCGTCGAGGCGGTCGTGCAGCCGGGCTTCCGTGTCCTCGACGCCTGCTGCGGCACGGGAGACCTGGCCGTGGCCGCCGAACGTGAGGGCGGGCTCGTCACCGGCCTCGACTTCTCCGGCGCGATGCTCGCCCGGGCGCGGCGCAAGTCGGACACGATCGAATGGGTGCAGGGGGACGTGCTGGCGCTTCCGTTCGACGCCGGCAGCTTCGACGCGGCGACCGTCGGCTTCGGCGTCCGGAACGTCGCCGACCTCCGTGCCGGCCTGCTCGAGCTGCGGCGAGTGCTCCGGCCCGGCGGGCGGCTCGCGATTCTCGAGATCACACAGCCGCGTGGCCCCCTGACGCCGTTCTTCTCGCTCTGGTTCGACCGGATCGTGCCGCTGCTCGGGCGCATCCTGCCGGGTGGGAAGGCGTACACCTACCTCCCGGCGAGCGTGCGCCGCTTTCCCGGCGCCGAGGAGCTCGTCGCCCTGATCGACGACTGTGGCTTCGAGAGCGCCTCGTTCAGGCTCTTCGGCGGCACCATCGTCGCGCTCCACACGGCGACGGCACGATGACCTCGACGCTCGAGGACGTCCGTGCGGTACCCGGTCTGGCCGACTACCTGGCTGCCGTCGAGGAGCTACTCGACCGCTCCGTAGCGGGGCATCCCGGCCTCGTCGCGGAGGTCGGAGCACAGGCGTTGAGTGCCGGCGGCAAACGCCTGCGTCCGATGCTGACGTTCCTCTCCGCTCCCGCGGAGGATCCGCCGTCGGTTGTGGCGGGCGCCGCTGTCGAGCTCGTCCACATGGCGACGCTCGTCCATGACGATCTGATCGACGGCGCCCGTGTCCGTCGCGGTCAGGCGGCGGCCTGGACCGCGTACGGCGTCGATGCCGCACGCGCGACCGGCGACTACCTCTTCGCCCGGGCATTCTCCGAGCTCGCAGGTCGGGGGGAGGTGGCCGCCGTCAGCGTTCTGGCCGAGGCGTCGCTCGCGCTCGCCCGAGGGGAGGCCATGCAGCGGCGCCAGCAGCACGATCCCGCGACGACCGTGGACGCGTACCTCGAGCGCTGCGCCCTGAAGACCGGGAAGCTCTTCGAAGCGGCCTGTGTGCTCGGCGGCGGCAGCGGCGCCTACGGCCGCCTGCTCGGGGTTGCATTTCAGATCGTCGACGACATTCTCGACTGCGCCGGCGACACGCTCCAGACGGGGAAGATCCCCGGCACCGACCTCCGCGACGGCACGCCGACGCTGCCGCTGCTCCTCGCTGCCGAGGTCGACGATGACGTCCGCGATGCGATCGCGGGCGGCCCGCTGGAGGGCGTGCTGATCCGGGTCGCGGCAAGCGGCGCCCTGGAGCGCTCCCGTTCGGTGGCACTGGACTACGTCGACGCTGCCAAGGAAAGCCTCCTCGACCCTCCCCACCGTCTGGAGCTCGAGACGCTGGCGGACGCGGTCGTCGACCGCAACACCTGACGATATTCAGAACTCTGTCAGGTTCGGCGGCGTATTCTCGGTGGTTCCAGCATCTGACGAGGGGAGTGAGGTCACCGATGGACGCCGGAACTCGCACCAGGTACACGGCACGCCCACAGGAGCCGGTCGGCTCTGCGAGTTCGTGCGGCCGTCCGACACACATCGGGTGGGCAGCCCGGTGGATCGTCGCGCTCTGCGTGGCGGCGCTCGCCCTCGCCGCGCTCGGTACGGCTGCATTTGCGTCCACCCGTGCCGCGAAGCCGCCCATCAACCTGGCCGGAACCTGGTCGGGGACGTATTCGGGCGGCTTCTCCGGATCGTTCACCCTCAAATGGACCCAGACGAACTCGAAGCTGCGCCGCGGGACAGGTCTTCTGAAGGGGACGATCAAGCTCTCGAACCCGGGTGGGGTGTACCGCATCTCGGGCAGCGTCAACGGCACGACGATCAAGTTCGGTGCCGTCGGCGTCGGTGCCGTCTATGCCGGCTCGGTCTCGTCGTCGGGCATCTCGATGTCCGGCACGTGGAAGAGCGGCGTCGCGAAGGGGTCCTGGAAGGCCCACAGGCTCCTGAGCCCGAGCAAGAGCAAGGTCACGCTGGGCTGATCCACCGGCCCGGGGCGCCGGCCGGCAGGTGAGACGTGCGAGGTTCTACCCTGCGGCGAGGGCCGCGGGACGCTCGGCTCGCCGGTAGGCGACCGAGTAACCGAGCTGCTTGGGCACCTCGAGCAGGCGGCCGAGGTCGAGGTCGATGTGGGCGCCCGCCTTCTGGGTCACCTCGTCCTCGATCGGGAGGTCGAAGTCGTCGGCGCCGTAGTCGAGTGCCCGGAAGGCGTCTTCGTTGAGGGTCAGCACCGAGGTGCGGACGTGCTCCACGTTGTCGAGGAAAGCCCGCGAGAGGGCGATGTGGCGCCAGTACTCGCGCGGCTCTATCTCACGTCCGCCGAGTGCCGTGCCGTAGGGCTTGTAGGTCCAGCAGAGGAAGGAGAAGAGCCCGTCATAGCCGTCGCGGCGGCACCCATCCTGGAAGTCGCGCGTCCGCTGCAGGTGCTCGAGCCGCTCCTCGAGCGTCTCGTCGAAGCCGATCACCATGGTCGCCGTCGTGCGCATGCCGCTCTCCACGATCGCCCGCTGCGCCTCGAAGTACTCGGCCACGGTGTACTTGAACTTGGCGTGGCGCCTGCGGAAGTCCTCGGTCAGGATCTCGCTGCCGCCGCCCGTGACCCAGTAGACGCCGGCGTCGCGCAGGCGCGCGGCCGCCGCGGCGTGAGAGAGGCCGGCATGGTCTGCCAGGTAGAGGAACTCGGCCACCGTCAAGGCGTAGAACTCGACGCGGTCGCCGTAGCGCTCTCGAACCGAGGCGAAGAGGTCGCAGTAGTAGTCGAGCGGCAGCTTCGGGTTGAAGCCGCCGTTGAAGCCGACGAGATCGCCGCCTGCCTCGAGCAACCCGTCGATCTTCGCGAACACCTCGTCCCGGTCGAGCACGTAGCCGCCGGGCTTACCGGGCAGGACGTAGAAGGCGCAGTAGTCGCACTGGGCGACGCACACGTTCGTGTAGTTGATGATCCGCATGATCATGTAGGTCGCGCGGCCCGGCTCGTGGAAGCGGCCCCGCGTCTCGAGCGCGAGAGCCCGCAGCTCGTCGTCGCTTCCCTCGTGCCAGAGCCGCGCCGCCTCGTCGACCGTGAGCCGACTCACGCCGGAACCGCCTCCTCGACCGGGACCTCGTCCGGGTCGAGCGTGTCCATGAAGGAGCTGACGGAGAAGACTGCGTTGCCCGCTCCAGCGACGCCGTAGCCGGGCGGCGGTCGTAGGCCGTGGCGCCCCAGGGCATCCCGGTAGGCGTCGAGCAGGCGGATGTGATACTCGAGCGGCGCCCCTTCCGGGTTCGCCTTCCCGAGCGGGGTCGTCGGCTCGGGGCACCACGTCGTGAAGCGGGGCGTGATGCCGCGCGCCATGAAGTAGTCGAGGCCCTCGGTCGTGCTCGCGATCCCCTCGTCGACCGTCGCGAACCCATGCGGCCGCGCCATCTCGACGCCGGCGACGAAGTTCGGGATCACGAAGCGGGGACCGAACACCTCGGCGGCGTCGAAGATCCGCCGGTGCCACTCCTCGCGGCCGACGTAGCGCTCCTTGCCGGGCGAGATCAACGCGAAGAGGCGTGCATCCCAGACCTCGTAGTTCGGGTGGTAGATCGAGATCCCGTAGTCCTTGAACCGCTGCACGTCGGCCTTCGGCAGCGCCTGCGCGACGACCTTGCCGATCCAGCGGCCGGGGAAGCGGGCCTCGATCGCTTCCGCATAGCGGCCGTAGAAGTCCGCCTCGGCGAGCCCGTCGACGGCGCTCGTGACGGAGCCGCCGGTGAGCGTGTAGGCCTTGCTCGACCGCTCGATGTCGTAGCGGTCGATCAGCGCCAGCGCCTCGAGGACGTCCTCGATCGGCTTCACGCCGGTGTAGGGACGACCCTCGCGCTTGTGCTGGCGCCAGTTGTGGTTGATGTCGCAGAACCCGCACTCCTCCTTGGCGCCGAAGTACTGGCAGAGGCGGAGCACGGTGAGGTAGATCAGGTAGCCCCACTGGATCGTGGGCGCCGTCTCCATCACCGTCTTGCCGTTCTCGAGTGTGTGACGGTAGTACTCCGGCATCGGCGGCAAGCCGACCGCCGCGAGGAGCCGCCCCTCGAGCGAGAGGGTCAGCGTCCCGTCCTCCTCACGCGTGACCTCGTAGGGCGAGGCCGGGTTCACGCGCACCGAGACGATCGTGCGGCGGAGGCCGTACGGACCCCCCGTGAGCGCGATCTCCTCGGGCGGCCGGCGCTTCGCGGCCTCGCCGAGCTCGGCGAGCGGACGCTGGTCGAAGGAGAAGATGAAGTACGACTTCGGCTTCACCTCGCCGTCGAGGTTGTCGGTCAGCGCCGAGGCGTCGAACGCGATCCCGGTGCGCAGAAGGTCTTCCTTCAGCACCGCCTCGGGCGGGACGTGAGGGAAGCGGCCCATCAGGTCCTCGAGCAGCGCGGTACGCGTATCCGTGTCGGCCACGCCTGCACGGTACCGCGCCTTCCCGTCCGCGTGCCGCAGCCTGGACCGATCTGCATCCCGGGTTCCGGCCCGCGCGAGCGCGGATCCGGTTACGCTGCCGACGTGCTCCGGCTCGGCCGTATCTCGTACGTCAACATGGCCCCGGTCTTCCATCGGCTCGAGTACGAGGTCGAGGAGGTCCCGGGCGTCCCCACCGATCTCAACCGGATGCTCGTCGACGGCGAGATCGACGTGGCACCGATCTCCTCGATCGCCTACGCCCGCCATGCCGACACGCTGCAGCTGCTGCCGCGCCTCTGCGTCTCGTCGGAAGGGGCGATCGACTCGATCCAGCTCGTCACCCGCATGCCGCTCGGTCGCGTCCGCTCGGTGGCGGTGACGCCCGAGAGCGCCACCTCGGTCGTGCTGACGAAGGTGCTGCTGCCGAGCGCGGAGCTCCGGTCATTCGAAGAGGAGGCGGACGCAAAGCTCCTGATCGGGGATGCGGCCCTCAAGAGCGCCTACGAGGACCCGACGCCGCACTACGACCTCGGCCGGCTCTGGCTGGAGAAGACGGGGCTGCCGATGGTCTTCGCCGTCTGGGCGGCATCGGAGCCGCTCGTCGAGGGCCTCTCCGATCTCGAGCATGCGCTCGTCGCCTCGGTGCGGCTCGCACGCTCCGAGCCCGAGGTGCTCGCCTACGAGGCATCGGAACGCTACGGCTACCCGCCAGGCTTCCTCGCCCGCTACTTCGAGAAGCTCCGCTACAGCTTCGGGCCGCGCGAACGGGCCGGCTTCTACACCTTCCTCGAGATGGCGCGGGACGTCGGTGAGCTCCACCACGTGCCCGAGCTGCGCTTCGTGCGCGACAGCGAAGTCCGACTCTAGTTCTCAGCCTCGTGGCTGCAGGCGCTCGAGCTTGCTCGCGAATCCGACGAGCCCGTCGCTGCGGTCGATCCGGATCCGCTTCAACGCCGTCATCGTGGCGGGCGTCGCGAGACCGTAGTCTGTCGTCGTCGCCCCGAGATAGCCGGCGGCACGGACCGCCGCCTGCACGGTCGCGTCGTAGCGGCCCGACGGATAGCAGAAGAAGTCGACCGGCACATGGAACATCCTCTGCAGCGCCGCCCTCGAGCCGCTCACCTCGGCTCGCAGCCGGGTGGCGTCGAGGGTCGTCAGGTCGGGATGGGTGCGGGTGTGGGACACGAGTTCCCAGCCCTGCGCGAGCAGCCTCCGAACCTGACCGGGCGGTAGGCCCCAGAAGTCGGTCGTGTTCCGCACTTCGAGGTCGATCACGCCGGGCCAGCCATGGCGGCGCAGGACGGGCGCGGCGGTGACCGCCTGGCTGCGGTAGCCGTCGTCGAAGCTGACGACGATCGGACGCGACGGCAGCGGCCGCCGTGCGAACCAGTAGCCGTAGAGCGCCGTGAGCGTGACGGCGTGGTAGCCGTGGCGCGCGAGCCAGCTCATCTGCGCGCGGAAGTCGGCCGGGGAGACGTAGAGCTGCGGGAAAGCGGCGTGCGGGGGAGGGTCGGCGATCACGTGGTACATGAGGATCGGCACGCCGGGCGGCGTGTCGGCGGCCGCTGCGCGACCGGGACTCGGTGCGAGCGCGAGGGCGATCGCCAGAGCGATTGCGGGGAACACCACGGTGCTCCGCTCGAGCGGCGACGTCACGCACGCATGATGGCAGTGGGGGCATCCGTCGACGGCGCCCCGTCCGGCGTCGGCTACCCTGGACGCGGTCGATGGGACGCCGCCTCCTCGTCACCGCGCTCGCCGCTTCGGTCCTGCTCGTGCTCGTGGGATCGGCCGCCGCGGCCCCGAGGACGCTCTGGCCGGGTGTCACCTTCGCCACGACCGTGCAGTTCACGACCCACGGCCCGGTCGCGCTGAACGTCCTCACGGGACCGCGCCCGGGCGGGACGACGACTCTCACACCGCTGCTCTCGAACGAGACGCTGACCGGGCGCGAGACCCTCACCGCGATGGAGCGCCGGACGGCCGCCTCGGGGACGACGGCGGGCGTCAACGGTGACTTCTTCACCCTCGACTCCGGGCTGCCGAGCGGGATCCTGATGCGCGACGGCCAGCTCGCGAGCCCGCCGTCGGACGCACGCTCGAGCGCAGGCATCCTCACCGACGGCACGCTCGACGTCCGCCGAGTCACGTTCGTCGGCACCTGGCAGGCGTCCGGTGCGCGCCGTACGCTCGGCCGCTACAACCGACCCTTTGCGGGAGCCGGAAGCACGGCCCTCTACACGGACGCCTGGGGTCCCTCGACCCCGGCCGTCAAGGGTGCGACGGCCGTGACGATCTTCCCGTTCCCGGCGGCAATCCCGAACTCCGATCTCCAGGCGCCGGTCGTCGCCGCGGTGACGGCGAACGGGCCGGTTGCGATCCCGCCGGGTGGAGCCGTGCTCGTCGCTACCGGGGCTGCCGCCGCCGCGCTCACCGCGGAGGCGCCGCTGGGACAGTTGCTCACCGTCCGCCTCCTCTTCAAGCCGGACTGGCCCGACGTCGTCTCGGCGATCGGCGGCGGCCCGCAGATCGTCCGCGACGGCAAGGCGATCTTCAGGGCCGGCGAGCTCTTCAGCACCGGTCAGCTCGCTCCCCGCTCGGCCCGCAGCGCGGTCGGGCAGCTCGCAGACGGCCGCATCGTGCTCGTCGCCGTCGACGGTCAGCAGCCCGGCTACTCGGTCGGGGCCTCGAACTTCGAGCTCGCCCAGGCGCTCGTGCGGCTCGGCGCCGTCACCGCGATGGCGTTCGACAGCGGCGGCTCCACCACGATGGCCTTCGACGGCTCGCTGTTGAACCGGCCCTCGGGACCGGAGCGCCCCATCTCGACCGCGCTCGCCTTCCTCTACACGGGGGTCTACGTTCGCCCGGCGGTCGCGGTCGTCTCGCCGGACGGCGACGGGGTTGGCGACCGGCAGAGCCTTCGCTATCGCCTCGTACGGCCGTCGACCGTGACGGTGCAGCTGACCGCCCCCGACGGGACGGTGGCGTTCGCAGAGACGGCGGCAAAGGGCCCGGGCAGCTACGGGGTCCCGTTCCCGCCCACGCCGCTGCCGGCCGCCTCCGCCTCGCCCTCGTCGAGGACAGCCGCTGCCCGTGTCGATGCGCCCGCTCAGGGCCGCTGGACGCTGACCGTAGCGGCGACCGACGACGTCGGCCAGCCGTCCGAGATGTCGCAGAGCTTCGTCGTCAACTCGACCGTCGGTTACCTCTCGACTCTGCCGGCGAAGCTCTACCTGCCGCCGTACGGCCGCACCGTCAGGATCCGCTGGCGCCAGGGCGCCGCCGCCCGCGTCGTCGTCACGATCGAGTCGCGCGACGGTGTCGTGCTGCGCACGCTTGCGACGCGCCGATACGCGCCCGGCTCGCAGTCGGTCAGCTGGGACGGCCTCGACCGGACGAAGAAGGCCGTCAAGGGCGGCATGGTCGTCGTGCACGTCGTGGCGAAGAACGAGCTCGGAACGCTCGATCTGAGTCGGAATCTCCGCGTGCAGCGGATCGTCGGCGCCCGCTGACGCCGACAGTAGAGTGGCCCGATGGCGATCGCCTCGATCTCGGCTGCCCTGACCCAGTTCGTCGGCGACTACGGCCTCTATGCGGTCTTCCTGCTGATGCTGATCGACGCCGTCTTTCCCGCCGGAAGCGAGATCGTGATGGTCTACGGCGGTGCGATTGCCTCCGG
Source organism: uncultured Gaiellales bacterium (assembly GCA_964581085.1). Lineage (GTDB taxonomy): Bacteria > Actinomycetota > Thermoleophilia > Gaiellales > Gaiellaceae > Gaiella. The sequence goes on along the minus strand of CAZOMP010000006.1, from coordinate 155,345 downwards.
GGCGATCGCCGGGACGTCGGTTCAACTCCTCGGCCACACCTTCCCCGCGGGGCTCTCCGCCTACCTGGCGATCGCGCTCGCCGGGACCTTCGGCTACCTGATCGGAGCGATCATCGGGTGGGAGATCGGGATCCGGGGCGGCCGCCCCCTCCTCGCCCACCACGGCCGCTGGTTCCATCTGAACGAGGAGAAGCTCGATCGCGCCGAGGCGTGGTTTCAGCGCTGGGAGGGCTGGGCGGTGCTGCTCGGGCGGCTCACCCCCGTGATCCGTTCCTTCGTCTCGATCCCGGCCGGGATCTTCGAGGTTCCCTTCCGCAGGTACGTGCTCCTGACCCTGATCGGCTCCGCCATCTGGGCGTTCGTCTTCGCCGGCGCCGGCTGGGCCGCGGGCGCGAGCTGGGAGAGCGTCGACCACGCCTTCCATTTCGCCGACTACGCGATCGCGATCCTGCTCGTCGTCGTCGCCGCCTGGATCGGCTGGCGGTTCCTGAAGCGCCGCCGCAGCCGCGGCGCCGGCTGACCTCGCTCGGCCTGGTTCTCCCTGCTCTCGATGGAAAACGACGAGGCCCGGTACACTGGCGAGGTTGTGATCCCGCTGGTCGACGTGAAGGCGCAGTATGCGCCGCTGATCCCCGAGCTGAAGGCGCGCATCGCCGAGGTCCTCGACTCGGGCCGCTTCATCTTCGGGCCCGAGGTCGAGGCGTTCGAGCGCGAGGCCGCGGCCTTCCTCGGTGTGTCGCAGGCGGTCGGCGTCGCCAACGGCACCGACGCCCTCGTCCTCTCGCTCGAGGCGATGGGAATCGGTGCCGGCGACGAGGTCATCTGCCCGGCGTTCACGTTCTATGCGACCGCCGAGGCGATCGCGCGGGTCGGGGCGACGCCCGTGTTCGCGGACATCGACCCGGTCACGCTCAACGTCGATCCCGACGACGTCGCGACCCGGATCACGCCTCGCACGAAGGCGATCATGCCGGTGCACCTGTTCGGTCGTCCGGCCGAGCTCGACCGGCTCGCAGCCCACGGGCTGCCTCTGATCGAGGATGCTGCCCAGGCGTTCGGCGCCGAGGGGATCGCCACCACGGGTGTCTGCTCGACCTTCAGCTTCTTCCCCACCAAGAACCTCTTCGCGCTCGGCGACGGCGGTCTCGTCGCCTCGACCGACGAGGCGGTGGCCGGGCGCGTCCGCAAGCTGCGCTTCCACGGCTCCCGCGACAAGCAGACCTTCGAGCTCGTCGGCGCCAACTCGCGTCTGGACGCGATCCAGGCCGCGGCGCTGCGCGTCTTCCTGCCGCAGCTCCCGGGCTGGAACGAAACCCGCCGCCGGGCTGCGGCGCGCTACGCCGAGCTCGGGCTCGGCGAGGCCGTCGAGCTGCCGCCCGACGAACCGGGCCACGTCTACCACATGTACGTCGTCCGCAGTCCCGAGCGGGCGGCCGTCTCTGCGGCGCTGCAAGAGGCCGGGATCGCCTCTGCCTCCTACTACGTGACCCCGCTCCACCTGCAGCCCGCTCTCCGCTACCTCGGCTACGAACCCGGCTCGCTGCCGGAGACCGAGCGCGCAGCCGCCGAGAACCTGGCGCTGCCGATGTGGGGAACGATCGGCGCCGACGTGCAGGAGCAGGTCGTCGGGGCCGTGCTGAAGGCGCACCGGGCGAGCACGCTTTCTCCGGCCCTCTGACCCGACGGCCGTGCGCGCCCCCTTCAACCGCCGCGCCCTCTGGCAGATCGGGGCGGACGCGGGGATCGTCGCGGTGGCGTGGGTCCTCGCCTGGTATCTGCGTTTCGACCAGGGCCGGCCGGTCTACTACGACCGCTACCTGGACGTGGAGATCGTCCTCGTCGTCGTCGGGATCCAGCTCTCGGTCTTTGCGCTCTGCGGCTTCTACAACCGCTGGTGGCGCTACGTCTCGACCCGTGACATGTGGACGGCTGCGCGCGGCGTCGCCCTCGCCTCGCTCGCGACGTTCGTCATCTTCACCCTCTTCGAGCTTCACCCGGCACGCGTCCCGACGGGCGTCTGGTTCATCGATCTCCTCCTCTGCCTCGCATTCGTGGCCGGCTCCCGTCTGCTTGCGCGAACGCTGCTCGAGCGGCCGCTCCCCGGCCAGGTCGTGGCGCGCGGCAAGGAGGCACTGATCGTCGGGGCCGGGGATGCCGCCCAGCTCGTGATCAAGGAGATGCTCCGCAGCCCGGCTCTCGGCTACACACCGATCGGGATCGCCGACGACGACCCGCGCAAGCGCAACCTCCGCCTCCACGGGATCCGCGTGCTCGGAACGACCGAGGAGCTGCCGCGGATGATCCGCGAACGCCGCCCCGACGAGATCCTGATCGCGATCCCGACCGCTTCCGGCGACCTCCGCGGCCGGGTCGTCGCAGCCGCCCGCGCCGCCGGCCTGCCGGTGAAGACGCTGCCCGGCATCGCCGAGCTCGTCAGCGGCGACGTCGACCTGACCCGTCAGCTGCGCCCGGTCGAGGTCGAGGACGTCCTCGGTCGCGAGCCCGTCGAGGTCGACCTCGAGAGCATCGCAGGTTACGTCTCCGCCGAGATCGTGATGGTGACCGGTGCCGGCGGCTCGATCGGCTCCGAGCTCTGCCGCCAGCTCTCGAAGCTCGGGCCGGCGCGGCTCGTGCTCGTCGACCACTCCGAGCCGGCGCTGTTCGAGATCGACCGTGAGCTCGCGCGCGAGCGGAAGTTCCTCGCGGGGGTGCCGATCGTCGCCGACGTCAAGGACGCGGCCAAGATGCGCCAGGTCTTCGACACCTACCGGCCCGGCGTCGTCTTCCACGCGGCCGCGTACAAGCACGTGGCGATGATGGAGGCCAACCCGATCGAGGCCGTCCGCAACAACACCCTCGGCACGAGGACGCTCGCGGATGCGGCCGTCGAGTCGGGCGCCAAGCGGTTCGTCCTCGTCTCCACCGACAAGGCGGCGAACCCGAAGACGATCATGGGACAGTCGAAGGCGCTCTGCGAGTGGATCGTCGAGACGTGGGGGCAGAGAGCCGACGTGAGCACGCGGTTCGTTGCCGTCCGGTTCGGCAACGTGCTCGGCTCCTCCGGCTCCGTGATCCCGATCTTCCGCAGGCAGATCGCGAAGGGCGGGCCCGTGACCGTGACCCACGCGGAGATGACGCGCTTCTTCATGACGATTCCGGAGGCCGTGCAGCTCGTCGTGCAGGCCGGTGCGATCGCCGAGCGGGGCCAGGTCTACGTGCTCGACATGGGCGAACCGGTGCGGATCATGGATCTCGCCGAGAACATGATCCGGCTCTCCGGCAAGGAGCCGGGCATCGAGATCCCCATCGAGATCATCGGCCCCGCCCCCGGCGAGAAGCTGCACGAGGTGCTCGTCGGCGAGGGGGAGGTGGTCACCGACAGCCCGCATCCGAAGATCGAGCGGATCTCACGGCCGCCGGTCGACGCGGCGTGGCTGGACGAGGAGCTCGCGATCCTCGAGCGGCTGGTTGACGAGGGTGACACGCTCGAGCTCGTCGGCGAGCTGAGCCGGGTCGTCAAGGAGCCGCGGCGCGTTCAGCCCGCAAGCGCGCTCAGCATGAGGTCGAGCATCAGCGCCGGGTCACGCGACTCCGGGACCTGAGCGAGAGCCTTCTTTTCCACCGCGAGCTCCGCTGCGGCGGTCAGCTCGCGCAGCCGGCCCTCCGCGACGAGCTCTTCGTCGACGGCCCCGAGCCGGCCCGCGAACGTCGTCCAGACCGGTGTGCCGAGCGCGACCGCCTCACGGTTCATCGTGCCGCCGGCCGAGACGACGAGATCGGCGAGCGCAACGAGGCTCTGGGCGTCGATCGCATGTTCGGGGACAACGAGGGAGGGTAGACCGGAGCCGAGCAGGGTCTCCCGCTGGGACGGTGTCCGTGGCAGGACGACCGCCTGGACGCCGGTGTCGCTGCCGAGTCGCTCGAGCACGTCCGCGAAGAGCGGGTTGCCGTGGCGATGGTAGAGGGAGACCTCCGGCGGCGTGCGGACGACGGCGAGCACGCGGTCAGCGTCGAGGCCGAGCCGGTCGAGGACCGTCCGGTCGGGCCGCAGGCCGGCGAGGTAGTACTCCTCCTTCAGGCCCGGGTAGCGGCGTACCTTGCCCGCGTGCGCGCCGAGCCGGTCGAGCCGCTCCTGCGGGATCGCGACGGGCACGACGACGCGTGTCGCGGCCCGTGACCCGAGCGTGTGTTGGGCGCGGGCGAACTCGTAGTCGTACGCGTACGCCGAGGGGATTCGCAGCGATCGCGCTGCGAGCGGGAGCTCGTGCGAGGCGTGGGACAGTGCCAGGTCGAACCCCTGCCGTGCGCCCCACGCCCGCAGCGCCCGCAGGCGCGAGCCCATGGCGCGGATCTTCCCCGCCCGGCCGGCGCCGGCGTGCGGAGGGCCGACGACGTCGTGTTCGATTCCGGCGGCCGCGAGCAGCTCGAGCGTCTGGGCGAAGTCCCGCGCGGAGACCCGCACCCGGTGGCCCCGCTCCTCGAGCAGGGCGAGGAGCGGCCGGAAGAACGGCACGTGCGGCGAGTTCGTCATGTCCACCCACACCTTCACGCGCCCGACGGTACCGGCTTGGGCCCCGCCCCACACGGGTGCGCGAAGGTACGGGCACGATAAGATTTGCTTATGGACACCCGTCAGCTCGCCGCGTTCGTCGAGGTCGTCGAGCGACGCAGCTTCTCGCAGGCCGCGGAGCGGCTCGGGGTGACCCAGCCGGCGGTGTCGCTGCAGGTGCGCGCCCTCGAGAAGCGAGTCGGTACGCAGCTCCTCGATCGCTCGGGTCGCCGGGTCGAACCGACGGAAGCGGGGCTGCGGCTCTACCGCGGCGCGCAGCGGCTGCTGCAGCTCGAGGAGCAGGTGCTCGACGAGGTCTCGGCCGACCGCTCAGGCGAGCTCGACGGTGAGCTCCGGATCGGCGCCTCGACGGGACCGGCCGCGGTCGTCGTGCCCGTCCTCCTGTGCCAGTTCAACGTGCTCCATCCCGCCGTCCACGTCGCGCTCGAGGTGCACGACACGCAGACGGTCGTCGACCTCGTCGCCGAGCGCGAGCTCGAGCTAGGCATCGTCGGCGCTGCGCGCCGGCATCGCGCGGTCCGCTTCGAGCCGATCCTGCGCGACGAGGTGATCCTGATCTGCCCGCCCCGCCATCCGTTCGCGGGCCGGACGGTGACGGTGGAGGAGTTGCGCGCCGAGACGCTGATCCTGATGCAGGAGGGCGCCGGTGTCCGGCAGGTCGTCGAGGACGAGCTGCGCGCGCGGGGCGTGCGTCTGCGCGACCTCTCCGTCTCGCTGGAGCTCGGTCTGCAGGAGTCGGCCCGCAGCGCCGTGCTCGCCGGCTACGGGGTGACGTTCATCTCGCGCTCGGCCGTCGACTCCGACCTCGTTGCCGGCACGCTTGCGGAGGCGCGGCTCGAGGGGATGGACGCACGGCGCGAGATCTCGCTCGTCCGCGCCACGGGCAGGTCCTCGACGCGGGCGGCGGAGGCATTCCTCGCCTTCGTGGCGGAACGGCAGAGCACCGACGAGAATAAGTCGTTCTAATCTCTCGAATAAGACGAACCGTGGTATTCTGGCATCGATGAACCCCCGGGGTGGATTCGACGTGCTCGTCGTCGGCAGCGGCGCCGCCGGCCTCGCCGCCGCCGTCGCGGCAGACCGGGCCGGTGCGCGCGTCGCTCTCGCGACGAAGGGCTCGATCCAGGCGAACAACTCCTCCAAGGCACAGGGCGGCATCCAGGCCGCGTTCGGCGAGGACGACTCGCCGGCGTTGCACGCCGAGGACGTACTGCGCTCCTCCCACGACACCGCCGACGCCCAGCTCGTCGCCGCCCTCACGGGCGACGCGCAGGGTGCCATCGCCTGGCTCGAGGAGCTCGGCTGTGCGTTCACGCGCGAGAATGGCGGCTACCGGCTCGCCCGCTGCGGGGGCGCCTCGCGCCGGCGGCTGTTGCAGGTGGGCGACCGTACCGGCCACGCGATCACGAAGGCACTGCGGGAGGCGCACGAGGCGGGGCGCGCGACGACGTTCGCCCACCACGCACTCACCGGGCTCGAGCAGACGCCGTCGGGGTGGCGTGCCGCGTTCGAGGTCAAAGACGCCGACCCGACGACGATCGACGCCGGCACGATCGTGCTCGCCGCCGGGGGCCGCTGCTACGCCGAGGCGCAGGAACGACACGAGCTCTCGACCAACCATCCCAACGCGACGGGCGAGGTGACACGGATCGCAACGGGGATCGGCGCCGCCTCGCGCGATCTCGACGCGCTCCAGTACCACCCGAACGGGGGCGCCTGGCCGGCGACGATGCAGGGATACTCGATCCCGGAGACGACACGCGCCTACGGTGCCGTCCTCCTCAACGCGGAGGGGGAGGAGTTCACCGACTCGCTCGGCCCCCGCGACCAGGTCTCCCAGGCGATCTTCGACGAGGTCGCCGCGGGCCGTGGGGTGCAGACGCAGGACGGCCGCCCCGCGGTCTATCTCGACACGACCCGGATCGCGGCGACGGACGCGGAGATCTCGCTGCCGTACATGCTGCGGCGCTACCGTGGCGCGGGGATCGATCCGCTGCAGGAGCCGCTCCTCACCTACCCCGTCCTCCACTACCAGAACGGCGGCCTCGTGATCGACGAGCAGGCCGAGACCACGCTCGAGGGGCTCTACGCCTGTGGTGAGATCGCAGGCGGCACCCACGGGCGTAACCGCATGATGGGCAACTCGCTGCTCGAGTGCGTCGTCTTCGGACGCCGCGCCGGCCGGGCAGCCTGGGAGAAAGCGAGCGTATGAGCACGATCACCACCACCGACCTCGAGGCGGCAGTCGAGGACGCGGCGGCCCACCTCTACGTGTGGGCGCTGAAGGACATTCCGCAGGACCTCCGCGACGCTCTCGCTGCCGCGCGCGAGCGCGAGACCTCGGTCACCGGCACCCGGATCCTGGAGACGATCCATCGCAACGTCTCGATCGCGGACGAGCAGAAGAACCTCGTCTGCCAGGACACGGGCATTGCCGTCTACACCTGCCGCGTCGGGGAGCACTTCCCGCTCCACCCGGCCCGCATCTACACGGCGCTGAAGACGGGAACCGCCCGCGCGACCGTGGAGCACCCGCTCCGCTCGAACGCCGTCCACGTGCTGACGCGTGAGAACACCGGCCCCAACACCGGTCATCGACTGCCGATCGTGCACTGGGAGTTCATCCCCGACTGGGACGGCCTCGACGTCAAGTGCGTGCCCAAGGGCTCCGGCTCCGAGAACATGAGCTTCCTCAAGATGTGCGTCCCCGCCGACGGCGTCACGGGGATCAAGAAGTTCGTGCTCGAGTCGATCGTCGACGCCGGCGGCAAGCCCTGTCCGCCCGGCATCGTCGGGGTCGGGATCGGCGGCTCGGCGGACTACGCGATGTATCTCGCCAAGGAGGCGATCGCGCGGCCGGTCGGCACGAGGAACGCCGACCCGCTCGTGGCGCAGCTCGAGGACGAGCTCTACGGCCTCCTCAACGAGACGGGGATCGGCCCCATGGGCCTCGGCGGCGACGTGACCGTGCTCCAGTGTCACATCGAGCACGCCGACACGCACATGACCCTCAACCCGGTGGCCGTCAACTACCAGTGCTGGGCCGCGCGTCGCGCCTCCGCCCACATCGCAGCCGACGGCAGCACCGACTTCGACCGGGAGTTCTGATGGCGAAACACGAGCTCACGTTCCCGATCGCGGACCCGGCGGAGATCCTGAAGCTCCGCGCGGGCGACGAGGTGACCGTCCAGGGGCACATCATCGGCATCCGCGACCGCACCCAGATCCGCATCTTCGACCACGGCGTCGAGCCGCCGCTCGACCTGGGCGGCGCCTTCCTCCTCCACACGGCGCCGAACGTGCGCAAGGTGGGCGAGGACGCCGAGGGGCACGGCAAATACGAGAAGATCTGCATCGGCACGACGACGAGCGCCCGCATGGTGCGCTTCACCGAGGGTCTCGGCGAGCGCTACGGCGTCCGTGCGATCTGCGGCAAGGGCGGCTTCCCCGATGTCGCGATCGAGCCGATGCAGCGCCTTGGCATGGTCTACTTCGCGATCGTCGGCGGCGCCGCTGCACTCGAGACGACGCAGATCGAGGAGATCGAGGAGGTGCTCTGGGAGGAGCTCATGCCCGAGTGCCTCTGGAAGTTCAGGGTCAAGGACTTCGGGCCCCTGATCGTCGGCATCGACGCGCATGGCAACTCGCTCTACCACGACGTCCAGTCCCGCGCCCACGACAAGCTGAAGGAGCTCTATGCCCGGCTTTAGCGACGGGTGGCTCGGCGTGCCGGCCCGCCCCGGCAAGCCCCGCACGACCGGTCTCACGCACGTCATCGACAAGGGCCTCAACCTGCGTGACATCGAGGGGATGTTCGATACCGCAGGGGACTTCGTCGACATCGTCAAGCTCGGCTGGGGCACGAGCTACGTCACGAACAACCTGGAGAAGAAGATCGCCCTCTACCGGAGCTTCGAGACGCCGGTCGTCTGCGGCGGCACGCTCTTCGAGGCGGTCTACGCGAAGGACAAGCTCGACGAGTTCAAGCTCTGGCTGAACGAGCATCGCTTCGCGCACGTCGAGATCTCCGACGGCACGGTCGAGATCCCGCGTGACGAGAAGCTCGAGCTGATCCGCGACTTCGCCCGCGACTTCACCGTCCTCTCGGAGGTCGGCTCCAAGGACTCCGACGTCGTCTACGCGCCCTACCAGTGGGTCGACTGGATCAGGGAGGAGCTCGAGGCAGGCTCGTGGCGGGTGATCACCGAGGCCCGCGAGGGCGGTACGGCCGGGATCTTCCGCAAGGACGGCGACATGCGAACGGGCCTGATCGACGAGATCGCCCACGGCGTCCCGGTCGAGTCGCTCATCTTCGAGGCGCCCACGAAGGCGTCGCAGGCGTGGTTCGTGAAGCAGTTCGGGCCGAACGTCAATCTGGGCAACATCCCGCCCGACGAGGTGATTCCGCTCGAGACGCTCCGTCTCGGCCTGCGCGGGGACACGCTCAGGGAGATGCTGCTGGCCGAGGTGGAGCCGGCGGTCAGGTAGTGGAGTGGAAGCTGTCGCTCGCCGGTCTGCTGATCGGACTGCTCGTCGGCATGACCGGCATGGGCGGCGGCTCCCTGATGACGCCGATGCTGGTGCTCCTCTTCGGCTTCAAGCCGACCGTCGCGATCGGCACGGACATCCTGCACGGGGCCATCTTCAAGTCGTTCGGCGCCGTGCGGCATCGTCAACTCGGCCACGTGCACGCCCGGCTCGCGATGTGGATGTTGATCGGATCGGCGCCGTTCTCGCTGCTCGGGGTGACCATCTCGTTCTGGCTCTCGCAGCGCTACGGCAGCGGCTACGAGTCGGCGGCCCAGGACGTGCTCGGGGTCGCGCTCGTGGTGGGCGGGATCGGCTTCTTCACGAAGGCGTTCCTGCGCCCCCACGGCAGCGATGCGCCGTTCCTGCTGCAGCGGCGGGACAAGCTGATCGCCGTCCTGATCGGCATCTTCGGCGGCTTCGTGGTCGGGCTCACCTCGGTCGGCTCGGGCACGTTCTTCGGGCTCGTGATGATGATCGCCTTCCCGCTCACGGCGGCCAAGATCGTCGGCACGGATCTCTTCCAGGCGGCACTCCTGCTCTGGGTGGCGGGCCTGGGGCACTTCGTCACGGGCAGTGTCGACCTCGGCGCCACCGGCTGGCTCCTGATCGGATCGATCCCCGGTGTTCTCCTCGGTAGCCAGCTGACGGTGAAGCTGCCGGACCGCGCGCTGCGCGTCTCGCTCTCGCTCGTGTTCGCACTCTCGGGGGTGAAGCTCCTCGGCCTGCCCTACGCGAATGCGATCGTCGCGGTCGTCGGCGCCACCGCGATCCTCGTCGGGATCGTGCTCGCGGCCCGGCGCTACCTGCGCCGTGGTCTCACGCCCGCTGCGGCGGCGGCCGACAAGCTCGCCGTCTGAGCGAAACGGAAGCTACTCGCCCGGCAGCGCGGGCGGCAGCGGGCACGAGACGAAGCGGCGGCCGGTGAGCGCATAGCCGATCCGGTAGGCGCTGCAGCCGGCGCAGAAGCCGGTCGCGGCTGCGAGCAGCGCGAGCGCTGCGACGAGGCCGCCGAGAACCGTGCCGAGCGCCGTCCACCCGGCGAGGTAGGCGAGCGAGGCTGCCGTGAGGAACCCGAGCCCGACCATGTTCGCGAAGCGGGGCGGGCGGCTGTCCTCGAGGACACCCTCGCCGAAGCGCGGTTGCAGCACGTCGAAGTAGAAGCGGCAAGGGAGGCACCAGCGCCTGCCCATCGTGAGCCCGAGCGCGAGCTGGAGCGCCAGCAGCGCGAGCAGCGGCCACCAGCCGCTGACGACCGCGGGGAGCGCCACGAGGCCGACGACGGTCTGGTTCACCCGCGGCGCGCGGGAATCGATGATCTCCGTGTCGGAGTACGGATCGGCGCGTCGCTTCACTTCATGAAGTATTAGCAGGTGGCGGGCGCGCGAGGCACCCTACAATCCCGAAAGCCGTGGCCAGATACGCGCCAGCCGCCCTCGTCGCGGTGCTCCTCGTGGCCACCGGCCTCGCCTTCCTCTATGCGGAGTCCCTCAAGCTGGAGACGAGCCCGATTCGCCAGACCCGCGTCACGAGTCTCTTCTCGCCCGTCTGCCACTGCGCCACGAGCAAGGCGCGGATCGCCTTCCGCGTCGGCAAGCCGGACCTCGTCAGCGTCGCGATCGAGGACAGCTCGGGCACCGACGTGCGCCAGCTCGTCCGCCAACGGCCCGAGCGCGCACGCGTGGCCTACTACTGGAACGGCAAGGACGACGCCGGCCGGGTGGTACCCGACGGCATCTACCGGGCCCGCGTCCGGCTCGACCTGATCGAGAAGACCTACGTCCTGCCGAACCCGATCCAGGTCGACACGACCCGTCCGGTGATCCGGGTCACATCCGTGCAGCCGCGGGTGTTCTCTCCCGACGGCGACCGGCGTGCCGACCGTGTCGAGGTGGGCTACCGGATCGACTCGCGGGCGAGGGCGATGCTGTACGTCGACGGGGTGCGGCGGGTCGTCGGCGGCACGACGAAACCCGTCGGCGCGCTGCGCTGGTTCGGCCGCGTCGACGGCAGCCCGTTGCCGGCCGGCCGTTACGGGCTCACGGTCGCCGCCGTCGACGGTGCCGGCAATCGCTCCCGTGTCGTGCCGGCGGGACGGGTGCGCATCCGCTACGTCGAGATCGTCTCCGTGACGCCTCGCGTGCAGCCGGGCGGCGCGATCCAAGTTCGTGTCTCGACCGACGCGCGGCGGGTCACCTGGCGGCTCGGCAAGCGCACCGGCCTCGCGACGCCGCCGGCGTTCCGCGTCCGCGCTCCGACCGCTGTCGGGGGGCACGTCCTCGTCGTCGCCGCCCGCGGGCACCGAGCGGGAGCCCGGGTGGTGGTCGTCGCGCCGTGACGAGACGCAGGTGGATCGCGGTCGCCGTGTCGGTCGCGGCCGTCCTGGCGCTGCTCGCGGTCGCGGCCGGCTGGTGGTACCACGAGCAGACGATCTCGAAGGAGGTCGTCGGCTCCTCCACGGTCGAGTTCGTGCCGAAGGAGAAGCCCGAGGCGAAGCCGCGACCGCCCGGGCTCGTGGACGAGCTTCCCTGGCCCACGTTCGGGTACGACCCACAGCGCACGCACCTCTCCCCGTTCGCTCACCGCCCGCCCTACAGGCGGCTCTGGCTGCTGCGGGCGCGCTGGCTCGTCGAGTACCCGCCGGTCGTCGGCTACGGCACCGTCTACGTGAGCCAGCTGAGGGGCGTCTTCTACGCCGTCGACGCCGCCACCGGGAAGAAGCGCTGGACGCGACGGTTTCCCTACTGCTCGGCCGCCTCGGCCGCGCTCGCGCGCGGGCTCGTGATCGAGTCGTTCATTCCACGGCCGTGCTCGCACGGCCCACGCGGGGTCCCCGGCCTCGTGATCGCGATGCGCGCCGGAGACGGGAAGACGGTCTGGACGCAGCCGATTCCGTCCGAGTCGTCGCCGCTCGTCGTCGGGGGCAGGGTCTACGTCGGCTCCTGGAACCACCGGGTGTACGCACTTGGGCTCGGCAGCGGCAAGATCCTCTGGTCGACCCGGCTCGACGGCGAGATCAACGCGTCCGTCGCCTACGCGGCCGGGATGCTCTACGTCGGCGACAACAGCGGCACGATGACGGCCCTGAGCGCCCGCACCGGCGCCGTCCGCTGGAAGGCCCGTTCGTTCTCCCGGCTGCGCTTCGGCCGCGAGTACTTCTACGCGACCCCGGCCGTCGCCTACGGCCGCGTCTTCGCGTCCAACACGGACGGCACGGTCTACGCGTTCGGCGCCACCACCGGCCACCTGCTCTGGGCCCAGCACGTGGGCACCTACGTCTACACGGCGCCGGCCGTCTGGGACCGGAAGATCTTCGTCGGTACCTACGACGGCACGTTCGCCGCCCTCGACGCCGCGACGGGGAAGCAGGTGTGGTCCCGCTCCATGCCGGCCGCCGTCCACGGGGCACCGACCGTGATGGACGGGCTCGTCTACCTCTCGACCTGCAGCTACTGCGGACAGCACGGTGCCCGCTACTCGAAGCGAGGGCCGGCCGCGACCTACGCTCTCGATGCGCGCACCGGCCGGCTCGTGTGGACGTTCCCCGACGGCACCTACTCCCCGATCGTGGCCGACCGCGACCGCGTCTACCTGACGGGGAAGGCCCGCGTCTACGCGCTCGCCGAGCGCTCCTCGCGCTGAGCGCCCTGGGCGAGCAGGAAAGCGACCGCGATACCGGTCAGCGGCCAGATCAGGTACGAGGTCTGGAAGACGCGGGCGATGAAGAGCAGCGTGAAGATCGAGACCGCGAAGCCCGCCGCCGCCTCCCAGTCGCTCCGTGAGCGGCGGACGAGCACCAGTATCCACGCCGTCAACGGCAGCCAGACGACGAGCACGAGCGGTGCGAACGGGTACGAGCCCCAGCGGTCGCCGACGATACCCGCGTCGAGGAGCAGTGCCGAGAGCCCGTAGCCGACGATCCGGTAGGTGCCCGCGCCGTAGCCGATCGTGTCGCTCCAGAGCGCGCCCGGATCGGCGACCAGGAAGGGCAGCAATCCCGCGAGGAGGATGCCCGCGAAGGCGGCGGCCGCGTGGAGGAGCGTGCGGCGCCCGACCCCGCGTGCGAGCAGCATCAGGAGGAGGAAGGGGAGCGCGACGAGCGCGAACTGCTTCAGCAGCACCGCCGCCGCGATCGCGACCGCGGCCCAGACGAAGCGTTCCCTGGTCACGAGCGCGAACGCAAGCAGGAGCGCCAGGATCGAGAGCGCATCGGCGGTGCCGAACCACGCCCCGCGGACGAGCAGCGGACTCGCGGCGATCGCCGAGCCGACAGCGAGCCGCCACGGCCAAGGCGCGTCGAAGAGGAGCACGGCGAAGAAGCAGCCGACCGTCGCGAGCAGGACGAGGATGCGGTAGTCGCTGAACGGCGCCGGCAGGAGCGTCCAGACGGCGGCGGTGAGAGCCGTACCGGGGAAGTAGGCGAAGTGGGAGAGCGCCACCTGTGGATGGGCGCCGTCGGGTGTGACGGTGCCGTCGAAGCTGTAGAAGCGCTCCAGCCCCGAGCCCCGGTAGTCGTGACCGTAGGGCGTGTGGCCGTGACGGACGAGGACGCCCGCGAGCTCGATCTGGTAGGTGGAGTCGTTGACGTGGAACCACGGCGCCGTGCCGTTGCGGAGGCCGACCTGGAGCAGCGTCGCGGGTACGACGACGAGCACGATCGCTGCCACGCAGACGGCAGCGAGGACGCTCGCCCGCCATGTCTGTGCCCGCCAGCCGACAAGCACGGCGACGACGACGAGCACGCCCGCGAGTAGCGCCGGCGCTCGGATCACGCCGAGATCGAAGCGGCCGTCGGCGGCGCGGACGAGTGGCCCGAGCAGGCCATGGCCCTTCGCCGCACCGGTGCGGAAGGGCCACGGATCGGAGCCGAGTGAGGGGATGTTGATCGCGACGAGAAGCCCGAGCACGCCGAGCACGGCGAACGCCGCCCGCCGGTCGACCCGCCGGCTCACGCCGCCGTCCCGCCGCGGCCGACCGGGCTGCGGGCGGCCAGAAAGCTGGCAGCGATCCCGAGCACGAGCCAGGTGACCGGGTCCTCGAAGAAACCCGCGTAGAAGAGCGAGTGGACGAAGAGGGTCGTGAAGATCGCGGCGAGCGCCAGCCCGAACGGCGCCTCGAGCCGGTAGACGCGCAGGAGCGCCCTGGCGGCGCCCGCGAGGACGGCGGTGTAGAGAAGGAGGCCGACGAGGCCGAGCTCCGCGGCGACGGTGAGCGGCGTCGTGTGCGAGACGAAGAGCGTCGGCGGGCCGCCGTTCTTCGACACGGCCTGGCTGGCCGTCGGCTGGGAGCCGAGCCCGACGCCGACGAGCGGGTGCTGGACGAACACCTTCGTCGTCAGCTCGACCCGCCGCGAGCGGTCGCTCGTCACCCGTTGCGTCGAGGCGCCCGCCACCTTGTCGGCCACGAATGCGCCGCCGCCCGCGAGCACGACGACCGCGATCATCGCGGCCGCGATCCGCACCGCGCGGTCGCCCGCGATCACCGACACGAACACCGCGACCGCGAAGAGGGCGACGAAGCTCGACTGCGAGTACGAGAAGAAGAGGCCGGCGAAGAGAAAGAGGACGGCCGCCGCGGCGAGCAGGAACGCGACCCGCCGGTACCAGAGCGCGACGAGGACGACCGCGATCGCGATCACGAGGTGGCGGCCGTACAGGCTCGGGTCGCGGAAGAGCGAGGTGACGCGGAAGAAGTTCGAGTAGGCGTTGCCGACCTGGACGGCGGGCGAGTAGAAGAGGAGCCGGTGGGTCGCCACTTCGACGAGGCCGATGCCGGCGAGGAGGACGCCGACTGCCACGACCGTATAGGCGAGCGCGCGCGGCATCCAGGCCGGAAACGGCGAGCGCGCGATCACGGCGACGATGAGCGCGAAGGGGAGGAGAAAGTACTGGAGCAGGTTCTGCGCGGCTGCGTCGGCGGTCGACCAGAGCACCGAGAGCGCCGCGAAGGAGACGAGCGCAGCGAGCGGGATCGCGATCTCGGGAGGAAGCGGCAGCACGGTCGCGTCCCGGTCGCGCAGGAGCCGCCAGGCGAGGGCGAGTGTCGCGGCCGCGACGAAGCCGTAGAGGGGGAGCAGGCGACCGATCTCGCCGTTCTGAGGCAGGCCGACGAAGAACCGGTGCCCGGCGCCGAGATCGAGCGGCATCCTGAAGGGCGCCGCCACCGCGAGCACGAGTGGGACGAGCTCGGGACGGCGCACGAAGACGACGGCGACGACGGCGGCCACACACAGCCCGGCCAGTCCGAGGGCGCCGTGTGAGAGCGAGATGCCGGTCGGCCCCTGCACCGCGAGCACGGCCTCCGCGATCGCAATCACGCCGATCCCGGCGAGGATCACGACGCGGCGGCCGCTGACGAGGATGAGTGGCGCTCCGATCGCACCGAGGACAGCCGCGAGGTGAGCCATTGGTGGCGCAAGCCTAACGCCCAGCCCTTCGGGGCGGTGCGCCGCGCGGGGTCTATGTGGGGCGGACGGCGAGCTCGGGTCGTGTCACGTGCGAGACGACCTGGCGGCGCTTGCCGGTGCCGAACGGCCCGAGCGCGTCGACGTACTTCGGCTGCACGTCGGCGTCCGGCCCGAGCACGGGCCGCAGCCGCTCCACGAGGTCGGCGGCGAGCCGTCCGTACGTTGCCTCGTCGGTGGCTGCGATCTCGAGCTCGAAGCGGTCGTGCGTGCGTTGCACGAGCTGGTACTGGATCAGCTCCGGGTTGCTCTTGAGGCGCGACCAGATCTCGGCCGAGTGGATGTGGTGCCCGTTCGCGAGCTCGATCACGTCGTCGCTCCTCCCCTCGAGCGTGGCGAGTCGCGCCAGCGTCCGGCCGCAGTCGCAGCTCCGTCGGCCCGCGAGGCTGCCGATGTCGCCGAGCCGGTAGTTGAGGATCACGGTGCCGTGGTTGACGAGGTTCGAGACGAGTACCTCGCCGGTCTCACCCACGGGGAGGTCGTTCCCCAAGTCGTCGACGACCCGCACGTGCACGAGGTCCTCGTGCAGGTGGAAGCCGGTCGCCTCCCGGCAGGTGAAGCCGATCCGTAGCGCCTCGACGGCCGAGTATTTCGAGAGCACCCTGACGCCGAAGTCCTCCTCTGCGACCCGGCGTCCCTCGGGGCTGATCTGGTCGGCGACGGTGAGCGCGACGGCGGGTCGGTAGAGGTCGAGGCCGCGCGTCTTTGCGGTGCGGAAGAGGAGCTCGATGAACGAGCCGTACGCCATCAGCACCGTGGGGCGGAGCCGGTCGAGCTCGGCGATGATCGTCTCGAGCGGCTCGAAGAGGTGGATCCGTTCGTGGCTCGTCCCGCGTGGCACGAAAGCCAGCTCGCGCAGTCGGCCGCGTACCTGGTCGCTCGCGTTGCCCGGGTAGCCGACGAATCCGATCCGCAGCGGGACGCCCGGTGGGAGTGCCTCCTGGAGCGCCTGCTGTTCCCGGACGCCGGCGGTCGCGTTCGCGACGAAGAGCCCGCGACTCTGCCGGACGGTCAGGGGCAGACCCGAAGAGCCGCTCGTCTGCATCGGGAATGTGGCTCGCCCCTCGCGGGACTCCGAGACGAGCCGGCTGCCCTCCCGCCGGAGCGTCTGCTTGTCGACGACCGGCAGCAGGTGAAGGTCGTCGGCGCCTTCCACCGCACCCGGGTCGAGCCCCTGCTGGTGGAACCAGTCGCGGTAGAAGGGCACCGTGGCCGCGGCGAAGCGCACGAGCCGGCGTACGTTGCGGTCGCGGCGCTCCACGAGCTGTTCCGGCGGCAGGTAGGCAAAGCGCCGTTGGCCGGCGAGGCCGCGGGCGAGCGCGGCGCTTCCCCCGAGCTTCTGGAACGTCCGGAGTGGAGCCGCCATCGGTCGGCCAACACTATGCGCTCGCGTGAGGCGCAGTCGCGCGGGCCGTGATACGAATCCCCGGATGGTAGAGGCCTGGAAGCGCGCGCTCGTGCTCGCGCCGCACACCGACGACGGCGAGTTCGGCTGTGGCGGCACCATGGCGCGCCTCGTCGAGGCGGGCTGCGAGGTCCGCTATGTCGCGTTCTCGATCGCGACCCGTTCGCTGCCGCCCGGTTTCCCGCCGGACACGCTGGCGCGCGAGGTTCGGGCGGCGACCGCCGAGCTCGGGATCCCGGAGGACCGGCTGACGGTGCACGACCTCGAGGTGCGTGAGTTCCCGCAGCGCCGCCAGGAGATCCTCGAGCTTCTCGTCGCGCTCTGGGAGGAGTGGCGGCCGGACGTCGTCTTCCAGCCGTCCCACCACGACGTCCACCAGGACCACCAGACGGTGGCGCAGGAGGGTCTACGGGCGTTCAAGCGGACGACGATCCTCGGCTACGAGATACCGTGGAACAACTTCGACTTCTCCTACGGGGCCTACATCGCGCTCGAAGAGCGGCACATCGAGCGCAAGGTCGCCGCCGTGGAGCGCTACGCCTCGCAGCAGCACCGCCGCTACGCGAACTCCGAGTACATCTGGAATCTCGCGAGGGTGCACGGCACGAACGTGAACCGCGACCTCGCCGAGGTGTTCCAGGTCTACCGCATCGTCGCCTGAGCGCGGACTGATCTCTGAGGAGCGGTTCCTCGCGACGAGCCTCGGCGGCAAGTTCGGCAAGAAGCGGGAGGCTGCGTAAGAGAAACGCGACGGTCCCGCGACTACCGGGGCACAGAGCGTCGAGAGAGCGGGTTCGTCCCGCCGCCAACCGGCCAGCGGCACGGTGGCAGAGATGACGCGGTCAGCAACGACAACCGCTGAGGAGGCCGAAGTGAGCGCAGAGAAGCACAAGGATGCGGATCGCCGGCCCGGGGGGCTTCCCTGGGAGCCGCGCGAGGATGACCTCGGGGTGTGGCTGGTCGACGAGGTCGGATACGCGTTCACCCTCGACGAGGAGTGGAGCGTCCAGACCGAGCGCGGCTTCGACTGGTGGGGAAGGGATCTCGCGCAACACGTTTGGTCGGACCCGGCGCTCGATGACGACGGGTTCGAGATCTTCCGGCTGCACGCGCGCACGGATCTGCTGCGCGACTTCGACCCGACCGACGAGAACCTCGCCAAGCTCAACGTCTGCGCCACGTGCGCGACCACGAGCGGCTATCTGATCGACGCCGACGCCGGGACGGTGTCTCTCGCCTCGAGCATGTACGTGCACGAGGAGACGGCTGGCTGGGTGACGCAGACGTTCAAGCTCGCCTGCGCGATCCAGGCCGCCGACGCCCAGATCAAGGCGTCCGACCTCGCTGAGGCAACGGGTGCCGCGGTCGCGGCGAGCGCGCACCCACGCTCCGGTGCCCGCGCCGATCTCGACGACATGCTCAACGTGCTCGAGTACGTCGTCGCACCCGCTGGCGAGCGTCCGTCTGCCTGGGAGGGAGAGGAGATTGAGTGGACGACGTCGATCCTGCGACAGGGCGGCGGCTCGGTGCTGACGTTCGGGGGAGCGAGCGGCCTCAGCGCCGAGTTCCCGTTCCAGAGCCGCACCTCGCTTCTCACCGTCTCCACGCGTGAGCGCAACCCGCAGCTCGGCAACGGCGTCCTGCTCGCGCTCCGCCTGCCCATGAACATCGACGAGCGCGACGGGGTGCGGTTCGCGGCGGAGCTGACGCGGCGCGAGCTCTCTTCCCTGACCCGGGCGCACCTGCTCGGTTCCTGGTGTTGGCGCGATGAGGGCCTGCACTTCACGACCTTCCTGCCGAACATCGCGCACGTCGGCCCTGGCGACCTCCTCAACGTCGTCATGGCGATGGGCGTCCGCGCCCGCTGGGTCGCCGAGACGTTCTACGGAGACGACTGGGAGGCGAACCGCGACGCCAGTGGCGTACCTCTTGCTCGCCCGGCCGCTCTTGACTTCCTCGCCGGCGACCTCTTCCTCGACGACCTTGAGGACGCATGATCAGCCTGGGCGTAAGAGCCGCGTCTCGGCGAGAGGACACGTTGGCATGACGACCCTCCACGAGATCGAAGTTCGCTGCGCCGTCTGCGGGAGCCTGTCACGGCGTGCCGTGCTGTCGAGCACGAGCTCGTTCGGACCGCCCGACCTGGACCTCCGCCCCCAGGGGCCGGCACGGTGGGCGCTGGAATTCGAGATCCAGCGCTGTGAGGCGTGCGGCTATTGCGCGCCCTCACTCGGGCAGGCGCCGGTCGGGGCGCGCGAGACGGTCGAGTCGACCGTGTACAGCGAGGTCCTGGAGAGGTCGCGGCTCCCGCGGCTTGCTCGCTCGTACTTCTGCGCTGCGCTTGTCAGCGAGGCCGCCGGTGCCCTCGAAGAGTCCGCGTGGCGGTTCCTGCAAGCAGCGTGGGCGTGCGACGACAAGGACGCCAGAGACGCCGCGCGAATCTGCCGCGAGCGGGCGGCGGAGATGTTCGGTCGTGCGCTCACCGAGGCGGCGACGGAAGCGCACGACGAAGTCGTGCTGACGTTGTCAGCCGACGTCTGGCGCAGGGCGGGCCGGTTCGAGAACGCGATCGCTACCGCAGAGCGCGTCGAGCGGCTTGCTGAGCAGTCCGACGGCCAAGAGGACACCGCCGTCGCAGCCGTCGTCGCCGCCTTCATCCGCGGACTCGCCGAGGCCGGCGATGACGCGCTCCACAACAGCTCGGAAGCGTTCGTCGAACGCGACTGACGAAATCTCTCGAACTTCGGCAGGTTCAGTGCTGCCGACGCTCTCGGGCTCTCGGTCGACGCGCCCATTGTTGTCGCGGCTTACGCGATCTTCCTCCCAAACGATCAACGGAGGTGTTCGCGATGGCGCACGACGACAAGACATACGGCCCAGTCACGACGACGTTCGATGGCGAGCGAATCTCGTTTGTCAGTCGCTCCGATGCAGGAGGCGAGGTAAGCGTCCTCGTCGAATCGGTAAACGGGAGCTATCTCTCGATGCTTCTACTGGATCGCACGTCGGCTCACGCATTCGACAAGCGTTTCAGGGATGCGTGCCTCGATGCCTTCGGCGATCCTGAGTGGCTCTGAATGAGCTCAGCTGGTTGCCCAGATCGCACGGAGGATCGGCATGAGCCGTACGACCTCGGCGGCGAGCGCCGCCGGAAGCTCGTCGCCGAGGTCCGTGGCGAAGTCCCGCGTCCAGCGTCGCCGGATGTGGAAGGCCGGCTTCACCTCGCTCTTGTGGCCGAGTGAGAGAACCTGTTGCGTCACCCAGCGGGTGTCGCATTGCGGAGCGGCGATTCGGCCGAGCTCGGTGATTGTCTCGTCTTGCCACCAGGGGCGGCTCGACGGCGTCTTCTTGTAGGCGACGCGCGCGAAGGCCACCACTTCGTAGCCGTCGAGGGTCGCGACCGTCTTCTCGCCGGCAACTGACTGAAGCCAGTTCTTGAGCGCGTCGGCTTGCGTCTCCTTCCACCCGACGACGTTCAGCTCGATCGCGTCGGGTGGAAGCTCGATCGTGAGGTTGACTCTGTCCTCGCCGGCGTTGGTGTGCGCCCAGGGGACGTCTGCGTCCGTGCCTACGTGCAAGAGGCCGAGTGCCTGATCGTCTTCGGGCTGGAGAGCATCGCGTACCAGTCGCCACAGCTCCTCGAGTCCGCGCCTAACGTCGGCGAAGTCGGCTGTTGCGTCGAGAAATGCGTTGTCAAGGCGCTGTGCGGTCATCGTCCGGGCCTCCAGGCGTGTACGTACTGCATCTGTTCGCGGGTTTGTGGCGATTCTGGGTACCGCTGGAATATGGGAAGGGGCAGCCGACGGCTCGAGGAGATCCGCGTAAGGCTCGAGTCCGTCGGCGGGCGTCGTCAGATCGACGAAGAGATGAACACCGGCTGCGGTAAACATCTCGATTCGCGAAGCGGCGACCGTCGAGTCGAGCGCGCCAGGATAGGGCCCGGCAGCCAAGCCGTTCGTGACCCAGTAGGAGTCGGGGACGATCGCGTCAGGTGGCATGGGCGAGATCGAACAGGCGGTCGGCGAGGTCGATGATCGTAGGCGCCAGTGTGATGCGCTCCCGCCACTTCTGGGGGATCCCCCCGACGCCGTAGACAGCACCTGCGATCTGGCCGTACACGGCGCCGGTGGTGTCCGCGTCGTTCCCGAGGTTCACAGCGAGGAGCGCCCCGGTGCGGAAGTCGTCGCTGTTCTCGAGTGCCCAGAGGGCGGCCTCGAGGGTATCGACGACGTATCCGCTCGCCGGCAGATCGGGTCGGCTCTTCGCCCGGAATGAACCGGCAGCGATGGCGGAGACTTCGACCGTCGCCGCCGGATAGCGAGAAGCCGCCAGGAGCTCGCGCTTCGGCACGCCGCGCAGCGCATCGGCGAGGAGCGACGCCATGAAGCGGCAGGCATCTACCGCAACCGCGGCGCCGTGAGTCGTCCTCGACGACTCCGCTGCACGATCACCCAGAAGCTCCGGCTCGTTGACGTATCGCAGCGCGACGGGGGCGAGCCGCATGATCGATCCGTTGCCGGCGGTTCGCGGGTGAGTCGGCCCTGCGAGCGGTTCGCCGTCTTCGAGGAAGCGCTCGAGCGCACTGCGCGTCGTGATCCCGATGTCGAAGAGGCTGCCGGTGCTCGAGAGGTGCCCCTTGCGATACCAGTCGCAGTAGCGACGCATCTGGTCGGCTGGATCCCAGCCGACGCTGACGATGCTCTCAGCGAGACAGAGCGCCATCGAGGTGTCGTCGGTCCACTGGCCGGGGGCGAGCCCGAACGGGCCGCCGCCGACGATGTCGGTGAGCGGCTCGAACGTCCCCGGTGCGGCGAACTCGACTGTCGTTCCAAGGGCGTCGCCGGTGGCCAGCCCCAGCAGTGCTCCGCGATATCGATCTCTCCCAACATCCATCCTGGCAACCTGCTCCGTGATTCGTCGAAGGACAGTCGCCGCGCTTTAGATCGGCGTGTCCACGCTCAAGGGAAGGACGAGTCGTACGCCGTGGGCATCGGCTTCGACCGCGTCAGTGAAGGCGTTCGTTCGGGACAGATCCGCCTGAGCCGTCGTGAGTGTTGAGCAATCGAGCTGGGCGGTGTAGCGCTGAGCGAAGGAGAGCATGGCGATGTAGCTCCCGGTGTTGCCGTTGTGGCTCAGCCCGCGGAGCGCCATCAGGTAGTTGTTGCGGTACACCGTCGGGATCACGATTCGCACTAACCCGCTGGCGACGAGTTCGGCGTTCATCATGATCCGCGCGATTCGACCGTTGCCGTCGTCGAAGGGGTGAACTTCGGAAACGAAGAACATCACGAAGGCGGCGCGCGCGAAGGGATCGTCGAGTTGGGCGTACCGTGCGAAAGCCTCTTTCAGCGTGCCCCGCGCGAGGCGCGGCGCCACGAAGAGCGTCGAGCCGGCCTGGTTCGCCCGCACCTTGAGCTCACCTGGCCGCTTTTCCGGTCGGCCAGCCATCAGCGTGGTGTGCCGTCGCTCAAGAAGGTCGATCAGGTCGTCTGCGCTCGTGGGTGTTCGGCGCATCTCAGCCATGTCTGACGTGATCACGTACGTGCCTTGGATGTCGTGCGCGTCCGCAGGGCGGTTCTCGGGTTCGTCGCCGTCGTACACGATCGCGGCGGCTTCCTCGAACGTGAATTCCGTTCCTTCGATGAAGTTCGAAAAGTACGCCTCAACGAACGGCAGTGTGTTCTCACGTGGCTCGCCGCTCGAGGCAAGCGCGGGCGGCGGTGCGGTCGTGGCGAGCTGCGTGAAGAGCTGATCGAACAGGGCTACGCGAGCCGCGTCGTAGGGCATACCACGCTGGCGCGCGGCGAGTTCGGGGGAAGAGGCCTTGACCGTGCGGGTGCCGAGCAACGCGTCGAGAAGCGAATCGAGCTCGGTGGCTTCACGCTCGAGCCCGAGCGCGGGGGCGATTTCGTGCACCGTGTCGCGGAGATTCCGCGCCCAGTCGTCGCCTTCCCGGTTCACCAGGCGGTCCAACCACGTCTCTAGTTCGCTCCGTGAAAGCGTACGAGCAGTCCGGCCGCCACGAGATCGGCTTCGAACCATGTTCTCCAGCGCAGTTCGTGCCTGCCCGCTCATGTGCAGACCGTCCGGCAGTGCCAGGTCGGACGGAAGAGCCCCGGCTCCGCGCCGAGAACGCAGTACGATGCCGCCGGGCAAGGTGACATCCGGAATCTTGTCGTGGACGAGGAAGAGAAGGTTGTCGGCTGTTGGCTTGCCTCCGAGCACAGCTGATCGGTCCGCGATCACCGCTCCAGGCCGTACGGCCGCCACGACCTCGAAGAGGCGGGTGCGCACGAGGACATCGAGGGGCGTTGTCAGGTCACGTGTGTAGACGCCCTGAACGATGCGGCGTAGCTTGCCACGCCTCGCCGCCGCTCCAGCAGCATCCTGCAATCCCGCAGCCGCGAAGATCTCATCTGTCGGCAGTTTGTTAGCTTTTCCGTCCATAAAACCCTGTTCTGTCAGGAGAAGTGGTTATAAGATATCGGGCATCGATGCTGATTGCAGGGTTTCCGTGGTTATCGCCCTGTCTCGCATGTTTCGATTCTTGCCACTTATCCCGTAACAGCTGTCTCGGCCACGGCGTTCTTCCGAACTGCGGATACGTCTCCGCCGGCATCCGAAGCCGCTGCTGCGCTTGGTTTCGAACCACAGACGGCGCCAGCCGCGTGGGACGCCGTCGACGAGTTCTTCCTCGGCCCCGAAGCGCCGTAAGGGACACGCAGCCCGAAGCTGACGTGCTGAAGCGATAGTCTTCAGCCGGAAAAAGGGGGCCGAGGTGACAACGGTGATGGAGATCGATGTCGACTGCGCCGTCTGCGGAGCGACGTCGATGCAGAACGTCATCGGGAGTACGAACACCCTTGGTGGCGGCCCTGACCTCGATCTCCGGCCGGCAGAGATGGAGCGGTCGACCCTGTGGGCCCAGATCCAGGAGTGCCCCTCTTGCACGTACTGCGCTCCTGATCTTGCCGCAGCACCGGCAACGGCCAACCACACCTTGAGAAGCCCACGCTACGTCGATGTCGGACTGGGGGCGAGCTCCAACGGGCTCGCACGCCGCTTCACGCGGGCGTCGCTCGTCGCAGAGGATGCTGATGAGCTTGCGGCGGCCGGGTGGCTTGCCTTGAACGCCGCCTGGGTATGCGACGACGAGGGCGATGAATCCGGCGCCGTGATGAATCGGGTTCGCGCCGCCGAACTGCTTGAGAGGGCCGGCATCGCCGGTGCGCCGGACCGAGAGAACGCGATCGAACAGTCTGCCCTCCGAGCGGACATCGTCCGCCGCGCGGGCCGCTTCCGCGAGGCAGCTGCGATCGCCGAGGGAGCACTCGCCGACGCCGATGGGATCGTCGCGTCGGTGCTCGCGTTCGAGGTCGCGCTCGCACGGGGAGGTGACGACGGCGCGCACAGGGTCGAGGAGGCGCTCGAGAGATTCCCTCCGTCCGATCAGGAGGTGGCACCGCTGGCCCTCGGGCCACGCTTCGAGCGGGCAGTCGCGCTCGCACTCGGTGTCCACCGCACGCAGCCCCGGAAGGGGACCCGCATCCCGTATGTCGCACACTTGCTCGGCGTCGCCTCGCTTGTGCTCGAAGACGGCGGAAGCGAGGACGAGGCCATCGCGGCGCTGCTCCACGACGCGGTCGAAGACGGGGGAGGCGCTCCCATGCTCGAGCAGATTCGGACGACCTTCGGAACCGAGGTCGCTGACATCGTCTCTGGGACGAGCGACACCGACGAGGATCCAAAGCCGCCGTGGCGGGAACGCAAAGAGCGCTACATCGCACACCTGCGCGACGCAGAACCATCCGTGATTCGGGTCTCCCTGGCGGACAAGCTCCACAACGCCCGGGCGATCACCCGTGACCTCAGCACGCACGGGGAAGAGCTTTGGAGGCGGTTCAAGCCCGAGTCCGATCAGCTCTGGTACTACCGGACGCTCGCGACTGTCTTCAGAGACATCAGCAAGAGCCCGATGGCCGCCGAACTCGAGCGCGAGGTCGACGAGATCGAGCGCCTCGCGATCGTGACCGCCCTCCGCCGACTCATGGCCTACCACGACCTCGAGGACTACCGCGAGAAGTTCGTCGTCATCCGTGCGGACCCCGCGCGGAACTACTACGTGCAGTTCGCCGCCGACCGTGGCGGCCTGTTCTGCGAGGCGGTCCACAACATGTACCTCGAGGACGAGGACAAGCTGACGAGCGACCAAGTCGGTGAGCTGCTCGACCTCGGCTGGAACCCGCCCGACCTTGCAGATCAGAACCTCTACCGGACGTTTCAGCCCGATGGAGACGACGATCTTCGCGCAATCGCGGTGCTCTCCATCCGAGCTCTGCGGGAGGTCTACCGAGTTCCGCACACGACACCACTGGCGGTCGTCACGTCGTGGCGCGATCCGGATGGCTCCTAGGATCGACGCCGACGTACAGCGGCCACGAGCCAGCGGTACTCACGACTCGCGCAGGCATGTCCGATACTTCAACCTCGTCATGGCGATGGGCGTTCGCGCCCGCCGGGTAGCTGAGACCTTCTACGGAGATGCTGGGAGGCCAACCGCGATGCGAGCGGCCTGCCGCTTGCCCGCCCTGCGGCGCTCGACGGGATCGGCGACGACCTATGCCGGCGAGGGCTAGCCGCGCACGGATGTCAGGCGCCTGGCGTTCAGCGTCGCCAGGCGAGAAGCAGCCCGTCGGCGACCGTCAGCAGGGCGCTGTCGACGCGCAGATCTGCGAGTACATCGGCCGCGAACTGCCTCAGCACGCGCGCCTCTAGCTCCGCCGGCTCCTCCTCGAGCACGGTGCCACTGCGGAGCATGTTGTCGGCCACGATCACCCCGTTTGACGCAAGCTTCGGCAGCGCCGCCTCGAAATAGGCCGGGTAGTCGCGCTTCCAGGCGTCGATGAAGACGACCTCGAACGGGCCCTCGAGCGACGCGACCGTCTCGAGCGCGTCGCCTGGAATCAACTCGATCCGCTCCGCAAAGGCGCTGGCCGCGATGTTACGGCGCGCGATCTCGACATGCTCGGGGTCGGCTTCGAGCGTGATCACCTTCCCGCCCTCCGGCAGCCGTGACGCGATCGAGAGGGCGCTGACCGCGGTGAACGTCCCGATCTCGAGCACCCGCCGAGCGCCCGTTGCGACAACGAGCATCTCGAGCAGCTTCGCCTCGACCCGCCCTCCCGCCATGCCGGCGTCCGGCATCGTCGCCTCCGTTTCCGCACGCACCGATGCGAGGTGGGCGTCAGGCGGCGAGGTGTGCGCGATCGCGTAGCGTTCCGCCGCGGGGTCGACGAGGTCCATGTCGGGACTCTACGGGTGCGGCCGTCCCTCGGGTGTAGCCATCGGTCCCGTGCAGAATTGGCCCATGACGGTGCGGACGGTGATGAGCGCGGAGGAGGCAGTCGGCTGCGTGCGCAGCGGCGACAGCATCATGGTCGGCGGCTTCGGCCTCGTCGGCGCCCCGCTGACCCTGATCGACGCGCTCGTCGAGTCATCGGACGCCACCGACCTCACGATCGTCTCGAACAACATCGGCGAGCCGGGCCGCGGCCTCGGCAAGCTGCTGCGCCAGGGACGGATCCGGCGCGGGATCTCGTCGTACTTCACCTCCAACCCGGAAGCCGTGGCGGCCGTCAACGCCGGTGAGCTCGAGGCGACCCTGCTCCCCCAGGGAACGTTCGCCGAGGCGATCCGGGCGGGCGGCGCGGGCATCGGCGGCTTCTACACGCCCGTCGGCGCGGGTACGGTGCTCGCCGCCGGCAAGGAGGAGCGGCTGATCAACGGAGTGCCGCACGTGCTCGAGGAGCCGCTCCGGGCGGACGTCGCCCTCGTCTACGCGGCTCGAGGCGACGTGCTCGGCAACCTCTGGTATCGGCGCACGGCGCGCAACTTCAACCCGGCCATGGCGACCGCCGCTCGCCTGACCGTGGCCGAGGTCGGCGAGCTGCTTCCCGCGGGCGGGATCGAGCCCGAGGCGGTCGCGACCCCCCACGTCTACGTCGACCGACTCGTGGTGCGGCAGTGACCGGCGACGCGAAACAGGTGATCGCGAGCCGAGCCGCGCAGGAGCTGCAGCCGGGCGAGGTCGTCAACCTCGGCATCGGCATCCCCAACCTGATCCCCGGCTTCCTTCGTGAGGAGAGCGGCGTGTTCATCCACACCGAGAACGGCCTGCTCGGGGTCGGGCCCCGGCCCGGCGAGGCGGAGCTCGACCCGGACCTGATCGACGCGGCGAAACGGCCGGTGACAGCGTTGCCGGGTGCGTCGTATTTCGACAGCGCCACGAGCTTCGCGATGATTCGCGGCGGCCACGTCGACGTCGCCGTGCTCGGCGCGCTGCAGGTCTCCTGCCAAGGCGATATCGCCAACTGGGCCGTGCCGGGCAAGGACGTCCTCGGCGTCGGCGGCGCCATGGATCTCGTCGTGGGCGCGCGCCGCGTCATCGTGACGATGACGGCGACGACATCGGCGGGGGAGCCGAAGGTCGTCGAGAGCTGCACCTACCCGCTCACCGCTGCGCGCGTTGTGGACGTGATCGTCACCGAGCGCTGCGTCTTCCGCGTTGTCGACCACGCCCTCGTCCTCACCGAGCTGCTCGATGGTGCGACGGTGGCAGACGTGGCTGCCGTGACAGCCAGCCGTTTCGGCGTGGCGCTCGCCACGGGCGGCCCGGGGGGAGACGAGAGATGACGAGAGCCGTCATCCTCTCGGCGGTGCGAACGCCGGTCGGCCGCCACGGCGGCGGACTTGCCGCGGTCCGGCCCGACGACCTCGCGGCGGTGGCGATAGCGGCCGCGGTCGAACGGGCCGGGGTGGACGCGACGGAGATCGAGGACGTCTGGCTCGGCTGTGCCAACCAGGCGGGTGAGGACAACCGCAACGTGGCGCGGTTCGCCGCGCTGCTCGCCGGGCTGCCGGAGACGGTCGGCGGGGTGACGGTGAACCGACTCTGCGCATCGGGGCTGAGCGCCGTCGTCGGCGCCTGCCACGCCGTTGCGGCAGGAGACGGCGACCTCTTCGTCGCCGGCGGCGTCGAATCGATGAGCCGGGCGCCGCTCGTCATGGCGAAGGCAGAGGCGCCCTTCCTCCGGGGCGACCGCACGCTTCACGACACGATGCTCGGCTGGCGCTTCGTCAATCCGCGTTAC
Organism: uncultured Gaiellales bacterium; assembly: GCA_964581085.1. Lineage (GTDB taxonomy): Bacteria > Actinomycetota > Thermoleophilia > Gaiellales > Gaiellaceae > Gaiella. Next base: position 127,230 of record CAZOMP010000006.1, on the reverse strand, counting down.
GAGGAGCGCTACTCGCGCGAGTCGATGGGGGAGACGGGCGAGAACGTGGCGGAGCGCTACGCGGTCTCGCGCGAGGAGCAGGATGCGTTCGCGCTCGCCTCGCAGGAGCGGTGGGCCGCAGCGCATGCCCGCGGCGCCTTCGCGGACGAGCTCGTTCCTGCGGGCGAGCTCGAGTGGGACGAGCACCCGCGTCCGGAGACCTCCGCCGAGAAACTCGCGGCGTTGCGGCCCGCCTTTCGGGAGGGCGGCACCGTCACTGCGGGGAACGCGAGCGGCATCAACGACGGTGCCGCCGCACTCGTGATTGCCAGCGAGGTGCGGGCCCGGAGCCTCGGGATCGAACCATTCGCATCGTTCGCGGGCTCGGCGGTCGCCGGGGTCGACCCGGCGATCATGGGGATGGGGCCGGTTCCGGCGGTGAGGAAGCTGCTCGCCCGTACCGGCAGGAGCATCGACGAGATCGACCTCGTGGAGCTCAACGAGGCTTTCGCCTCGCAGAGCGTCGCCGTGATCGGTGAGCTCGGCCTCGACCCGGACCGGGTCAACGTCAACGGCGGCGCGATCGCGATCGGTCACCCGCTCGGGATGAGCGGCGCCCGCCTCGTCGTCAGCCTCCTCCACGAGCTCCGCCGCCGCAACGGCCACGTCGGGCTCGCGACGCTCTGCATCGGCGTCGGTCAGGGGCAGGCGGCGCTGTTCACGCGCGCCCCAACCGACCGGTAGCAGGACTCCAGGTGCTCGCCGGTTGCACGGGCTCACCGCGGGCTGTATGTTCGCGCGCATGTGCTGCCTCGCCTTCGGCGCTGCCTTCATCGGCCCCCGCTTTGCGCTGCTCGTCTGGTGGATCTTCGGCTCGAAGCCGGACGCTGCCTTCTCGACCTTCCTGCTGCCGCTGCTCGGGTTGCTCTTCCTGCCGTGGACGACGCTCGCCTACGTCGTCGCCTGGGGGCCGCTCGACGGCGTCTCGGGCCTGGGCTGGTTGCTCGTCGCGCTCGGGTTCGTGGCCGACGTGGCGACGTACTCGGCCCGCTCGGCCCGCGCGCGTTACGCGAGCTAGCCTGCGTCGCGCGGGAGTCGCGAGAGGACGATCACGTCGGTGCGGCCGTCCTCCCCGTCCCAGTAGGCCCGCAACACGCCCTCCCGCCGGTAGCCCGCCCGCTCGGCCAGCCGCAGCGCGGCGCGGTTCTCCGTCGCAACGAAGACCTGCGCCCGTCCCAGCGCAAGCCCGCCGACGTCGAGCGCCCATTCGGTCAGCACCCCGAGCGCCGCCGCAGCGATCCCCCGTCCGCGCGCCTGCGGCAGGAGCGCGCAGCCCAGCTCGCCGACCCCCTGCTCTCCGAGTGCCACCATCACCTCGCCCAGATATTCGTCGTCGCTCGCGGCGATCACGAGGTGGAGCAGCTCGTCTGTCTCGCGGCAGGCCTCGTAGAAGGCAACGGCACCCTCGCCGTCCGATGCCGGCAGCGGCGGCACCCAGCGAGCGGCAGCCTCGTCCTGCTCGAGCGCTCGAGCGGCCGAGGCGTCGGCGGCACGGAACGGTCGCAGCACGAAGCCTGCCCCGGCGAGGGGTGGGTCCGGGTAGGGGAGCATGGGCTACACCACTACACGATCGAGGGAACCCGGTTGCGCACCGGTGACGGAACGGCCCGGGATCGCTAGGCTCTGGGCGTCCGCGGTGACTTCCGTGGGCCGATCGGAAGACGAAGAGGAGGTAGACCGAGATGATGCGAAGAAGGCCGCTCGCACGGGCCGCCGTCGTCGGCGGCGCCGCGTACTACGCGGGCAAGAAGGGGTCCGAGCGGGCCTACCAGGAGCAGGAACAGAACGCGGCGATCGCCGACCTGCAGCAGCAGCAGTACGCGCAGCAGCAGGCCCCGTCCGCCCCGCCGCCTGCCCCCGCCCCCGCAGCTCCGTCCGGTGCGGGCAGCGACGACATGGTCGCGCAGCTGACGAACCTGAAGTCGCTGCTCGATCAGGGAATCCTGACCCAGGCCGAGTTCGACCTGCAAAAGCAGAAGCTGCTCGCCGGCGCGTGAGCTGAGAGGAGACTGAAGACCATGGCCATGGGCCCTGTACAGCTGCTCGTGCTCGGCTTCGCGGAGCCGAACTTCACGGGCAAGATCGCGGCGGAGCTCGATGAGCTCCGCAAGAAGGAGTTCATCCGGATCGTGGACGGGCTCCTCGTCCACAAGGACGACGAGGGGAACGTGACGCAGCTCCAGGCGAGCGATCTCAGCCTGGACGAGGCGGAAGAGTTCGGCGCCATCGCCGGCGCTCTGATCGGCTTCGGCTACGGCACCGAGGAGGCGGTCGATGCGGGCGCCGAGGCCGGTGCGGCCGCCGGCGCCGACGGTCACCTGATCGACGAGGAGGAGGCGTGGTACATCTCCGACGCGATCCCCGAGGGGAGCGCCGCGGTGATCCTCCTGCTCGAGCACGTCTGGGCGATCCCGTTCCGGGATGCTGTCGTCGCGGCGGGCGGCTTCGCGCTTGCCGACGAGTGGATCCATCCGAAGGACCTCATCGCGGTCGGCGTTGCCGCCGCGGGCGAGGACGCGTGACGGAAACGAGCACGACGCGCCCGGGGCCGCTCGACGGCCCCGGCGCGTCCCTGCCCGGCGACGGGCGATGAGCGACGTCACCTACGGCGAGCGCCCCGTCTGGGGCCCCGCCCGACCGCACATCGGGCCGCTCCGCCTGCTGACCGCGTGGCTCTTTGCCACCGTCTCGCTGCTCGTCGCGGCCTGGATCGTCCCCGGTGCCGCGATCAACGGCTTCTTCGCGGCGTTGCTCTCGGCCGCCGTGATCGGCATCCTCAATGCGATCCTGCCCCCGGTGATCGCGGCTCTGCGGCTGCCGCTGATGCTGGTGCTCGGGCTGCTGCTCGTCCTGATCGCCGATGCGCTGATGCTCCTTGCCGCAGACGCCGTCACGGATCACCGGCTCGAGATCGACTCGTTCTGGTCGGCGCTCGGCGTCGCGCTCGTCGCCTCCGCGGTCTCGGTCGTGCTCGAGGTGATCTTCGGCACCAACGACGACGACGCGTACACGATCCGCGTCATCCAGCGGATCGCCCGCCGTTCCGGCGAGCGCGTGGTGACGGACGTGCCGGGCATCATCTTCCTCGAGATCGACGGGCTCGCGCTCCCGGTTCTGCAACGCGCGATGCGCGACGGCAACGCGCCCAACATGGCGCGGTGGCTCGTCAGGGAGAACTACCAGCTGACGGAATGGGAGACGGATCTCTCCTCCCAGACGGGCGCCTCCCAGGCCGGGATCCTGATGGGCTCGAACGAGGACATCCCTGCCTTTCGCTGGGTCGAGAAGGAGACCGCGACGACGATGACGTGCTCGGCGCCGGCCGACTGCGCCGAGCTGGAGCGTCGGCACGCGGGCGACGGGCTGCTCCGGGACGGTGGCGCGAGCCGCGGCAACCTGCTCTCCGGCGAGGCCGACCACGTCATCCTCACCGTCAGCCGCATGGACGAGGAGAAGCAGGCGAATCCCGGCTACCGCGCCTTCCTCTCGAACGGCTTCAACGTCACGCGACTGTTCGTCCTCTTCTTCTGGGAGGTCGTGCTCGAGCTCTCCGCAGCGGGCCGGCAGCGCCGGCGAGCCGTCGAGCCGCGCGGACACCGCGGCGGCATCTACCCGCTCATGCGGGGCGCGCTCTGCGTCTTCGTGCGCGACCTGATCGTCTACGGCGTCCTGCAGGACATGATGAAAGGGCGTCCCGCGATCTACGCCACCTTCTCGAGCTACGACGAGGTCGCCCACCACTCGGGGCTCGAGCGCGCCGACACCGTCGAGGCGCTTCGCAAGCTCGACCAGCAGTTCGGCCGGCTCGCAGCCGCTCGGCGCTACGCCGCCCGTCCGTACGAGATCGTCGTCCTCTCGGACCACGGCCAGACGCAGGGCGCCACGTTCAAGCAGCGCAACGGCTACGGGCTCGACGAGCTCGTGGAGCGGTCGTTGGCGCGAGGCTCCGTCGGCGGCGTGGCGGGCGGTGACGAGCAGGGCTCGATGGTCGGCCATGCCCTGAGTGAGGCGACCGGCGGCAGCCAGAAGCAGGCGAAGAAGGCCAAGAACGACGTCTCCGACCGGGACGTCGTCGTGATGGGGTCGGGCAACCTCGGGCTCGTCTACCTGATGGAGGAGCGGCGGCGGCTCACGCTCGAGGAGCTGAACGAGCGCCATCCGGACCTGATCCCGGCGCTCCGCAGCCACCCGCACGTCGGTTGGCTGCTCGTGCGCTCCTCCGAGCACGGCCCGCTCGCGCTCGGCGCCGACGGGACCCATTACCTCGCCGACGGCCGGATCGAGGGCGAGGACCCGCTCGCGCACTTCTCACAGACCGCGCCGCAGCACCTGCTGCGTACGGACGGTTTCCGCCATGTCGCGGACATCATGATCGGGAGCTTCTACGATCCGGCTCTCGAAACGGGGTGCGCGTTCGAGGAGCTGATCTCCTTCCACGGCGGCATCGGCGGTCCCCAGACGCGGCCGTTCATCCTCCACCCGGGCTCGCTCCTCGCTCCCGACGAACCGATCGTCGGTGCGGCAGCCGTGCATCGGATCCTCGCCGGCTGGCGGCGCCAGCTCAACGGGACGGCGGCCGTGGCGCCCGAACCGACGACGGTGTAGGGTCGGCCCATGCTCGCTCGTCTCGGGATCCGGATCGCGTCGTCCCTGATCGGGATCGCGATCGGCATCGTGCTCGCGGTCGCGTTCCTCGGTGGTTTCTCGGCCGGTGCCGCTGCGATCGTCGAGGCGACGATCATCTTCTGGATCGTCCACCTGATCGTGATGTTCTTCGCGCTGCGCGTCTTCGTTCGCGATCCGTCCGTCTCGCTGGCAGTCCTGCTCGCGCTCGCTGCGACGATCGTCTCGCTGATCATCGTCAACCTGATCGTCTCCGACGTCTCGGTGAGCGGCATCGGCACCTACGTCGCGGCCGGGGTCATCATCTGGATCGCGACTGCGATCGCCGACGTGATCGGCACCCGGATGATCCGCTCCCGTCGCCGCGGCTAGATCACTAGCCTTCTCGCATGGGCCGCGAGTTGCGCGAGGTCGTGTTCGTGGACGGCGTGCGGACTCCGTTCGGAAGGGCGGGCTCGGGCGGCCTCTTCTGGAAGACACGCGCCGACGACATGGCCGTGAAGGCCGTGCGCGAACTGTTGCGCCGCAACCCTCAGCTGCCTCCGGAGCGGATCGGCGACGTGATCCTCGCCGCGACGGCGCAGGTCGGCGACCAGGGGCTCACGCTCGGTCGTGACGTGGCCCTACTCGCGGGGCTGCCGCCCAGCGTTCCCGGCTTCGCCGTCGACCGGATGTGCGCCGGCGCCCTCACCGCCACGACCGCCGGCGCCGGCGAGATCGCGATGGGGGCCGCGGACGCTGTCGTCGTCGGCGGCGTCGAGCACATGGGCCATCACGCGATGGGTGCCGAGGTCGACTTCAACCCCCGCTTCGTCAGCGAGCGGTTGATCGACGAGAGCGCCGCCGTGATGGGCGCGACGGCCGAGAACCTCCACGACGCGTTCCCGCAGCTGACGAGGGAGGGCGCAGATCGCTTCGCACTCGAGAGTCAGCGCCGCGCCGCGCGCGCCTGGGAGGACCCCGACGGGGTGATGGCGGCGACTGTCGTTCCGCTCAGCGTCTTCGGCGACGAAGGCTGGCGTGTCGCGGCGCGCGACGAGTTCCTGCGGCCCGAGACGACGCTCGAGGCGCTGGCCGGGCTGCGGACGCCGTTCCGGCCGGGCGGTCGTGTCACGGCCGGCAACTCGGCCGGGCTGACCGACGGGGCGACTGCGGGCCTGCTCGTCGCGGAGGAAGTGGCGGCCGAGCTCGGGCTCGAGCCGGCGATGCGACTCGTCGCGTTCGCCTACGCAGGGGTGGAGCCGCACCTGATGGGTCTCGGGCCGGTCCCGGCGACGGAGAAGGTGCTCGCCCGGACGGGGCTCACGCTCGACGAGATCGGCCTCTTCGAGCTCAACGAGCCCTTTGCCGTACAGGTGCTGACCTGGTGCGAGCGGATGGGCGTGGCGCCCGACGATCCGCGTCTCAACCCGAACGGGGGCGCGATCGCCTGCGGCCATCCGCTCGCCGCGACGGGCGTCCGGCTGCTGGCGCAGCTCGCCTTCGAGCTGAGGCGTCGTCCCGACGTTCGCTACGGGCTCACCGCACTCTGCGTCGGCCTCGGCATGGGCGCGGCGCTCCTGTGGGAGAACCTACGGCATGGCTGACCCGACGAGGTTCCACCTCCAGCGCGTCGAGACGCGGGTCGGGCCGCTGGCGCTCGTGACGATGGACAACGGCGAGGACTGGCAGCAGCCGAACACGTTCGGCCAGGCCGCGCTCGGATCGCTGAACGCGATCGTGCCGCAGCTGAACGACGGGAGCTGGAGCGGGCTCGTGCTCACCGGCAAGCCGTTCGTCTTCGCCGCGGGAGCCGAGCTGAGCGAGTTCAGCCTCGCCTCGTCGCCCGATCTCGCCCGGATCGGCGGTCGGGCCGGCCACGATGCGTTCGGCGCCATCCGGGCGCTTCCGTTCCCGACGCTCGCCGCGGTCAACGGCGTTGCGCTCGGCGGCGGCCTCGAGATCGCGCTCCACTGCGACTTCCGCACCGTCGCCCGCTCCGTGCGCCATCTCGGCTTCCCGGAGGTGTTTCTCGGCATCGTGCCCGCCTGGGGCGGCACCACGCTCGTACCACGACTCGTCGGCGCGGCGGCCGCGGTCGAGCTGATCGTCGCCAACCCGCTGAAGCAGAACCGGCTCCTGGCTGCCGCCGACGCGGTCGAGCTCGGGCTGATGGACGAGGTGCTCGACGACGTCGAGTTTCTCGACGACTCGATCGAGTGGCTCGTCCGTGCGATCGAGACCAACCGCGCGCGGAGACCGGACGTCGATCTCGCCGACGCCGCGGACGTCTGCGCCAGGGCGCGCCTCGCCGTGGACGACGCGGTGCACGGCGTTGCGCTTGCCCCCTACAGGGCGCTCGAGCTGATCGCCGCGACCGCGACCTCGAGCGTGGAGGATGGCTACCGGGCCGAGGAGGATGCGCTCGCCGACCTGCTTCCCGGTCCTCAGGCGCAGGCGGGGGTCTACGCATTCGACCTCGTCGAGCGCCGTGTCAAGAAGGGCGTCGGGATCCCCGACGCGAAGCCCCGTCCGGTCCGGAAGGTCGGCGTCGTCGGTGCCGGCCTGATGGCGACCCAGCTCGCGACGTTGTTCCTGCGCCGGCTCGAGACACCGCTCGTGATCACGGACGTCGAGCCGGCCCGGGTACGGGAGGCGGTTGCGGCGATCCGCGCCGACCTGGAGAAGCAGGTGGCGCGCGGGCGCCTCTCCGAGGGGAAGGCGCGCTTCCTCGGCTCGATCGTGGAGGGCGTCGACGACGTCTCGGGTTTCAGGGGCTGCGAGCTCGTGATCGAGGCGGTCTTCGAGGAGATCGCGGTCAAGCAGGAGGTCTTCGGCTCGCTGGAGCGGATCGTCGGCCCCGAGTGCTTGCTCGTCACGAACACGTCCTCGCTCTCGGTGACGGAGATGGGAGCCCGTCTCGAGCACCCCGAGCGTGTCGTCGGGATGCATTTCTTCAACCCGGTCGCCGTCCTCCCGCTCGTCGAGCTCGTCCGCGCGGAACGCACCGACGACGCCACGCTGGCGACGGCGTGGACGGTGGCCAAGACGCTCGGCAAGCGCGGGGTACTCGTGAAGGACGCACCGGCGTTCGTCGTCAACCGTCTGCTCACCCGGCAGTCGTCGGTGCTGATGCAGGCGCTCGAGCACGGGAACACGTTCGAGGAGACCGACGAGGCGGCGCTTCGACTCGGGCTGCCGATGCCTCCCTCGGCTCTCCTCGCGATGGTCGGTCCGCGGGTTGCAAACCACGTGCTCCACACGCTCCACGGGGCCTTCCCCGAGCGCTTTCCGCTCTCGCCGACGCTCGAGAACCTCGCGGCCGGCGAGATGGACATCGTGCGCACCGCCGACGCACCGGTGACGGTCGACGAGCTGCACGTGGCCCTGCTCGAGGCGCTCGCCGACGAGTGCCGCCACCTGCTCGACGACAGCGTCGTCCCGTCGGCGGCAGAGATCGACGCCTGCCTCATCCTCGGTGCCGGCTTCCCGTTCTACCACGGCGGCCTGACCCGCTATCTCGACTGGACGGGGACGTCCGAGCGGGTGCTGGGCGGGCCGCTCGCGTCCTACCAGGCAGCCTGATCGTCCCGAAATACCTCCCCGCAGGTGGGGGATTTGCGGTAGGCTTTCCCCAGCGCAGCTCGACCTATGCGAATACGGGGAGCGCGCCGATTTCTCTCGCAGCAGCAACGCACCGTGCGTGCTGCGCACATGCATTTACGTGACAACCAACCCGACAACACCGTCGGAGCCGGCAGAGGGTCTTGAAGCTGCGGCGCTCCGGGCCGGATCCTGGTACGGCGAGCCGTTCCTCCACGCGGGCGAGGATGCCGCGGTCGCGCTCGCGCCCGGTACGGCGCGCCGCTCCGCGCTCGACGACGCGCTGGTCGAGCTCGACGAGGGCCGCCGGGTGCCGTCGAACCGCTGGCGCGTTCGCTACGGCCTCATGCTGGGCCTCGAACGGGTGCTCGCCTCGGCGACGCCTGCGACCGCTGCCGGGACGGACCTGCGTCGGCATCAGGTGGACGCGCTGGCCGGGATGCTGACCGAGCTGATCGCATCGAATCAGCGCGAGGCGGAGGACGGGAACGGGAACGGAAACGGTCATGCGGCCCCCGACGCCGTCGATCCCGAGGCAGACGAGGAGGACGACGACTTCGACGCGGGCATCCTCGACGAGGAGGACGACGAGGACGAGGAGTCTCGCTACACGGGCGCCGACCCCGGCGCCTCGCGCCGTTACCGCTTCCGCCACCCGACCGCGTCCGGCAAGACGATCGCCGCCGCCGGGTTCGTGGAGGCCGCCCGGCATCTCGGCGTCCTGATCCTCACGCACCGCCGCCTGCTCGTCTCCCAGTTCCAGCGTGACCTCACCACGGAGGGCTACGGCGAGCGGTTCTGCGAGGCCGTCGAGGCGGGCAAGGAGCCGCTGCGCGACGACCCGATCACGATCCAGACCTATGCCTGGTTCGCCCGCCACGCCGGAGAGCTCTCGCGCACCGCCTACCAGCTCGTCATCTGCGACGAGGCGCACACCGCCCTCGGCGAGAAGACGAGCGCCGCCATCCGCTCCTTCAGCGACCCGGTCTACATCGGCATGACGGCAACCGAGCAGCTGATCGCAAAGCAGGTCTCGGATGTCTTCCCGGCCTCGGTCGACGACCTCCCGCTGGCCGACGCGGCGCGGCGCGGCCTGATCGCGCCGCTGCGCTGCCTGCGGGTGCCGCCCGCGGCGGCGATCAACTCGGTGCCGATCGTCGGAGGCGACTTCGAGGAGCGCGCCTTGGCGGCCGCGCTCGACCATGCCGCTCTCAACCAGGCGGCCGCGAGCCTCTACCGGGACCGCTTCGGCTCGACGCCGGGGATCGTCTATGCGGCCGGTGTCGAGCACGCCTACAACCTCGCGCAGGAGTTCCGTGCTGCCGGCCTCCGGGCCGAGGCGGTCTCGGGCAAGACGCCGCCGGTGAAGCTGGCGGAGACGCTCGCCGCGTACGAGCGCGGCGAGATCAACGTCCTCATCAACGCCCAGCTGCTCGCCGAGGGCTGGAACTCCCCGCGTGCCACCGTCTGCTTCCACCTCGCCCCGACCGCCTCTCGGCGGGTCTACCAGCAGCGGATCGGCCGGATCATGCGGATGCACTCCCGCAAGGAAGCCGGCATCGTCGTCGACTTCGTCACCAAGGGTTCGACCCACAACGACCGGGTCGTCTCGCTCCACTCGCTGCTCGATGCGGACTTCTACCGCGAAGGCGCGCGTGTCACACCCGCTCCACGCCGCCGTCAGCAGCGTCGCGCCCGCCGTCAGCTCTCACCGGCGCCGTGGCTCGTGCCGGTGACGCCCGATGTCGCACGTCGGCTCGCCGTGATCCAGCGAGAGTGGCAGCGCGTCGACCCGAAGTTCCTGGACGACGACGAGCAGCGCTTCTGGGCCACGATCGCCGGCCGCCAGATCCGGTTCGACCAGCGGGCGGACTTCGCGCGCAAGTTCACCGAGGGCCGTGCCGGCAAGGGCGCCCTCGAGACGTTCCTCGCCGCGTGTGCTGCCGAGAACCCCAACCGGCGCCTGCGGATGACCGCTCTCGCCGACCGCGTCGCTACGCCGGTCGAGCGGGCGGATTTCGACGATCTCGTCACGCTCGTGTCGCAGGCACCGCCGTGGGAGAAGGACAGGGCTGCCGGCGTGCGGATCCTCCTGCGCGCGATCGGCGAGAGCAAGGCGCAGGCCCCGGAGCAGATCCTCGCCCGCTGGACGTGGCGGCTGGCGCGGGCGACGCGCAAGGTACAGGACCGCCGGGCGAGCGCCGAGTTCCCCGAGGCCAAGCGCCTGCTCGGCGCGGTCGCCAACTCGCGTGGCCACCGCCACGAGGACAACGTCGCGAAGCTCGTCCAGGTGGCCAGGGCGCTGCCGCTCGCAGTCGGCGCTGCGCTGCTCGCCTCAGCGGACGGCTACACGCCGCGCGCGAACTCGTTGCTCGACGCGGCCCGCGAGGAGCTCGGGGAGATCACGGAGATCGCGGCTGCTCTCGCCGACAACCTCCCGGCGCCGAAGACTCCGGCGCGCAAGTCGCGGCGGCGGCGCAAGAAGCGGCGTCCCGCCGAGGCCACGGATGCTCTCCCGGAAGGGACCGTCGCCACCGACGGCGCCGTGGCGCCCGACGCACCGACTGCGGAGGTCGTCGCCGTCACGCCGGCCGAGCCTGTGGCCGACGCGACACCGGCCGAGCACGCAGCGTAGCCGCGACCGTCGCCTTTCAGCTGCCCGCGCCGTCTCCCTGCTCGCGGTCGCGCAGGAAGCGCGACAGCTCCGCGGCGAGCGTCTCGCCCGACGGCAGCTCGTCGCCCTCGAGCAGCCCGTCGATCGAGTCGGATCGACGCTCGAGCTCCTCGACGTACTCCGCGGTCTCGGGATCGGCCGCGACGGCCTGGCTGATCTGGTCGGCGTAGACCCCGTCGGCCTCATCGAGCTCACGTACCTCGAGCTGAACCCCGAGCAGCTCCCCGAGCCGCAGGCAGAGCGCCTTCGCGGCACGGGGGCTCGGGGCGAGCGAGACGTAGTGCGGCACGGCCGACCAGAGGCTGACGGCCGGGAGGCCCGCTTGCCGGCAGGAGTCCTGGAGCACCCCGACGATCCCAGTCGGCCCCTCGTAGCGGGATGCCTGCAGGCCGAGCTCCTCGACGAGCGCCATGTCGCTGGCCGTGCCCGTGACGGGCGACGGGCGCGTATGGGGCACGTCGGCGAGGAGCGCCCCCAGCGTGACGACGAGCTCGACGCCCAGGTCGCGGGCGAGGCCGACGATGAGCTCGTTGAACCTCCGCCAGCGGTAGTTCGGCTCGAATCCGACGAGGATGACTGCGTCGCGATCGGCATCCGGAACCGCGGCAGCCGAGAACGTCATCTCCGGCCACTCGATCCGACGCATCGTCCCGTCGACGAGCGACACGGTCGGCCGGGTGGCCTGGAAGTCGACGAACCCCTCCGGATCGATCCGGGCGAACTGCTTCGCGTCCCACGCCTTGGCAAGCGTCGTCGCGGCGAGCGACGCCGCCTGGCCGCCGTCGTTCCAGCCCCGGAATGCAGCCACGAGGACGGGCTTACGAAGTGCAGGTAGCTCGTCGACGCGAAGCTCGGGCCGGTCGTCCATCGTGAGATGCTACTCGCGCAGCGGCTCCCCGAGCGCCGCCGCGGGCCGGGGTCTTGCGCTCGCGGCCTCGGCGACGGCTGCCGGCGGTCGTGCCAGCGCCACCGCGAGGAGTACCGCGAGCGACCAGAGCGTGGCTGCGAGGAAGACGTGCACGAGCACGAGCCCCCAGGGGAGGGCGCTCCGATACTGCACCTCGCCCAGGATCATCTGTCCAACCAGCATGACGAGCGTCGCAAGCCAGAGGCGCATCAGGCCGGGATACGAGCGACGGCAGCGGTAGAGGACGTAGCCGAGCACGAGAAAGCCGATCCCGAACGCAGCCGCGACGCGAACGTGCACGTAGACGGTGTCGGTGATCGGAACCCCGAGCCGCTCGACGCCCTTCTCGGCGCCCGGATGCGGCCCCGAGGCGGTTGCGACGGCGCCGGATGCGACGAGCGCAGCCGTGAGCGGCAGGCCGACCCAGAGCACGAGCAGACGGAACCAGCGCGGGTCGACGGGTCGGGCCCTGCCTCCCGAGGCGAGGCTCCAGGCCTCGACGCACGTGACGACGGTGAGCCCGAGCACGACGAGGGCGAGCAGGAAGTGCGACATCACGAGCAGTGGGTTCAGGTGGAAGATGATCGTGATCCCGCCGAGCGGGATCTGTGCAAGGGCGCCCACGAGCGCGCCGAGCATGCCGTAGCGGGCAAGCGTCGAGAGACCCGGCACCTTGCGCGCGGCGAGCACCGTCAGGAGAGCGAGCGCGATCCCGCTGATCGCGACGAGCCGGTTCGAGAACTCGATGATCGCGTGGTCGTTGCCCTGCGTCGGGAACGGCGCCGTTCCGCAGCGCGGCCAGTTGTCGCAGCCGAGTCCCGATGCGGTCAGGCGGACGAAGGCTCCCGAGGTGACGACGAAATACATCGCCACCATCGTCGCGACCGTGAGTCGGAGAAACCCACGCGGAGCGATGATGCTGCCCCAGAAGGAGCCTGCGTGTCGACGCATGCTGTCGAGTGTACGGAGATGTCTGCGAAGGCGGCGTCAGACGAGCAGGACGCCGACCCCCTCTGTCACGCGACCCACCCGGAAGAGATCGAGCTCTGCTGCCGCGAACGTCGCTGCGAGCACGGGAGCCTTGTCCGCAGGCAGAGAGACGAGGAGCCCGCCGGAGGTCTGCGGGTCGTAGGCCAGTGCCTCGAGCGCGGGCGGCGCGGAGCTCTCGACATGCGGCCCCGCATAGTCGCGGTTGCGCCGGTCGCCGCCGGTCCGGACACCGCTCGTCGCGAGCTCGAGCGCTCCCGGCAGGGCGGGAAGCGATGCAGCGTCGAGCTCGACCCGAACGCCGCTTCGACGCGCCATCTCGTACGCGTGCCCGAGCAGGCCGAAGCCGGTGACGTCGGTTGCGGCGCTCGGTGAGAACGGGCGCAGGAGATCGGCCGCCTCGCGCCCGGAAACCAGCATCGCGGCAGTCGCTGCGGCAAGTGCGCCCTCGGGCGCCCTGCCGGCTCGTTGCGCCTCGAGCACGAGGCCCGTCCCGAGACGCCTGGTCAGGAACAGCGCCTCGCCGGGGTGGGCACCGCTCTTGCGCCAGATTCCGTCCGGGTGCACGGTGCCGACGACGGCGAGACCGTACTTGGGCTCCTCGTCGCGGATCGTGTGGCCGCCCGCGAGGATCGCGCCGGCGCTGCGGACGGCCTCGTCGGCGCCCGCGAGGAGCTCTGCGAGCATCTCGGTCGGCAGGCTCTCGGGGAAGGCCGTTACCGACAGCGCGAGCAGCGGCATGCCGCCCATCGCGAACACGTCGTTCAACGCGTTCGTGGCCGCGATGGCGCCGAACGTGCGGGCGTCGTCGACGACGGGAGGGAAGAAGTCGACGGTGAAGACGAGCGCCCGCTCGTCGTCGAGCCGGTAGACCGCCGCGTCGTCCGCTGGGTCGAGGCCGACGAGCAGGTCGGCCGCATCCGCCGCGACGATCCCGGCGAGCAGGGCCTCGAGGCGTGCGGCCGGGTACTTGGCGGCGCAGCCTCCCGCTTTCGCCAGCGTGGTCAGGGCGGGTCTCCGGGTCACGATCCGAGTCTATGGACGTCCGAAGGAGTCGCGACGGTCACGGCGAACAGAGGGGACGGAGAGACATACCCCCTTCCCCCTCTCCTCCCCTGATGTGCCGAAGGCCGCCTCCCCTGGCGGCCTTCGTTTCGCCTGTGAGAGGATCGCGCCATGCGATCGGCCCTCGTCACCGGCGGCTCCTCCGGCATCGGGCTCGCACTCGCGGCAATGCTCACCGACGAGGACTACGCGGTCACGATCGCCGGCCGCAAGCTGGAGAAGCTGGAGGCTGCGACTGCGCGTCTGCCCGACGCCTTCGCCGTCCAGGCGGACGTCTCGCAGGAGGAGGACTGCGACCGCCTCGTCGCCGAGCACCTGGCGCGTCACGGGGGACTCGACGTCCTCGTCAACTCGGCCGGGATCGGGATCGCCTCGACGACGGCCGAGACATCGACCAAGGCCTGGGATCTCCAGATGAACGTCAACCTTCGCGGCGCGTTCCTCGTCATCCGCGCGGCGCTGCCGGCCCTGCGCGAGCGCCGTGGCCACGTTGTCAACCTCGCCTCCATCGCCGGCACGATGCCGACGCCGGGACTTGCGACCTACGGCGCCACCAAGGCCGCCCTGATCGCGCTCACGCGAACGCTCGATCGGGAGGAGGCGGGCTCCGGCGTACGCTTCACCGCTCTCTGCCCGGGCTTCGTCGACACGCCGATGGCCGCGTGGACCGGCCTCGAGGCCGAGACGATGATCACCCCGGGTGACTGCGCCGAGATCGTGCGGGCGCTGTTGCGTCTCTCACCGGCGGCACGGGTGCCGGTCGTCGTCGTCGAACGGGCGGGCGGCGAGGTCTAGTCCGCGTCCGTGCTCGGCGCGGGCTCGATCGCCTCGCCCTCAGCGGCGAGGAGCTCGAACGGGCCGGCCGGCGTGAGTCCGAGGCGGCCGTAGAGCGCGAGCTTGTCGCGTGAGTCCTCGAGGTCGGGAAGCCGCATCGTCAGCTGCCCGATCCGGTCGACGGGGCCGAACATGCTCTCGACGTTCTCCATCGAGAGCCGCTCGGGGCGGTAGGTCGCGTTCGGGCTCGTCGTCTCGAGGACGGTGTAGTCGTCGCCGCGGCGCAGCTCGACGGTCACCTCACCCGTGACGGCCCGTCCGATCCAGCTCTGCAGGCTCTGGCGCAGCATCACGGACTGCGGATCGAACCAGCGGCCCTCGTAGAGCAGGCGCCCCAGGCGCCTCCCCATCGTGCGGTAGTTGTCGATCGTCGCCTCGTTGTGGATCGCGTTGACGAGGCGTTCGTAGGCGAGGAAGAGCAGCGCCATACCCGGCGCCTCGTAGATGCCGCGCGACTTCGCCTCGATGATCCGGTTCTCGATCTGGTCGGACATGCCGAGCCCGTGGCGGCCGCCGATCGCGTTCGCCTCCATCACGAGCGCCACCGGATCGGCGAGCTCGACGCCGTTGAGAGCGACCGGCCAGCCCTCACGGAATCCGACGGAGACCGTCTCCGCCGCGATCTCGACCGACGGGTCCCAGTGGGCGAGGCCCATGATCGGCTCGACGATCGACATCGACACGTCGAGCCGCTCCAGCTCCTTCGCCTCGTGCGTGGCACCCCAGATGTTGGCGTCGGTCGAATACGCCTTCTCCGCCGAGGCCCGGTAGGGGAGGTCCCGCGCCTGCAGCCACTCACTCATCTCGTAGCGGCCGCCGAGCTCGTCCACGAAAGCCGTGTCGAGCCACGGCTTGTAGACGCGCAGGTTCGGGTTGGTGAGCAGGCCGTAGCGGAAGAAGCGCTCGATGTCGTTGCCCTTGTAGGTCGAGCCGTCGCCCCAGATCTCGACCCCGTGCTGGCGCATCGCGTGGACGAGCAGCGTTCCCGTCACCGCCCGACCGAGCGGGGTCGTGTTGAAGTACGTCTTGCCGGCGCTCGAGATGTGGAAGGCGCCGCACTGGAGCGCCACGAGCCCCTCGTGGACGAGCTGCTCGCGGCAGTCGACGATCTCGGCGTGCTCGGCGCCGTAGAGCAGTGCGCGCTCGGGAATGTCGGCGACGTCGGCCTCGTCGACCTGGCCGAGGTCGGCGGTGAACGCGTACGGGATTCCGCCCTTCTCGCGGATCCATGCCACGGCGCAGGCGGTGTCGAGGCCACCGGAGAAGGCGATCCCGATCCGCTCACCGACGGGGAGCGACTGGAGGACACGGCTCATGAGGACAACCCTAACGGCGTCGGCGCTCCGCGCCGGAGAGGTGCCGACCCCGGATCTACGCCGGCGCGATCTTCTCCACCGCGGCCTGCAGCTCGGCGGCGCTGAAGGCGCCCTCGAAGCGGTCGCGGATGACGCCGCTGCGGTCGACGACGAACGTGAACGGCTCCGTCGGCAGCCGCCACTGTTGCACCCAGCGGTTCGTACCCTTCGCCGGGTCGTTGTCCTTGTAGATCTCGATGTGGATGAAGTCGACGCCCTTCCCCTGCCAGCGTCTCGCCAGGGACTGCACGACCTGCACGACCGGCCCGCAGGTGCGGGACTGGCAGTAGAGCGGCGTCGCGAAGGTGACGACGAACGGGCGTCCGGCAGCCATCGCCTTCGCAACGGTCGTCTGCAGGAGGATCCGGTCCGGTGGCGAGGCGGTCGTGACCGTCTTCGGGTCGACGCCCGGGCGCAGGACCGGATTCCTGGACGGGATCGCGCGGTCTCCGATCGCGGGTGCCGCAGGATGCTTGCCGACGACCATGTTCCCGAGCGCTGCGATCCCTGTGGCGCCCTCCGGCTTGGCGAGGAGCCAGTACTTGCCGGCAGAGGGGATCTCGATCGAGGCGACGTAGATCTTCGTCGCCGTCACCGAGGTGTCGGTGGGGGCGGCCACCGTGACGAGATGGGCCGTCGTCTGCTGGAACGGTTTCTGGCGGAGGCCGCGCGACACCCAGATCCGGGCCGTCGGCCGCTCGATCAGCTTGTTCTGCGACGTGATCACGAGGAACGAGAAGCGGTTACGCCCTGGGCCGAAGTCGGAGGTGCCGGGCACCATCGCGATCGGCTTCGCCCCCGCGAGCGCCTGCAGGGTGCCGGCGGGAGCAGGGCCGGCCGAATCGTTGGCAATCGCACCGGAGCTCGTCGAATCCGGGCTGCCGCACCCCGAGGCGCCGATCACGACGACGAGTGCAGCAACGGCTCCCGCGACGATGCGAACCCCGGAACCGGACACGGTGCGAGTGTAGCCGTGCGGGTTCGCGCGGCCGGCTCAGCGGGGACGGATCAGTGGCCGTCCGACCAGGTGCTGATGCCGTTGCGGAACTGGTGCAGCCAACCGGCGAAGAGCGCCACGTTGGCCAGTACGAGCAGGATCTGTCCTCTGCGCATCTGGCGTCTCCTTCCTAGAACCGGATGTCCTGGAGCGCCTCGGCGGCGATCCGGTAGAGGCGGGCGGCCTCGTGGTCGTCGCCGCGGCGACTCGCGAGGTCGCCGCGCGCGACCCATACACCCGCCCGGTGGCCGAGCGAGCCCATCTGCTCGAAAACCCGGTCGGCCTCGGCGAAGCAGGCATCCGCCTCGTCGAGGCGGCCACGCTCGAGCAGGGAGCGACCGAGCACGAGCTGCGACTGTCCGACCTCGTCGAGGAAATCCTCGCGGCCGTCGAGGAGCTGCAGTGCCTTGCGGGCGTTCTCGTCGGCCGCTTCGTGCTCGCCGAGCTCAAGGTAGACCGTGGCGAGGCTACCGACCGCCTGCGCCGCGTCGGGTTGGGATCCCGCCTCGACAGCGACTGCGAACGACCCCTTGAGCTGGTCGAGCGCCTCGTCCGGTTTGCCGAGCAGGAACTGAAGGCCGCCCAGGTTGAGCATCAGGCGCCCGACGTTGCGCTCGTCGTTCAGCTCCTCGTACAGCGCCTTCGCGCGCTGCGCGTACGCCCGTGACGTTGCCCACTGGCCCATCCGCTCCGCGACGAGCGAGGCCTGGAAGTAGGTGTTGGCGACGGCACGGCGGTCGTCGGCGCTGCGGGCGAGCTCGAGCGCCGCCTCGACGTCCTCCCGCGCTGCCTCGAAGTCGCGCTGGCGGCGGCGGCAGCGCGAACGCCAGCCGAGGATGTCGGCACGGAGGAGGTCGCAGGGGAGCCCTGCTGCCTCCGCGAGGGCGAGCGCTTCGTCGAACAGCGAGACTGCCGTCGCGACGCTCGACAGCTTGTAGCGGCAGACGCCGAGCCGGAAGAGGATGTCGGCCCGCTCGACGTCGGAGAACTGCGGCGCTTCGGCGAGATTGCGCGCGACGAGGAGGAGCTCGACGGCGGCTCGTGGCTCTCCGTCCTCGAGGCGCGCCCACGCCTCACCTGCGATCGCCCGCACCTCGAGCTCGGTCGAGCCCGTGGCACCCACCTCGCGCCGCACCGACGCGAAGAGCTCTGCCGCCCGAGCCGTCTCGTGGGCTTCGACGAGCGCCTCCGCCCGGACGAGGAGCGCCTCCAGCCGGCCGCGCGCGTCGGTCGAGACACCGCTGCCGAGGAACGTGGCGTCGACGCCGAGCTGGTCGGCGAGCCAGGCGACCGCCTCCGGCGTGGGGCGCGTCTTGCCGCGCTCGATCTGGCTGATGTACTCCTTCGAGAACCGGTCGCCCGCGAGCTCCGACTGGGTCTGCCCGGCGGCGAGCCGCAGGGAGCGGAGCCGTTCGCCGAGCCGGGAGGTCGGTGCCGACGGCGTCGTCGCGCGCGGGAGTCCGGTCTGGTCGGCGGCGGTACCCATGGGTGTCAGTGAAGGCGAGATGCGGCGTTCGCGCACTCCCGCCGAAGGGGGAGGTGTGCTCCTGAAAGGTGGGAACTATTGGTGAAGTACAGGGTAGCGAAAATCACTTGACTGAGCTACTTGACTTTTCCAGTCAGGATCCCTACAGTCCCCCCTACCACGCACCGCAGCCAGACGCCAGGTTGTGGAGCGCGGGGCAACGAAAGGATCGGTCGTCAGCAAGAGAGGTACGTGTCTGGGCCGCAGAGCCACGGGCCTCAGCTGCCGCTCCGCTCTCGAGGAGCCCCTCTCAGAAACGCCCCCGGAAGCCGCAGCCGGGGGCGTTTCGCCGTTCCGGGGGGTGACCTTCCCTCAGAGAGGCGGCTGTCTTCCCGGCGGGAGCGCTGGTTCCGAGACCTGCGTCCCGCGCTCGTGCTACGGCGGCGGATCGCGTAGGCGCTTGGAGCTTCGTGAGGATGACGGAGACGTTGTTCCTGACGGTCTTCTCGCTCAGCCGCAACTGTGCCGCGATCGCCGGGTTGGACTGGCCGACGGCGATGAGCTCGAGGATGTCCCGTTCGCGTGGGGTTAGATCGGGAAACGGGTGGGGGTCACCGGCGCGGCCTGTGGTGAAGAAGTGGGCCATACGTGCTGCGAGCGCCGGGCTGAAGATCGCCTCGCCGGCTGCCGCCGAGGTGACGGCCCGGACGATCTCGTCGGGGTCGGCCCCCTTGAGGATGTAACCGCGGGCACCCGCACGCATGGCTGCGAGTACCGATGTGTCGTCGGCGAGCATCGTGAGCATCAGGACGTGCACGTCGGGATGGCTCGCCGCGATACGCCGCGTCGCATCGACACCGTTCGTGGGCGGCATGTGGATGTCCATCAGGAGCACGTCGGGTTGTCGCTCGGCGGCGAGGAGCACGGCCTCGTCGCCGCTCTCCGCCTCGCCGACGAGCTCGAGCGTGGGTGCGTCCTGCATGACGACACGCAGCCCGGCGCGGAAGACCGGATGGTCGTCTGCGATCGCGACCCGAATCGTGCCGGTCACGGCGCTCCGAGCGGGATCGAGACGCGGACGCGTGTCCCGCTGGGGCGACGACCGTCGATGGTGCACGTTCCCCCGAGCTCGGTCGCCCGCTCGCGCATCGATGTGATCCCGACCCCGGCGTTGAAGGCGCTCGGGAGCCCGACGCCGTCGTCCTCGATCTCGAGGTGAAGCGCGCTGTCGACGTCGACACGGACCGTGCACGCCGTTGCGCGCGCGTGGCGATTCACGTTCGTCATCGCTTCGAGAGCGATGCGGTACGCGGCTGCCTCGACCGCAGCGCCGAGCCTCGGCCGCTCCACTGGACCGTGCACCGTGATCGGCCCCAGCGTCTTCGCCTGCTCGTCGAGCGCACCAAGAAGTCCGAGCTCGTCGAGCGCGGGCGGGCGCAGCCCGTAGACGAGCCGTCGGACCTCGGCGACGGCTTCCTGCGTCTGGGCGGTCAGCGTGTCGAGGCGCTCGCCAACAGGATCGTCATCGCCGTCCAGGCGACGACGCGCGGACTGCAGTCCGAGCACGATGCCGGCGAGCGCAGGCCCGAGACCGTCGTGGAGGTCGCGGCGGAGGCGGCGACGCTCCTCCTCGGTGGCGGTGACGAGCTTCTCGCGGGAGCGGACGAGATCGGCGGTGAGCGAAACCGCGTGCACCGCCGTCGCCACCTGCCGCGTGATCCCGTCGAGGAGCTCGCGCTCGGACGGGGTGAACGGCTCGTCGCGGGCTTCTACGACCAGCGTGCCGATCGTCTCGTTGGCGAACACGAGCGGCCGCTCCTCGCGGCGCACGCCCGCGGGTGTACCTGCCCCGGCCATGATCTCGTCCCCGACCCGGATCGCGACGTACGGGAGACGCAGCGTCTCCTGCACCGTGTGCGCTGCCGCCGGGAGCACCTCGGTGGGAGCAGCGGAGTCCGCAAGTCGCTCGCCGAGGCGTACGAGCGCACCGTACGGGTTGTCCGTTGCACCGTAGACGAGCCGGTTGGCAAGTCGCTGCAGTACGTCGCGGAACGGCAGCGCGGCCAATGCAGCGAGCGCGACGGCCATCGGGCGAACCACGGCGTCGGAGGCGAGCACGCCGAGCGCCGACACGGCGCCGAGGTAGAGCAGGACGACGCCGAGCGACAAGCCGCCGAAGACGAGACTCCGCTGCAGGACGAGCCTCGTGTCGAACAGGCCGTAGCGGTGAATCGCGATCCATGACGTGATCGCCACGGCGAGCATCCCGAGTGATTCGACCGGTAGAACATCGACGCTCGTTCCTCCGAGCATCGCGACGACGATGCAGCCCCACCAAGACGCGGCGACGAGCCAGGCGGCAGGCGTGACGAGCGCAAGCGCGCGGGCACGGCCGGGGTCGCGTTCCCGCCGGCGACGGAGGTGGAGGGAGGTCGCCCCGAGCGTGCTGAGCGGAGCGACGAGCACGATCACGCCGATCAGGCTCTCGAAGCCATCGCCGAAGCCGCCCGGCAACGCCGTCGGGTTTGGCTCGTCGGGGAAGTCGAGCAGGTGAGCGCCGAACAGTGCCGACATAGTGAGCGCCGCAAGAAGCGCGATCTCCGTCCACAGCACCGGACGCCACCGTGGCCCCGGAAGCCGCCCGTCGGGGAACAGCAGGATCCCGACCGTCCCGATCATCGCCAGCCCCGGCACCCACGGCCAGCCGTCCAGCCACCCGGCCCACCGTGCGTCCGGGAGGTCGACTCCGTGGTTGAACGCCGCCGTCGCGTAGAGGTACGCGCCCATCGCGAGCGGAAACGACACTCCGGCGCACAGGAAGATCCAGCCGACCGCGTTACGAGGAGCGGCGCGCACAGCGGCTGCGCCGACGATCGGCAGCGCAAGCATGACGACGACGAGCGCCGCGAGCAGGATGCCGTGGACGTCATGCCGCCAGCGGACGGCGGCGACGAGCGTCGCGGCGGTGAACAGCACGGCGAGCGCAACGGCGCCGCGAGCGGCGAGCTCGAAAGCCGAAGGCCGCTTCATTCCCGGATTATCGCGGGAGCAGTCGCTCGCGTCATCCGACGGCCACGTCGGGCGATTCCGGTGTGAACCTTGACGCCAGGCTCGCGCCGTTCGCGCGCCCTTGCAGGAGGGCGATCGCGCATATCGTGTAGACGACCACTGCCAACGCGTACGCCGCCGTCGCGATGAGCGTGACCCCGGTCTCGACCCCGGCGAACTCGAGGAAGGGGATGATTCCCAGAGCGACCGCGGCCCAGCCGCGGACCGCGCGCCGGCGCCACAACGAGATCGCGAGCAGGACGAAGCCGACCGCGAAACCGACCAGGAACACGGCCAGCATCACCGTCACGAGAGCGTTCGTCTGGTAGCCGTGCACCATCTTCACCGCGTCCGGAGTGTCGAGCCGGGCCGCTTCGTACACAACGACGTCGTTCGCGATCAGGAAGACGGCGGCGAGGAACGCCATGAAGGCGATCGCTGTCCCGACGGCAGGGAGTCGATGCTCGCCCGCCCCGGCGAGCCAGCCGATGAAGAGGACCCCCGGAACGAGCAGCAGCAACAAGGCATCGAGAGCGAGCGTCCACCCCATCGCGGTGGGGTGCATTGACGCCATCGCGACCTGCTTCGCCGCATCGTCGCCGCTCGAGGCGATCGGCGACACGATGTACTCGAGCAGCTCCGCCACGCTCCCCACCACGAGACACACCGCTCCCACACGTGCGAACCATCTCCACGACATCTGGCCCACCGCCTTTCCGATCCAATCGACGCCCACCAGAGCTAACAGGCGCAACCGTCGCGGAGGGACGTCCCGCCCGCCAGAGGCCGCTGTCCCGGGCACCCGGGAAACGCGACCGGGAGTCCGCGTCTCAGCCGAGGAGCCGGGCGGGCTCGAACAGGTCGAGCAGCGGGTCGCGGTCGCCCGTGATCGCGCGCGCGACGAGGCGGCCGCAGGCGAAGCCGAGTACGTTCCCGTGCCCCGGGTACCCGCCCGCGACCCGGGTCTCGCCGGCGGTCGACCGATCGTCGTTGGTCCAAGTTGTGCAAAGCACCCCGTTGTGGTTCACCGACCGGCGCGCCGTAGGATCTCGTGATGTCTCCCGGTGCGGCCCGACCCGCGTTCCGTCGCGGCTTCCTCGCGCTCGCACCGCTGTGGCTCGGGGTCGTTCCGTTCGCGCTCGCCTACTCGATCACGGCCCGGGCCGGCGGGCTCAGTCTGATCGAGACGCAGGCGCTCTCGGCGCTCGTCTTCGCCGGCAGCGCCCAGTTCAGCGCTGTCGGGCTCTTCGCCTCTGGCGCCGCCGGGGCGGGGATCGTGCTGACGACCCTGCTCCTGAACGTGCGTCATCTCCTCTACGGCGTCTCGCTCGGTCGTCGTTTCGCCCTGCGGCCGCGACAGCGGCCGGTGGCGGCGTTCTTCCTCACCGACGAGGCGTTCGGCGTCGCGGCGGCAGCCGAGCGCGAGACGTCGTTCTGGTTCCTCCTCGGAGCCGAGCTCAGCCTCTACCTCGCCTGGAACATCGCGACGGGCGTCGGCTATGTGATCGGCTCCGCGCTTCCGGACCCTGCCACCCTCGGCGTCGACCTCGTCTTCCCGCTCGCGTTCGTGGCCCTGCTCGTGCCGCTCCTGCGGACGCGCGTCGAGCTCGTCGTCGCGCTCGCCTCGGGCCTGGTTGCGTTCGTGCTCGCCCGGACGTTGCCGGGCGGCCTCCCGATCCTCGTCACCGGTGTGGCCGGCAGCCTCCTGGGAGCGTGGCTGACGCGCGGCGCCCCGCCCGACCGAACGGTCCACGCCGACGACGCTGTCCGTGAGGTCGCGTGAGCTTCTGGCTCACACTCGCGGGGATGGTCGCCGTCACGTTCGGCTCGCGTTACGCAGGCCTCGTGCTGCGGGTCGACCTGCCGGCCTTCTGGGTCCGCGTCCTCCATTTCGTGCCGATCGCGGTCTTCGCGTCACTCGTGACGCCGTACGTCCAGGGCGGCAGCGGCGAGGGGGGGATCCGCCTTGCGGCTGTCGTCGTCGCGGTACTCGCCGCCTGGCGTACGAAGCAACTCTGGGTCGCAATCGCAGCCGGGATGATCGCGTTCTGGCTCTTGCGGATCCCCTTCTGATCGGGCGCCCCTCGGATCAGGCGCCCGAGAGCCAGCGCATCCGCTCGCGGCGGACGGCCGCCAGCTCCGGGGCGGTGACGACGCCGCCGAGGCGGTCGGCGAACGACCGCAGCAGCCCGCCGCCGACGAAGATCCAGGCCTCGGCGTTGGCGTCCCGGTCTGCCGGGATGTCGCCTGTCTCCTGCCGTCGCCTCAGCAGCCCCGCGACGTAGTCATGCACTTCCCGTACGTGGGCGCGGATGAAGCGCTGGATCTCCTCGTCCTCCGGTGCCTCCGTCACGCCCTGGAGCCAGAGCGCCGGGAGGAGCGGGCTCGCCCACGGCGAGCGCTTCCGGACGTCCACCTCGACGAGTCGGCCGGGTGCTGTCGCACCGAGGATCTTCCGCTCCAGAGTCTCCCGCAGCAGCCGCCATGCCTCGTCGACGCAGGCGCACCACAGCTCCCGCTTGGACGGGAAGTGGCGGTAGATGATCGGCTCCGAGACCCCGGCCGCGCGGGCGATCTCGGCCGTCGTCGAGCCGGCGTAGCTGCCGGAACCGAAGACTTCGAGCGCGGCGGCGACGATCGCCGCCCGGCGCTCCGCCGCGGGCATCCGCGCCGGTGCCGGCCCGGTCATGCCGGATGCTGTGTGAGCGAGTCGGGAGCAGCCGCCCGCTCGCGGGCGTGACTGCGAATCGTGATCGCTGCCGTCAGCGCGCCGCAGAATGCGAACGCCGCCGAGACGTAGAGCGCGTGGTGGAGGCCGTTCATGAACGCTTCCGGGCGCGAGGCGCCGCCCGCGGCGGCCGACTTGACGCCGCTTGCGAGGATCGCGCCCATGACCGCGATCCCGAGCGAGCCGCCGACCTGCCGGAACGTGTTCAGCATCCCCGAACCGACGCCCGCCTTGTCCACCGGCACGGCGCTCAAGGCAGCGGCGGTCATCGGAGTCATCGTGCTCGCCATCCCGACCCCGCCCAGGATCATCGCCGGCAGGAGGTCGAAGTAGCCGGAGTCGGTCTGCAGCTGGGCGTAGATGAGCAGGGAGATCGCGACGAGCGTCAGCCCTCCCGCCATCAGCCAGCGGGAGCCGAGCCGGTCACTCGCGCGTCCCGCGAGCGGCGCGACCACGATGATCAGCAGCGTCATCGGCAGGAACGAGGCGCCGGCCCGCACCGGTGAGTAGCCCAGGATGTTCTGCATGTAGAGCGAGACGAAGAAGAAGACCCCGAACATCGCGAGCGAGACCAGCAGGGCGACGACGTTCGCGCCCGAGAAGGTCGAATTGCGGAAGAGGGTGACGTCGAACATCGGCAGCCGCTGGTGCAGCTCGAGCAGGACGAACGCCGTGCCCGAGACGGCGGCGACGACGAAGAGACCGATGATCAGCGGGGAGGTCCAGCCCTTGCTGTTCGCCTCGATCAGGGCGTAGACGAGAGCGAACAGCGCGATGCCGGACGTGACGAGGCCGGGCACGTCGAGACGCTGCTCGTGAGAGGTGTCGCGCGACTCCCGGATGATGATCCGTCCCGCGGCGAGCCCGATGATCCCGATCGGGACGTTGATGTAGAAGACCCAGTTCCAGTTCACGTGCTCGGTGATCAGGCCGCCGATCAGCGGTCCGATCGCGAGCGCCATCGCGGAGACGCCGGCCCAGATCCCGAGCGCCGTGCCTCGCTCCTTGGGCGGGAAGGTGGCCGTGATGATCGAGAGGGTGGCCGGCATCATCAGCGCCGCCCCGGTGCCCTGGACGACGCGGGCTCCGATCAGGAGGCCGGCGCCGCCTGCGAGGCCGCAGAACAGGGAGGAGATCGTGAAGATCACGAGGCCGGTGAGGAAGATACGGCGTCGGCCGAACATGTCCGCGAGCTTGCCGCCGGAGAGCATCAGCACCGCAAAGCTGAGCGCGTAGCCCGTCACCACCCATTCGAGCTCCGAGACGCTGATCCCGAGGTCGCGCTGGATCGCCGGCAGCGCCACGTTCACGACCGTGTTGTCGAGCATGATCATGAAAAGGGCGAACGAGACGGCGGCGACCGTCCACCACTTGCGATTCTCCTCCGACAGCAGCCGCGCCTTCATCCCCGGAGATGTTAGCAGGTACTAACTACTCCCGGCGAATTCAAGCCGGGAGAGTACGGTGGCTTCGCTGCCATCCGCTCGAAAGGCTCGAGGGCGGCGGGATTTGCAAGTGCGTCCCGGCTGACGGCGGTGTCCGTTGCCTGCCCGAGGAGGATGCGCTTGACCGGGAGCTCGAGGGCTTTCCCCGAGAGCGTACGCGGGACCTCGGCGATCTGCTCGATGCTGTCTGGCACGTGGCGCGGGGAGCAGCTCTCGCGGATCACGGCTCGAATGCGGGTACGGAGCCCCTCGTCGAGGTCGGCGCCGTCACCGAGGACGACGAAGAGCGGCATGTGGCCGTCGGTTCCGGGAAGGGGAAGATCGAGCACGAGCGCGTCGACGACCTCCTCGAGCGTGAGGACGGCCCGGTAGATCTCGGCGGTGCCGATCCGGATGCCGCCGCGGTTGATCGTTGCATCGGAACGCCCGGAGATGACGGCGGTGCCGCGGTCCGTGATCTCGATCCAGTCGCCGTGGCGCCAGATCCCCGGGTACATGTCGAAGTAGCTCTCGTGGTAGCGGCTCCCGTCCGCGTCGCCCCAGAAGAACAGCGGCATCGACGGCATCGGCTCGGTGATCACGAGCTCGCCGACCTTCCCGACCTGAGGCGTTCCCTCGGGACTCCAGGACTCGATGCGGGCTCCGAGCGCGCGCGCCTGCAGCTCGCCCTGGTAGACCGGCAGGGTGGGGACACCGCCCACGAAGGCGGTGCAGACGTCGGTTCCGCCCGAGGTCGAGAACAGCCAGACGCCGGGTAGCTGTTTCGCCACCCAGGCGAACGCCTCCGGCGAGAGCGGCGACCCGGTCGAGCCGATCGCCTCCAGACGCGACAGATCCCGGCCCTGCGGCGGCTGCACCGCGGCCTTCTGGCAGGCGCCGAGGAACGCGGCCGAACTGCCGAGCACCGTGACCTGCGCCTCCTCTGCGAGATCCCAGAAGCGGCCGAGGTCGGGGAAGCCGGGGTTGCCGTCGTAGAGCACAATCGAGGCGTCGGTGAGGAGCCCGTTGAGGAGGAAGTTCCACATCATCCAGCCGGTCGTCGTGAACCAGAGCAGGCGCTCGCGCCCGTTCAGGTCGAGGTGCAGATGCATGATCTTCAGCATCTCGAGCAGGATCCCGCCGTGGCCGTGCACGATCGCCTTCGGCAGGCCGGTCGTACCGGAGCTGTAGAGCACCCAGAGCGGATGCCCGAACGCGACCTGCTCGAAGGCCGGAGCACTACCCAGACCGAGCGCGCGCAGCGCCTCCCAGCTGACGGCTCCCTCGAGCGCAGCGTCCTCGTCGAGGTAGCCGACCAGGACCGTCTGTTCGAGCGATGGCAGCGCCTTCCGGATCTGTTCCACGACCTCGCGCCGGTCGAAGTCCTTGCCGCCGTAGCGGTAACCGTCCACCGCGAGCAGCAGCTTCGGCTCGATCTGCGCGAACCGGTCGATCACTGCGGCGGCGCCGAAGTCCGGGGAGCAGGACGACCAGATCGCCCCGATCGACGCGCACGCGAGCACGGCGACGAGCGCCTCGACCACGTTGGGGATGTATGCCACCACCCGGTCGCCCCTCCCGATTCCGAGCGCCCGCAGCCCGGCCGCCACCTCCGCCACCTGCGCCCGTAGTTCCCCGCGCGTCGTCGTTCCGAGCGGTCGCAGCTCCGAAGCGTGCACGATCCCGACCGCGGCGTCCTCGCCCCCACGCAGCACATGCTCGGCCCAGTTCAGGCGGGTACCGGGAAACCACTCCGCCCCCGGCATCGACCGCGATCCGAGCACCCGCTCGTAGGGCGACGAGGCCTGCACCTCGAACCGCTCCCAGATCGCACCCCAGAATCCCTCCAGGTCGGAGGTCGACCACTCCCACAGCGCCGCGTAGTCGGGCACCTCGACGCCACGCGTCTCCTCCACCCAGCGGGCGAAGGCGGTCAGCGTCGAGCGCTCCACCCGCTCCCGCGAGGGCCTCCAGAGAATGGGCGGTGCACTCATGCCCCGAGTCTGCCCGATCCGCCGCCGGCCTCGCTGCGGTGCCTACGATGGGGCGCGTGCCGGTGTACATCTGCCCCAACTGCAAGGACCGCTCGGTCGACATCGACGGCTTCGAGGGCTTCTCGGCCTCGGAGGCGCTCCAGTGCCGCCACTGCGGCTTCGGGTTCGTCTTCCAGCTGCTCGAGGACTACTACCCGGCGCCGTCGACCGGCTTTCTCGTCTGTGACCGTGACGCCCGAGTCCTCGCCGTCGGCCGCGGCGCCTTCGAGCTGACGGGGTTCCAGGAGCGCGACCTGATGGGGTACGAGGTCGGCGAGGCGCTGCGGCTCTCGGATACGTCCGCGATCGGCGTCGTGCGGGAGTGGGGTGTCCGCAAACTCGGGCTCGAGCTCGAGCTCACGACGCGGGCCGGGATCCGCAAGCACGTCACCGTCGACCTCTTCCCGGCCTACGACGAGGACGGCGGCCTGCTCGTGGCGCTGACGCCGCGAACCGTCCTCCCTTCGCGCGGCGACGTCTGACCCGAGTTGCTACCCCTCGCGGGGCTCGATCCAGAGCTGGCGAGAGCGTGCCAGCACCTCACCGTCCTCGCCGTAGAGGGCGGTCGCTGCGTGGAGCTTGCGGCCCTCGGCGCCGAGCGGCCAGCCCACGACGACGCAGGGCTCGCCCTCGCGGGGGAGGCGGTCGATGCGCCCTGTGATCCGGGCGAGCACCGGCTCGCCGCGGGCTCCGCCCTGGAGCGCGTAGGCACCGGGGCAGTCGATCGCCGCCCAGACGACCTCGGGCGACACCTCGCGTGCCATCCACGCCGCGGCGACGAGCCCGTCCTCGCGTCCTGTGAGCGGGCGGGCGTGGATCTCGAGGCCGTCGTGCTCCGGCCGGGTACCGCAGACGAAGCACTCCCGGAAGACGTCGGCACCCCAGCCGGAGACGGCGGGCGGTGCTGCGTCGACCTCCTCGAGCGAGGGCGCCGCCGGCGTGGTCATGGTGGGGTTGCATGGAACCGCCTCGGCGACGAGCGTGTCGCCGTCGAGCAACATCCAGCGCTCGTCCTCGCGGCGGACGGTGAGAGGTCGATCGAGCGGCGGCGGGGTGCGGAGCGTCACCTCGCAGGCGTCCGCTCCGATCGCACGAGCGAAGAGCCCCGCGGCGTAGCCGCCGTTGGCGGAGGTGAGCGGGCCGCGGAAGCGGCGGGCGATCGTGATCGTAGAGGTCATACGGGTAGAGTGAAGTTTATGACCGGCAGTCGAAAACGTGGCGGAGCGCGTTGAGGCTCGCCCTTGCACAGCTCGACGCCGTCGTCGGCGATCTGGCGGGCAACCGGCGGCTCGTCGTGGACGCGATCCGCGAGGCCCGCGGCGAGGGCGCCGACCTCGTCGTCTTACCGGAGCTCGCCGTCACCGGCTACCCGCCGGAGGACCTGCTGCTGCGGCCGGGCTTCGTCAGGGCGGCGCGTGCGTCACTCGACGAGATCGCGCCTGCGACGGAGGGGATCACGGCGCTCGTCGGCTGTCCGCTCTTCGACCGTGACCTCGCGAACGCAGGCGCCGTCCTCTCCGACGGCAGGCTCGTCGGTGTCTACCGGAAGCACTTCCTGCCGAACTACGGCGTCTTCGACGAGCACCGCTACTTCGCCTCCGGGCGGGATCTGCTTCTGCTCCGCTGCGGGGACGTCCTCGTGGGGCCGACGATCTGTGAGGACATCTGGCAGCCCGGTCCGCCCGCCACCGACCTCGCTCTGGCCGGCGCTCAGCTGATCGTCAACCTGTCGGCGTCGCCGTTCCACGTCGGCAAGGCGGAGGAGCGAGAGGAGATGCTCGTCACACGGGCGCGCGACACCGCCTCCTATCTCGCGTTCTGCAACCTGGTCGGTGGCCAGGACGAGCTCGTCTTCGACGGGCATTCGGTCGTGCTCGACGACGAGGGCGAGGTGGTCGCCCGGGCGCCCGGCTTCGAGGAGACGCTGCTCGTCGTCGACGTCGACCCGCTGGAGGCACTCGGGCGCCGGCTACGTGACGTCCGCCGCCGCGAGCTCGAGCGCTCGCGCGACGCGTCGCCGCCCGTGACCGTCGTCGAGCTCGCGCCGGCGCGCCCGGCGGCGGTGCCGCGAGACGCAGTGATCGCCCCCTTTGCAGCGCCACTCGAGCAGATGCGGCAGGGACTCTGTCTCGGGATCCGGGACTACGTCGAGAAGAGCGGCTTCCACGAGGTTGTCGTGGCCGTCTCCGGAGGCATCGACTCCGCGCTGACGGCGGCGATCTGCGCCGACGCGCTCGGGCCCGAGCGCGTTCACGGCGTCTCGCTGCCGTCCCGCTTCTCGTCCGAGGGCACCCGCTCCGACGCGAGGCTCGTCTGCGAGAACCTCGGAATCGACTTCCGCGAGATCCCGATCGAGGCGGTCGTGCAGGCGTTCGGTGACGCGCTCGCACCGTCGTTCGACGGCCGCGAGGCCGACCTCACGGAGGAGAACCTGCAGGCACGCGCGCGCGGCACGATCGTGATGGCGCTCTCGAACAAGTTCGGCTGGCTGGTCGTCTCGACGGGCAACAAGTCCGAGCTGGCGGTCGGCTACGCGACGCTGTACGGCGACATGGTCGGTGGCTTCGCGCTCCTGAAGGACGTCTTCAAGACCGACGTCTTCCGGCTCGCCCGGCACCTGAACGAGCGCGCCGGCCGGGAGCTGATCCCGGTCTCCACGATCGGGCGCCCGCCGAGCGCCGAGCTCCGCGCCGATCAGCGCGACGACCAGTCGCTGCCGCCCTACGAGCTGCTCGACCCGGTGCTCGAGGCGTACGTGGAGCTCGACCGCTCCCGCGAGGAGCTCCTGGCCGAGTTCGACGCGTCCGTCGTCGAGCGGGTGCTGGCGCTCGTCGACCGGGCCGAGTACAAGCGGCGACAGGCGCCGCCGGGCGTGAAGCTGCGGCCGCGGGCCTTCGGCCGCGACTGGCGTCTCCCGATCGCCAAGCGCTCGTCCGGCTGACGCGTCACGGTCACCGCCAACTCAACCGCTTGCGTCGACCGGCACGGCGGGCGGTCCATCGGTGAGGAGCGAACGCAGGAGGCCCGGGAGGCGGCGGGGAGCAAACACGACCTCGGCGGCCTCGAGCTCGGGAAGCGTCCACCAGCGCAGCTCGAAGACGAACTCGGCGTGCAACGTCTCCCACGCGAGGCGTGGCCGTGGCTCGAAGGCGCGGGTGCGGACGAGGTGGTACTGCTCACGCTGGCCGTCCCAGAGCCCGTTGAGGAAGGGAAAGATGTGGAGGCGCGTCCACAGGAGTGGCCCCACGTCGACTGTGCCGAGCCCTGTCTCCTCTGCGAGCTCTCTCCGGATCGCCGCCGCCGGCGTCTCGCCCGCTTCGATCCCTCCTCCCGGGGTCGCCCACAGAGACTGCGTCGGGAACTCGAAGCGGACGAGCAGGATCCGGTCGTTCGGGTCGAGCAGAACCGCGCGGGCGGCCTCGCGGATCCGGAGCTCGTTCATCCGACGAGCTCCCTCAGTTCCCTGAACCTGGCCAGCCGCTCCACCCATGGCACCGCCGCGTTCGCGGGTGAGGTGGAGGGAAGCAC
This sequence comes from uncultured Gaiellales bacterium, assembly GCA_964581085.1. Taxonomy (GTDB): domain Bacteria; phylum Actinomycetota; class Thermoleophilia; order Gaiellales; family Gaiellaceae; genus Gaiella. The sequence goes on along the minus strand of CAZOMP010000006.1, from coordinate 95,941 downwards.
GAAGAGCGCGGTCCGCCCCAGCCGGCGTTCCTGGGGGCCGTGCTCGGAGCGCTCGCGGAAGACGCCGCGGTAGGCCTCCTTGCCGACGAACCCGAGGAAACGCGGCTCGAGCTCGACCGCAATCGTCTCGAGTCGTTCTGCGCTGCCCTCGAAGTCGCGGGCGCGCAGGTCACCGGAGCCCGGCGTCGTGCGCGGCGCAGCGTTCGTGAGCCCGATCCGGAGCGCGAGCAGCTCGAACTGCTCGGCCGGCGCATAGAGGCGCGGGGTGAACCCGGCGGCGTGAAGCAGGCGCCAGAAGTCGTTGCGCGGATTGGCGAAATGGGCGGCGGCGGCGTCCGAGAAGCGGCCCGGGTTGATACCGCAGAAGACGACGTCGAGCCCCGGCGCGAGGACGTCGGGAACGGCCGACGGCGTAGGAGCGATACGCGTTATGCCGCTTCGGGCTCGCGCGCTTCGATCCGTGCTTCGAACGCGAGCCGGATGCGCTCCGTCAGCGCTGCACTCGAGGTCTGCAGGAGCTCCTCGGCCGTCGGGACGACCTTGACGGCATCGTCCGTGCCGAGCCACCCGTAGCACCGGAGGTAGCACTCCTCCTCACTCAACGGTCTCAACCGCTGCACGGAAGGAAACCGTATGCAACGGCCCGGACGGTATACGCTCGAGCCATGGCGGCGCGAGCGAAGATGTTCTCCTATGAGGTCGCGCTCGACCGCGGCTGGGTCGCCACGAGCTCGCGCGGCGGGACCGCCCTCGCGAACGAGGAAGAAGCGTGGACGCCCGAGCATCTCGTGCTTGCAGCGCTGCTCCGCTGCAGCCTGACGAGCTTCCGCTACCACGCCCGCCGGGCCGGGCTCGAGCCCGAGACGAGCGCGACCGCTTCCGGGCTCGTGACGCGCCGCGAGAGCGACGGTCGGTTCGCGTTCGTCCAGATCGACGTGGCCGTTCAGGTCACCGTCGCCGGGTCGGCGCTGCTCGACAGCGTGCGCGAGGTGATCGTCAAGGGCGAGCGCGACTGCTTCGTCGGCGCCTCGCTCACCGTCGCCCCCACCTACCACTGGACCGTCAACGGAGAGGAACTCGCGTGAGCGCAACCCTGCTGGATGTCAACGCCGTCCGTGCGCGTTTCACCGCGCTGCAGCGCCGGCTCGCCTTCTTCGACGGCCCCGGCGGCACCCAGTGCCCGGATGAGGTCATCGACGCGATCGCCGAGTACCTGCGGCGCGACAACGCGAACGTCGGCGCACCCTATGCGACGTCGAAGCGTACGACGGCTCTCGTCGAGACCGCACACGAGCGAGCGGGCGCCTTCCTCGGTTGCTCCGGCGACGAGGTGGCGTTCGGGCAGAGCATGACCTCGCTCAACTTCCTCCTCACGCGGGCGCTCGCACGCGAGCTGCGGGCCGGTGACCAGGTGCTCGTAACCCGCCTCGACCACGACGGCAACGTGGCACCCTGGCTCGCGCTGCAGGAGGATCTCGGCATCGTCGTCGAGGCGGTCGACGTCCTCGACGACCTCTCGCTCGACTACGACGACCTCGCCGCGAAGCTGAGCGACCGCACCCGCGTCGTGGCATTTCCGGTCGCGGCGAACTCCGTCGGCACGGCGCCAGACGTGCGCCGGATCGCGGAGCTCGCGCACTCGGTGGGGGCGCTCGCCTGGGCGGACGCCGTCCATTTCGGCCCCCACGGCCGGATCGACGTGGCCGCCTGGGACGTCGACGTGCTGCTCTGTTCGCCGTACAAGTTCTACGGGCCGCACATGGGCATGGCCTTCGGCAAGAAAGACGTGATCGGCTCCTGGCGGCCCTACAAGGTGCGGCCGGCGGCGAACGAGCCGATCGGCCACCGCTACGAGCACGGCACCTGCCAGCACGAGCTGCTCGCCGGGCTGGTGGCCGCATTCGGCTACATCGATTCGCTCGGCTGGGACGCGATGGTCGCACACGAGCGGGCGCTCGGTCAGCGCTTCCTGGACGGACTTCCCGACGGCGTCGACTTCTACGGGCTGCCGACGATGGAGGGACGGGTGCCGACGTTCTGCTTCAACGTCCCTGGCCGCAGCTCGGAGGAGGTCGCCACCCACCTCGCGGACAGGCACGAGGTGGCGGTGTGGTGGGGCAACTACTACGCGGTCGAGACGATGCGGGCGCTCGGCCTCGACGGGTGGATGGGGGCCGTCCGGGCCGGGATCGTCCACTACAACACCGAGGAGGAGGTCGACCGCCTGCTCGGCGGCGTGGCGGAGCTCCTGTGAGGATCCTCGTCCTCGGCGGCACCAAGTTCGTCGGACGGGCGTTTGTCGAGGCGGCGCTCGACGACGGGCACGAGCTGACGCTGCTCCACCGCGGAGTCACGGGCGCAGACCTCTTCCCCGAAGCCGAGCACCTGCTCGCCGACCGGGGCGGTGAGCTCGAGGTACTGGCCGGGCGACGCTGGGATGCCTGCGTCGACGTGTCCGGCTACCTACCGCGACACGTCCGCGATTCCACCCGGGCACTCGCCGACGGTGTCGAGCGCTACGTCTACATCTCCACCATCTCGGTGTATGCCGATCTCGCGCGGCCGTCCGACGAGTCGGCGCCGCTCGCTCACCTCGACGACGAGACGACCGAGACGATCGACGGCGGAACCTACGGCGGCCTCAAGGCCGCCTGCGAACGCCATGTCGACGCTGCCTTCGGCAGCCGTGCCACCATTGTCCGGCCCGGGTACGTGGTCGGCCCGCACGACCACACCGGCCGCTTTCCGTGGTGGGTCCACCGGGCGGCCCGCGGCGGCGAGGTGCTCCTTCCTGCCTCGATGGCCCGTCGCTTCCAGGCGATCGACACTCGCGACCTCGGCGCGTTCGTACTCCTCCTCACACGCGACGGCACCCCTGGAGTCTTCAACACCACGGGGCCGCTGCCGCCCGTGACGCTCTTTGATCTTCTCGTGGAGGCGGCCCGGCAGAGCGGAGCCGTGCTCGACGTCGTCCCCGTCGACGACGGGTTCCTCGCCGCCCAGGCAGTAGACCCACCCGAGCTTCCGCTCTGGCCCGGGGACGATCCCGACTGGGCTGCCTGGGCCGAGGTGGACGCCTCGCGGGCCGTGGCTCTCGGCCTGCGGTTCCGGTCGATCGCCGACACGGTCGCTGCAACGCTTGCGGACTCACCGCCGGTCGCCGGGGTCGGGATGACCGACGAGCGGCAGGCTGAACTCCTCGCGGCCTGGCGTGCGTCGCTGTAGGGCTGCCCCTCAGGCGAGGAGCGTCTGCTCGAGCAGGAAGGCGTTGAGGCAGATGATGACCGCGGCGACGCCCACCGCCGCCACCGTCGTCACGCGCCGGTTGACGAGGTCGCCCATCAGCTCCCGGTTGCGGCAGAACATGACGAGCGGTATCAACGCGAACGGGATCCCGAACGAGAGCACCACCTGGCTGAGGACGAGCGCCCGCGAGGGGTCGACGCCGACGGCGACGATGATCAACGCCGGCGCCATCGTGACGGCGCGACGCACGAGCAGCGGGATCCGCCGGGCGATGAACCCCTGCATCACGACCTGGCCGGCCATCGTGCCGACGCTCGAGGACGAGAGTCCCGAAGCGAGGAGCGCCACGCCGAACATGATCGCGGCGGCGGTGCCGAGATAGGTCTCGAGACCGTCGTAGACGCCCGAGAGGTCGTCGCCCACCTCGAGGAGCCCGTGCGAGTTGAACACGGCGGCGGCCGTGATCAGCATGCTCATGTTGATCAGGCCGGCGATCGACATCGCGATCACGACGTCGACGAGCTCGAACCGGAAGATCCGCCGTCGCGCCTCCTCCGTCGTGCCGACGACCCGCTTCTGCGTCAGCGCCGAATGGAGGTAGATGACGTGCGGCATGCAGGTGGCGCCGAGGATGCCGACGGCAAGGAGCACGCTCTCGGTGCCGTCGAAGCCCGGCACGAGGAGCCCGTGGGCGATGCTCGGCAGGGACGGGTCGGACTCGAACACCTGGAAGCCGAAAGCGACCACGATCACGCCGACGAAGGCGGCGATGACCGCCTCCAGACGGCGGAAGCCGTGTGCCTGGAGGGCGAGGATGGCGAATGCTGCGAAGCCGGTGAGGAGTGCCGAGGGGAAGAGAGGGAGTCCTGTGAGGAGGTTGATCCCGATCGCAGCGCCGACGAACTCGGCGATGTCGGTCGCCATCGCGATCAACTCCGCCTGGATCCAGAGGCCGAACGAGACGCGGCGGCTGAAGCGGTCGCGGCAGACCTCGGGCAGGTTGCGGCCGGTTGCGATCCCGAGCTTGGCGCTCATCGACTGGATCAGCATCGCCATCAGGTTCGCGGTCAGCACGACCCAGAGCAGCAGATAGCCGTACTTGGCTCCCGCCGCCATGTTGGTGGCGAAGTTGCCGGGATCGACGTACGCGACCGAGGCGATGAACGCCGGTCCGAGGAACGGCAAAAACCGTCGGATCCCCCGCCGCTCGCCGCTGAGCGAGCGCTCCGCCGCCCGAAGCACCGCCGCCTCGCCCGGCAGTGCCTCCTCGGCACCCGCCACGAGCCCGCCGCCGGTCGGATGGGTGTCCAGCGGCGGCGATGTCACCAGGACATTCTACCCAAATTTAGATGTAGCTAAATTGACTCTCAGCGGTGGAGCACGATCTGGCCCGATGTGCCGTCTGCCCAGCCCTTGCCGCCTCGGACGACGACGCGCACCCGCTCGCTGTCCGCCGGGAGCGTGAGCCGTGCCCGGGAGCTCGCCGAGAGCCGCGTCCGTGCGACGGTGCGCCAGGTGAAGAGGTCGCGTACGTATGTCTGGAGCGCGACCCGTGCACCCGGACGGTCGGGTGTCGTCGTGACCACGAGCGTACGCCCGCTGCGTCTCGTGCTCACGACGGGCATGACCTGCACCGTCACGAGGGGGCTCGTCCCTGTGCCCGAGATCACGCGGAAGGCGCCGGGTGCCGGGGCGCGGAAGTGGATCGTGAAGCTTCCGTCCGGCCGCGGCTTGACCGTGCGCACCGGGGCCTTCGATCCCACCTGTACGAGCGCGACCGAGGTGGTCCCGGCGGACGCGAGACCGGACAGCGTCACGGGGCTCCCGGCGGTGACGGGGTGACCCGGTCCCGTCAGCACGAGCGAGTAGACGTCTACCTCGCCTTTCATGAACTTGTGGATCTGGCAGTGGTAGGCGTAGCGCCCCTGTCTCGCAAACGTGTACGAGAAGCTCCCGCCGGGCCCGACGTAACCGGAATCGAAGCCGCCGCCGTCCGCCGTGACCGTGTGGTTCGTCGAGTCGCTGTTGCGCCAGGTCACGGTCGTGCCCGTCAGCACCGTGATCTGGGTGGGGTCGAACACCTTGCCCGGCATGTCGACTTCGCGTGTCGGGGCCTCGGCGGCAGAGGCGACGGCGGCCGCGGCGAGGGCAAGTACGGCAGCAGCAACGAGCAGGCGGATCACGGGCTGACCCGGTAGATGCCGATCATCCCGTTCATCATGTGCGCCTCGACGTGGCAGTGGTACAGCCACGTCCCGGGGGCGTCCTCGCGCCAGCGGATCTTGTAGCTCTCGGCGGGGCCGACCGTCTGCGTGTCCCGCGGCCCGTCGGCGGTGAGCCAACGGTGGCCGTGGACATGGAACGTATGGAAGTCGTCGCCGAGCGCGAGCACGTCCCACTGAACCGTCTCGCCCACCTTCGCGCGGAAGACCGGCGTGTTGCCGACGAACGCCCGGCCGTTGATCGTCATGAAGCCGAGGGTCGACTCGAGGAAGACGACGAACTCCCGGTCGGGTGCCTGCTCGCTGCGACCGAGGATCGAGAGGGCGCCGTACATGCCTCCGGCGATCGAGTCCATCATCGACGGGGAGTGGTCGTGATAGGGCCAGACGCCCGCCGAGCCGGGGCCGGCGACGAGCCGGTAGGTGAACGTCTGGCCCGGCTTCACGTTCGCGCCGGGACCGGAGAATCCCGGGATGTAAGCCCCGTCCGAGCCGGGCGCGTACTCGACCCCGTGGAAGTGCATCGAGTGGGGGCGGTTGAACTCCGTGTCGAGGTTCCGGAAGTGAACGACGATCGTGTCCCCGACCCGGGCGTGGAGGAGCGGTCCCTGGATGCCGCGGTTGCCCTCGACGTTCGGGACCATCTTCCCGAAGTCGCGGGTGAACTGGCGATAGACGACCGTCCGCAGGGTCGTCTGCGACGGTTCGAACCGCATGCCCCCGATCGCATCCCGCTCGTTCGGGACGACATGCCAGGTCACCGGCACCGCCGCCACCCAGATCTCGACCACGTGGCGCTGGGCATCTGCGCGGGCACCGGCGACGTGCAGTGCGAGCCCGCCAGGGACGGCGAGTGTGACCGCAGACAGAGCGAGGGCCAGGAGCGCTCGCGCTCCCGACCCTCGCCTGATCGGCTGCCGTGCGTCTTCGCTCAGGGTGTGACCCTGATCGTCCCGCTCATGTCGGGACCGTGGAGGAAGCAGATGTAGTGGTAGGTACCCGCCTTCGTGAACGTCACCGAGACCGCGCGTGGCAGCGGGATCGCAGCGGAGCCGGAGACCAGCTGGGTCTGGAAGAACCCGTTGCCGTGGTTCGTGCCGTCATACGTATAGGCGGACTTCGGATCGGTGCCGTAGGGGAACACCGGCGTCGCCTGGTTCTTCGAGTTCGGGCCAGTCGGCAGGAAGTCCGTCTTCTTCGAGAAGGCGAGGAGATAGGCCTTGGGGCCGAAGGCGACGTTGTGCACCTCGGTCGGGGACATGTCGAGGAACCGAACCTTCGTCCCCGCCTTCACCGTCAACACCTGCGGGTAGAAGCTGAGGATCGTCGTCGCTCCCCCGACGCCCGCGTAGACCGTGTTCTTCGGCACCGGCCGTGACGCGAGCACCTTGCCCTGCGCGAAGGCGTTGTTGACGGCGACGAGCGCCTTCGAGGTGACCTGCGAGGGAGTCAGCGGGACCGGCTGCCCCGCGGCCTTGACGACGACATCGATCTTCATTCCCGGGTGGAGGTTGCAGACGAGCTGGAACGCCCCTGCCTTGGGGAACGTGTAGATCGCCTTTGCCGGCGGTGCCTTCGGTCCGGCCGGCGTGAGGATTCCGCTGGACGCGGGCACGCCCTTCACGATCGTCTTGCCACCGATCGGCGCGAACGCGGCGCCGTTGTAGATGAACTTGGGCAGGCCGTCGAAATAGAACGGCGCCCCGGTGGAGTCGTTGATCCCCGTGTAGGTGCTCTTCCCCGGGTCGGGAACGAACAGGGCCGCCGGGGGCCGTCCGCCCAGGTAGGTGACCGTGTGTGGCGGCCCCGCGCTCGTGAACGTGACCGAGTCGCCGGCGTTGACGACGAGCCTCGACGGGAAGAACGCGTTGAGCGTCGTCATCTTCGGCGTACCCGCCGGCGGCCGTGACTGTTCGCCCGCGGCCACCTGCCAGCTGGCGGCCTGGGCCGCTCCGACCGTCGCGAGCGCGCCGAGCACCGCGAGGGCGGCGACGAGCATCCTTCGCATGTGTGTCCCCCTTCTGATGACGTTTTGCGGGCGTGACCCGACCGCAACCCGTCGCCACACTAGAGAACTTGCATGGCCCGGCCATCGTCCGCAAGGACGATTCTGGGGTCACCCGGGGGGCGATTCTCCGGGTCCCGCCGGCGATGCTCAGTTGGGTGGGCCTGCGATGCGTCGCACCATCGCGAGCGTCACGTAGGCGCCCGGCACGAAGAGAATCGCAGCGACCGCCATCAGCACCTTTGCGCCGGAGCTGTCGAGATCGACCGCGAGCGCGGCGAACATGCAGAGCGCGCCGAGCGCGCAGAGCACGGGCCCGATCCAGTCGCGACGGCGCAGCGGCGTCCTGTCAGCTGCCGGACGAGCTCAGCTTCTGGCAGCTCGGTGCGTCCTTGAACGCCTGCTCCAGCTCGCCCTTCGCATCGAGCCCCTGGAGCGTCGAGACGGTGTCCTTCACCTGCGTGCCCGCCTTCGAGATCGTCTGCTGGATCGTCGTCACGGCGCTCGTGATGCCCACGATCCCGGAGGCGTTGCTCACGGCATCCTCGATCGTCTGGAGGTCCGTCTTGATCTCCGAGGAGAGCGTGTTGACGGCGTCCTGCGCCTGCTGGCCGGAGTCCGTGTTCGGCCTGCCGAGATCGTCGAGCGAGTCGGTGAACGTCTGCGTCGACTTCTTCGCGTCGTCGATCGCGTTCGTGAGCGAGTCCTTGCTGATCCCGTTCTGCTTGACGTCGTCGACCGTTGCCTGAAGCGAGGTCGTCCACGTCGAGACCGCTGTGCAGAGACCGTCTGCCCAGTCGCTTGCAGACGGCTCGGAGCTGCTCTTGGAGCCGCACCCTGCGGCGAGGAGCATGGCGGCAAGGACACCGACGACGGCAATGAACGAGAGCTTCGACACGGGAAGGCGATGGTAGCTGTGGAGGCGGCCCGGTTTCAGGATTCACGGGCGAGCGTGGCTAGGATCGAGTCATGTCCGACGAAGCCCGACCGCCCCTGGCAGGCGTTGCCAACGGCGTCGACCTCGAGGCGGTGCAGCGCATCGTCGAGCGTTACCGCGACGATCCGGAGGCCGGGCGGCGTCCGTTTGGCGCCCGCGTCCGCTGGCTCGGCGGGTACCGCACCGAGACCTCGCTTCCCGGGACGACGGTCGTGCGCGGCGATGAGCCCGTCGACCTCGCGGGGACGGGGACGGGCCCCTCGCCGGAGGACATGCTGCTGACGGCCGTCGGCCAGTGCCTCGTCGTCGGTCTCGCCGGCAGCGCAGCCGCTCGCGGAATCGAGATCGAGGCGCTCGCGGTAGAAGTGAGCGGAGTCGTGAACCTGACCGCTGCCTACGGCGTCGAGCCGGGTAGCCCCGGCTTCCGGGAGATCGAGATCGCCGTGCACCTCGACAGCCCGGCGCCGCGTGCGGAGCTCGAAGAGCTGCTCGAGCACGCGCTCGATCTGGCTCCGATCCCGAACACGGTGCGGCGACCGGTTCCGGTCGTGGCACGCCTCGTCTGAGGCCGATCCCGGTGGAGCAGGAGCGGGCCTTCGACCTCGTGATCCGCGGCGGATGGGTCGTGGACGGCGACCGCGATGAGATCGCGGACGTGGCGATCGAGGGAGAGCGGATTGCGGCCGTCGGTCACGCCCTGCACGGCCGGCGTGAGATCGACGCCACGGGGATGCTCGTGATCCCGGGAGCGATCGACGGTCACGTGCACATCCGCACCGAGCGCGACGAGGACGCGTACGACGACACGTTCACGACCGGTTCCGTGGCGGCGGCGTTCGGCGGCGTCACGACCTTCCTCGACCAGGTGCAGGTCGAGCCCTACCGGGGGCGCACGCTCGCCGACGGCCTCGCGGCGCGCATCACCGAGGCCGACGGCGCCTGTGTGGTCGACTACGGCTTCCACGTCAACCCGCGCGAGCCGAGCCGCGAGCTGCTGGCCGAGATCCCGCAGATCGCGGCGGCAGGTGTGCCCTCGTTCAAGTTCTTCATGGCCTACCCCGGCTACGCGCTGCCCGACGACGCCCTCCTCTACGGGATGCAGCGGGTGGCGGAGGTGGATGGTCTCGCGATCGTGCATGCCGAGAACATGGCCGTGATCGAGGAGCTGACGCGACAGAACGTCGAGGCCGGACGGACCGAGCTCCGCTTCCACGGGAACGCACGGCCTGCAGCGCTGGAGGGTGAGGCGACCCATCGCGCTCTGACAATCGCCCAGTTTGCCGGCTGCCGGGTGCTCGTCTTCCACGTCACCGCCGCCGCTGCGGTCGACGAGCTCGCGCGCGCGAAGGAACGCGGTCAGGACGCGTTCGGCGAGTCGGTGCTCCACTACCTCCTGCTCGACGAGAGCCTGCTCGAGGACCCTGTACGAGGGTCGGCGTTCGAGCTCAGCCCGCCGCTGCGGAGCGAGGCGGCTCGCGAGGCTCAGTGGCAGGGGCTCCGGAACGGCGTCCTCGACATCGTCTCCACGGACCACGGGCCGCGGCGGCTGCGTCCCGACGGCAACGGCCGGCTCGTGCCTCCGCGCGGAACGAGCGGGATCGAGGTGCGGCTGGCGCTCATCCACGACCTCGGTGTCCGCACGGGTCGGATCTCGCGGCGCCGTTGGGTCGAGGTCTGCTGCTCGCGTCCGGCCGAGGTGTTCGGCCTGCCGACGAAGGGCCGCCTCCTGCCCGGGCGCGACGCCGACGTCGTCGTGTTCGACCCGGAGCGACGCGTGCAGATCTCGCACGAGCTGCTCCACTCGAACGTCGACCACTCGACCTACGAGGGAACGACGGTGACGGGCTGGCCGGCGACGACGATCGTGCGCGGACACGTCGTCGTCGCCGACGGCGAGCTCGGGGCGCGGCCCGGCTACGGCCGGCTCGCGCCCCGGGGCTGGTGAGGGCGTGGTGCGAGCCTGAACGGGGTTCTAGAGCCCGAATTCGGCGGGAACCCGTCCCTCCTCGACGGCCGTCTTCAACGCCGCGTAGTCACGCTCGTTCTGATCGGCGTACGCCTCGGCGAACCTGCCCATGGCCCGTTCGAACGAGTCGCCGCCGCCGAGGTAGCTGGCGATCGCGACGCCGTCACCGGCTCGAACGTGTGCCCGGGCGAGCTCCGCGCCGCATAGCCGGCCGTAGAAGAACATGATGTCGGGCTCGAACTGATCGACGAGGGCGGAGCCCTTTGCGTCCCAGAGCTGCCGGATGTAGAAGTCGCGCTTGACACCGTCGGTGCCCTCGGCCCTGATCCAGCCGAGCATGATGTCGCTCGCCGCCTGCATCAGTCGCTGGCCCTCGACGACGCGCTGGCCGCCGCTACCGAACTCGGAGCGGCCGAGGAACGGCTCCAGGACGGACCGCTGGGCCTCCTTGAACTGCAGGAACAGGGGATCGTCGCCGTCGCGGCCGAGCATCAGGCAGATGAAGGCGCGGGTTCCCACGCTGCCGACGCCGACGACCTTCCGGGCTGCGTGCACGTAGTGGAAGCGCTCGAGCAGACGGCGGCGGTCGCCCGCGAGGGTACGGCGGTAGTTGCGGATCACGCTGCGGATGAACTCGTCGAGCTGGCCGAGCCGATCACCGGCGATGTCCTCGATCGGGACGATCAGCGTCGCGTCGGACCTGATCCGCAACTTCCCGTCGACCTCCTCGGTCAGCTTCTTGAACGCCTTGAGGCTGTCCTTCGTGCGCGCCTTCGCAAGATTCGCCTCGGCCCGCGCTTTGGCCGCCTTCTGGCCCTTCAGGGATGCCTCGGCCAGCATCCTCTCGAGTACGTCCTCGATGTCGATCCGTGAGTACCAGATGTCGAGGTTGCGCATGCCGGCGAAGCGGCGGAGGCTCTCGCGGTAGGCCCGCCCCACCTCGAGGTTGATCCTGGCGCGGGTCTTCTCGTCGAAGCCCCGGTCGCGGCCCGCGACGGCGAAGCTCGTGACGAGTCGCTTGACATCCCATTCGAACGGCCCGGGCAGCGTCTCGTCGAAGTCGTTGAGGCTGAAGACGAGGCGTCGGTCGGGGGCCGCGAAAGCACCGAAGTTGGAGAGGTGGGCGTCGCCACAGAGCTGCGTCTGGAGACCCGTGCGCGGGCCGCTCGCGAGGTCGGAGGCCATCAGGTAGGCGGCGCCGCGATAGAACGTGAAAGCCGAGACGAGCATGCGCCCGTGGCGGATCGGGACGAGCTCGGGGACGCGCGTCTCGCCCTGCTCGATCAGGAGATCGACGGGATCGGGACGGTGCGCGAGCGGCTCCCAGTCGCCGTGGGAGGTGCGCGAGACGGCGGCCCGTTCGGCCTTGCCGCGTGCGGCACGCTCGGCCAGCGTGAAGTGCTCGACCTTCGTGGCGGCGGCGCCCTGCTGCCGCGCCGTCTCCTCGCCGCCGTGCGGCTCCTCCTGGAACGTGCTCTCACTCGTCGTCATCTGCCTCATCCTCTCCGTGGGTCGTCGTGCGTCAACTGCTGCGGGCTCGGCCCGCTCCTCCGGCGTGCTGCCGGCGTCCCACTCCGCCGACGAGGACCGCGATGCTGAGCGCCGCGACCCAGAACGGGAACAGCAATACCACGAACCGCGAGAACGACACGCTCACGAGCAGCAGGAGTGCGAGGGCGTAACCGAGCAGGACGAACCAGCGGGGAAGCGTCTTCGTGCGCATCCCGATCGTCGAGACGGAGATCATGAAGACGGCGGCCGCCCGCACGCCGTACACGTACAGGAAGGTGTACGAGATACCGCGCACGAGAGTGATCGTGTCCGTGCTCGGAACGGACGCATGCTGGAAGCGGACCGCGGCGACCGGGCCGCCTGCGACCGCGGCGGCCGCGAACGTCATCGCGACGAAGAGCAGGCCGCTGCCGAGGAACACCGTCTCGAAGAAGCGGTCCTCGCGGTCGCCCAGATTCTGCCGGATCACGGCCATGAACCAGAGAAAGGCGATCCCGGCGAACGGCGCCGCGTAGAGACCGACGACCGCGAGATGCCGGGCGTCGGTCTGCAGGAACCAGCGCCTGACCTCGGCCGGTGTGCTGCCGGCTCCGGGCTGGTCGCGCAGGAGCAGGATCGAGCCGACGAAGAGGGCGGCGAAGACGAGCCCCGCGATGCCGGCGGCGCGGGGAGCCCGCACGTCTCGGCTCACCTCGGCGAGCGACTCGTCCTCTGTCCAACCCCCGGGGGTGCCCACGTGGGCTGCTAGGCCGTGGCCGGAGTCGGCTCTGTCACCGACGCTGCCTCCTGCGACTCCTTCTCGGTCTCGCGGGCGAGCGAGATCACGACGGCGCCGACGAGAGCGAGCGCGAGCCCGATCACGGCGAGCACGACGTGCCAGCCGGGCCGGCTGAGTCGCTCGTCGAAGAGCAGGATCCCGATCAGGATGCCGACGATCGGATTCGCGACGGACACCGTCGCGACGGACGGTGCGAGCCGGCCCGTGCCGAGCGAGACCTGCTGCAGGACGAACCCGAGTACACCCGCGATTGCGAGCGCGTAGCACTCCCAGTGCGAGAGCATCGTGCCGACGCTCTCGTGCAGGTAGTCGAGTGTCGGCTTGGTCAGCGAGGCGGAGACGCCGAAGAGGATGCCCGCCACCGTCCCGTAGACGGCCGCGCGCATCGAGAGGCCACCGCGGGAGCCGAAGAGGAGCAGCAGCACCGAGAGGCCGCCACAGACGGCAAGGGTCACGAACCACTCCGAGTTGGACGCGTTCTCGTTGCCCCCGGCTGGATTGCCGAAGAGTGTGAAGAACGCGAGCCCGAGGATGATGACGAGGGCACCGATCACCTCGCGCCGCCCGACGTGCTGGCGGGTGAGGAAATAGCCGAGCGGCAACGCGAAGATCACCGTCGTCACGAGCAGGGGCTGGATGATCACGAGGCGGCCCCGGTCGAGTGCAGCCGCCTGGAACAGGTACCCGGCGAGTAGTGCGACCGTACCGAGCAGCCACATCGTCTGACCGACGAGCGCAGCGAGCGACTTGGGATCGCCGAGCGAGACGTGCGGGAGGTTGAGCGCCCCCTTCTGCTGCAGCGCTGCTGCGAGGGCGAAGAGGAAGGCGGCGACGAGGGCAAGGACGCTGGCCACGGCAGCAAGCCTACGACGGCCGCCGGTCGTTGACAACAGCGACGCCGGCGGTCGTCTCGTGTCAGCGGTGCGTGTGGGTCGGGTTCCGCGTACGGTTGTGACCACATCCGACCCGGAGGCGACGCGATATGGCCCTGAAACACCCGAGCGCTCGTGTCGAGCGCAGCGACGATCTTGCGATCCAGACCGTCTTCACGCTGGAGGGCGACCGCCTGCCGCGCCACCGGCTGCCGGACGGCGAGATGCCGCCGGAGGTCGCCTACCAGATCATCCACGACGAGCTGATGCTGGACGGCAACGCACGCATGAACCTCGCCACCTTCGTCAGCACCTGGATGGAGCCGCAGGCAGAGCGGCTGATGTCCGAGTGTCTCGACAAGAACATGATCGACAAGGACGAGTACCCGCAGACGGCGGAGCTCGAGATGCGCTGCGTCAACATCCTCGGCAACCTCTGGCACGCGCCGGCGGCGAAGGAGGCGGTCGGGTGCTCGACGACCGGCTCGAGCGAGGCAGCGATGCTCGGGGGGCTGGCTCTCAAGCGCCGCTGGCAGCATGCCCGTAAGGCGGCCGGCAAGGACGCGAGCAGGCCGAACCTCGTCATGGGCATCAACGTCCAGGTCTGCTGGGAGAAGTTCGCGAACTACTGGGACGTCGAGATGCGCCTCGTGCCGATGGAGGGCGACCGCTTCCATCTCTCGGCCGAGGAGGCCGTGAAGCTCTGCGACGAGAACACGATCGGAGTCGTCGCGGTGCTGGGGTCCACCTTCGACGGCTCCTACGAGCCCGTCGCGGAGATCTGTGCTGCGCTCGACGAGCTGCAGGAGCGGACCGGGATCGACATCCCGGTGCATGTCGACGGCGCCTCGGGCGGCTTCGTCGCGCCCTTCGCCGACCCCGACCTCGTCTGGGACTTTCGGCTTCCCCGGGTCGCGTCGATCAACGCCTCCGGTCACAAGTACGGGCTCGTCTATCCCGGCGTCGGCTGGATCGTCTGGCGCGACGCGGCGGCGCTGCCCGACGACCTCATCTTCTGGGTCAACTACCTCGGCGACAACATGCCGACCTTCGCGCTCAACTTCTCGCGCCCGGGCGCGCAGGTCGTGGCGCAGTACTACGCCTTCCTCCGTCTCGGCTTCGAGGGGTATCGCAAGGTGCAGCTCTACTCGCGTGCCGTTGCGACGAGGCTCTCGGCGGCGATCGCCGGGCTCGGCCCCTTCGAGCTGATCACGAGGGGCGACGAGCTGCCGGTCTTCGCCTTTCGGATCGCGGACGGGGTCGAGAACTTCACCGTCTTCGACGTCTCGAACGCGCTCCGCGAGCGCGGCTGGCTCGTTCCCGCGTACACGTTCCCGGCCAACCGCACCGACCTCGCCGCGCTCCGAGTCGTCGTCCGGCTCGGCTTCACCCACGACATGGCCGACCTGCTGCTCGCCGACGTCGAACGCCAGCTGCCCCGTCTGCAGCGCCAGCCCCAGCCGGTGCACGACGTCACGACCGCCTCGGGCTTCCGCCACTGAGGCAATCGAGGCTCAGCCCGGAGAGCGCGGCCTGAACGGCCAGATCTCGTCCTGGCCCGGCTGGATCACGCCCCAGGTCGACTCGGGCACCTCGTTCCAGACGCCGGGGAGGTCGCCGAGCGGCTCCGAGACGACGAGCCGGGACTCGTCGGAGAGCCGCTGCAGGAGCGGGCTGTCGGGGTGCTCGTGCCGCAGCGTCGTCACGCGGGTGCTGAAGAAGAGAGAGCGGGAGGACCCCTCGCTCGAGTAGCGGAAGGCCCAGACGCGCTCGCCGTCGGTCGTCGCCACCGTCATCTGGATCGGGTGCTCGACCGCGTGGCGACGGCCCGTCTCCTCGATCAGCCCGACAGCCTGCTCGAGCGCGCCCGGCGGATCGTTCTCGAGCCCGAGGCTGAGGGCGAGGTAGAAGAAGAGCTCGGAGTCGGTCGACCCCTGGATCTCCGCGTAGAGGGCCGGGTCGACCGCCAGCGCCAGATCACGCTTGACCGTGTGGAAGTCGCGGATGGCACCGTTGTGCATCCAGAGCCAGCGGCCGTGTCGGAACGGATGGCAGTTCGTCTCCTGCACGGCCGTCCCCGTCGAGGCGCGGATGTGGGCGAAGACGAGCTGCGACTCGATGTGGCCGCTGATCTCGTGCAGGTTGCGGTCGTTCCAGATCGGGTGGGTGGAGTGGAAGACGGCTGCATCCTCCTTGCCCGCGCCGTACCAGCCGACACCGAAGCCGTCTCCGTTCGTCGTCGTCGCCCCGAGCCGTGAATGCAGGCTCTGGTCGATCAGCGAGTGCAGGGGGCTATAGAGGAGCTCCTCCAGCGAGACGGGCGACCCGGAGTACGCGAGCCAGCGGCACATCGCTAGGCTCTCGAACCCTTCCGCTCCGCCCTGTCTGCCTCTTTCTGGGCCTTCTTCTCCGCCTTGCGCGTCTTGCGGGCGGCGTTCTGCTCGGCGGCGCGCTCCTTGGCTCCCGTGTACGACTCCTCGATCATCTGCTTGCCGCCCGTCCAGCCGAAGACCCAGATCACGAGGAACGCGGCGAGAACGACGTTCCAGGCGGTCGTGATCAGCTGCTGGCCGAGGGAGTACGCGGCCGCCGTGTCCGGCGAGGTGATCGAGGAGAGCGAGGCCGTGTTGACCGCCTGCGTGATGCCGACCCCCCCGGGGGTGAAGGAGACGGTGTTCGCGAGCGAGTTGCCGCCCATCACCGACATGATCGAGTGGAACGTGACGGGGATCCCGTAGGCGGCGAGGAAGGTCCCGATCACCGCCAGCTTGCAGAGCCACGAGCCCAGGGAGGGGAGCAAGACGTGCGTCACGTAGCGCCGCGGCGTGGCGAGGATGACCCCACCCTGCTTGGCCTTCTCCCACAGCCCCCGTAGCTTCGGCCAGAAATGCCTGAAGAGGAGGTAGAGGAGGATGACGGCGGCGGCGATCAGGAGCGGCACGAGCAGGCGGTGCGCGTCGACCCAGCCGAGCTGGAGGTTGAACGTGCCCGGCACGGAGAGGAAGAGGTAGAGGTAGACGAAGGTGCCGGCCGCGGTGAAGAAGATCTTCTGCACCGTCATCGCGCCGAGCATGCCGGGGAAGGTCGAGCCCCGGATCAGCGACATGTACATCAGGAGCGACGCGAACGTTCCGATATTGGCGGGCAGGAAGCCGTTCATTGCCACTCCGGCCGCATACGCGGCGAGGATGTCCCGGTAGCGGAAGGAACCGCCCGGGTAGCCGGCGGCGAGGATGAAGTACCACCCCGCGGCGGTGAGCGTCGTCTGACCGGTCTGGAACGTGATGCCGGCGACGATGTAGCCGAGCGAGATCGACGTCATCGTGTCCCACAACTGCGAGAACCACGAGCGCACGTCGAAGCCGGCCAGCTCGCAGACGATGACGACGACCGCGATCCCCGCCAGCCACGCGATCACCTTCCCGAGCCGCCACCCGCGCGAGCGGTCGTGGAACGGGGTCAGCCGCCGGGTGGTGCGGTGCAGCGCCTCGCTCATGGCGCGAGGCTAGCGCGTTGGTTGGACGTTTGCCGTACGTTCGGTGCCCGATGACGGTGCTCTCGGCCCGGCGAACGTTCTTCCGGTGTGGGACGATGCGGCCCGGGGCCGGCGGGCGGCGCCGGCCCTCCCTGCTCTCGCTGCTCGCGCGGGAGGACGCTCGCGAGAGAATCAGCCGTCGGCGAGCTCGCGAGCCCGGACCATGGCGGCCTGGATCGCGTTCAGGAATGCCGCGCGGACACCGGCCTGCTCGAGCTCCCGGATCGCGGCGATCGTCGTGCCGCCCGGGGAGGTGACCATCTCCCGCAACTCGACCGGGTGCAGGCGTGTGTCTCTCATCTGCATCGCGGTGCCCAGCATCGTCTGTACGACGAGCTGGGTCGAGATCTCGCGGGAGAGGCCGAGCAGGAGGCCCGCCTCGATCATCGCCTCGGCGAGGAGCGCGAAGTACGCGGGCCCCGAGCCCGAGACGGCGGTGACGGCGTCCATCAGCTTCTCGGGGACGCGGACGACCGCGCCGAGGTGCGCGAGCGCCTCCTCGGCGAGCGTGATGTGCGCGTCGTCGGCGTGGGAGCCTGCACACAGACCGGCAACCCCCTCGTGGACGACCGCCGGCGTGTTCGGCATCGCCCGGCAGACCGGTACCCCCGGCGCCAGATGCCGCTCGATCTGCGCCGTCGGGATCGCGGCTGCGACCGAGAGGACGGTCTGATCGGGGCCGATCAGATGGCCGATCTCTCCCAGCAGCGCCTCGATGTCCTGCGGCTTGACCGCGATCACGACGAGGGCGGCGCCCGACACCGCTTCGCCGTTGTCCGACGTGGTGGCGATGCCGTGGCGTTCGCGTAACTCCTCCACCCGCTCCGAGCGTCTACTCGACGCTGTGATCTCGGACGGCTTGCGCCAGCCGGACGAGAGGAGGCCGCCGATCAGCGCCTCGCCGATCTTGCCCGTCCCGAGAACCGCGATCCGCCGCTCGTCGACTGCCATGCGAGAGAGTCTAGGCTGCCCGGCCCACGCGCAGGCGGGCCTGCCGACCGTGGTCGGGGTTCGCGCCCGGGACGAGCCCGGCCCGCCAGCCGAGCATGAGCACGTTGCCCGCAAGTCCCTGCCATTCCTCGTAGGGAGCGAGGAGCGCCGCCGTCTCGTCCGCCTCCGCCCACCGGCCGCGCAGCGAGGCGACGAGCTTGATCAGGCCCAGGTCGCCGACGAGCCCGTGGTCGTAGCGGCCGAGGCCCTCGAGCGCGATCACGCCCACCGACCAGGGACCGATGCCGCGCTCCCGCGCGAGCCGGGCCAGTACGACCGTGGTGTCGTGGTCGCGCAGTCGTTCCAGGTCGAACGAGCGCGCGAGCCGGTTGAGCGTGGCCGCGCGGGACGTCGCCAGACCGAGGCGCCGGAGCTCGGCGGGCGGAACCTCGAGCAGCCCTTCTCTCGTCGCGACGGTGGTACCCAGCCGCCGGAGAACCGCACGCTCGAGCGCGGCGGCCCGCCGTGCCTCGATCAGCTGTCCGCACACGGCCCGCAGGGCGGCGTGGGCGACCGTGGCGAGTCGCAGCGGCCGGTAACCGGCGAACCTGCGAGCGCTCGGCCCGAGTAGCGGGTCGCGGTCGAAGCGCCGGTGGAACCCGGATGTGTCGTCCGCGAGGGCGAGCATGAACCTTGCTCGGGCGAGTCCCTTCTCCGAGCCTGTCCGCACGACGACCCGGCCGTCGGGAAGCTGCCAGGCAGCTGCGCTGTCGCCGTCCGGGAGCGGCGCTTGCCACGTTCCGCCGCGGCACATCAGCCGCAGGCGGTAGGGCCCCGTGGGGCTGACGACGTCCTCGATCACCTGTCCGAACCGTAGCTCGAGGGGCACCGCGTCGTCCCGCCCGCTACCGTCGGCGCCGACATGAAGCTCACCGACGCCGTTTCGCTGCGCTCGCGCCGCCGCAAGCTGCGCCTCTTCCTGGACGAGCTTCGCCCCACGCCGCAGACGACCGTCCTCGACGTGGGCGCCGACGAGGTCGGCTTCGGCGAGGATGGCGGCCAGTCGGGCTGCACGACGCACAACTTCTTCGAGGAGATGTATCCGTGGCCGGAGCGGATCACGGCGCTCGGCCTCCACGACGGGACCGGGTTCCGAAGGCACTACCCGGCGATCCCGTATGTCCAGGGAGACGCCTGCTCGCTGCCGTTCGCGGACGGTTCGTTCGAGATCGTGTTCTCGAACGCGGTGATCGAACACGTGGGGGATGAGGAGCGGCAGCGCCGATTCGTGGCGGAGGCGCTGCGCGTCGGCCGGCGCGTCTTCGTGACGACGCCCAACCGGTGGTTCCCGATCGAGGTGCACACCCGGCTGCCGCTCGTCCACTGGCTCCCGGAGGATGCCGCCGGCCGCGCCTACGACCTCGCGGGCAAGGGGTGGGCTCGCGAGAACCGGCTGCTCGGACCCGGCGATCTGCGCGCGCTCTTCCCCGACGGCGTTCGCGTCCTCAACCTCGGCCTCACGCTCGTGGCGATCACGTGAATCACGTGAGGGGCACAGCGACCGAGCGGTTCGGCGCCCTCGTCCTCGCCGTTTTCGCGATCGGACTTGCGCTCCACAACCTCGTGATGGCGGAGTTGTGGCAGGCGGGGGTCCGTGGCGGCCGCCTCGACGTCGTCGCGGCCTGGAAGGACGTCCTGCTCGTCGCCGCCCTCGCCGTGGCGCTGATCGGTGCGCGCACACTGCCCCTCGGGACCTGGGCCGATCGATTGGCGCTCGCCTACGCGGCAATCGTCGTGCTCTACCTCGTCCTGCCGCAGCACTGGCTCGCCGGTGAAGCGACTGCTCGCGGCCGCCTGCTCGCGGCCCGTCACGACCTGATTCCCGTTCTCGCCTACTTCCTCGGCCGCCTGCTCGTGCTCACACCGCGCGCCTGGCGCCGGCTCTCGTTCGTGCTCGTCGGTGTCGCCGTGGCCCTGACGCTGTGGGGGCTCGTGGACGTGTACCTCGTGCCCCTGCAGTGGTGGCGGGACTCGGGCATCCCCGGCTGGTTCGAGGACCAACTGGGGCTCGTCTACAAGGGGCTGTCCGGGCTGCCCGAGAACTGGGTCTTCAACACGGGAGACGAGACGAATCCGATCCGCCGTCTCGTCTCGACGTTCCTGAGCCCGCTCGCGACGGCCTACGTGCTCGTGATCGTGCTCCTCTACCTCGTCGCTCGCCGCCGCACACGGTGGACGCTCGGCGGCGCGGCGATCGCCTACGTGGGGCTCCTGTGGACCCATACCCGGGCCGCCTACCTTGCTCTCGCCGTCGGGCTGGTCGTGCTCGCAATCGCGCAGCGGCGGCTGCTCCCGGTTGTGCTCGCCGCCGCATCACTCGTCGTCGGGACAGGGTTCGTGAAAGAGTTCCCCCGGATCGGGCCGTCGACGAGCTACACGCAGTCGGAGCTCGATTTCCTCCGCCGGCTGGGTCACCAGACGCCGGGTGTGAGCAACGACCCGCTCAGCACCGGCGACGCCTCGACAGCCAGCCATCTCCGCAACTTGCGTGACGGCATCCGCGCCGTCGTCCGACACCCGCAGGGCCACGGCCTCGGCAACGCGGGTGTGAGCGCCTCGCGCACGCACGTGACCGTGATCGCCGGTGAATCCACCTATCCCGAGCTCGGGGTCGACATCGGCATCCTCGGGCTCGCCGCGTTCCTCGGCTGGGTGCTTGCCGTCCTCGCCGGGCTCTGGCGCCGCTCGGCCTGGCTCAGCTCTGCCTGGGTGGCGATGCTCGCGATCGGCGTGCAGACCGACGTGATCGGAGTCCACTGGATCGCGTACGTCCTCTTCGCGCTCGCAGGCATCGCCATCGGCGGCGGCTTGCCGCGTGACGACGAGCCCGGGCCGCCGGCATGAAGGCGCTCGCGCTCCGGCTCGGGCTCTATCGCGTCGCCGCGCTCCTGATCGGCTGCGCCCTCGTGCTGGAGGTGCTGCGGAATGTCGTCCTGCCCGCGACGCGGACGGCGGCGATCGTGACGACGATGGGCGAAGTGCTCTTCCTCGCCCTGGCCGCGGGTGTCTTCGTCCTCGCGCGCAGGCAGCAAGCGTCCCGTTAGGGACCTGCCAAACTGGGGCGATGGGCAAGGGATACGCCGAGGGGCCGGCCGCCGAGGAGGCCGAGCGGCGGCTCGAGGAGCTCGCGAGCGGGGTTCGCGACGACGAGCGCGTCGAGCGAACGGCGGTCTACGGGTCGACGGACGACGAGCCGGAGCGTCACTTCCTCGGCTGGCTCGACGAGGTCGATCCGGACGAGCTCTTCGCGAGCGGCGCCGCCTGGGGCATCACGGTCGTGCGACGAACATCGCCCTGATCGAGATCGCGGACAGCGTGCGTCCGGTGCGGTCGGTTGACTGGGCGTTGCACGACCGAGGCGCGATACCTTGTCTCCAATCCCGATGAGCCCGACGCCGTGAGCTCGAAACCCGTCGAACGAGTCGATCGCGTGATCGTCCGGTTCGCGGGCGACTCCGGGGACGGGATGCAGCTGACCGGGGACCGCTTCACCAGCGAGACCGCGATCGTCGGCAACGACCTGCAGACGTTCCCGGACTACCCGGCCGAGATCCGTGCCCCCGCCGGCTCGCTGCCCGGCGTCTCGGGCTTCCAGGTCCACTTCGCAGACCACGACATCTTCACGCCGGGCGACCAGCCGACCGTGCTCGTGGCCATGAACCCGGCGGCGCTGAAGACGAACCTGAGGGACGTCCCGAAGGGCGCCACGATCA
This sequence comes from uncultured Gaiellales bacterium, assembly GCA_964581085.1. Taxonomy (GTDB): domain Bacteria; phylum Actinomycetota; class Thermoleophilia; order Gaiellales; family Gaiellaceae; genus Gaiella. The sequence goes on along the minus strand of CAZOMP010000006.1, from coordinate 74,165 downwards.
TCGTCAACACCGACGCCTTCAACGAGCGCAACCTGCAGAAGGCCGGCTACGGCTCGAACCCGCTCGCCGACGGGACGCTCGACGGCTTCCACGTCCACGAGGTTGCGCTCACCTCGATGACGGTCGCCGCCCTGAAGGACGTCCAGGGGATCACCTCGCGCGAGGCGGAGCGTTCCAAGAACTTCTTCGCCCTGGGGTTGATGTTGTGGCTCTACCACCGCCCGACGGAGAGCACCCTGGCGTTCATCGAGGCCAAGTTCGGCAAGTCCCCAGCGATCGCGGAGGCGAATACGCGGGCGTTCAGGGCGGGGTACAACTACGGCGAGACCTCCGAGGACTTCGCGGTCTCCTACGAGATCGCGCCCGCGGCGCTGAAGGCGGGTCGCTACCGGCAGATCACCGGCAACGTCGCGCTCAGTTACGGGTTGATCGCGGCGTCGAAGCTCTCCGGCTTGCCGCTCTTTCTCGGCGCCTACCCGATCACGCCGGCGTCGTCGATCCTGGAGGAGCTCGCCCGGCACAAGGAATTCGGCGTGATCACGTTTCAGGCCGAGGACGAGATCGCCGCCGCCGGTGCCGCCCTCGGTGCGTCCTTCGGGGGCGCGCTCGGCGTCACGACCTCGGCCGGGCCGGGGATCCTGCTGAAGGCGGAGACAGTCGGCCTCGGCGTCATGCTCGAGCTGCCGCTCGTGATCGTCGACGTCCAGCGGGCAGGCCCGTCGACTGGGATGCCGACCAAGCCGGAGCAGGCCGACCTCCTGCTCGCGCTCTATGGCCGCAACGGCGAGAGCCCGGTACCCGTCGTCGCGGCCTCGACGCCGTCCGGTTGTTTCGACGCCGCCATCGAAGCGTGCCGGATCGCCCTCAAGTACCGCACCCCGGTCTATCTCCTCTCCGACGCCGCGCTCGCGAACGGCTCCGAACCGTGGCTGATCCCGAGCGTCTCCGACCTGCCGTCGATCGCGACGGATTTCGCCACCGCGCCGAATGACGGCGACCTGTTCCTGCCCTACAAGCGCGACCCGAAGACGCTCGCGCGGCCCTGGGCGATCCCCGGTACTCCCGGGCTCGAGCACCGGATCGGCGGCCTCGAGAAGGCGGACGTCACCGGCGCGATCTCGTACGACCCCGAGAACCACGACCGGATGGTCCGGCTGCGCGCGCAGAAGGTGGCGAATGTCGCCGCCGACATCCCGGAGCTGGTGGTGGACGACCCGGGCGGCGATGCGCGTGTGCTCGTGCTCGGCTGGGGGTCCACGTACGGCCCCATCGGGGCGGCGGCGCAGCTCGTGCGCGCCGACGGCCGCGCCGTCGCAACGGCGCACCTGACGCACCTGAACCCGTTCCCGCGCAACCTGGGCGAGGTGCTGCGCCGCTACGAGAGCGTGCTCGTCCCCGAGCTGAACACCGGCCAGCTGCTCCAGCTCGTCCGCGCCACCTTCCTCGTCGGCGCGGTCGGCTTCAACCGCGTCCGCGGGCAGCCGTTCCGTTCCGCCGAGCTGGCCGACGCGATCACGGCCCTGGTCGCGGCATGAGAGGAAGCCCATGGACGGCAACGGCATGAGCCAGTTGAGCGCGAAGGACTTCAAGTCCGATCAGGAGGTGCGCTGGTGTCCCGGCTGCGGCGACTACGCGATCCTGAACGCCGTCCAGAGCTTCATGCCGGAGCTCGAGATCCCACGGGAACGGATCGTCTTCGTCTCCGGGATCGGCTGCGCCGCCCGGTTCCCGTACTACATGGAGACGTACGGGATGCACTCGATCCACGGCCGTGCGCCGGCGATCGCGTCGGGCCTTGCGACCACCCGGCCGGACCTCTCGGTCTGGGTGATCGGAGGCGACGGCGACATGCTCTCGATCGGCGGCAATCACCTGATCCACGCATTGCGGCGGAACGTGAACCTCACGATCCTGCTGCTCAACAACCGCATCTACGGGCTCACGAAGGGCCAGTACTCGCCCACCTCAGAGCGCGGGAAGATCACCAAGTCGACGCCGATGGGGTCGCTCGACCAGCCCTTCAACCCGCTCAGCGTCGCGATCGGCGCCGAGGCGACTTTCGTCGCCCGCGCCATCGACACGGACAAGAAGGAGATGGCCGAGGTGCTCCGCGCCGCGGCCGCCCACCGCGGCGCCTCCTTCGTCGAGGTCTTCCAGAACTGCAACATCTACAACGACGGAGCGTTCGACTTCGTCCGCGAGCAGAAGGAGAACCGGATCTACCTCCGTGCCGGTGAGCCGATCACGTTCGGGGACAGGGGCGTGCGGCAGGCGGCCGACGGCTCTGCCGAGGTGGTCGACGCGTCCGAGGGAGGGCTGCTCGTCCACGATCCGGCCCACCGCGAGCCGAGCGTCGCCTTCGCCCTCTCGCGACTGACGCACGAGACCGTCGGCGCGACACCGTTCGGTGTCTTCCGCGACGTGGAACGGCCGGTCTACGACGAGGGCGTCGCCGAGCAGATCACCCGGGCGGGTGGCGCCGACGGCGCGGGTGACCTCCAGGCGTTGCTCGAGTCCGGCGACACCTGGCTGCATACCTGATCAGCGCCGTTCTGCCGCCGCGGGATGAGGGTGAAGCTTCTCATCCCGCTTTGGCATAACGGCGGGGCTAGCACTGCAGCACGTCGACGGAGACGATCGACTCGGGGCGCAGGAGGCGGTCGCCGACGACCGGCCACTCGCCGCTCGGCTCCTCGATCTCGGAGATCAGGGTGCGCGCCAGCACGAGTGCAGAGTCGCGGTTCGGAGCGGTGCCGACCTGGACGACCTCACCGTCGGAGAGGCGGACGACGACCCGCCGCAGTTCGGACGGCGTCCACTCGGGCGCCCGGTCGAGGGGAGCTCTCGGAGTATCGTCGATCAGAGACACGGCTTCCTCCAGGGGATCCGGGAGATCGGAGCGCCGCACCCTCCGACTACGAGTCGTGTATCGACCGGATGGGAGCGCGGGTCGCTCCCCCGTCCGGACTATTGCGCGCGCTGGACGTCGATCGAGACGATCGCGCCGGGGCGGATGAAGCGCTCGTCGACCTGGGGCCATTCGCCCTTCGTCGAGGCCTGCTCGATGTGCTGCACCATCTCGCGGGCGATCCTGACGGCCCCATCACGTCCTTCGGCGCTACCGACGACGACAGGGTCGTCGCCGTGGAGGCGCAGGATCACGCGTCGCACGTCAGGCGCGCCGAAGCCCCGCATGGAGGTGGCCGGCACCGCTTCCTCGGTCACGTCGGAGGTCGACGCCGTGGGCGCCGTTCCGTAGCCGGAATCGCGGTTGCCGAAGATCGTCATCGCTTCCTCCTCGTCAGGGTCGGGCACCACCGGGTATCGGTGGGAACCCGTCAGGCGGCGCTCCCTCGTTCGAGGGGACGCCCGCCCCCTGCGGGAGCTGTGACGCCGTTGCGGACGAGAAACGCGTAGGCGGCGCAGCCGAGCCCGACGGCGGCCGCAATCGTGAAGGCGAGAAGGGTGCCGCCGACGTCGACGAGCCAGCCCGAGAACAACGATCCGAGCGGCGCAAAGCCGACGAACGCATAGAGGTAGAGGCCGATGATGCGCCCGCGCAGGTGATCCGGTGCAGCGAGCTGCACGATCGCGTTGGCGTTGGCGCTGAAGAGCGTGAACGTGGCGCCGAGGCCGACGAGCAGGAGTGCCGCCGTAACGACCTGGTGCACGGGAGCGAGCACGAGCAGGAAGAGGCTGAAGCCGATCGCGCCGCCGACGAAGGCGCGGTAGGTGGCCCGCCGGAACGACGCGACGACGATCGCGCCGCCGAGTGCCCCGACTCCGAACGCAGCCGAGAGCAGCCCGAAGGCCTGCGCGCCGACGTGGAACGTGTCCGAGGCAAGAAGCGGCACGAGCGTGTTGAAGTTGAACCCGACGAGCCCGGCGGCCGTGACGACGACGAGCACGGTCCGGATCTGGCCGTCGCGCCACGCGTACGCGAGGCCCTCGCGCGTCCCGCCGAGCACGGTGACCCGCCGCTCCTTGGCAGCGACCGGAAACAGTTCGTCCTCGCGCATCGCGAGCAGAGCCACGAGAACGGCCACGAAGCTCAGCGTGTTGACGAGGAAGCAGAGACCCACACCCGCGATCGCAATGACGACGCCCGCGAGCGCGGGTCCGACCACCCGGGAGGCGTTGAGCAGGCCGGAGTTGAGCGCGACCGCGTTCGGGAGCTCCCGCGGCCCCACCATCTCGAAGGTGAGCGACTGGCGTCCGGGCGCATCGAGCACGAGCGCGATCCCGCCGAGCAGTGCGAGCGCGTAGACGACAGGCAACGTCGCCGTATCCGTGAGCGTGACGGCCGCGAGGCCGGCCGAGACGAGCATCGAGGAGACCTGGGTCCAGATCACGAGCTGCCGCGTGTCGCAGCGGTCGACAACCGAGCCGGCGAAGAGGCCGAGCACGGTGAACGGGACGAAACGGAAGAAGAGGAGCAGGCCGACGGCGAGAGGTGAGCGGGAGAGCGAGAGGACGAGCCAGGCGAGCGCGACGTTCTGCATCCACGAGCCCGCCAGTGAGACGACCTGGCCCGCGAAGAAGAGGCGGTAGTTGTGGTGGCGGCGCAGGCTGCGGAAGGTCCGCGACTGGAGCGTTAGCGCGATCGAGCTCATCTGCTGATCCCTGCGAGCCGCCGCAGCGGCTCGATCGCCTTCTCGATCGCCCTCAGGTCGGTGTGGTCGAGCCCCTCGAGGTGCTCCGCCAGCCAGGCAGTGCGGCGCGCTCTGATCGAGCGAAGCAGACGCTCGCCGGCGCCCGTCAGCTCGAGCCCAACGCGTCTGCGGTCGACGTTCGAGCGCACGCGTTCGAGAAGACCTGCGGCCTCGAGCCGGTCGATGTGGCCCGAGAGCGACGGTGCCGAGATCGCCTCGGCCTCGGCGAGCGCCCGGAGCGTGAGTCCGGGTCGCTGCTCGACGAGGGCGAGCAGCGTCGCCTGCCGCGCCGTGACGCCGAACTGCGCCGTCTCGTTGCGAAGCTGACGTGCCATCCGGAGGATCACCGGCCTGAGCTCGTTCGCCAGCTCGAGGGAAACATCAGTAGTCGAGCTAATCATTAGCGAGACGAAGTATACCGGATCGGGGTCCGATCCACGGGCTCCGCCGCGAGATCGTCTTCTCTGCTGTCAGGCGGGGGTCGGGACCGGTTCGGGCCCGAGCTCCGGTTCGGGCTCGCCGGCAAGCACCGCCGCCGTCGCGGCGAACACGTCACCGCCGGGCCGGTACGCCTCGGTGAAGTCGACTGTGCCGTTCACCTCGATCACAGCGAACCCGCCGCGGCCGTCCGGCAGCAGATCGACCCCGACGAGACTGCCGTTGACGACCTCGGCTGCAGCGAGCGCGAGCCGGATGGCGGCCGCCGTCGGGGCGAAGGGCACCCGCCTCGCGCCGAGGGCGACGTTCGTGCGCCACTCCCCGGCAGCTGCGACGCGCATCACGGCGCCGACGACGGTGCCCCGCGCGACGACGAGACGCAGGTCGTAGCCCTGCGGCGGTACGAGCTCCTGCACGATCGCACCGCACACGCGAAACCACGGCTCGGCGCGCAGCGATGCGAGATGCGCGCCCAGCTCGTCCGGAGTGGAGCAGCGGACGACGTCGCGGCCCCAGCTGCCGAAGCGCGGCTTCACGACGACGGGGCCCTCCCAGCCGAGCCCCTGTCCCCCGGATCTGGCGAGACGCGTCCGTGGATGCCGGATGCCGGCAGCGTCGAGCAACCGGGCGGTCAGCAGCTTGTCGTGGGTGGCGAGCAGTACCGCCGGCTCGTTGAGGACGATCACGCCGCGTGCTGCCAGGGCGCCGAGCACCTCGACACCGTCCTCGATCCCGTCGAGGCTCTCCCGTACATCCAGGCGGGCCAGCGCCATGTCCCCCGCAGCCAGCCTTCGTGCTGCCTCGGGTGGCGTCAGCAGGAGCCAGTCGCCGGCGCGCGCGAGTGCGACATTCGTCTGAGTCCGTTCCCACGCGACGACGGCGCAGCGCATGGCGGGACTATGCGCCGTCCGCAGCTCCCAATACAAGGCCTCGGCCCACCCAGTCACCGGATGCGAGAATCACCGCGTGGGCGAAAGGACGGACGAACCGGGCTTCACCACCCGCGCCATCCACGCGGGCGAGGAGACCGACCCGGCGACGCGGGCGCACGCGCTGCCGATCTACCAGACGGCCACGTTCGCCTTCGAGACGGGTGAGGCGAAGGAGGCAGCCGTCGACGCCGCGATGGCGTGGGAGCCGAGGAGCTTCTTCTACACGAGGACGTCGAACCCGACGACCGACGCCCTCGAGGAGAAGGTCGCCGCTCTCGAGGGAGCCGAGACCGCGGTCGCATGCTCGTCCGGGATGGCGGCCGTCGCGAACACGATCTTCAGTCTCCTGCGCGAGGGAGACCATTGCGTCGCCTCCGAGGACGTCTTCATCATCACCCGCTTCTTCCTCGACGACGTCTGCGCCCGCAAGGGGATCGAGGTGACGCGGGTCGACGTGACCGACCTCGACGCCGTCTCGGCGGCGCTGCGGCCGGAGACGAAGGCGGTCTTCGTCGAGTCGCTCTCGAACCCGCACATGTGGCTCGCCGACATCGCGGCGCTCGCGGGAATCGCGCACGGCGCCGGAGCCGTGCTCGTCGTCGACAACACGTTCCTCTCGCCGGCCCTGCTGGCGCCTCTCGAGCACGGGGCGGACCTCGTCCTCCATTCGGCGACGAAGTACCTGAGCGGTCACGGCGACACGGTCTGCGGCGTCGTGGCGGGGTCGAAGCGGCTGATCGACCCGGTCCGGTACGAGCTCGACGCCCTCGGCGCTGCGCCGAGCCCGTTCAACTCGTGGCTCGTCGCGCGTGGGATACGGACGCTGCCGCTGCGGCTTGCAGCCCACTCGCGGAACGCGCTCGCCGTAGCCCGGTTCCTCTCGCAGCGGCCCGAGGTACGGCACGTCAGCTACCCCGGGCTGCCGGAGCATCCCCAGCACGAGGCGGCGACCCGGCAGCTGAGAGGCGGCTACGGCGGGATGCTGTCCTTCCGACTGGACGGCGGCGAGCGGGAGATGTACGCGTTCACCGATGCGCTCGAGCTGTGCGCCATCGCCGTCAGCCTCGGCGACCTGAAGACGCTCGTCTATCCGATGCCCAAGCGGGACAACCTGATCCGGATGTCCGTCGGTTGCGAGGACGTCGAGGACGTCCTCGCCGACCTCGAGCGCGGGCTCGCCGCCCTCGGTTCGTAGACGGGAGTTGCACGCTATGCCCGGTCGGGCGCTTGTGCGCGTGGCGATCAGCTGCAACGACAGGGACTTTCAGATCGGACGCCATCTCGAGCTCCGATCTCGAGGGGACAGCGACCGGAAGCTCTTCGTCGTCCAAGCGCCGGCCCTATCGAATCCGCATCAGGCCTCTAGGTCGGCGCCGACTCGCGCGCCCCGGCAGGGAGGAGGCGCCGTGTCTCCCATCTGCGAGCAATGAAGGCACCGAGCGAGATGACGACGGCGAGGCCGAGGACGATCGCCTCGCCACCCGGCATCCGTGTGACGAGCTCCATGCAGGCGCCGACCGCGGCGGCCATCGGCAGCGTGAAGATCCACGCCAGCAGGATGTTCCCGGCAACCCCCCAACGGACGGCGTGGAGCCCTCGCGTTGCTCCAGACCCCATCACCGAGCCGGAGATCACCTGGGTCGTCGAGACGGGATAGCCGAGGTGGGCGGTCGTCCAGAGAAGTGAGGCGCACGCGGTCTGGGCGGCGAAGCCCTGCGGCGGGTCGATCTTCGCAATCCGGGTACCGAGCGTGCGGATGATGCGCCAGCCGCCGGCGTAGGTGCCCGCCGCCATTGCCAGAGCGGAGGCCACGATCACCCACGTCGGAGGCTTCGAGAAGTCGGCGCCGAGATGTCCCGAGGCGACGAGGGCGAGCGCGATGATGCCCATCGTCTTCTGCGCGTCGTTCGTCCCGTGGGTGAGTGCGACGAACCCGCCCGAGACGAGCTGCGCTCGCCGGAAGACGCGGTTGACACGGGACGGTGAGCGTCGCGCCACGACCCACACGATCCCGATCATCAGTGCGAACGCGACCGCGAGACCGAGGAAGGGCGCGATCAGCGAGGGCTTCAGCACCTTCTCCCAGAGCCCGTCCCACTGGACGACGTCCCAGCCGCTGGCGACGATCGCCGCGCCCATGATGCCTCCTATCAGCGCGTGGCTCGAGCTCGACGGCAGCCCCAGGTACCAGGTGATCAGGTTCCAGGTGATCGCGCCGACGAGGCCGGCGAGCAGGACTTTCAACGTGATCACGTCCGGATCGACGATGCCCGTCGCGACGGTCGCGGCGACCTTGAACGAGAGGAAGGCTCCCACGAAGTTGAGCACGGCGGCCATCGCCACCGCGACGCGCGGCGACAGGGCCCGGGTCGAGACGCTCGTTGCAATCGAGTTGGCCGTGTCGTGGAACCCGTTCGTGAAGTCGAAGAACAGCGCCACCGCGACGACGGCGACGAGGGCGACGTCCGTTCCCATGACCTGCTAGGCGTTCTTGACGACGATGTTGGCGATCACGTTGGCCGCCGTGTCGCAGGCGTCGAGCGCGCGTTCGAGTGCCTCGTAGATGTCTTTCCAGCGGATCACGAGCAGCGGGTCCTTTGGCTCGCCGCGGAACAGTGAGGCGAGCGCGTCGCGCAACACCTGGTCGCCCTCGTCCTCGAGCGACTTCAGGTCGACGAGCGCCTGCTGGGTCGCGCGCATCCCCTTCAGATCGGAGCAGGCGAGCGAGAGTTTCTCGACGGCCGCGACGATGATCCGGCACTGCTCGACCGCATGCCGGCTCGGCAGCTCGAGGCCGTAGAGGCCGAGCAGGTCAGACGCCTCCTCCAGGTAGTCGACGACGTCGTCGATCTCGGTCACGAGCTGGTAGATGTCCTCGCGGTCGAACGGGGTCAGGTACTGCGTGTTGAGCAGCGTGATCAGCTCCCGGGTGATCCCGTCTCCGGCCGTCTCGGCGGCCTTCACCTGCTCCTGGGTGACATCCGAGCCCGGGTGCTCGCGGAAGCGGCGCTCGACGAGACGGGCCACCTCGAGTGCGTTCTCGCCCGCGTTCGAGAAGAGCTCGAAGAACTCGTTCGTCCGCGGTGTCAGGGAGATCTTCATGGCGCGCTTCTTATCACCATTCCGGGAGCTCGGCGCACAGGAACCCCGAGTAGGCTTGAGCCGTGAGGCAGACGCTCGAGCGCGAGATCAAGCTCTCCCCCGGGGAGGGCTTCGTGCTGCCCGAGCTCGGCGGCCGACGCCTGCCGACAAGGGTCTTCATCTCCACCTACCACGACACGCCCGACCTGCGTCTCGCCCGCAACGGCGTCACCTTCAGGCACCGTGTCGAGGACGGCGCCGGAGTGTGGCAGTTGAAGCTGCCGAAGGACGGCGTCCGTCTCGAGCTCGAGTTGCCAGGCCCGCCGGCACGGCCACCATCCTCGTTCGTCGAGCTGCTGCCCGTCTTCCTCCGAGGTGCTGAGCTCGTGCCGGTCGCGCGCCTGCGCACCCGCCGGGAGGGGATCCGTGCCCGCGGCACCGAGATCGTGGACGACAGTGTCGCCGTACTCGAGGGCCAGCATGTGTCCAGACGCTTTCGTGAGATCGAGGTCGAGCTGCTCGACGGCGACGAGCGTGCGCTACGCCGGATCGAGAAGGAGCTGCGTCGGGCGGGTGCGCGACCCACGGGAGCCCTGCAGCCGAAGCTCCATCGCGCCCTCGACCTGAACGCGACGGCCGACATCCGCAAGAGCACGAAGAAGACCCGGTCGGGAGCGGCGCTCGGGATCGCGTTCGAGCGTGAGTATCGCGCCATCCTCGCGCACGATCCGGGAACACGCCTCGGTGAGGATCCGGAGGATCTGCATCAGCTGCGCGTCGCCACCCGCCGTCTGCGGGCGTTCTTGCGTGCCGCCGGGCCGCTTCTCGACGAGGCGTGGGCCACGGCGCTGCGGGAGGAACTGGGCTGGCTCGGTGGACACCTCGGCCCGGCTCGCGATCTCGACGTCATGATGGAGCGCCTGCGCGAGGAGGTCGCCGCGCTGGGCGGCGACGGCGAGGCGATGGTCGGGCTGCTGGCGACCCTCGAGGAGGAGCGCGCCGACGCCTATCGCGACGTCGTCGAGACGCTGCAGAGCGACCGCTACTACGGGTTGCTCGACCGCCTCGAGGCAGCATCCTCACCGCCCTTGACGGGCCGACGCACCTCGCTGAAGTCGATCTTCGCGGGCGAGGCGAAGCGGATGCGCAAGGCGTTCGCGACGCTCGGCGAGGATCCCGAGGACGACTCCCTGCACGCCGCCAGGATCACGGTCAAGCGCGCCCGCTACGCCGCCGACCTCGCCGCACACGAGCTGGGCAAGCCGGGACTCGAGTTCGTCTCGCTCGCGAAGGAGATGCAGGACCTTCTCGGCGCTCATCAGGACGCCGTCGTCGCCGCGGGCCGGATTCGTGACTGGGCGGCGACGGCGTTCACGCCCGAGGCCGGCTTTGCGGGCGGCAGGCTCGTCCAGCTCGAGCGTGACCGGATGGTTCGCACGCGCGCCGCCTGGCCGGCGGCATGGAAGCGGCTCGATGCGGCTGCGCGGCGGGCCGCGTCCTGAGCGAGGTCGTCCGCGCCGCCGGCGGGGTCGTCGCGCGACGGGCCGACGCAGGCGTCGAGGTCCTGCTCGTACACCGACCTCAGTACGGCGACTGGACCTTCCCGAAGGGAAAGGTGGAAGCCGGCGAGAGCGACGAGGCCTGCGCGTTGCGCGAGGTCGAGGAGGAGACTGGGCTGCGCTGCACGCTCTGCGCCGAGCTTCCCTCCACCCACTACCGCGACGCTCGGGGACGGGCCAAGCTCGTGCGCTACTGGCTGATGGACGTCGCCGGCGGCTCGCTCGCCTTCGACTACGAGGTCGACGCTGCCCGCTGGCTCTCCCCGCGGGACGCTTCCGCGATCCTCAGCTACGAGCGCGACAACGACGTGCTCGAAGCGGCCGTCCGCGCTGCCGGTTGAAGCCCGCGCCGGGTCGACAATCTCGCCGCCGGGCGCAACCGCCGAGGTAGCCTGGCCACCGATGTCCACCGACTACGTCTATTCGATGTACCGGGTCGACAAGTTCTACGGCCCGGAGCGCCAGGTGCTCCAGAACATCTCGCTCTCCTTCCTGCCGGGAGCGAAGATCGGCGTGCTCGGCCCGAACGGCGCCGGCAAGTCGACGCTGCTGCGGATCATGGCCGGGCTCGAGGAGCCGTCGTCGGGAGTCGCGGAGCTCCACCCGTCTGCGACGGTCGGCTTCCTCCGGCAGGAGCCGGAGCTCGACCCGGCCAAGGACGTGCGCGGCAACGTCGAGGACGGCGTCCGCGAGCTGCGTGACCTGCTCGACCGTTTCAACGCAGTCTCCGCAGCCTTCGCGGAGCCGGACGCCGACTTCGACGCGCTGCTCGCCGAGCAGGGCACGGTGCAGGACCTGATCGACCGGCACGATGCCTGGACCCTCGACGCCCAGCTCGATCGAGCCATGGATGCCCTGCGGCTACCCGACGGCGACCGCGACGTGGAGACGCTCTCCGGGGGTGAGCGCCGCCGGGTGGCGCTCTGCCGGCTGCTCCTCTCCTCGCCCGACCTGCTGCTCCTCGACGAGCCCACGAACCACCTCGACGCCGAGTCCGTCGCCTGGCTGGAGCGCTTCCTCGAGACCTACAAGGGCACCGTCATGGCGGTCACGCACGACCGCTACTTCCTGGACAACGTGGCGGGCTGGATCCTCGAGCTCGACCGCGGCAAGGGGATCCCGTTCCAGGGCAACTACTCGTCCTGGCTGGAGCAGAAGCAGGAGCGTCTGGCGCAGGAGGAGAAGACCGCCTCGGCGCGGCGCCGTACGCTCGCCCGCGAGCTCGAGTGGGTGCGGCTGAGCCCGCGTGCGCGGCATGCGAAGTCGAAGGCCCGGCTCGGCGCCTACGAGAAACTGCTTGCCGAGGACGCCGACTTCAAGCTCGACGCGGTCGAGATCCATATTCCCGCCGGCCCGCGACTCGGTGACCTCGTCGTCGAGGCCGAAGGCGTTTCCAAGGGCTTCGGCGACCGGCTCCTCGTCGAGGAGATGACGTTCTCGCTCCCGCCGGGCGGCATCGTCGGCGTGATCGGCCCGAACGGCGCCGGCAAGACGACCGTCTTCCGGATGATCGCCGGTGAGGAGCAGCCGGACAGCGGCAGCCTTCGGGTCGGCGACACCGTCGAGCTCGCCTACGTCGACCAGTCGCGCGGTGGGCTCGACCCGCAGAAGTCGGTGTGGAAGGAGATCTCCGAGAACCAGGACGTCGTCCTGCTCGGCAAGCGGGAGGTGAACTCGCGCCAGTACGTCTCGTGGTTCAACTTCAAGGGAGGCGACCAGCAGAAGCTCGTCAAGGACCTCTCGGGCGGAGAGCGCAACCGCGTCCACCTCGCCAAGCTGCTCAAGTCGGGCGGCAACGTGCTCCTGCTCGACGAGCCCACGAACGATCTCGACGTCGACACCCTGCGCGCGCTCGAGGACGCGCTCCTCGACTTCGCCGGCTGCGCCGTCGTGATCACCCATGACCGCTGGTTCCTCGACCGGGTCGCGACGCACATCCTCGCCTTCGAGGGCGACTCGCAGGTGACGTGGTTCGAGGGCTCCTGGGGCGAGTACGCCGCGTGGGTGACCGAGACACGAGGCCCCGAGGCGCTCGAGCCGCATCGGATCAGGTACAAGCCGCTCGTGCGGCCGTAACCCGCGGCGAGGAGGGTCGGCCATGATCGAGCTGCCGGTCGCCGATCCCGGCACACCGGACACGCGCTCGCCGTTGCGCCTGCTCCTCTGGGTCGGCAGCCACCAGCGCGGCACGATCGCGATCGCGGTCTGCTTTGGGGTCGTCTGGATGGTCTCGCAGGCGCTGATGCCCTACGCGATCGGTCAGGCGATCCAGCAGGGCATCGTCGAGGGGAGCAACGAGATGCTCGTGCGCTTCTGCGTCCTGCTGGCGCTGCTCGGGATCGTGCAGGCGCTCGCAGGAACCATGCGGCACCGCTACGCGCTGCAGAACTGGCTCCAGGCGGCCTACCGGCTCTGCCAGGTCGTCGGCCACCACGTTGCCCGTACGGGAGATTCGGTGCGGGGCGAGCTCTCGACAGGTGAGGTCGTGGCGACCGTCTCGAACGACGCCCTGCGGGCGGGCGGCGCCTTCGATGTCCTCGCCCGACTCGCCGGTGGGATCGTCTCCTACTTCGTCGTGGCGGCGATCCTGCTCGCCACCTCGCCGAAGCTGGGCCTGCTCGTGCTGCTCGGCGTCCCGCTCCTGACGCTCTCGCTGAGCACCGTGATCAAGCCGCTCCAGGCCCGCCAGCGGGAGCAGCGCGAACAGGTCGGCAGGCTCACTGCACTCGGCGCCGACACGGCCGCCGGGCTGCGCGTGCTGCGCGGCGTCGGCGGCGAGCAGGCGTTCTTCGAGCGCTACGTCGTCCAGTCCGAGGGAGTGCGCCTCTCGGGCGTGCGGGTGGCCGGGCCGCAGTCGCTGCTCGACGCGGCGCAGGTGCTGCTGCCGGGGCTGTTCGTCGTCCTCGTCACGTGGGCTGGGGCCCACCTTGCGGCCTCCGGCGAGATCACGGTCGGCCAGCTCGTCTCGTTCTACGGCTACGCGGGCTTCCTCGTGATCCCGCTTCGTACCTCGGCGGAGGCGGTGGAGCGATTCACGCGCGCGCTCGTCGGTGCGAAGAGAATGATCGCCGTCCTCGCGGTCGAGCGCACCGTCGTCGATCCCGAGGCTCCGGCCGCCGAGCCGCCCCCGGGGCTGTCGCTCTCCGATCCCGCCTCCGGGCTGGCCGTCACACCCGGCGCGATGACCTGTCTCGTCTCCTCCTCGCCCGAGGAGACGGCCCGGCTGGCCGACCGGCTGGGGCGGCTGGAGCCATCGTCGGGTGTCCTGCTGGGAGAGACGCCGCTCGACCGGCTGCCCCTCGAGGTCGTGCGGCGTCGGATCCTCGTCAGCGAACCCGACCCGGTCGTCTTCTCGGGAACGCTCCGCAGCGAGCTCGACCCCTGGGGTCGGGCGAGCGACAGTGCCATCACCGACGCAATCGAGGTCGCAGCCGCAGAGGACGTGCTCGTGGCGCTTCCGGCCGGCCTGGACGAGACGGTCGACGAGCGCGGCCGGCAGTTCTCGGGCGGGCAGCGGCAACGGCTCGTGCTGGCGCGGGCGCTGCTTGCGGACCCGGAGATCCTCGTCCTCATCGAGCCGACGAGCGCGGTCGACGCCCACACCGAGGCCCGGATCGCGCGGCGGCTGCGCGAGTTCCGTTCTGGCCGGACGACCGTGATCGTGACGACGAGCCCGCTCGTGCTCGATCAGGCGGATACGGTCGTCCTCGTCGAGGACGGTCGCGTCCGGGCACACGGCCGCCACCGGGAGCTGCTCGCCTCGAGCGCCGCCTATCGCGACGTCGTCACGCGCGGGGAGGGCGAGCCCGCGTGAGCGCGACCCTGCTCCCGATCGCCTCGACGCCGGAGATGCGACGTCAGGCGCTCGCGCTCGCGGGGCGCCATCGCCGTGCCATGGTCGGCGTCGTCGTGCTCCACGGTCTCGCCGCAGCCGCGGGCCTCGTCGGGCCGCCGCTTCTCGGCTCACTCGTCCAGAGCCTCCAGACGAGCATCGACACGGCGAAGATCGACAAGGTCGTCCTTCTCCTCACCGTCTTCCTCGTCCTCCAGACGGTGCTGACGCTCTTCGCGCGCCGCACCTCGTTCGTGCTCTCCGAGCGGATGTTCGCCGAGCTGCGCGACGACTTCATGCGGCGGGTGCTCTCGCTGCCGCTCTCGACCGTCGAGCGCGCGGGCATCGGTGACCTCGTCTCGCGTACGACCGCCGACGTCGATGCGCTCGCCCGGACGATCCGATTCGCGATCCCGGAGACCTCGATCGCCTGCGTAACGGCACTGCTCGTCGTCGTCGCAGCGGTATGGGTGAACCCGCTCGCCGCGCTGCCGTGCCTCGTCGGCATCCCCATCCTCGTGATCGGTACACGGTGGTACCTCGGCCTCGCGCCGGGCGGGTATCTCTGGGAGCGTGCCGCCTATGCCTCGCTCGCCGGCACGGTTGGCGAGACGGTGGACGGCGGTCGCACGGTCGAGGCGCTGGGGCTCGCCGGCGAGCGCGAGCGCCGGATCGACGCCGACCTCGCCGACGCGTACGCAGCCGAGCGTTTCACGCTCCGGCTCCGTACGATCTGGTTCCCCTCGGTCGACATCGCCTATGTGCTGCCGGTGGTGGCGGCGCTCGCCTGGGGCGGCTGGCTCGTCTCCGAGGGACACGCCACGGTCGGCGAGGTGACGACGGTGGTGCTCTACATCCAGCAGCTGTCCGACCCGGTCGACCGGCTCCTCTCCTGGCTCGACGAGGTGCAGGTCGGCGGCGCCTCGTTCGCACGCCTCGTCGGCATCGCGGATGTCGAGCCGGATCGTGCGGCGACCGGCGAGCAGCCGGCGGACGACTGGCTGCGGGCGCGTGACGTGCGCTACGCGTACGTGCCCGGCCGCGACGTCCTGCACGGGATCGGGATCGACCTCGAGCCCGGTGAGCGGGTCGCAGTCGTCGGTCCCTCCGGTGCCGGGAAGTCGACGCTCGGCCGTCTGCTCGCGGGAATCCACCCCCCGCGTACGGGCAGGGTCGAGGTGGGAGGGGTGCCGCTCGTCGACCTCGAGCTCGACACGCTCCGAACCGAGGTTGCGCTCGTCACCCAGGAGCAGCACGTCTTCGTGGGGACGCTCGCCGACAACCTCCGTCTCGCGAGCCCCGGCTCGTCGGACGAGGCATTGTGGGAAGCGATCGACGCGGTCGACGCTCGCACCTGGGTCGAGGCGCTCCCGAACGGCCTGCACGCAATCGTCGGCGCCGGTGGGGCAACGCTGACACCGCCGCAGGCCCAGCAGCTCGCGCTCGCACGGCTCGTCCTCGCCGATCCCCACACCCTCGTGCTCGACGAGGCGACCTCGTTGCTCGACCCGAGGGCAGCCCGACACCTGGAGCGTTCGCTCGCGTCCGTTCTGACGGGCCGGACCGTCGTCGCGATTGCGCATCGGCTCCACACCGCCCACGACGCCGACCGGGTCGCGGTGGTCGAGGACGGGCTGCTTCAGGAGCTCGGTACGCACGACGAGCTGATCGCCGCGCGGGGTGCCTACGCGGCGCTCTGGGAGAGCTGGCAGAGCTGACTCGCCCTACCGGGCTGCGGACGTGGCCTCTCAGAGCGCCTTGGCGCGGCCGGGCTCGGCCTGGCGGCGGGCGCGCAGCTTGGCCCGCCGCATCATGGCGACCTGGTGGTCGACGTGCTTGCCCTTGCGTGGCTCGGTTCGCGACCAGGTGCCGTCGCTCCGAAGCCCCCACGCATGGACGTCGTCGGCGAAGACGCTGCCGAGGACAGCCTCCAGCTCCTGGCGGGCGCGCACGCTCTCGATCGGCGTCAGCACCTCGACCCGGCGGTCGAGATTGCGCGGCATCAGATCGGCACTGCCGATGAACACCGTGGAGCGCTCGCCTGCCTCGAAGGCGTAGATCCGGCTGTGCTCCAGGAAGCGGCCCACGATCGAGCGGACGCGGATGTTCTCGGAGAGGCCATCGACCCCCGGTCGGAGCATGCAGATCGAGCGGGCGCAGATCTCGACCTCGACGCCCGCGCCGGATGCCTCGTAGAGCGCGTCGATGATGCGCGGGTCGACGAGGTTGTTGAGCTTGAGCCGGATGCGGGCTTTCTCGCCCCCGCGGGCGGCCTCCGCGACCGAGCCGATCTCCTCGAGCAGCCGGTTGCGCATCTCGAAGGGAGCCACGAGCAGCTTTCGGAACTGCTGCGGGCGGCCGAAGCCCGTCACGTAGTTGAAGACATCGGCGACGTCTGCCGCGATCTCCTCGTCCGACGTGAAGATCCCCACATCCTCGTACAGGCGCGCCGTCGCGGCGTGGTAGTTGCCCGTGCCGAGGTGGACGTAGCGTCGCAGCCCGCCCGACTCGCGGCGGACGACGAGCGTCATCTTCGCGTGGATCTTCAGATCCGGGAAGCCATGCACGACGTGGACGCCCGCCTGCTCGAGCTCGCGCGACCACTCGATGTTGCGCCGCTCGTCGAAGCGCGCCTTCAGCTCCACGAGACAGACCGCCTGCTTGCCCTGTTCGGCGCAGTCGATCAGGTTGGAGACGAGCGTGCTGTCGTCCGAGGTCCGGTACACCGCCGTCTTCATCGCAATCACGTCGGGATCGGCCGCGGCGGCTGCGGCGAACGCCTCGAAGCTCGTCCGGAAGGACTCGTAGGGCTGATGCACGAGCAGGTCGGCGCGTCGGATCTCGTCGAAGATGCGGGCGGGGTCGACGACCCGCTGGAGCCGCGGCTGGGTGATCGGTACCCACGGCTCGTCCTTCAGCTCGGGCCGGTCGATCCGCAGCAGCTGAGCGAGCTCCGCCGCGTCGACGAGACCCTCGATCTCGTACGTCTGACGCTCACCCACTCCCAGCCCCTCCCTCAGTCGCTCCAGCATCACGGCCGAGGCGGAGGCCGACACCTCGACGCGGACGACGTCGCCGAAGCGGCGCTGGCGGAGCTCGGACTCGACCGCCTCGAGCAGGTCGTCCGCATCGTCGGAGACCTCGAAGTCCGCGTCACGGGTGACGCGGAAGACGGCCCGTTCCGAGATCTCCATGCCGGGGAAGAGCGAAGGCAGGAAGTGGGCGATCACGGATTCGAGCGGGACGAGCCGCCCGCCCGCGTCGACGAAGCGGTCGAGGCCCTCGGGCACCTTCACGCGTGCGAACCGCTCCTCCTGCGTGTCCGGGTCGATCGCGAGTACCGCGAGTGACAGCGAGAGACCGGAGATGTAGGGGAACGGCTGTCCCGCTCCGACCGCAAGCGGTGTCAGCACGGGGTAGATGTCGCGTTCGAACACCTTCTGCAGCCGCTCCAGCTCCTTCTCCGTGCAGTGGTCGATCGTCACGACCTCGATCCCCTCGGCAGCGAGCGCCGGCTGCAACTCGCGCTTCCAGAGCTTCGACTGCTGCCGCGTCAGCTCTGAGAGACGCGCCTTGATCAGGTCGAGCGCCTCTCCGGGCGAGAGGCCGTCCGCGGAGCGGACCGCGAAGTCCGCATCTTCCTGTTCCAGGAGTCCTGCGACCCTGACCATGAAGAACTCGTCCAGGTTGGACGAGAAGATGGCGCAGAACTTGACCCGCTCGAGCAGCGGGATCGACGGGTTGGAGGCGAGCTCGAGCACGCGCGCGTTGAACTCGAGCCACGAGAGCTCGCGATTGAGGAGACGTGACTCGTCGGTCGGCGCGTTGCTCGGCATGGCCGGATCGTGCCAGAGTTCGAGGCGGCGGACGCCGTTCAGGTGTTGCCGAGTGCCGCGACGAGCAGGCGCTCGAAATGGGCGATCAGCCGTTCCGACTCTGGCAGCACGTAGCCGTCGGCGACGGCGCCCGCTCGCATCCCCACCTGCACGCGCTCCACGAGCACGCGGTCCTCGGCGCCGACCTGGGTGTCGAGCTCCATGTAGTCGGCGATCCATTGCTCGTCGGTGCCGGGGACGAAGAAGTAGTCCAGGAAGCGGTGCGTCCGCTCCGGGCCGAGCGGGAGGATCGGCCCGATCGAGAGGTTGCCCCGGCCGGGCATCACGTTCACGACCGTGCCTGGGAAGAGGAGGTGGAACTGCCCCTGCTCGATCTCGCCGGCAGCGTCGTAGACGCCGCCACCGCCGCTCTTGGGCGGACCGTACTGGCTCGAGAAAGTCGGGTGCTCGTCGAGCAGGTAGCTCGCGGGGGTGACGTCGATCGCCTTCGCGAGGCTCGGGTGGGCAACGGCGCAGTGGTAGCACTCGAGAAAGTTCTCGGCGCACACCTTCCAGTTGGCGTCGTACTCGGCCTCCGCACGGGAGTGAAAAACGAGCTCGTCGACGTCGACGCCGCCCGCGGCGATCAGCCGTGGCAGCTCACCGAGGTGCTCGGCCAGCGGCGTCGCGGCAGGATCCGGGTTGACGAAGACGAACGGCCCCCACGTGTCGACGGCGACGGGAAGGAGGCCGAGCTCGCTGCGGTCGAAACCAGGCTCGGAGTCCGCGCGCGGCGCGTTGCGCAGCGAGCCGTCGAGGTCGTACGTCCAGGCGTGGTAAGCGCACTGGAGCGTCTCGCGGCGGCCACGGCCCTCGCAGACGGCATAGCCCCGGTGTCGACAGACGTTGACGAATCCGCGCAGCTCGTGGTCGCGTCCCCGTACGAGGACGACCGGAACGGGACCCACTCGGACGGCGACGAACGAGCCGGGCTCGGTCAAGTCGCCGAGATGCGCCGCGTACTGCCAGCTGCGGCGGAAGATCGTCTCGTCCTCGAGCCTGGCAACCGACGGATCGACGAACCAGTCCCACGGAATCGTGCGGTTGCGCTCGCTGACGGCCATGGTGCGATGCTACCCCGAGCGGGCGGGGACACCCTCCTTCGCGTCGAGGTAGGCGGCCCGTACCTCCGGGAACGGCCCGTCGGCGACGATCCGGCCCTGGTCGAGCCAGAGTGCGCGGCTCGAGAGCTGCTCGAGCAGCGGGTGATCATGGCCCGCTGCGATGACGATCCCGCCTGCCGCGAGGATCTCCCGTGCGCGCCGTCGTACGAGCAGCCGGTATTCGTGGTCTAGAGCTTCGTGGACCTCGTCGAGGAGCAGGATCGCCGGGTCGGCCTCGTCGGCGCTCGCGAAACCGAGCCGTGCCCGCATGCCTTGCGAATAGCTCGAGACGGGCAGGTCGAAGGCGTCGCCGAGTCGGCTCGCCTCCTTCACGCTCGGCGTCGCGCGCCGCGACTCCCGCAGCGAGAGGCCCGCGAGGACGCCGAGCAGCTCGGCGTTCTCCCGTCCCGTGAGGGGGCTCATCACTCCGGCGCCGACCGAGAGCAGCGCGCCGATCCTCCCCTGCACGCGCAGCGTCCCCTCGTCGGGGGTGAAGACGCCCGCGACCGTGCGCAGCAGCGTCGTCTTGCCGCCGCCGCTCGAGCCGACGAGGGCGACCGCCTCGCCCGGTCCGATCGCGAGGTCGATGCCGCGCAGCCCCCACGCCCGGGAGCCGATCCGGCGCAGGCGCATCCGGGCGAGCCGGGGCGAGACGAGCCGGCGGTGGCGGTCGAAGAGGAACTCGATCCCGACACCCTCGGCGAGGATCGACGCGCCCGCCTCCACGTTCATCCCTCGACCAGCTTCGCGAACTGCCGCTGCTCGCTGCGGTAGAGCGGAACCGTGAGCGCGAGCAGGACGAGCGAGAAGGCTGCCGGATAGACGAGCTCCCAGGCCGCAGGCGTCGTCCCGTAGAGGAAGACGGCGCGGTAGGACTCGAAGATGCCGGTCAGCGGATTCAGCTTCAGCCAGTCCTGCGCGCTCGCCGGTACCTGGTCGAGGGCCACGAGGCCGGGAGCGAGGAAGAAGAGGGTGCGCATCGCCGAGACCACGAACGTCCGCAGCTCGCTGAACCAGAGGCCGCTCAGGGAGCCGGGGTAGGCGAGTGCGACGGAGAGCAGGAAGGTGTTCGCCAGCACGACCGGCAGCCAGAGGATCGCGGCCGTCGGCGCGACCCCGTAGAGCGCCATCATCCCGACGATCAGGAGCAGCGCCGAGGCGAAGGCAACCGTCTCGGTGATGACGCCCGAGAGCGGGATCAGCGTGCGGTCGAACGCCGTGTTGAGGACGATCGAGTGGCGGAGCTGGACGGAGCCGAGCCCGTTCACGACGCTTGCGATCACGAGCTGGAAGGGGACAGTGGCGCAGGCGATGCTGAGCCCGGGTGCCGTGCCCGGCTTCGCGATCACGAAGGTGACGAGCACGAGGTAGACGCCCGTGGCGAAGAACGGGTCGAGGAGCCACTTGAGCGACTTCCAGGCGCCGCGCCCGTAGCGGGCCCGGAGGTCGGATGTCGAGAGGGCGAGGAGGAGGTCGAGCCGACGCGGCACCGCGCCGCGCGGCCCGACCCGTCTCCGGCGATCGCCCTCGGCGGTGGCGTCGGTCACCGTGGCTGGGCGGCGCTGCCCGATGTCACGAGGTGAGGTCGAACGCCATCTCCTCGAACGCGGCGATGAAGCGGTCGCAGTCGTCGAACGTGTGGGTGATCGAGAGCGTCCACTCTTCCTCACGGCCGGGGGTCATGAAGACGCCGCGGTTCATGTTGTAGAGCCAGGCGAGCTCGCACAGCTCGGCGTCCTGGTTGGCCTTGAAGGTGGCGTAGTCGACGATCGGCTCCGGTGAGAAGGTGACGCAGCCCTTCGAGCCGACGCCGACCGAGTAGCCCGGGAAGGAGTACTTCTCGATCACCGCCTGGCAGCCGGCCAGGAGGTAGGCGTTGAGGGCGTCGAGGTGGTCATAGGCAGCCGGCGTCAGCACGTCGAGCAGGTTGGCGCGCGCCGCGGCCATCGTCAGTGGATTCCCGTTGTAGGTGCCGACCTGGACGACCTCGCCCGACTCGACCTGCGTGAACACCTCCTCGGTGCCGCCGATCGCACCGGACGGCAGTCCGCCACCGAGCGCCTTCGCCAGGGTGACGAGATCGGGGACGACGCCGAAGCGCTCGACCGCGCCGCCGGCCGCGATGCAGAGGCCGGTCTTGACCTCGTCGAAGACGAGCAGGACGCCGTGCTTGCGCGTGATCTCGCGCACCGCCTCGAGGTAGCCCGGCTCGGGCAGCACGACCCCGAGGTTCATCATGGCCGCCTCCATGATCACGCAGGCAGGAGCTCGGCCCTCTTCGACGAGCCGCTCGATCCGGCGCTCCATCGCCTCGGCGTCGTTGAACGGCACGGCGATCGTCAGGTCGGAGACCGCCTTCGGGATCCCGAGCCCGTACGGCAGCGATTCGAGCTCGAAGCGGTCGCCGATCTTGTCGTACTCGACCCCGATCGAGACCATCACGTAGTCGTGATGCCCGTGGTAGGAGCCGAAGATCTTCACGATCGTGTCTCTGCCGGTGATGCCGCGGGCGATTCTGATCGCGTCCATCGTCGCCTCGGAGCCCGAGTTGACGTAGCGCCACTTGGGGAGCCGGAACCGCTCCGCGAGGGCCTCGCCGACGACGATCGCGTCCTCGGTCGGAGCTGCGAAGTGGGTGCCGAGCTCGATCCGCTCGTTGACGGCCTTCGTGATCGCCGGATGCGCGTGACCCTGCACCATCGACCCGAACCCGTTGTGGAAATCGCGGTACTCGTTCCCGTCGACGTCCCAGACGGTGGGGCCCTGCCCGTGGGAGAGGTAGATCGGCCATGGGTCGCGCGTCTGGTACGAGGAGGCGACACCGCCGACGAGGCTCCGCGAGGCTCGCTCGTAGAACGCGCGCGACTCCTTCGTGCGCTCGTCGAGCTGCGCACCCTCGCGCTCGGTCAGCTCCTGGATGCGCGCACGGTCGATCTGGAGGTGAGGGGTGGTGGCCATCGTCGTGCTCCTTGTTCGGTGGTGTCCGTATTCTCTCGTGTCCGGCGCCCTCGCGGCGGCCGCATGTGACCCGCGTTGACCGTAGACTGCCTGCGATGGACGCAGCCACCGTCGCCGACCAGGTCGAGAGCGGGCTTGCGCCACTCCACCGCAGCGTCAGCAGCGCCTGGTGGGAGCTCAACGTCGTCGCCAACGAGGAGAACGAGCGCCGCCGCGTCGAGGTCGAGACGGCACTCTCCGATTTCCTCGCCGACGGTGACCGCTTCGCCGGCATCGAGGCGGCGCGGCAGGAGGCGGACGGCCTCGTACGCCGGCGGCTCGAGCTGCTCCGGAACACCTTCCTGCCCCAGCAGATCCCCGCCGACCTGCGGATGCGGATCATCGAGCTCGAGGCGTCGGTCGAGGTGCGCTTCTCCCAGCACCGTGGCGAGATAAACGGCCGCCGGGTCGACGACAACGAGATCAAGCGGATCCTGCGCGAGAGCGATGACAGCGACGAGCGCCGCGCTGCGTGGGAGGCGTCGAAGACTGTCGGGTCGGCCGTCGGAAGCGACGTCCGCGAGCTGGCCCGGCTTCGCAACGCGGCCGCTCGGGCGGTCGGCTTCCGCGACTGGTTCTCACTCTCCGTGACGACGTCCGAGATGGACGAGGACAAGCTCCTCGAGACGCTCGACGAGGCCGACCGGGTGACGGCGGCCCCCTTCGCGCGTTGGAAGGCGGAGCTCGACGATCGGCTCTGCACACGCTTCGGCTGTTCGAGAGAGGAGCTGCAGCCGTGGCATTACGCCGACCCGTTCTTCCAGGAGGTGCCGACCGACGGCGGCGTCGACCTCGACCCGTTCCTGGCAGGCGCCGACCTGATCGAGCTCGCCCGGCGCACCTACGACGGGATCGGGCTCGAGACGCGTGATGTGCTCGATCACAGTGACCTCTTCCCGCGCGAGGGCAAGTGTCAGCACGCCTTCTGCATCGACATCGACCGTTCGGGCGACGTCCGCGTGCTCGCGAACGTGGTACCGAACGCCT
Organism: uncultured Gaiellales bacterium; assembly: GCA_964581085.1. Lineage (GTDB taxonomy): Bacteria > Actinomycetota > Thermoleophilia > Gaiellales > Gaiellaceae > Gaiella. The sequence goes on along the minus strand of CAZOMP010000006.1, from coordinate 50,709 downwards.
ACTGGATGGACACGATGCTCCACGAGCTCGGCCACGCGAGCTTCGACCAGGGGTTCGACCCCGGGCTGTCGTGGCTTCTGCGCGACACCCACCTCGTCGTAACGGAGGGGATCGCGATCCTGATGGGCCGTCTCGCGAGCGATCCCGTCTGGCTCGAGCAGGTTCTCGGCGTCGACGGCGGGGAGGCGGCCTCCCTCACCGACGGGCTGCGCCGCGCCCGCGCTGCCGAGCTGCTCGTCTTTGCCCGCTGGGTGCTCGTGATGACGAACTTCGAGCGCGCCCTCTATGCCGACCCGGAGGCCGATCTCGACCTGATCTGGTGGGAGCTCGTCGAGCGTCACCAGCTCCTCCGCCGACCGGCGGGACGCGCGGCGCCGGACTGGGCGGCGAAGATCCACATCGCCTGCGCGCCCGTCTACTACCACACCTATCTCTACGGCCAGCTCGTCGCGTCGCAGCTGGCGGCCACGCTCGAGCGGGAGTGCGGCGGGATCGTCGGCCGGGTCGGTGCGGGGGCGCTGCTGCGAGAGCGCGTCTTCGCGCCCGGGCTCTCGCTGCGCTGGGACCGACTCGTGGAGCAGGCGACCGGCGAGCCGCTGACGGCCGCGCACTTTGCCCGCGACCTCGCGGCCGTCTGAGCGGACTGACTCTGCGGCGCGCCGCCGGCGCCGCTCAGGTGACCCGGCGCCGCTCAGGCGAAGAGGTCGACCCAACGCGAGAACAGCGTCCGCCCGTCGGCCTGCATCTGCGCCATCGAGGCGCGGAAGTCGCCGAGCAGACGGTCGAGCCCTCCCGGCCCGAGGGTGTCGTCGGCCGAGGCGACGTAGGCGGGAACGCGGGCCCACTCGTCCGCCATGGCCGCATCGACCTCGAGGTGGAACTGGACGCCGTAGGCGGACTCGCCCACCCGGAACGCCTGATGGGGATACGCGGGCGAGGTCGCGAGCAGCACAGCGCCCTCGGGGAGATCAAAGGTGTCCTGGTGCCACTGGAGCGTCGGCCGCGGCCAGCTCAGGCTCGCGAAGACGGGGTCGGCGGCCGCAGCCGCGGTCGCGTGCACGGGAAGCACCCCCACCTCGGGAAGCGGGCCGCGACGCACCTCGGCACCGAGCGCCGAGGCGAACAGCTGAACACCGAGGCAGGAGCCCCAGAACGGGACGCCGCTGCGGACGGCAGTCGCGATCAGAGCCTTCTCCGCCACGAGCCACGGATGCTCGGCCTCGTCGTTGACGCTCATCGGGCCGCCCATGGCGACGACGGCGTCGATCCCGTCGAGGCTTGCCGGCAGGAGTTCACCGTCGTCGAGCTCGACCCTCAGGATCTCGACGCCGCGTTCCCGCAGGACGTCCTCGAAGACGCCGGGTGGCTCGCAGGCGATGTGCTGGAGGACGAGAGCCTGCATTGCGCGAGTCTACGGCGCCGCGACACCGGATGGAGGAGAGAGCCTCTCATCCGGCGCCGCGGCGCCGCAGGAGTCGAACCGACCTTGTTACGACTGCGCGTCCTGCGCCTGCTCCTGCTGCCTGGGCTCGTGCCCGGCGACGCGCCTCGCGGCGGTCTGCTCGACCGTCGCCAGATCGGAGCCGCGGGCGGCCCGGACGCGGACGATGATCGGGTCGCCGACATGCAGGCCCGAGGCGTCGGTCACGGTCGGGATCCGCTGCGACCACTGCAGGAAGATCGTGTCGCCGTTCGTCGCGAACGTCTGCTGCGAGCCCTGACTGCCGATCATCGTCTTCAGTGCGGCCCTGTTGCCGCCCTTGACGTTGATCGTGACCGAACCGTCGCTCGTGGAGACGAGCGTGCCGCGGTAGAGGTAGAGCGGCAGCGCCGGCTTGTGGAGCGTCGGCCCGTGGTCGCCGATCAGCCCGGCGGCCGTGGAGCGGATCGTGTCGAGCGACGAGCCGCGGTCCGCCCTGATGTTGATCCGGACGTAGTCGCCGCTGGCGAGGGCGCCGATGTCGACCTTGGTCGGCTTGCCCTTGTCCCAGCTCAGGAAGACGGTCGAGCCGTCCGTCGAGAACGTCTGCTGCTGGCTCTGCCCGAGCAGCGACCGCAGCGCCGCCCGGTTGCCGTTCTGCACGGTCACCGTCACCGACGAGCCGTTCGTCGAATTGACCTGGCCGAAGTAGCGGAAGAGCGCCTTGTGGCCCCCTTGGCCCGCCGCCGCCGTGCCGGCGACTGCGAGCGCGAGTGTCGTGGCGAGTGCCGCGACGACTGCGATTGCCTTTCTCATTGCCGTTCCCTCCTTGCGGATGGTGCGTATTGACGGTTTGACCGTAGTGCGCTGCTGTTCACGACCTGTGTGGCGAACGTAAGTCGAGGGTCAGCGCTGCGTAAGACGCGCGTAAGCCGGCCGGTCGCCCTGCGGCACCCGTTCGAGGTCGATCGTGAAGGTGGCGCCTGCTCCGGGCGCGCTCTCCACCGAAACCGATCCGTGCATGGCAGCCGCCAGCTCGGCCACGATCGCGAGGCCGAGCCCGGAGCCGACTGGGCGGTCGACGCCGTAGCGCTCCCAGAGATAGAAGCGCTCGAACGCCCTGGCGAGGTCGTCCTCCGCGATGCCGGGGCCGTCGTCGGCCACGCTCAAGCGGCCGGGTGCGGCGACGATCTCCACCGTGCCCCCTGCCGGTGTGCAGCGGATCGCGTTCTCGACGAGGTTCGACACCGCCTGGAGCGCCCGCCCCGCGTCGGCGATCGCAGTCGCATCGCTCTCCACGCGGACGGTCAGATTGACCCCGTAGTTCTGCGCCTGCGGGAGATGGCGCGCATGCGCCTCGTTCGCGATCTCGCCCAGATCGGTGGGGCGGAGGCTGACGTCGAACGAGCGACGGCGGAGCCGCCCCAGGTCGAGCAGGTCGCGGATGAGCCGCTCCAGTCGGTGTGCCTCCCGTTCGATCACCTCGCCGGCGCGGTCCGGTGGAACGACACCGTCGCCGAGCGCCTCGGCGTGGCCGCGGATCGCGGTGAGCGGTGTCTTCAGCTCGTGGCTGACCGTGAGCAGGAACGCGCGCTCGGCATCCTGGGCTCGGTGCAGCTCCGCCGAGAGCTCGTTGAAGGCCGCCGACAGCTTGCGCAGCTCCGTCGAGCCCTCGACCGGCAGCGGCTCCGGGCTCTCCCCCGAGGCGAGTCGGCGGCTGGCCTCGGCGACACGGGCGACCGGTTGAGCGACGGCGCGGGCGAGGAGGTAGGCCGCGATCGCCGCGAGTAGCGCACCGATCAGCGCCGCGAGCGCGAGGCCGATGAAGAACGGGCGCCAGTCCTCGGACTGGTTGCGCGAGGCGCGCAGGAGCACGATCGCGTCGCCGCCCTGGAGTCGCGCCGCGAACATGAACGGCTCCCCCCGCACCTCGACTGATCCGTCGGCCTTCCCCCTCTCCCGCAGCGTCACAGCGGACGCCTCCGGCAGCAGCAGCTCTGCCTGGCTCGGACTCAGGATCGCGAGCCGCTCCTGTTCGGTCGCGAGAAAGCGACCGAGCGTCGCCTCGCCGTGCGGCAACGGGGTGGTGGAGTGCTGGGCGGCGATCAGCTCGACCTGGCGATCGAGAGCGTGGCGGGCGTCGGTGTCGAGCGAGCGACGAGTCAGGATCGCACCGACGGCGAGCATGACGACCGTCGAGGCGGCGAGGGTGAGGGCGATTCCCGCGAAGAGCCTCGTCCGCAGCGAGTGAGGCCCTCGCAGGCGGCTCATGCGATCGCCTTGTACCCCGACCCGCGCACGGTCCGGATCAGATCCGGCCGGTCGAGCTTCTTGCGCAACTGGGCGACGTGCACGTCCACGGTGCGCGTGCCGCCCGGGAACTCGAGCCCCCAGACGCGCTCGAGCAGCCGCTCGCGTGAGAGGACGATGCCAGGGTGCGCGAGGAAGAAGGCGAGCAGGTCGAACTCCATCCCGGTCAGCTCGACCGGCTCGCCGGCCACGCTGACGGTGCGTCCCGCGGACTCGAGCTCGACCCCGCCCAGCTCGAGCCTGTCGTCGGTCGGCTCCGGCTCCGAGCGGCGCAGCACCGCCCGCACGCGGGCGACGAGCTCGCGCGGCGAGAACGGCTTCGTGACGTAGTCGTCGGCCCCGAGCTCGAGTCCGGCAATCCGGTCGATCTCCTCGTCTCGAGCCGTCACGATCACGATCGGAAGCTGCGAGCTCTGGCGGATCAGGCGGCACAGGTCGAGACCGTCCGCGTCCGGCAGCTGCAGATCGAGGATGGCGAGCCGGATCTCGTGCTCGGAGAGGGCATGTGTCGCGTCAGCGCCACGCGCCGCCCAGATCACGCGGAAGCCGTCGTTCTCGAGATACGAGCGGACGAGGCTTGCGATGTCTTCCTCGTCCTCGACGAGGAGGATCGTGCCGCCCCGCGCAGCGCCCCCGGCGCTCACGCTCCGGCGCGCTTGACGATCGTGATCACGAGCGCAGGCCCGCCCGCCGCGTGGGTCACGGATACGACCGTGCCAGGCCGGAGCGCGGAGCGCTTGCGGAACGAGCCGCCGCTGCGCACTCTCGTTCCCGCATCGAGCGGGATCGTGACGCTGCCACCGCTGTCGAGGGCGAGGCTCAGCGATGCCTTCGTGCGCCCCGCGACGATGCCACGGTCGGTCGTCACGGTCGTGACCGGCTTGCCGAAGGCGCGGATCAGGATCGCACGGTGTCGGCGGTTCGCAATCACATCGGCGACGTAGCCGGGCGCGATCTGCCCGATCGCAGCGGCGTGGCCGTTGACACGTACGCGCGTCGAGGGGACAACGTCGAAGCTGGCGGTGCTGCCGTCGAGCGAGCGCAGCACGATGTGGCCCGGGTCGACCGATTGGACGACGCCGCGGTCGAGAGCGATGCCTGCCGGGGCCGCCAATGCCGTTGCCGGCACGAGGAGTGCGAAGGCGGCGGCCGCGACGGCCAGGAGCCGGAGCGATCGATTCGTCATCTGCACATCGTGATCGATCATGGTAAGGCCGCGGTAGCTCGTGCGTAAGCGCGGTGTAAAAGGCACGGGGGCCGCTACCCTGCTGCGGTGACCGGGCTCGCGACGCGCGACGACATCCGCAACGTCGCCATCGTCGCCCATGTCGACCACGGCAAGACGACGCTCGTGGACGCGATGCTGTGGCAGTCCGGCACCTTCCGGGAGAACCAGGACGTGTCGGAGCGCGTGCTCGACTCGATGGACCTCGAGCGTGAGAAGGGGATCACGATCCTCGCCAAGAACACGGCCGTCCGCTACGGCGAGGTGACGATCAACATCGTCGACACGCCGGGTCACGCGGACTTCGGCGGCGAGGTGGAACGCGGGCTGCGCATGGTCGATGGCGTGCTCTTGCTCGTCGACGCGAGCGAGGGCCCACTGCCGCAGACGCGCTTCGTGCTCCGCAAGGCGCTCGAGGCGCGGCTGCCGGTCATCCTCGTCGTGAACAAGGTCGACCGCCCCGACGCGCGGGTCGAGGAGGTCGTGAACGAGGTCTATGAGCTCTTCCTCGATCTCGACGCCGACGAGAGCCAGATCGAGTTCCCGATCGTCTACTGCAACGCACGGGAGGGCCGCGCCGGAACGACCGCCGACGATCTCGCCGCCGACCTGCGGCCGCTGCTCGACACGCTCCTGGGCACGATCCCCGCCCCGAGATTCGACCCGGGACACCCGCTGCAGGCGCTCGTCACGAACTTGGATGCGTCCCCCTATGTCGGTCGGCTCGCCATCTGCCGCGTTCGCAACGGGACGATTGCGAAGGGCCAGCAGGTCGCCTGGTGCCGCGCCGACGGAACCGTCGAGCGCGCGAAGGTGACGGAGCTCTACCTGACGGAAGCACTCGACCGCGTCGACGCCGCCGAGGCCGGGCCGGGGGACATCGTCGCCGTCGCCGGTATCGCCGAGGTGACGATCGGGGAGACGCTCGCCGATCTCGACGATCCGCGCCCGCTGCCGGTCGAGCAGGTCGACGAGCCGTCGCTGTCGATGACGATCGGCATCAACACCTCGCCGCTCTCGGGTCGGGAGGGAACCCGGTTGACGGCGAGCCAGGTCAAGGGGCGGCTCGATCAGGAGCTCGTTGGCAACGTCTCGCTGCGGGTGCTCCCGACCATGCGGCCCGACACGTGGGAGGTGCAGGGCCGGGGTGAGCTCCAGCTGGCCGTGCTCGTGGAACTGATGCGCCGCGAAGGCTTCGAACTGACGGTCGGCAAGCCCCAGGTCGTGACGCGGGAGCTCGACGGGAAGGTGCACGAGCCGGTGGAACGGGTCGCGATCGACGCGCCGGAGGAGTACGTGGGCGTGCTCACCCAGCTGCTCGCGCTGCGCAAGGGCCGGATGGAGCAGATGGTCAACCACGGCACCGGCTGGGTGCGGCTCGAGTACCTCGTGCCGGCGCGCGGCCTGATCGGCTTCCGCACCGAGTTCCTCACCGAGACACGCGGCACCGGGATCCTCCACCATGTCTTCGACCGCTACGAGCCGTGGTTCGGGGAGCTGCGCACGAGGCCTACCGGCTCGCTCGTGGCCGACCGCGAAGGCCCCGTCACCTCCTTTGCGATCCTCAACCTGCAGGAGCGGGGGACCCTCTTCGTGGGGCCGGGGACGACCGTCTACGAGGGCATGGTGGTGGGAGAGAACGCGCGCTCCGAGGATCTCGACGTCAACGCGACGAAGGAGAAGAAGCTCACGAACATGCGCTCGTCGACCTCGGACGAGCTCGTGCGCCTGATCCCGCCGCGGCCGCTCTCACTCGAGCAGGCGCTCGAGTTCATCCGCGACGACGAGTGCGTCGAGGTGACGCCCGTTGCGATCCGGCTGCGCAAGACCGAGCTCTCCGGGACGCGCCGTCAGCAGCAGGCGAGCCGGAAGGCACGCGGCCTCGTCTCGAGCTGACGCACGCGTAGGCTTGCGCAGATGCGCGACCTGACCCCGCTCTTCGATCCCCGTTCGCTCGCCGTCGTCGGCGCCTCGGCCGACCCTGCCAAGTGGGGCCACTGGATCGCCGCCGGTGCCCTCCGCGGCGCCCACCGTCGCGATGTCTGGCTCGTCAACAGGAACGGCGGCGAGATCCTGGAGCAGCCCGTCTACCCGTCGCTCGCCGACCTCCCTGGCCCGCCGGAGCTCGTCGTGATTGCCCTGCCGGCAGCCGCCTTCGAGGCGACGGTCGACGCCTCGCTCGCCGCAGGGGCGCGGGCGATCGTCGGGATCACGGCGGGACTTGCCGAGACCGGTGCGGACGGGCGCGAGCTCGAGCAGCGTGTGGTCGAGCGTGTCCGCAGCGCCGGCGCCGTCCTGCTCGGCCCCAACTGTCTCGGCGTCGTCGATGCCGCCGCCTCGCTCGACCTCGGGATGAACGAGTTCACGCCGGGTTCGCTGGGGATTCTCTCCCAGAGCGGCAACCTGGCGCTCGAAGTGAGCGCGATCGCAAGTGACTATGGGCTCGGCATCTCCCGCTTCGCCTCGCTCGGCAACCAGGCCGATCTCGAAGCAGCGGATCTCGTCCGCGCGCTCGCGGACGACGAGCACACGCGGGTGATCGGCGTCTACTGCGAGGACTTCCGCGACGGTCGGGCCTTCGCACGAGCCGCGGCCGACGCGACCGCCGCGGGGACGCCCGTCGTGCTGCTCGCGGCGGGCGCGAGCGAGGCGGGCGCACGGGCCGCCGCCTCGCATACGGGCTCGCTCGCGAGTGACGGCGCAGCGGTCGAGGCCGCCTGCCGCGCCTCGGGCGCGTTCCGGGTCAGGACACCGAAGGAGCTCGTCGATCGTGCGCTCGCCGTGCTGGCGCCGAGCCGCCCGCGGGGCCGGCGCGTCGTCGTCGTCGGCGACGGCGGCGGCACCGGCGTCGTCGCGGCCGATCTCGCAACGGAGGCGGGGCTCGAACTGCCGCCGCTCTCGGACGGCCTCGCCGCCGCGCTCCGGGAGCGGGACCCGACGGTGATCACGGGGAACCCCGTCGATCTCGCGGGCGCGGGCGAACAGGACTTCTGGAGCTTCGAGCGCGTCCTCGGTGCCGTGCTCGACTCGGGCGAGGCGGACGCCGTCCTCTTCACGGGGTACTTCGGCGGCTACAGCGACATGAACGCCGAGTTCACCGAGTCGGAGACGGCGGTCGGGCGCGCGATAGCGGAGCGGGCCCGGACGAGCGGCTGCCCCCTCGTGACCCAGGCGATGTACTGGCGCTCCGAGCCAGTCGTGGCGCTCCGTGAGGGCGGTACGCCGGCCTACCGCGAAATCGAGTCGGCGGTCGCGGCACTCGTGGCGCTCGTCGAGGCGGGCGAGCGGCGGTCACGCGGCGTTGCTGCAGACGAGCCCGTCGCGCAGCCGATCGAGAACGCCGGCTATCTCGCCTCCCGCGAGCTGCTGGCGACCGCGGGGATCGAGTTCCCGCAGGCCCGCGAGGCGCGGTCGGCCGACGAGGCAGTCGCTGCTGCGCGAGAGATCGGCTACCCGGTCGTCGTCAAGGCGCTCGGGCTCCTGCACAAGTCCGACGCCGGCGGCGTTGCCCTGGGGCTCGCGGCCGACGACGCGGTGGCGGCAGCGGTCCGGGCGATGGAGAGCCGGCTGGCGTCAGAGACGTACTCGATCGAGGCGATGGTGGACACGCATGACGCCGTGGAGTTGATCGTCGGTTGCCGCCGCGACCGCCGCTTCGGCCCGATCGTCCTCGTCGGACTCGGGGGAATCTTCGCCGAGGTGATGCGCGATACGGAGGTCGCGCTCGCCCCGGCCTCGGCCGCGGAGCTCGAGGAGTTGCTCCTGCGTTTGCGGGGCGCGGCCGTTCTGCAGGGCGTGCGCGGCCGGCCGCCGCTCGACGTACGTGCCGCAGCCGAGGCTGCAGCCGCGCTCTCCCGGGTCGCCTCGGCGCATCCCGAGATCGCGGAGATCGAGATCAATCCGCTCCTCGTGCGTCCCTCCGGCGCCGTCGGCCTCGACGCCCGGATCGTCCTCGCCTGAGCTCTACCGGGGGAGTGCGCGTCGCGCCCGTCGCGTCCGCCCTCGAGGTCCGCAGCTGACGTCGGCTCCTATTCCCAGCCGAGATACGGCCCGGCGCCACGCTTGGCGAGGCCGCGGGCGATGATCAGCCGCTGGATCTCGCTCGTCCCCTCCCAGATCCGGTCGACGCGAAGCTCGCGGTAGAAGCGTGCTGCCGCGGTGTCGTGGGAGTAGCCGCGGCCGCCGAAGATCTGTACGGCCCGGTCGGCCACGCGGCCTGCCATCTCCGACGCATAGAGCTTCGCCATCGCGACCTTCCCGTGCACGACCTTGCGGTCCGCGAGCGTGTCGAAAGCATGTGCCGCGTGGTAGGTGAGGAGCCGTGCCGCATGCAGCTCCGTCAGCGAGTCGGCGAGCGGGAACGAGACGCCCTGATTCTCGAAGATCGGCCCCCCGAACGCCTCCCGTTCCTGCGCCCACGCCGTCGCCTCGCCGAGCAGGCGCTCCGCCGCACCCAAGCAACGCGCAGCGATGAAGAGCCGCTCCACGAGGATCCACTCGCGCGAGCCCTGGTCGCCGCCGGCCACGAGGTTCTCGGCCGGGATCCGGCAGTCGCGCAGGACGACCTCCGGATGATGGTCGAGATAGGGGTCGTGGAGGAAGCGGGGCACGCGTGTGATCTCGAGCCCGGGCGTCTCCGGGGGAACGATGAAGAGCAACTGCTCCCGGTCGGCGACGGCGGCGACGAGATAGACGCCCGGTTCGCCTTCGCTCGTGACGAACCACTTCTCGCCGTTCAGCACCCAGTCGTCGCCGTCGCGAACGGCGGTGGCGGAGAGCGCGGCGAGGTCGGAGCCGGCATCCGGCTCGGTCAGCGCCCAGGCCTCGCGGTACTCGCCCCGGACGATCGGCATCACCCAGCGCTCGGCCTGTTCCGCGTCGAGCAGCTCGAGCAGCTCCCTGGGGCCGCGGTCGACGACGGCGAAGCCGAGTCCGTTCGTCGCCTTGCCCGACTCCTCCTCGAGCGCCACCTGGGCGAGCATCGAGAGATCCCTACCGCCCAGCTCGACCGGCATGTTGAGCATCGAGAACCCGGCCGCGCGCGCCTTGACGCGGAGCGCCTCCACCTCGGTGGGGTCGATCGCGTTCCGCTCCACGATCCGCTGCTCGATGGGGTAGACCTCGTCCTCGATGAATCGGGCCACACGACGCTTCAGCTCGGCGATGTCGGCGGGCAGTTCAGGGACGATCACGGACGACCTCCAGGTGTTTGACCGTACGGTCAGGATGTGGTTGAGCGGGAGCCTAGCGGGTCGCGAGGATCTCGTGGGCGGCGCGCACGCCGCTCGCGAGCGCGCCGTCCATCAACGCCCGGCTCGCGTCGTGGGTGTGCTCGCCGCAGGCGTGGAAGGGCCCGGCCGGTGCAAAAGCGGTCGAGTCCGGGCCGCGATGCGAATACGCCCCCTCGACCCAGGGATCGTCGTCCCAGGTTGAGAGCACCGCCCCTTCGGGGAGCAGGGCCAGGTCGGGGCGGACGCGGGCCAGCGAGTGGAGCCACGGCTGCGACCCCCCCGCGACCTGTAGGCGCTCGAGGGCCGACGCCGATCCTGCGAACGCGTTCACGACCGGCTGGACGCCGCCGTCGGCGAGCGCTGTCCAGCACCACCACCGCTCGGGCACGCAGAGCACCGCGCTCGTGGCCGGGGTGGCGTCGAGCGGGACGAAGAGCTTCGCCGCGTGGCCGAGCTCGACCGCGGCATACGCCTGCCGCAGCGACGGCGGCAGCGGCGGCTCGAATCCGATCCGTGCCAGCGGAGCGGGAGGAAGGGCGAGGACGATGCGGTCGACGTCGATCTCGGAGCCGGCGGCCGAGACGGTGGCGCCCGTCGCGCTCCACCGCACGCGGTCGACCGGCGAGCGCAGATGGACGGCGGCCCCGAGCCCGCGGGCGAGCTCGAGCGCGATCCGCTGGTTCCCACCGGCGATGCTCGGACAGGGCTCGGCCGTGTGGGCGGCAAGCCCGGCGAGCTCGACGGCGGGGACGCTGTCGGCGCTCGCGGCGCTCGAGACCTCGAGCCGCGCGATGATCGCCTCGCGTGCTCCGGGGTCGAGCCCGAGCCGTCGCAGCAGCGAGCCCGCGCTCTCGTCGAGCGACCCGGCCGCCAGCGCGGCTGCGATCGACGCGAGCGCTGTGTGCATCGCCTCGGTGGTGACGTCGACGCCATGCGGCTCGCGGTCGCCGTAGCTCATGCCCTTGCTCCAGAGACCGAGCACGAGCCGCTCCGCGAACGCCAGGATCGTGTCGTTGCCGGGAAGGATGAACTCGGCGCCCATCTCGACGACGGCGCCGTTTCCGAGCTCCTGCGACCAGACCCTGCCGCCGACGCGGTTGCGTGCCTCCAGCACGACGACCTCGATCCCGGACGCGGTGAGTGCATCGGCTGCGGCCAGGCCGGCAAAGCCGGCGCCGATCACGGCGACTCGCACCGGAGGATCCTAGCGGGGCGATGGCGAGCGCCGGCCGTAGTCACCGGATGACCTTGACTTCACGGTCACAAGATCGCTTGAATCGACTTTCGCATGGGTCATCCACAGGACGGACGGGGTCTCAGTCGGCGCACGCTGCTCAAGCGGGCCGCCGGCGGCGCGCTCGCGGTCGGCGGCGTCGGCGTCCTCGCCGGTTGCGAGAACACGACGACGCCGATCGGCGCGTGCGAGGGCGGGACGAGCTCGCCGCTCGTCGTTGCCAAGCCGACAGGCCCCGGCGGCCTGCCGCTGCCGCGCCGGGACAACTCTGTCACGTGGGCGATCACGGACGACAACAAGCCGATCGACGACGGCCTGCCCGACGAGAAGGGCCCCCTCGGGATCTACAACTACGCCGACTACATCGACCCTGCGCTCGTGAAGCGGTTCCAGAAGCTGACCGGCCGCAAGGTGCAGATCGCGACCTACAACTCGTCCGACGAGGCGGTCGCGAAGCTGTCGGCCGGTGCCGTCTCCTTCGACCTGATCATCGGCCTCGCGGGGACGAACATCGACAACCTGATCGCGCAGCAGCTGATCCAGCCGCTCAACCACTCGTACCTGCCGAACTTCCCCAAGAACATCTGGCCGCAGCTGCAGGACCCGTTCTACGATCGCGAGAGTCGTTACACCGTTCCGTACGTCGTCTGGTCGGACGGAATCGGCTGGAGGAACGACAAGATCAAGACGGACATAGAGGCACTGCCGGTGCCGTGGGACGTCTTCTGGCACTCGCAGGCCTACCGGGGCAAGGTCGCGATCCTCGATGACAAGCGCGACGGGCTCTCGATGCCGATGCAGCGCGACGGGATGCGCACCGGCCTGCAGCCCGACCTGAACACCGAGGACCCGAAGATCGTCCAGGATGCAGGTCGCCAGCTGAGCCAGCTCACGGACATCTGCAACGTCAAGGTCGCGATCACGGACTACCAGACGCTGCCCGAGGGGCAGACGTGGCTCCACCAGTCCTGGTCGGGCGACCTCCTCTCGGCCGCGTTCTACTACATGCCGAAGGGCGTGCCTGCGAGCGTGCTCTCGTACTGGGCGCCCGATGCGAACGGGGTCGTCCAGAACGACTTCTTCTGCATCGGCCGCACCGCCAAGAACCCCGCGCTCGCCCACCGCTTCGTCAACTTCATGCTCGACGAGGCGGTCGCCTACTCGAACTTTGTCGACTTCGTCGGTTACACGCCGCCGCAGAAGAACATCGACTCCGACCTCCTGATCAAGCGGGGCCTGATCCCGAAGAGCCTCACGGCGGCCGTCGTCCGTCCCGACCAGTTCGCCGCCAACCAGGAGCTGCTCCAGCTCAGCGTCCAGGGCGAGCAGGCGTGGGACGAGGCCTGGTCGAAGTTCAAGGCCGGCTAGCGAGATGGGCTCCCGCTGGACGTGGCGTCTGCTCGCGCTGCCCGGCGTCGTCTGGCTGAGCGTCTTCTTCCTGCTCGCGTTCTATGCGGTCGTCGCCGTCGCGTTCGGCAACCAGAACACGCTCTCGGAGCCGGTGCCGTTCTGGAACCCGCTCGACTGGAACGTCGGCTACATGCTCCAGACGCTCGAGAACATCTGGCACGGCGAGCAGTTCTTCACCGTCTTCGTGCGGACGTTCGTCTTCGTCGGGATCGCGCTCCTGCTCTCGCTCCTGATCGGGTACCCGGTCGCCTATTTCGCAGCCCGTCACGCCGGGCGCTGGCGCGGACTCGTGCTCCTGCTCCTGATCCTCCCCTTCTGGATCAACTACCTGATGCGGATGCTCGCCTGGATCAACCTCCTCTCGCCGGGCGGGCTCGGCACCCGTGCGCTCAGCGCCGTCGGGATCGAGGATCTCTTCATCTCGCTCGGGCTGCTGTCGGCGAAGGGCGGCTGGCTCGAGGGTCAGCCCTTCACGGTGGTCATGGCGCTCACCTACGGCTATCTACCCTTCCTGATCCTCCCGCTCTACGCGGCGCTCGACCGTATCGACCAGCGCCAGATCGAGGCGGCACGCGATCTCGGCGCGAGCCCGGCGAGCGCGTTCATGCGGGTGACCCTGCCGCTCTCGCGGGCCGGGATCCTGGCCGGCATCGTCCTGATCGCGTTGCCGATGTTCGGCGACTACTACACGCCCGACCTCGTCTCGTCCTCGACGAAGACGACGATGATCGGCAACCAGATCGACCAGCTGACGCGCCAGGGGTCGGAGAAGGTGGCAGGGGCCTCGCTCACGTTGATCCTCGCCCTCGTCCTGCTCGGGTTGATGTTCTACTACCTGCGGTCGACCCGTTCCGTCGACGAGCGGGTGCACACGTGACGGCCTGGCTCCGCAACCCGTGGGGGAAGCCGCGCTTCCTCGCGCTCGTGACGGGCGTGTACATCCTCTGGTCGCTGATCCCGGTGGGGATCGCGGTCCTCTTCGCCTTCAACGCCGGCCGCTCGCGGACGAGCTGGCAGGGCTTCTCGCTGCGCTGGTTCACCGGCCAGAACGGGAGCGTCTTCCACGATCCGGCCCTCCAGGGCGCGCTCAAGCACACGCTCTTCCTCGGCGTCGTCTGCGTCCTCGTCGCGACCCCACTCGGCGTTGCGCTCGCGCTCGGACTGCAGCGCTGGCAGGGGCCGGGCGGCGGCACGATCAACACCGTCATGCTGCTGCCGCTCGTGACGCCCGAGATCGTGATGGGCGTCGCGCTCCTGCTGCTCTTCCTCCAGATCCTGCCGGGGATCGGGCTGGGCACCACCGCTCAGTCGATCGGACAGGTGACCTTCACCCTCTCGTACGTGGTCGTGATCGTTCGTGGGCGGCTCGTCTCGATCGGACGCGACTACGAGGAGGCGGCCGCCGATCTGGGTGCGCCGCCGTACGACCAGCTCCGGCGTGTGCTCCTGCCGATGCTGACGCCCGCCATCGTCGCGAGCGCCGCCGTCGTCTTTGCGATCTCGCTCGACGACTTCGTCGTCACCCAGTACCTCTCCGGGGATGCGAGCACGACCACCGTCTCGATGCTTCTCTACGCCTCGTCGCGAGCGGCGCCGACGCCGGCGCTCAACGCGCTCGCGACGGTCGCGCTCCTGATCACCCTTGCCACGCTGGCGCTGGCGTACGTCGTCTATCGGAAATTCGCGGGCAGCGACGATGCTGCCGCCGTCGTGGGGGTGGAGCTCTGATGCAGGGAGAGGTGCGACTCGAGGAGCTGACGAAGGTGTTCGGCGATGCGACGGCCGTCGACGGGATCGACCTGGAGATGCCGGCAGGCGAGTTCTTCACCATGGTCGGCCCGTCCGGCTGCGGCAAGACGACGACGCTGCGGATGATCGCCGGTTTCGAGCGGCCGACGAGCGGCCGGATCATGCTCGACGACGCCGATGTCGCCCAGGTGCCGCCACATCGCCGCAATGTCAACACGGTCTTCCAGAGCTACGCGCTCTTCCCCCACCTCGACGTGGCGGCGAACGTCGGCTTCGGCCTCAAGTACAAGCGGCTCACGAAGGAGGAGCAGCGCAAGCGGGTGGCCGAGGCGCTCGCGCTCGTCCAGCTCTCCGACTACGCCAAGCGACGGCCCGTGCAGCTCTCCGGTGGGCAGCAGCAGCGGGTGGCGCTGGCGCGGGCGCTCGTGCTGACCCCGCGCGTGCTCCTCCTCGACGAGCCGCTCGGGGCGCTCGACGCTCGTCTCCGCAAGGACCTGCAGGTCGAGCTGAAGGCGCTCCAGGCCGAGCTCGGAATCACGTTCGTCTTCGTCACCCATGACCAGGAGGAGGCGTTGACGATGAGTGACCGCGTCGCGGTGATGAGCGGCGGTCATGTCGAGCAGGCCGGGACACCGAGGGAGATCTACGAGGAGCCTGCGACGACGTTCGTGGCGGACTTCCTCGGCGTCTCGAACCTCCTCGGCGGCGAGGCGAGCGGCGACGGTGCGGGCTGTGCGCTGAAGGTGGGGGAACGGACGCTCCGGGCGGGCGCGGGCGCTGTCGAGTCGCGCGGCGAGGTCAAGGCGATGATCCGCCCCGAACGCATCGTCGTCGAGGCACAGGGGACAGAAGGCGAGAACCGGCTGCCGGGGCTCATCGAGCGCGTCGTCTTCGTCGGGCCGACCCACGATCTCCACATCCGGCTGCTCGGCGGCTCGATCCTCAAGGTGACGCTTCGAAACGACGGCTCGGCGACGCCGCATGCCGAGGGAGACGCGGTGACGCTCTACCTACCTCCCGAAGCGCTCCGCGTCCTGGCCCCGTAGAGCGGCTTCGGCAGCGGCCCGCCCGAGCTCGGTGTGTAGCTCGGCTTGGGCGTCGATCAAGGGCCGAGTTCCCGCGCGATCGCACCGCGCATGAGGGTCGCCGCCCGACCGCGGTCGGCAAGCCCGAGGTAGAGGAGCGAGTCGATTCCGTCGGCGGTCGCCCCGAGACGCCACGCGGCGGAGCTGGCGTCCACCGAGTCGGGCATCGACCCGTCGGCCCGTCCCTCCGAGATCGTCGCTTCGAGACGCTCCAGCCACGCCCGGTGCGACGTCTCGACGAGGGGCCGTAGCTGCTCGTCGGCGCGCAGGCTGCTCCAGACCTCGTTGCCGAGCGCCCGCTGCTCGCTGAATGCGGCGCCGGAGGCGATGCTCGCGAGCAGCATCCGCTCGAGGCGCTCCCGGCCGGTCGTCGCGCCCACGAGCTCCGCCTCGATCGCGTCCCGCCAGCGCAGCTCGGAGAACTGAAAGGCGCGCCGGAGCAGCTCCTGCCGCGTCTCGAAGTAGTAATGGACGAGGGCCTTCGAAACCTGTGCCTCTCGTGCGACGCCCGCCATCCGCAGGCCGTGGGAGCCGTCGCGGACGATCACCCGGCACGCAGCTTCCAGGATCATGGTGCTGCGATCGCCGGACGAATGCGTCTGTGGAACGGCGGCCATCGCCGCGTATCTTGACCGAATCCGGTCGCGACCGATACCCTGACTGACCGGACGGTCAGGACCGATGACAGCCATCGAGCACACCACCACCACGACGTTGCCCCCGATCGAGCATCCACTCGAGGAGGGCTGGACGCTCCCTGCTGCCTGGTACTCCGACGACGCCGTCGCGGCGCGTGAACGGGAACGGATTTTCGCCCGCTCGTGGCAGTACGGATGTCCCGCAGAGCTCGTCGCCGCTCCGGGGTCGTTCACGACGACGCGGGCCGGCCACGTCCCGATCGTCGTCACCCGCGACCGCGAGGGCGCGCTGCGGGGGTTCGTCAACGTCTGCCGGCACCGCGGGTACACGGTCGCGCGCGGCAGCGGCTGCCGCGAGAGCCTCCAGTGCTCCTACCACGCCTGGACGTACGGGCTCGACGGCAGCCTGCGGCGGGCGCCGAGATCGGAGCGGGAGCAGGGCTTCGACGCCGCCGACTTCTCGCTCCTGCCCGTTTCGGTCGACACGTGGGGGCCGTTCCTGTTCGTCAACCCGGATCCGGCCGCCGACCCGCTTGCGACAGTCCTCGGCGACCTGCCCGGGATCGTCGCCCGCTCCGGTCTCGATCTCGGGACGCTGCGCTTCCATTCCCATCACGAATGGCCGATCGAGGCGAACTGGAAGATCGCACTCGAGAACTACCTCGAGTGCTACCACTGCCCGGTCGCGCACCCGGGATTCAGCAAGGTCATTGACGTCGACCCCGACAACTACGCGCTGCGCGTGGCGCCGACGTTCTCGAGCCAGATCGGCCCGGTCCGCGCCTCGGCGCTCGCGGGTGAGGGCAAGGCACCGTACGTGCCGGTCGGCGACGTGACCCAGTCCCAGTACCACTTCATCTTCCCGAGCACCACGATCAACATCGCTCCCGGCCCGCCCAACATCTCGCTCGAGTACTGGGCGCCGGACGGACTCGGACGGACGATCGAGGTGACCGACTACTGGTTCGGTGCCGACGTCGCCCCGGAGACGATCGAGGAGATCCTCGAGTTCGACGACCAGGTGGGGCGGGAGGACACCGACCTCGTCGTCTCCGTCCAGGCCGGGCTCTCGTCGGGCATGGTGCGGCAGGGCAGGCTGATGCGGGAGAGCGAACAGCTGATCGCGGACTTCCAGCGGCGCCTGCGCGACGCCGTCTCCTGATCTCTCATCTCTCGCGCGCCTGCTCGAAGGCAGCCCGCTCGAGATCGGTCAGCGGCCGCGAGTCGCCCTGCTCCCGGTTGCGCGCCACGATCACGGACTCGCACTCGGCAGCGAGTGACCCGTCGAGCTTCAGCACCTCTTCTCGCAATGTCACGCTGGCAGTGCCGACGCGGGCGACGGCGACCCGCACGAGCACGGCCTTGTCCTCGGAGCGCACCTCGTTGCGGAAGTCGAGCGCGATCCGGGCCAGGACGAAGTCCCAGGGATCGGCACCCACCGCGCCGAGGATCGCGTCGAGCGTCTCGTCCCGCGCCGCCTCGACGTAGGTCGCGTAGACGGCGTTGTTCACGTGCTGGTAGGCGTCGATGTCTCGCCACCGGATCTCGACACGCTTCTCGTGCACCGGCGCATCCTATGTCGCCCGTTCGATTGCAGCGCCCGGAGGCGGTCGCATACGCTGCGTGCAGTGTCCGGGCCCAGAGTCTTCGCGATGGTGCTGGCGGGCGGCGAGGGAAAGCGGCTCGCGCCGCTCACGGCCGACCGGGCGAAGCCGGCCGTCCCGTTCGGGGGGAACTACCGGCTGATCGACTTCGCGCTCTCGAACCTCGTCAACTCGGGTCAGCTCCGGATCGCGGTTCTGACCCAGTACAAGAGCGAGAGCCTCGGCCGTCATGTCGCTCAGACCTGGCGTCTCTCGCCGCTGCTCGGCAACTACGTCGCGTCGGTTCCTGCTCAGATGCGGCGCGGACCGAGCTGGTATGCGGGCTCGGCCGACGCGATCTACCAGAACCTGAACCTCATCTACGACGAGCGGCCGCGGTACATCTGCGTCTTCGGCGCCGACCACGTCTTCCGCATGGACCCGCGCCAGATGATCGAACAGCACATCGCGCTCGGTGCCGGCGTCACGGTGGCCGGGATCCGCGTCCCGATCGAGAATGCAAGCCAGTTCGGCGTGATCGAGACCGACGGCGAGTCGCGGACGATCCGGGCGTTCCTCGAGAAGCCGAAGAAGCCGACAGGGATGAAGGAGTCACCCGGCGAGGTCCTCGCGTCGATGGGCAACTACGTGTTCTCCGCCGACGTCCTGATCGACGTTGTCACGCGCGACGCAGCGGACTCGACCTCGGCCCACGACATCGGCGGCAACATCATCCCGGACCTCGTCGAGCGCGGCCAGGCGTGCGTCTGGGACTTCGCCAACAGCAGCGTGCCCGGTGCGAGCGAGCGCGACCTCCGCTACTGGCGCGACGTCGGGACGATCGACGCCTACTACGACGCCCACATGGACCTCATCTCGGTCGACCCGATGTTCAATCTCTACAACGTCGACTGGCCCATCCTGACGTGGCCGGAGCAGCTCCCACCGGCGAAGTTCGTCTTCGAGGAGCACGGACGCGTGGGCGTGGCCATGAACTCGATGGTCTGCGCCGGCGTCGTCGTCTCCGGCAGCACCGTCCGCCGCTCGATCCTCTCACCTGGTGTTCACATCCACTCGAACGCGCTCGTCGAGAACGCGGTCGTGATGCACGACGTCGACATCGGGCGTGACGCCGTCGTGCGGAACGCGATCCTCGACAAGAAGGTGCGGATCGCCCCGGGCGCGAGAGTCGGAATCGATCCGGAGCACGACAGGGCGCGGTTCTCGGTCTCCGCGAACGGCGTCGTCGTCGTCAAGAAGGGCGTCGTCGTCGAGGCATGAGAGGGCGGGAGTGAACGTCGCCCTGCTGACGCGCGAGTACCCGCCCGAGGTGTACGGCGGAGCCGGCGTCCATGTCGAGTACATGGCCCGCGAGCTGGCCCGGGCCGCCGAGGTCACGGTCCACTGTTTCGGATCCGACCGCGGGGCGACATCGCCTCCGGTGCGTGCGTACCGCCCCTGGGACCTGCTCGCCGGCAGGGAGCCGTACGCGGCGGCTTTGGAGGCTCTCTCCGTGGATCTCGCGATGGCGGCGGGTGTCGCGGGCGCCGACCTCGTCCACAGCCACACCTGGTATGCGAACCTCGGCGGCCATTTCGCGAAGCTGGTGCACGGCATTCCACACGTTGCCACCGTTCACAGCCTCGAGCCCATGCGGCCGTGGAAACGGGAGCAGCTCGCGGGCGGCTACGAGCTGTCGAGCTTCGCCGAACGGGTCTCGCTGGAGGCGGCGGACGCCGTCGTCGCCGTCTCTGCCGCGCACCTCGAGGAGATCCTCGCGAGCTACCCGGCGCTCGACCGCGGCCGCACGGAGGTGATCTACAACGGGATCGACACCGACGAGTACCGGCCGGATCGTGGCACCGACGTACTGGAGCGGCTCGGCATCCACCCGGCCCGGCCCTCGGTCGTCTTCGTGGGACGGATCACGCGTCAGAAGGGCCTCGCCCACCTGCTCGAGGCGGCACCGTCGATCGACCCCTCGGCCCAGCTCGTCCTCTGCGCCGGCGCGCCGGACACTCCCGAGATCGCGGCCGAGATCGCAGCCAGGCTCGAGCGCGTCCGGGCCGAGCGCGGCAACGTGATCTGGATCGAGCAGATGCTGCCCAAGCAGGAGCTGATGCAGGTGCTGACCCATGCGACGGTGTTCGCCTGCCCCTCCATCTACGAGCCGATGGGGATCGTCAACCTGGAGGCGATGGCGTGCGAGGCGCCGGTCGTCGCGACGGCGGTGGGCGGCATCCCGGAAGTCGTCGACGACGGTGTCACCGGCCTTCTCGTCTCCTACGAGGCCGTTCGCGACGGAACCGGTACCCCGGTCGATCCGGCCGGCTTCGCGACGGGCTTCGCGGCGGCGGTGAACGAGCTGCTCGCCGACCCGGCGCGGGCGGCGGCGATGGGAAGAGCCGGACGCGCCCGCGCCGTCGCACGGTTCGGCTGGGATCTGGCGGCCGCGCGGACGCTCGAGCTCTACGGCCGGCTGCTCCGGTGAGCCGGGGTCCGGCACGCGACGACTAAGCTCCCGCCATGCGAATCCGTGCCGCGGTGCTCGAAGAGTTCGGGGCCCCGCTCGTCGTCCAGGAGGTCGATCTCGCTGAGCCGAAGGCGAGGGAGGTGCTGGTGCGTCTGGCCGCCTGCGGGGTCTGCCACACGGATCTCTACACCGCTTCCGGCGCCGACCCGACGGGCTATGCACCGTGCGTGCTCGGCCACGAGGGAGCAGGGGTCGTCGAGAAGGTCGGGGAGGGGGTAACACTCGTCAGACCTGGTGACCACGTGATCACGCTGTTCGCTCCCGAATGCGGCACGTGCGTCCACTGCCGCAGCGACCGCACCAACCGCTGCCTCGCGATCCGCGATCAGCAGGGCCTCGGCTACCTCCCGGACGGCACGGCGCGACTCTCGCGAGACGGAGAGCCGCTCCGCCACTTCATGGGCACCTCGACGTTCGCCGAGTACACCGTGATGCCGGAGATCGCGCTCGCGAAAGTCGATCCGGAGGCGCCGCTCGAGGGATGCGCCCCGTTTGCCTGCGGCCTCTCGACCGGAATCGGAGCGGCGCTCTACACCGCCCGGGTGGAGCCGGGGTCGACCTGTGTCGTCTTCGGCTGCGGCCTCGTCGGCCTCGGCGCGGTGATCGGCTGCCGGCTGGCGGGAGCCGGGCGGATCGTGGCGGTCGACCGCTCGGAGGCGCGCCTTCAGCAGGCCCGCCACCACGGCGCCACCGACACGCGCCTCGCCGGCGAGGACAGCGTCGAGTGGATCCGTTCCGAAACGGGTGGCTTCGGTGCCGACTACACGTTCGAGGCGACGGGGCTCGTCTCGGTGATGCGCCAGGCGGTCGAGTCGGCGCGCGAGGCCTGGGGGCTTGCGACGATGTGCGGCGTCGCCGGCAAGGGCGAGCTGCTCGAGGTGGTACCGCGGTTCCTGATCACCGGCCGCCGGGTGACGGGTTCCTCCTTCGGCGGGGTGAAGGGGCGCAGCCAGGTCCCCCTGCTCGTCGAGCGTTGGCTCGCAGGTGAGATCGACGTCGAGGCGCTGCTCTCGCACCGGCTCGCGCTCGACGAGGTCAACCACGGCTTCGAGCTGATGGAGGCACAGGACGGCATCCGCAGCGTGATCGCCTTCTCGTAGCGCCTTCGTCAGACCTCGACGCTCACCGCCTCGCCGGTCGACCGTCCGTGCATCCGGCGCACCGAGGGGACCGCGATCGCGACAAGGCAGGTTGCCATGTTCACGAGCCCGGAGACGACGAGCGTCCGTGATGTACCGGCGGCCGCCGCGAGCGGACCGATCAGGGCATAGCCAACAGGGTTCAGCGCCACCGAGCCGAGCCAGTCGAAGGAGCTGATCCGGGAGAGCGCGTGCTCGGGAACGTTTCGCTGGAGCGTCGACATCCAGAGCGCATCGCCGAACGCGAAGCCGAGCCCGGTGAGAAAGGCGATCGCCGCGATGAGCACGGTTGCGAGCGGAACGGCGAGCGTCAGGAGGAGCACGCCTGCGGGGAGGACGAGCAGCTCGCAGGCGACGAGTGGCCGAGCGAACGTGATCCGCAGAGCGAGGATACCGCCGAGGACTGCGCCCGCAGCCTCGACGGCGAGGATGGCGCCCCAGGGGCCGGCGCCGCCGAGCTCGTCCTTCGCAACGAGCGGCCCGAGCACGAGCAGGGCAGGGAAGTACGTGAGCTGGAAGAGGCCGAACGAGACCACCAGCGTGACGACCCAGGAGCGGTCGACGAACTCACGCCAGCCGTCGTGCAGGTCGCCGAGGATCGAGTTCGAGGCCGTGCGTACGGTTGGGGCCAGGCGCATGGACGTGACGAGCGCTGCGGAGGCGAAGAACGTGGCGGCGTCGGCTGCGATCGCCCACGCGGCATCCCCGGCGGCGACGATCAGGGCTCCGATCGCGGGTGACGCGATCCTGAGCGTGCTGCGAGAGAGCCCGAGCAAGGCGTTCCCCTGCTGCAGCCGCTCCTCGCTCACAGCTTCCCGCACGATCCCGGTGCTGGCGGGCCGCGAGAAGGAGTTCGCGACGCCGAAGAGCGTTTGCAGGAGGGCGACGTTCCAGACGTGTGCCGTGCCGGTGACGAGCAGGGCCGCCGTCGCCGCCTGGGCGGATCCCTTCGCGAGGTCACAGCCGACGAGGATCACTCGCCGCGGCAGCCGGTCGGCGTAAACCCCGCCGATCAGGAGAAAGACGACGACCGGGATCTCGCGCGCCAGCAGGACGAGGCCGAGGTCGGTCGCGCCGCCGAAGTCGAGCACGGCGAACGCGAGTGCGACCGTCGCCATCCCGGAGCCGAGGCTCGAGACAGTCACGGCTGCCAGGTAGCGGACGAAGCTGCGCTCGTGCAGGACGTCGAGCGACGGGGGCAGCCTCACAGGCCCGACGACCCCGCGGGGCAGGCGATCGCTGCCGACGGGTGCACGAACGGTTCGCGTCCGACCCAGCCGCTCGCCAGGATCGCGACGAGCGACGGGGGCGTCAGCACCGTGGCCATCCCGTGTCCCGGCCGCGGCCGCCAGGTGTCATAGCCCACGGATGTCCAGTGGAGGAGGCGATCGCCGAGCAGAAGCCACGGCTCCTCGCCGTCGACGACGAAGACTCCGTCCGGCAGCCCCGGCAGCGGTGTCGTATAGCGCCGCTGCGCGCGGGTCGCCGGAACCGTCCGCTCCGCATGCAGCTGCGCGTCGATTACATCGACACCCCCGGGGCCGCACGTCTCCTGCCACGCGGCCACGAACGCCCTGTGATCGGCGAAGCGACACTCACGGCAGGGCCGGTGACCCGCGGCGAGTGCGGTCGCCTCGTCGAGGAAGAACAGCTCCGTGTAGCGGCCGGGCTGCATCAGCGGCGTCCGGCGACGATCGCGAAAGGCGAGCCGGCACGAGATCCAGCGCCTACCCCGGAAGGGGCGCACCACCCGCTGCTCGCCGTCGTGGAGACAGCCCCGGTTGCCGTAGAGGAGCCCGCGACCGGTGTCGACCGTCGTCCCGAACGGGGTCATCCGGTTGCGCAGAGGCATCGCCGCCACGCTAGACGACGTGGCCGAGAGAGGACGGTTTACCGTACCCCTGCCCCACGTGCCGCCGGCTACCGTTCCACGCCTGTCAGTCGAGCGAGGAGGGACGATGTCGGAGCACGCGGGTACGGGGGAGCGCCTGTTGGCGCACGAGCGGATGGCGTCCGGGGCGCTTGCCGGCTGGATGCGAGCGTGTGCCAACAACCCGTGGCGTGTCGTCTTCGCGTGGCTCGGAATCATCGCCGTCCTGATCGCGCTCGTGGTAACGATCGGCGGCTCCCTGCGCGACGAGTTCACGATCCCGGGTTCCGACACCCAGAAGGCGACCGACCTGATCAAGGCCGAGTTCGCATCTGAGCAAGGCTCCGTTCTCAACATCGTCTTTGCGGCTCCTGCGGGCCAACGCCTGGACACGCCCGCCCGCAAAGCGGCGGTGCTGAACGCGATCGCGCAGATCCGGGGTACGCAGTACAAGCCGAAGGGCGGCAAGATCGGACTCACGAGCGTCGCCGACCCGTTCGCGGCGCGGACGTTCGCGAAGAGCGGCCGGATCGCCTACGCGGAGGCGCAGTTCAGCGACGAGGTGAAGGACAGCGACCGGCCGCAGGTGGTGGCGGTCGAGGACGCGGTGCGGAACGCCGTCAAGGCGGAGGGCGTCACCGTCGAGTACAACGGCGAGGCCGAGTTCCCGCCGATCAAGCAGGGTGTCTCGGAGGCGTTCGGGCTGCTCGCGGCGGTGATCGTGCTCCTGTTCGTCTTCCGCACGTTCGTCGCGATGCTGATCCCGATCGCGCTTGCGCTCGTCGCCCTGATGACGGCC
This sequence comes from uncultured Gaiellales bacterium, assembly GCA_964581085.1. Lineage (GTDB taxonomy): Bacteria > Actinomycetota > Thermoleophilia > Gaiellales > Gaiellaceae > Gaiella. The sequence continues at coordinate 26,483 of CAZOMP010000006.1, read as the reverse complement.
TTCCTGCTGCTCTTCATCCTCGCCGGGCAGACCGACATCAACACCGTGACGCCAATCCTCGTCTCGATGATCGGGCTTGGAGTCGGGATCGACTACTCGCTGTTCATCGTCACACGCTTCAGACAGATGCTCCATGACGGGCTCTCGCCGCGCGAGGCCGCGGCGGAGGCAGGCGCGTCGGCGGGCCGCGCCGTGCTCTTTGCGGGAGTCACTGTCGCGATCTCCGTCTCGGGGCTCGCGTTCATCGGCCTCGACTTCGTCACGAAGCTCGGGATCGGCAGCTCGCTCGGCGTCGTCACGACCGTCCTGATCGCCAACTCGCTGCTCATCTCCGTGCTCGCACTGCTGGGCCACAAGGTCGACCGGCTCAAGGTCCCGTTCCTGCCGGCCGTCGCCGAGACGGAAGAGGCACGCGAGAAGACGCTCGTCGCGCGCTGGGGTCGGTTCGTGACGCGAAACGCGAAGGTCGTCTTCCCCGTGCTGCTGATTCTCGGGTTCGTGCTGGCCGGCACGTCGGCGATGGTGCGCCTCGGTGCCGCCGACCAGGGGACGGAGTCGACGCAGCAGACGAGTCGCCGCGCATACGACCTGCTCGCCGAGGGCTTCGGGCCGGGCTTCAACGGCCCCATCCCGATCGTCATCGACGTGAAGGGCGCCGAGCAGGTGCCCGAGAAGGTCTACGAAGCGGTGCAGGGCAAGAAGGACGTCGCCTCGGTGAACAAGCCGCAGTTCAACAAGACGAAGACGGTCGCGATCGTCTTCGTGACGCCGGGTTCCGCACCGCAGGCGCAGGCAACCGACGATCTCGTCAGCCGGTTGCGCAACGAGGTCGTCCCCCAGGCAGCCGCCGGCACGGCGGCACACGTCTACGTCTCGGGTCAGACGGCCGCGTTCAAGGACATCGCCGACCAGATCGTGAGCCGGATGCCCGTCTTCCTGCTCTACATCGTCGGTGTCACGCTGCTGCTCCTGACGATGGCGTTCCGCTCGCTCGTCGTCGCGCTGACGGCTGCGTTGACGACGATCCTCTCGGCGTTCATCGGCTTCGGGGTACTCGGCCTCGTCGTCCAGCAGGGACACCTGCTGGGGCTGATCGGCCTCGACCGGACCGGGCCGATCGAGACGTTCGTGCCGCCGATCGCGTTTGCGATCCTCTTCGGCCTCTCGATGGACTACATGGTCTTCATCATGAGCCGGATCCGTGAGGAGCACGTCCACGGCCTCGACACGCGTCTGGCTGTCGAGCACGGAATCGCTGCGATCGGACGCGTCGTCGTGGCGGCGGCGATCATCATGGGCACCGTCTTCGCCGCCTTCGTGCTCAGCGTCGAGCGCGTTCCGAAGGAGTTCGGGATCCTGCTCGCTGTCGCCATCCTGACGGACGCGCTGATCGTGAGGATGACGCTCGTGCCCTCTCTGCTGACGCTCCTGGGAGAGAAGTCCTGGTACATCCCGCGCTGGCTCGACCGGCTGTTGCCGAATCTCACGATCGAGCCGCCCCATGCCACCGAGGCGAAGCAGGGCCGACGCCCGGAGCCGGCGACGGAGGGTGCGGGCGGGCACTGAAGTCCGCGTGGTTCAGTAGATCTCGAAGCCGTCCTCGTCGGCCCGGAGCCGGCGCAGGGCGGCCGAGAGCGTCTCGAGCTCGGCTTTCCGCAGGGGCGCCGTGCAGAAGCGGGCCGCGTTCAGCGCCTCGGTCGCTGCCGCTGCCCGCGAGCGCCCCTCGTCGGTGATCCGGGCGAGCGTCGTGCGGCGGTCGCCGGGATCGCGCTCGCGGACGATCAGCCCTGTGCGTTCGAGCCCGTCCGCGAGGTTCGTGACGCTCGTTGCGTGTACCTGCAGGCGCTCCCCGATCTTCCCGAGCGGCAGCGTTCCGCGGCGGCTCAGGTAGAGGATCATCAACGCCTCGTAGCGAGGGAAGGTCAGCTCGTAGGCGCGCAGGAGTCCGTTGAGACGCTGGAGGAGGATCTGCTGGGCGCGCATCAACGACGTCACGGCCTCCATCGAGGGCAGCGGCGCGGCGCCCCACTCGCGCTCCCACTGACGCCGCGCCTCGGCGATCACGTCGAGTGGCTGTGTCCGGGTGGTAGCGGCCATGGGAATACTCTATATTCCGAGTATCGGATTACCAAGTAGTTGTCCGGGCGCATCGTAGTGACCGCGGGTGCGTCCAGGAAGGAGACGCGCGCCGTGTCGTGGGATCCGCTCACTGTCGAGCAGCGGGAGCTTCGGGAGCTCGTCCGGACCGTGGCCCGGGAGCGGGTCGCCCCGCGGGCGGCCGAGATCGACGCCAGCCACGCCTTTCCGTGGGACATCGTCGAGGCGTTCGGCGAGGCGGGCATCTTCGGCCTCTTCTACGACGAGGCCGACGGGGGCACGGGCACCGGGGCGCTGCTCGCCCTCGTTGCGATCGAGGAGGTCTCCCGGGTCTGTGCGACGAGCGGGCTCATCCTCGCGGTGCAGGAGCTCGGCTCGCTCGGGCTGAAGCTCGGCGGCACCGAGCAGCAGCGGGCGACCTGGCTGCCGCGGCTTGCGGCCGGCGAGGTGCTCGCCGCCTACGCGTTGACCGAGGCGGGGTCGGGATCCGACTCGGCGGCGATGCGGACGACCGCCAGACGCGACGGTGACGAATGGGTGCTCGACGGGACGAAGCGGTTCATCACGAATGCGGGCGTGGCCGGGCTCTACACGGTGTTCGCGAAGACGGATCCGGCGGCCGGCCATGCCGGGATCAGCGGCTTCCTGGTCGAGGCGGACACGCCTGGCTTCGAGGTCGCGCGGCTGGAGGAGAAGCTCGGGATCGCAGGCTCGACGACGGGCGAGCTCGTCCTCGACGGCTGCAGGATTCCGGCCACGAACCTGCTCGGCGAGGTCGGCGGCGGCTTCCGGCTCGCGATGCGGATCCTCGATCGCTCGCGCGCGGGCGTCGCTGCCCAGGCGCTCGGGATCGCTCAGGGGGCGACCGACTATGCGCTCGAGTACGCACGCACCCGGGAGACGATGGGCCGGCCGATCGCCGAGCACCAGCTGATTGCAGGCAAGCTCGCCGACATGGAGACGGCAACCGAGGCGGCCCGCGGGCTGCTCTACCGCTATGGCCGCATGCTCGACGACGGCGTCCCCGACCACGAGCTGACGAAGGCCTCCGCGATGGCCAAGCTCTACTGTGGCGATGTCGCAATGCAGGTCACGGTCGACGCGGTCCAGGTGCTCGGTGGCTACGGCTACGTGAAGGAGTACCCCGTCGAGCGCTTCCTGCGCGATGCGAAGATCACCCAGATCTACGAGGGGACACAGGAGATCCAGCGGATCGTGATCGCACGGGAGATGCTCCGCGAGACCCGCACCTTCCTGCTCGAGGGGGTCTCGTGACGGACATCCTCGAGCAGCAGGACGGGCGCGAGACGGCGACGGCGTCGCCTCCTCTCCGCGTCGTCACGGCCGCATCGTTGTTCGACGGGCACGACGCCGCGATCAACGTGATGCGCCGCCTGATCCAGGCTCGCGGCGCCGAGGTGATCCATCTCGGCCACAACCGCGCCGTCGCCGACATCGTCCGCGCTGCGGTGCAGGAGGACGCCGACGCGATCGCGGTCAGCTCCTACCAGGGTGGCCACCTCGAGTTCTTCCAGTACATGGTCGAGATGCTGCAGGAACGCGGCGCCGGCCACATCCGCGTCTTCGGAGGGGGCGGCGGGACGATCACCCCCGACGAGATTCGCCTGCTCGAGTCGTCCGGGGTCGAGCGCATCTACCACCCCAACGACGGCCTCGAGCTCGGGCTGGAGGGGATGATCGACGATCTCGTCGCCCGCGCGACACAGCCGCCTGGTTCCAAGCAGGCGGTCGGCGTCGCCGGGGGCGACGACGATCTCGTCGTCGCGCGGATGCTGTCGGCGATCGAGGACGGCAGCCTCGGAGAGGACGCTCTCGCCGGGCTGCGCGCCGAATGGGCGCTGGCCGGGGCGGGGGTGCCCGTGGTCGGGATCACGGGCACGGGCGGTGCCGGCAAGAGCACTGTCACCGACGAGATCGTCTCGCGCCTGCTCGACTGGTTCCCCGCGCTGGAAATCGCGATCGTCGCAGTCGACCCCACCCGGCGGCGGACGGGTGGCGCGCTCCTCGGCGACCGGATCCGGATGAACTCGCTGCGCAGCGAGCGCACCTTCATGCGCTCGTTCGCAACGCGACGGCGCAATGTCGCGACGAGCGCCACGCTCGGCGCCTCGGTTGCGTTCCTTCGCGCGCGGCGTTTCGGGCTCGTCGTCGTCGAGACGGCCGGTATCGGGCAGAGCGACTCGGAGATCGTCGATCTCGTAGATCTCCCCGTCTACGTGATGACGCCGGAGTACGGCGCTGCCAGCCAGCTCGAGAAGATCGACATGATCGACCTCGCGGCGATCGTCGTGCTCAACAAGTTCGACCGCCGCGGCGGGGGCGATGCGCTGCGCGACGTCCGCAAGCAGTGGCGGCGTAACCACGTCGCGTTCTCGCTCGCAGACGACGAGGTGCCGGTCCTGCCGACGATCGCGAGCCGGTTCGGGGACCCGGGCCTAACACGGGTGGCCGGGCGTTTGGCCGGGATGCTCGCCGAGCAGACGGGCTCCGACTCCTGGCGTCCGCCCGCGGCCGCGGTGGGGGGGGATCCGGTTCCCTGGACGCTGATTCCCGCCGTCCGGGTGGGCTACCTGGGGGAGATCGCGGCCGCCGGTCGTGACCTGCGTGCGAGGATCGAGGAGCTCGCCAGGATCGCCGACGAGGCGCAGCAGCTCGACGGGGCGCTCACGGCTCTGGGCGAGGCGGCCCCGGCGGAGCTGCGTGCGTTGTGGGAGGCCGCCTTCGCGGAGCTCAGGGGCGAGCCCGAGGAGCTGCTCGAGTCGTGGCACGGACTGGTCGACTCCGTCACCTCGCCGCAGTACTCCTACGACGTCCGTGGCGCTGCCGTCGCCGGTGAGAACTACCACGAGACCCTGAGCGGCCTGCGCGTACCGAAGGTGGCGCCGCCGCGGCTCTCGAGCTGGGGAGATCGGCTCCGGTTCCTGATGCAGGAAGGGCTTCCCGGTCACTACCCCTACACGGCGGGGGTCTATCCCTACCGGCGCGCCGGCGAGGACCCGACGCGCATGTTCGCCGGCGAGGGAACCCCGGAGCGGACGAATCGGCGCTTCCACTACCTCGCGGCGGGGCAGCCGGCTGCGCGGCTCTCGACGGCGTTCGACTCGGTGACGCTCTACGGCGAGGATCCGGCCGAACGCCCGGACGTCTACGGCAAGGTCGGCAACTCCGGCGTCTCGGTCGCGTCACTCGACGACGCCAAGCGGCTCTACTCGGGCTTCGACCTCTGCGCTCCGACGACGTCCGTCTCGATGACGATCAACGGTCCCGCTCCGATCGTGCTCGCGTTCTTGCTCAACGCCGCGATCGACCAGCAGGTCGAGCGCCACCTGCGGGAGACGGGCCGCTGGGACGCCGTCGAGCGGTCGCTACCGTCGGGCCGGCCCGTCTACCGCGGCCCGCTGCCCGCGACGAGCGACGGCCTCGGGACGGGCTTGCTCGGCGTCTGCGGGGCCGACGTCGTCGACGCGCAGACGTACGCACGGATCCGCTCCGAGACGCTGCACACCGTGCGCGGCACCGTGCAGGCGGACATCCTCAAGGAGGACCAGGCCCAGAACACCTGCATCTTCTCGACCGAGTTCGCGCTGCGGATGATGGGCGACGTACAGCAGTGGTTCGTCGACAACAGCGTCCGCAACTTCTACAGCGTCTCGATCAGCGGCTACCACATCGCCGAGGCAGGGGCGAACCCGATCACGCAGCTGGCGTTCACGCTCGCCAACGGGTTCACGATCGTCGAGGCGTACCTCGCTCGCGGCATGGCGGTCGACGACTTCGCCCCGAACCTAAGCTTCTTCTTCTCCAACGGGATGGACCCGGAGTACACGGTGATCGGCCGTGTGGCCCGGCGGATCTGGGCGCGGGCGATGCGCGACCGCTACGGCGCGGGCCCACGCAGCCAGATGCTCAAGTACCACATCCAGACGTCGGGCCGAAGCCTGCACGCGCAGGAGATCGCGTTCAACGACATCCGCACGACGCTGCAGGCGCTCTACGCGATCTTCGACAACTGCAATAGCCTGCACACGAACGCCTACGACGAGGCGATCACGACGCCGACGGAGGAGTCGGTACGCCGGGCGGTGGCGATCCAGCTGATCATCAACCGCGAGCTCGGGCTCAACCACTGCGAGAACCCGTGGCAGGGATCGTTCGTGATCGACGAGCTGACCGACCTCGTCGAGGAGGCGGTGTACGCCGAGTTCGACCGACTCTCGGCCCGCGGCGGCGTGCTCGGGGCGATGGACACGATGTACCAGCGCTCCAAGATCCAGGACGAGAGCCTCGAGTACGAGCGACGCAAGCATGACGGCTCGCTGCCGATCGTCGGCGTCAACACCTTCCTCGCCCACGATGCGCCGCCGGTGGCCGCCGAGGGGATCCCGCTGATGCGCTCGACGCCGGACGAGAAGCGCGAACAGATCGAAGGTGTGCGGGCCTTCAGCGCTGCGCACGAGGACGAGCGGGCGGCGGCGCTGGCGCGGCTGCAGCAGGTCGTCCGCGACGGAGCGAACGTGTTCGCGGAGCTGATGGAGACCGTCAAGGTGGCGACTCTGGGTGAGATCTCCGCGGCGCTGTACGGGGTCGGGGGCGAGTACCGGCGCTCCATGTGAACGACGCGCGCTGAAACGCGTTCTTGACCGCGCCGTCGTAGCGGGAGAAAGTGTCGCTGTGCTCGACTCGGGCAGCGACGTCCAGAACGCGATCTATCTCGCTCGCGGCAGCGATTGGCCGATCGCGGTCGCCGACTGGGAGGCCAGAGCCCGCGAGGTCCTCGAGCAGGGGCCGTTCGACTACGTGGCGGGTGGCGCCGGAGACGAGGCGACGATGCGGGCCAATCGGGACGCCTTCGAGCGTCGCCGACTCCGCCCCCGGATGCTCGTTGGCACCGACGAGCGCGACGCCTCGGTCGAGATCCTCGGGCTGCGGTCGCCCGTCCCGTTCCTCCTCGCGCCGATCGGCGTCCTCTCGATCGTCCATCCCGAGGCGGAGCGAGCCGTCGCACGGGCGGCGGCCGCGACCGGCGTGCCGATGATCCTCTCAAGTGCCGCGTCGACCTCGATCGAGGACGTGGCCACCGAGGCACCTGCGGTGCCGCGGTGGTTCCAGCTCTACTGGTTCCGCGACAGAGGCATCACCGCGAGCCTTGTCTCCCGCGCCGCCGCTGCGGGGTACGGCGCGATCGTCGTCACGCTCGACACGCTGACGCTCGGGTGGCGCCCGCGCGACCTGCGGAACGGTTACCTCCCGTTCCTCGACGGCGAGGGCCTCGCGCAGTTCTACTCCGACCCCGTCTTCCGGGGACTGCTCGATGAGCCGCCCGAGGACGATCCGATGACGGCTGCGCTGCGTGCCCTGATGCTGTTCCCGAACCTCGGCCTCACCTGGGACGACCTCGACTGGCTGCGGGCGCAGACCGAGCTGCCGCTCCTCGTCAAGGGCGTCCTTCGCGGCGACGACGCCCGGAGGGCACTCGAGCACGGCAGCGACGGGATCGTCGTCTCCAACCACGGCGGCCGGCAGGTGGACGGCGCCGTCGCGGCCCTGGACGCTCTCGTCGAGGTACGCGACGCGGTCGGGAGCGAGGTGCCGGTGCTGATGGACAGCGGCGTCCGCGGCGGTAGTGACGTGCTCAAGGCGCTCGCCGTCGGCGCCGACGCCGTCCTCCTCGGCCGCCCCTACGTCTACGGACTCGCCGTCGGTGGCCAGGAAGGCGTCGAGGTCGTGATCCGCCAGCTCGCCGCCGAGCTCGACCTCGCCTGCGCGCTTGCGGGAGTTCCCGTGGTACGGGAGGCGGACCGCTCCCTCCTCGCCGACTGACTGGGGCACGCGGTGGACGAGCTCGAGGCGTTGATCGAGGAGCTCGGGGCGTGGGCGCGGACTCGCTCGGAGCCACCGGAACTCCTGCGCTACGGCGCGCACGAAGACCAGCTGATCGAGCTCTACCGACCGGCTGCCGGGATCAGTGCGGGACTCGCACTTGTCCTCCACGGCGGCTTCTGGCGCCCGCCCTACACGCGCAGTACGACCGCAGCGCTCTGCGTGGCGCTCGCCGGAGCCGGGCTCGCAGCGGCGAATGTCGAGTACCGGCGGCTCGGACCTGGTGCGTGGCGTCCGATGCTCGACGACGTGCTCGCGGCGCGTACCGCCGTAGGTGAGCGCGATGAGTTCGAGGATGTCGTCGCGGTCGGCCACTCGGCCGGTGGCCATCTCGGTCTCTGGCTGGCGGCGGAGGGCGGAGCGAGCGCGGTAGTCGCGCTCGGCGCTGTCTGCGACCTTGCCGCCGCCGCCCGCGCCGGACTCGGCCGGGGAGCGGCGCAGGAGCTTCTCGGCGGCGGGCCCGACGAGCTACCGGCCGTCTATCGAGTCGCGGATCCCGCCGCCCGGCTGCCGCTTCGTGTCTCGCAACGGCTCCTGCACGGCGTCGAGGACGACACGGTCCCGGTGGGACACGCCCGGGCGTACGCCGAACGCGCGGCGGCAGCCGGGGATGACTGTCTCCTCGTCCAGCTCGCCTGCGGTCATTTCGAGCCGATCGATCCGCGTGGCAGCGCCGGCGCGGTCGTGCTCGACACCGTGCTCACGATCGCCTGATCTGAGCCTGGATCCACCGGGATGCGTGCTCGCGGGGCGTTCGGCTGGGCCGTCAGGACGGGACGCGGTGGTACCGGACGGGCTGAAGCCCGGCCGGTGCCGCAGCGGCTCGGAGCGCACCGGGCGGGTGTAGGCCCCTGCGGGGCCGGAACCCGCGCGGGGAGCGGCCTGGCGAGCCCAGACGGGCGCACCGCCCGCGCAGATCGGTGGATCCGGGCTGAGCCCGGTGGATCCGGGCTCAGCGCCAGGGTGGACTTCTGGCTCGAGTCCTGATAGCGTCGCGCGCGCGATGCGTCTCCTCGCTGCCGTCACCGTCAGTCTCGCTCTCGCCGGTGCTGCGTCCGCCGGGACGAGCGCCAAGAGTCCCTGCCAGCTCGTCACGACCACGGACGCGAAGGCGGGATTTGGTATGAGCATGGGCGCCGGGAAGGTCATGACGATGGGCCTCTACAAGTCGTGCCAGTACAGCAAGGGCGGGAAGTCGCTGATGGTGCTGGCCCGGTCGCTCAGCCGCTCGAACTTCGACAAGAGCGCCAAGAAGAATCCCGGGCCGGTCGTTCATGTCTCGGGGATCGGGAGCGACGCGTACTCGGTCCAGGGCGGTACCACGCTCCTGCTCTGGAAGAACGGCACCGAGCTGACGCTGCTCGCCACGGGAGTCTCGAATCCGCTCAAGGCCGAGAAGACGATCGGCAAGCTCGCAGCTCGCCGCATTTAGACCGAACGCGTTCGGCGGGCCGTCCAATGTGCTACAAGTAGCCCATGGTGAGCGTCGGCGTGCGTGAGCTCCGGCAGCGAGCGAGCGAGCTGCTGCGCTGGGTGCAGGCCGGGGAGACAATCGAGGTGACCGACAGGGGCCGGCCGGTTGCCCTGCTCACGCCGGTCCCCGACCGGGGGCCGCTCGAACGACTGCGTGCGGCCGGCGAGGTGAGCGCCGCGACGGGCGACGTCGGCACCCTGTCTGCGCCGCTCGTGTTGGAGCCCGGTCAGGAGCCACCGTCCGTCGTCCTCGAGCGGCTGCGGCGCGATGAGCGTTGAGCGCGCAACCTATCTCGACTCGTCGGCAATCGTAAAGCTCGTCGTTGCCGAGCCGGAGTCGTCCGCGCTTCGCCGCTACCTGCGCGGAAGGAAGACGCTCGTCTCGAGTGGTCTCGCTCGGACCGAGGTCGGCCGAGCGCTGCTCCCGCTCGGTGAGCAGACGGTGCGGCGCGGGCACGAGGTGCTCTCCCGGCTCGAATTGATCCGGGTCAGCGACCGCATCCTTGTGGCGGCCGCCGCACTGAAGCCGACCGAGCTGCGAACACTGGATGCGATCCACCTTGCGTGCGCGAAGGAGCTCGGCGGCGACCTCGCAAGTGTCGTCACGTATGACGCCCGCCTGCGTTCTGCCGCCCGCCTCCTCGGCTGCCGCGTCGCTGCCCCCTCGTGAGGCACGAATTGCGATTGGAGCACGCTCTTCGCACTGAGGCGAGTTCTGGGCCTGACGGTGCCCGGGCTTGTGTGCATATCGGACGGACGCGTCATGAGCCGGCGGCGATCGCCAGCGCAAGTTCCAGGGCGTCCACCTCCGAGAGCGGCGTGTCGCCCACGGTCGCAGCGACCGGGAGCGCCTCCTGCGTGCGCGTGTACAGCCGTTGCTCGAAGGGCTTCATCGCGGCCCCGATCGAGGTGAGCATCGCCTCGAATGCGGCGAGGAGTCGGGCCGCCTCGTCGAAGCGGTCGTGCGCGCACGCGAGCGCCGCGATCCCGATCAGGCACCAGGCGACATCCTCGCGATCCCCGACTTCCCGGGCGAGATCGAGGCTCTCGGCGAAGCACGCCCCGGCCTTCGCCACGTCGCCCTCCTCGAGTGCGACCGCACCGACGTTGTAGAGGGCGCGAGCGACATTCGCCGCATCGCCGAGCTCCCGCATCGCAGCGAGGCTCTGTTCGAAGTGACGCGCAGCGAGGGGGAGCTCGCCCTGGTCGAGTGCGACGTCGCCGCGGTTGTTCTCGGCTAGTGCCAGCAGGCGCGCGTCGCCCAGGCTCGCGCAGCGTTCGATGCAGTCGTCGAGAGTCGCTGCCGCACCCGCGAAGTCACCTTGCGCATGGAGGATCGCGCCGAGGTTGCTCAGCGTCCGCGCCACCCCGGTCTCGTCCTCGAGCTCGCGATACTGGGCAAGCGCTGCTTCGGCGAGCTCGCGGGCGACGTCGTAGTCGCCGCGGATGACGGCGAGAGCGGAGCAGACGCGCAGTGCCTTGGCGTTGAGGGGATGAACGCTGTCGTCGTTGCGGGCCAGGGCGTGGCCGAGCCGCTCCATGCCCTCGGCGAGATGGCCGCGCAGGTACCAGTAGCGGCCGAGCGCGGCGGCGAGTCGAAGCTCCTCGACCGGCTCCCCGGCCTCGCCGAGGCCGTCGAGCGCCGCGCGCATGTTGTCGTGCTCTTGATCGAGGCGCGTCAGCCAGCGTCCCTGTTCGGGGCCCGAGAGGTTCGTCTCGGCAGTCTCCGCAAGGTCGGTGAAGTAGGCGGCGTGCCGACGCCGGGGGTGTTCGTCCCCCGTGCTCTTTTCGGCGGCGTAGTCACGGACTGACTCGAGCAGCCGGTAGCGTCCGCCTGCGACGTGCACCAGGCTTGCATCGACGAGGGCGGCAAGAGCAGCGAGTGTCGTCGGCCCCAGCACCGCGTCGAACGTCTCGAGATCGAAGCCGCCTGCGAAGGGAGCGAGCGCGAGCAGGACGTCGCGCTCCGCCGGAGCGAGCAGCTCGTAGCTCCAGTCGATTGCGTCACGCAGTGAACGGTGCCGAGCGGCGCCGTCGCGGGCACCTCCCGTGAGCGTCATTCGATTTTCCAGGCGACGGAGCAGGTCGGCCGGTGCCAGGGTACGAAGCCACGACGCAGCCAGTTCGAGCGCGAGCGGCGAGCCCTCGAGTCTCTCGCAGATCGTGTCGATCGCCGTCTCCGCTGCCGCAGTCGCGGGCAGCGCCACGCCGGCCCGGGCTATGCAGAGCAGAAATAGCGCGCGAGCGTCGGCAGGCGCAAGCGCCGAGACGCTGACCACAACCTCGCCCTTGACCCGCAGGACGGTCGTGCTTGTCACGAGTAGCTTCAGGTCGGGTGCCTGCCGCAGCAGCTCCGCCACGTCCGGAGCGGCGTCCAGCAGATGCTCGAAGTTGTCGAGCACGATCAGCGCCTGGAGAGGGGCGACTGCCTCGGTGAACGACGTCGCACCGGATGGGCGAACGCCGAGCGCGTCGATGACGGTCGGCACGAGGAGCGCGGGGTCCCGCAATGCCGCGAGCTCGACGAAGAAGACCCCGTTTGCGAACGAGCTCTCGAGGCCCCGTACGACCTCCAGCGCGAGCCGCGTCTTGCCGATTCCGCTCGGCCCGACGAGGGTGACGAGCGAGTCGGACGAGGTGAGCAGTCGCCGGCGCAGTGCCTCGATCTCGGCCTCACGGCCGACCGTCGGCGTCGCGGGGAGCGGCGCCGACGAGCGGCGAACCGTCTGCGGTCTGCCCGGTTCGAGGCTCGGATCGCGGCGATGGATTCGGTGCTCGAGCTCGCGCAGCGCGTCGGACGGCTCGAGACCGAGCTCGTCCAGGAGCCGCCGGCGTCCTTCCCGGTAGACGGCGAGCGCCTCCGCCTGCCGGTCGTCTCGATACAGCGCGAGCATCAGCAGCCTTCGCAGGCCCTCTCGAAGGGGGTGTTCGGCGACGACCCGCAACAGGTCGGGCAGGACATCCGTCGAGCGTCCGAGCTCGAGCGCCGCCGCAGCCCACAATTCGAGCGCCTGGAGTCGGAGCTCGTCCAGCCGGCCCGCTTCCAGCTCTCCGAACGGCTCGTCGACGAGATCGGCGAGCGCGGAGCCCCGCCAGAGCGCGAGCGCCTCGGAGTAGAGAGCGGCGGCGAGCTCGTGGTTCGCGGCCGCCGCCGCTTTGGCACCTCGGGCGAGAAGTTGCTCGAAGACGTCGAGGTCCAGCTCGCCGGGCTCGAGCCGGAGCGCGTAGCCGCTCTGCGAACGCGTCAGGCGGCCCTCCGGCAAGGCCCGCCGCACCTGCGACACGTAGAGCCGTAGGACGCTCGTTGCGGACGCCGGTGGGGTGTCGCCCCAGAGTGCCGCGATCAGCGAGTCGGCCGAGGCGGGCTTGCCTTTGCGAAGCAGGAGCGCTGCCACGAGCGCCCTGTGCTTGCGCGCCGTCAACCGCACCTCCGTCTGCTCGTTCACGACGCGCAACGGCCCGAGGATCCCGAATTCCACGACTCTGCGGATCCTATTCGCGCGTCGTCGACACTCGAATCACATCAAAGCAACGAGGAGGAGCCAATGCGCCGTCCATCGACTGTCACCGTCGTCGCACTTGCCGCCGCAGCGGCATGCACCCTCGCTCTGACCGCAAGCGCTGCCCCGACTGGCAACGCGCCGCCCTGCACGCCGAAGATCACCAAGATCGGGGGCCACAAGGCTGCCATCAACTGTGGGCCCGCCACCGCCACCCTCCGCATCGGTGGCAAGAGCTACACGTTCCGCAACGGCTACTGCCAGACCAGCAAGTCGGCCGGCTCCTATCCGGCACTCAATCTGGGAACGGACGTTCTCGGGGGCGGCAAGAACAACGCCGGCCAACCCTCGTTCAGCATGCTCATCGTCGCTCACCTGCATTCCCCCTACGGGTCGGGCTCGGTGTTCCACGCGGACAAGGGCGGCAAGAGGATCCTGGGAGACAGCCTGATCAAGGTCAGCAGCTCCTCGCCCGCCAAGGGGACGTTCACCGGGACGGACTACAGTGCCGGCACCAAGTTCACGGGCTCGTGGGACTGTCACGGAGTCGTCTTCAAGGGGCCGTGACCGAAGCAGTTCCGATCGAGAGTGTCCCGCGGCTGCTCCGCGAATTCGCGGAGCAGCCGGACCGCTACCTGGCATGGGACGACGGGGGCAAGCTCGCGCTTCATCGACGCGAAAGCATGTGCGTTCGCGTCGGGCCGACGTTCGCGGTCGTCAGCTCGATCGACGTCACGGAGGACGCCATTCCGGGCCTGCTCGACGAGGTCCGCGAGCTGATCCCGGCGGGCGTGAAGACAGACTGGTATCTCGGCCCGTCGACGCGCCCGCCGGCGCTCGCCGACGAGTTGCTCGCGCACGGGCTCCGGCGTCCTGCGGACGGCGGCGAGCTGCTGCACGCCCTCGTACTCGACGATGAGCCCACAGAGTTGTCCGGTCAGGTCGAGACGCGCGAGGTCGAGACGATGTCCGACTTCACCGATGCCGCCGAGATCCAGTGGGAGGCGTTCGGGCTGCTCAGGGCAGAGCGCGAGCACGAGCGAGGCTTCGGTGCCACGTACTACGAGGAGCATCTTCGCACGCGGGGTCGTTCGACCGTCTCGTTCGTCGCCGCGCTCGACGGGCGGGTTGCCGGCGCGGCGAGCGCGTTCCTGTCCGACCGTGGCCTGCTCCTGATCGGGGGAGTGACGGCGCCCTGGGCACGCGGCCGGGGTGTGTACCGCGCGCTCGTCGGAGCGCGGTGGCGCTACGCGGTCGAGCGCGGCACCCCCGCGCTCGCCGTCCAGGCGATCCCCGGCACGTCGTCGCCCGGCCTGCGTCGGATCGGATTTCGTGAGGTCTGTACGATGCGCCACCTCGAGGGCCGGCCGACCTGAGAGTCGGCGGCCCGACGACCACGTTGAAGAACGCACACCTCGGTGGCCTCCGTCACCCGGCGCCGGTGAAGGTGATGTCGAAGCCTCTGAGGGGGTAGCGGGTGAAGGTGCCGTCGCCGCGGGGGGTTGAGACGGTGACCGTGCACTGCACCATCTGGGCGAGCGAGTCGGTGATCCGGAACCGGGCGATCCCGTGCGTGCCGGTGCGGAGAGTGGGGTGCGGATGGATACGGCTCAGCGAGATGGCGCCGCTGCCGCTGAGCCTGTGGCAGCCGGCGATCCCGACGATCCCGTTGACGACGACGCCGCCGCCCTGCTTGGCGACGGTGACAGTCACAGTCGAGCCCCCCGGGCCGGTCGGCACGTCCTGGTCCGGGCTCACGACGACCGTCGTGGCAGCCAGATCGGGCACCACCCGCGGCGGCGGGCCGGCGCCGGTGAAGGTGATGTCGAAGGCTCTGAGGGAGTGGCGGGTGAAGGTGCCGTTACCGAGGGGGGTTGAGACGGTGGGCGTGCACTGCACCGTCTGGGCGATCGGGTCGGTGATCCGGAACCGGGCGATCCCGTGCGTGCCGGTGCGGAGAGTGGGGTGCGGATGGATACGGCTCAGCGAGATGGCGCCGCTGCCGCTGAGCCTGTGGCAGCCGGCGATCCCGACGATCCCGTTGACGACGACGCCGCCGCCCTGCTTGGCGACGGTGACAGTCACAGTCGAGCCCCCCGGGCCGGTCGGCACGTCCTGGTCCGGGCTCACGACGACCGTCGTGGCAGCCAGATCGGGCACCACCCGCGGCGGCGGGGACGTGCCTGTCCCGGCGTCGGCCCGGGGAGCGGCGGCGGTGAGCAACGCCGCCGTCGCAAGCGCTCCCACGGCGAGCCCCGCCCTGCGGAACCGGCCCGGCGATCCGCTATCCGGGCTCGCCTGCACGCGCGGAAGACTAACACCGGGCGCGAAATAGTTCCAAGGCCATCCCGCCGGCGTACAAGGCGAGGATCTGCTCGTCGAACCATCGAATGAACGGCTGTGCTTGGGCACTGTCCGCGGCTCGAAGCCTCCGTCGCGGTCGCGGGGCAACTCGACCGTGACCGGCCCGTCGACCGTCCGCAGCGTCTTCGCTGAGACGCCATTGCGCCGATCCGATGGCTCGTCCTGCGTCTCGCCGCCGGACGATCTCGCGGCGGCGACTGTGGTCGTCGCGCGCCTGGGCAGGAGCTGCCGGCGGCGGTGTTGGAGCGGCTCCGGCTCGAGGAATGCTGAGCGGCGAGCGGGCCGTCTGGGCGATGCCGCGGCGGCGGCAGGTTGCGCCGCCGCCGCGCCTCGCTGACTACGTCGCGACGGTTGCGCGAGTCTCCGCGACCGTCGCCCGCGTACGGCCGGAGGCGCGGAGCAGGTGCACGCTGGCGAGGAGCACCCAGAGCATGAACAGGAGCAGCGCCGGCACGAAGTTCGCCTCGAGAAAGCAGCCGTTGACGGCGAGCGCCGCAGCCGTGAGCGCCGCACCGACGCCGAGCCAGCGCGGGAGGACACCGCTGCGAAGAACGACGATCGCAGTCGCTGCGCAGAAGACGGCGAGCGGGTAGAGGCTGAGCACGGTCGCACCGCCCGACATCTCCTCGAACACCTTGTGCAGCCGTGTGCCGTCCGGAACGTGCGCGCGGTGTAGCGCGAGCGCGGGAAACTCGCTCGCGAGCTTGAGCGCGATTCCGGAGACGCCGGCGGCAAGCGCGGTCCCCGACAGCCAGCCCGTGCCTTCCTCGGCCGTGCGCAGGATGCTGCACACGTAGACGATGGACGGGATGGCGAGGACAATGGCGGCGCTGCCGGCGACCGCGCGCGGGGCCAGGAACGCGTGGCTACCGCTGCCGCTGGCCGCGAAGAGCACGATTGCGAACACGGCGCCGCAGCCGGCGCCGAGGCGTGGGAGTACCGGACCTGTCATCTGACGACTCCTTTCGACGAAAACTGAGGACGCTCCGAGGCTAGGAGCCCGAGCTGCACGCGTCGTCGGCCGTCGTGACGGAATCGGCTCCGCCGCCGGATGGAAGTCGATCTCCGCCGCGCGGCGGATGCGCTCGGGGTCGCACCGCGATACCGTCTGCCCATGAGACGCCGGCTCGAGTTCTTCCTGCGCGATCCGCGCGTCCAGGGCACGGGTGACGCGCTGCTCGCATTCGTGTTGGCGGCGACTTCGGTCGCGTCGATTCTCGTCCGAAACGACCCGTCTTGGGGCACGCCGAAATCGCTCGCGGTCGCGCTCGCGCTCCTCACGAGCGTGCCGATCGCGCTGCGTGCGCGGTATCCCCTGGTCGTCGCGGCGCTCGTCCTGGCCGGGAACGGAGCCTGTGCGTACGTTGCCGCGCCGCATGAGGCGGCTCTGCAGCCGTTCGTTGCGTTGACGCTCGCCTTCTACTCGGTCGGCAGCCGCGCCGAGGGACGTCGGGCGCTGTGGGCGCCGGCCGCGCTCGCCCTCGCGGCCATCCCGCTCTTCGTCGCCGCTGTCGCGCACGGACAAAGCGCGGGCAACGCGATCCCGAACTACGTCTGGCTGGTCGGGGCCTGGGCCGTCGGGCGCAGCGCTCGCTCCTGGCGCCGAAAGTCGATCGAGCTCGAGCGTGCCAATCGCGAACTGGGCGCGCAGCAGGCGCTGCAGGAGCGGGCCGCGGTTGCGGTCGAGCGTGGACGGATCGCGCGTGAGCTGCACGACGTGATCGCCCACAACGTCTCGATGATGGTCGTGCAGGCGGGCGCGGCCGGGCGCGTGCTCGAGGGCGAGCAGCCGCACGTGGAGGCGGCGCTCGAGGCGATCTCGACGACCGGTCGCGAGACGGTCGACGAGATGCGCAGGCTGGTCGGCGTGCTCCGCTCCGATGACGCGCACGCGGCGCTCCGGCCGCAGCCAGGACTCGCCGACCTCGAGCGGCTCCTGGCCGGCGTGCGCGAGGCGGGACTGCCGGTGACGCTCAGGATCGAAGGCGAGCCGCGCCTGCTGCCGCAGGGCCTCGACCTGTCGGCCTTCCGGATCGTGCAGGAGGCGCTGACGAACTCGCTCAAGCATTCGCGCGGAGCACAGGCAGAGGTCGTCGTCCGCTACCGGGGCGAGGCGGTCGAGCTGGAGATCCGCGACGACGGTGCCGGCGCCGGCAGGGGCCACGGCACCGGCCACGGGCTGCTCGGGATGCGCGAGCGGGTGGCGATGTTCGGCGGCGAGCTGGACGCCGCACGGGCGGCGAGCGGCTTCACCGTCCGTGCGCGGCTCCCGATCGGCGGCTCCGTCCCGGCATGATCCGGATCCTGCTCGCCGACGACCAGGCGCTCGTTCGGGCCGGCTTCCGCCTGATCCTCGACGCCGAGCGGGACGTGCAGGTCGTCGCCGAGGCCGCCGATGGCGCGGAGGCGATCGAGCGCGCGCTCGAGACGACGCCCGATCTCGTCCTGATGGACATCCGCATGCCGACCCTCGACGGGATCGAGGCGACGCGGCGGCTCGCCGCCGAGCTGCCGGACACGCGCGTGCTGATACTGACCACCTTCGACCTGGACGAATACGTCGTCGACGCCTTCCGCGCCGGCGCATCCGGCTTTCTGCTCAAGACGGCGCCGCCGCAGCAGCTCGTCGCAGCCGTCCGCACCGTCAACGAGGGCGACGCGCTGCTCGCGCCGACGAGCACCCGCCGCCTGATCGAGCAGTCGGCACGCCCGATGGCTGCCGCACCGGCCCTCGACGACCTGACCGAGCGCGAGCACGAGGTGCTCGAGCTGCTCGCGCGTGGGCTCACCAACGCCGAGATCGCCGCCCAGCTCGTCGTCGAGCCCTCGACGGTCAAGTCGCACGTCGCCGGTATCCTCGCGAAGCTGGGCCTGCGCGACCGCGTGCAGGCGGTGGTGCTCGCCTACGAGAGCGGGCTCGTCACGCCGGGAATCGCCGGCACCCTGTAGCCGCGAGGCGGCTCCGCCCTGTCCGATTTCCGGGTCGTCGGCAGCGGTCGCCGCGCGAGCACGGCTCCCACGACCGCTGCCCACAGCACGAGTGCGACCCGGGAAAGCCGCGACCGGGGAGAGACCTGGTCTCCACTGCGAACTCACAACTGGCGGCGTCTTGCAGGGACTTCGAAGACGGGAGCGACGGGACTCGAACCCGCGACCTCCGGCGTGACAGGCCGGGCTCGGCGCTCCCGGGCTGGGCGGGAATAAGCGGAGATTCCCGGCAAGCTCGGGCGTTTCAACCCTGGCGGTGCGGGCATTCGCGGGTGCGGTCGGGAGCTTCGGGCGGTGTCCTGCGGGATCTACGTGGGATGCGTTGTTGCTACGGGTGACAACGACCGGGATAGAAGCGGGATGTCTCTTTACGGGGTCCGGCGAGTCGTGGTCGTTTCGGCGTCTGGTGAGGCGGGACGTAAGATGCTATCTTACTCTTTATGCGCACGACGATCTCGACCAAGGGGCAGATTGTGCTTCCGGCGCAGCTGCGCGAGGCGGACGGGATCGAGCCGGGAGAGGAATTCGAGGTCGACCGAATCGGCCCGGATGCGTACCGGCTGACCCGGGTTACGCCACCGCCGAACCACGGGATGGTCGAGTGGCTTCGGTCTTGTCCTGAGCAAGGATGGTTCACCGAGATCGAATCAGAGTCGACCGACTCGCTCTAGCCTCGCGCAGTGGCTTCGTATCTGGTCGACGCCAACGTCCTTTCGGAGGCGACGAGGCCGGAGCCTGATCAGCGTGTGGTCGAATGGTTGCAGAGCAATGAGGCCGAGCTGGCCGTCGACCCGATCATCTTGGGCGAGGTGCGCTTTGGGATCCTGCTACTTGCGCGCGGCCGCCGCCGCGCCCGGCTCGAGCGCTGGTTCGAGGAGGGCGTGCGCCGATTGCACTGCATCTCCTGGGAGGCGTCGACGGGGCTGCGCTGGGCCGAACTGCTTGCGACGCTGCGCGGGTCCGGTCGAGCGATGCCGATCAAGGACAGCCTGATCGCGGCGACCGCGCTGTCGCACGACCTGACGGTCGCGACGCTCAACCGCCGCGACTTCGAGGCAGCGGGCGTGCGCATCGTCGATCCGGCCCGCGGAGCCTGAGAGGTCGGTTCGGCCATGACGAGCGGCCACGCCGCGAACGAGCCAGCCCAGGCGATACGTTGAGTCCAGTTCACCTGATCGGCTGATTCGACCGCCGACCACCAGCAGCACCGCCGTTCGGGGTCAGGTCACACGGTGTGCTGCATCGCCCAGAGTGCTGCGGCGGCCCGAGTCGAGACGCCGATCTTGCAGAGCTACGCCTCCGACCCGGAGGCAGCTCAGATCATGGCCGCGGCCCGACACAAGACAAAGCCGCAGGCCGCCGAGTTCGTCGGCAGCTGCGACGCTTGACACAACCACGTGTGCGGGGGCGCCCACACGCCGGGCGCCCCCCGCGAGGGTCTGTCAGAGAACGGTGTAAAGGCCGTTGCTCGTGTTGTTAGTGAGTTTAAGCGGGAGCGACGGGACTCGAACCCGCGACCTCCGGCGTGACAGGCCGGTGCGGCGCAACCGGCTACGGCAGGCTGCGACCCAGAATTACAGGCTAGAGCAGGCGTTTCGTCGGCGAGGGAACCGGCTGTGACCGGCTACGACCGGCTAGCACCCGGCACAGCCCGTGCGGCATATGTGTGGTCGCCGTGGTGCCTATAGCGACAACGATCAAGTTGTTCGGCGGTTCCTCGTCGACCGCGCCCCCAAAATCGAGGAGGGGCGAGTGCTCGGTCGCATCGCTGAGCTTCATGCGTCGTCACATCGCTATAACGGAGGAGCTGCGTCGCTGACGGCCGTTCGGGCAGGCGGATGAGATCCCTGGCGGTGTTCTGAAGCAATCGCGCACTCAAGCGCGGAACCAGAGCGGATTCGTGGTTATTGAGCGTTCGACCGGTGGCGGTCCGTCGAGGCTCGCCGGCCTATGCCAGCGGCATCCTCCGATTCGTGCGTCTTCGAAGGAGATGGTTTAGCCGCGCGAACCGACGCCTGGCGATTCGTCGCCAGCCGAAGACACCGTCCGGCGACGTCGTTCGATCCGACTCGCGCCTGACTGGCAGAAGCTCGGCAGGCCCGCCGCGAGCGTAGTGCGACTCTCTGTGGCTGCTGCAGAATGCGCAGCTCGAATCCGTCCGCGGCTGCACGTTCATTAGTTCGCCGCTTGACGGGAAGATGAGCTTGTGGTCGAGGAGGGCCGGGTCAGCGAGGCCGGTCGCGGCGAAGAGCATCGTGTTGACGGCGTGTGAAGCCGCAATGCCGTTCAGGCTGACGACGGCGGGGTCGATCACCTCGGGCTCGTCGATGTAGTTCTGTGCGCGCTGCTCTTCCTCCGTTCGACTTTCGCCCTGCAGGCGCATGGGGTCGATCAACGAGTTGCACTGCAGGCAACCGTGGCGTGGGAAGACGGGACGAATAGCGACGTAGATCTGGTCGATCTCACGGTTAGCGCGGACCTCGACCTTCGCGCCGATCTGTATCCCAGGGATCAGATAACGGTGCACGATCGCGTTGAACACGAGGCGGCTCGTGATCGTGTCGGTTGCGAGAAAGATGAAATCACTCTCGAGGACAGCCGCCGCGACCGGGAGATCAGCGATGTTCCCGTCTATCGCTCGGTACTCGCACTCGGGGTTTACCGAGTGCACGAGCCGCCCGAGAACGGCGACCTTCTTCCGCCCGACGTCGGCAGTAATCGAGCCGACGATGCGCGACAGGTTGACTGACTTGACCGTGTCGTAGTCGACGACTGTGAGGGCACCGACGCCGAGATGTGCGAGTTGCTCGACGAGCATGGAGCCACCGCCCCCAGCGCCGATCACTGCCACCTTCATCCGGGAGAGGACTTCCTGGCCCGCCGACCCGAACATGCGCGCCTGGCGGTCGTAGCGCGGGGCGGAGTCGAGCCCCGCGTGGCTCGGCCGAGACTGAAGTTCGCGTAGTGAGGTGCCGACAACGCGGACAGCATTCAGCGAGACGGAGTCCCGGCCAGACATCCACACTTCTCCGTCTGCACTCTCGGAACCCATGGCGATTCCGGCGACCGGTCGACCGCGAGTGAGGTCGAGCAGGTGCGGAAACAGACGCGCATGCGCCCCACGGTCATCGCCCGAGAGCGAGACCGAGCGGCAAGCACCCGGGTGGCTGTGGAACGAAACGAACGACAGTTTCTCATCGGCAGCCCGTGACGCCATCTCCGCGATGTACCGCGGTGCGATCTGCCGGTAGCCGTACTGACCTGGTGTGAACGACTCTGGCGGTACGAGGTGGAGCTCCCGGACTAGGAGGCGCATCCTCGAACCCACTTCGTGCATGCCGGCTAGGGCGATAGCGGCGTGCTCGTCCTGGTCCGCCTGGAAGAGGTGCCGCCGGAGGTCCGCGAAGGCATCCTCGTCGATGACGACGTCAACGTTCATGCGCGCTCCCGAAACCAGTGTCCTACCTGTGCGACCGCCGCCGCCGCCGTATCGAGGCTCGGATTCCAACGGTTCGCGCGGAGCGAGATCTGCGTCACTTCGCGGCCTCTCCATCCGACACGCTGTAGGGCAGCCGGCCAAGCTCCACCGTCGGTCCTCGACAGCGTCGACTCCGTGTAGAAGGGATAGATCGGCGCGAACGGGTAGTTGAAGGCGATCACGAACAGCAGATCGACGACCTGCGGCGACCACCTCGGGCCGAGGTCGAACGCCTTAACCGTGACGATCGCGCCGCCGGTCCCGTCGGGCTCGGCATCGACTTCGTACTCGCGCTCGAACTCGGCGATCGCGTCTGCGACCGGCTCGCTGACGGCCTCCGTGGTCAAGACACGTCCTGTCCGCTGACGGCGATGAACTCGTCGTTCTTGTTGACCTTGATCTCGTCGTCGTCTGCAACCTCGCGGAGCTGGTTTCCCTTCTTCTCGTAGAGCGTGAACTCGAGCGGGACCTCTGCGGCGAGCTTGATCTCCCGCCCGGTCGTATCGCGATCGGGCAGCTCGACGTGGCGGTTGTTTACGAGAATCGTCACCGGCTTGGGCTTGGGCTGCGCAACAGAGCTCGACATCAATACCTCCTTATTTCATTGAAGTAGATGAAGTATAGACGATGCGTGCCGACCGGGGCAGGTCCCGTGCTGGATCTATGGAGCGGTGTTCTCGAGCGCCGGCTCGCGCTTGCTGACCACGCGGTACCGATGCCGGATCCCACGGGGTGCGTCGACATCGCGCTCGCGGGCGGCCGCCCCCGACTCGAGGAGCGGCTTGAGCCGCCCATGGAGGGTGTTCGGGGCGACACCGATCCGCTCCGCGAGCTCCGTGACGGTGAATGGCCTCCGCAGCCGCTGCGCCTCGCGGAGCAGCTGGCCCAGATGCGGCGCGACCTCGTTCATCAGCTCTACCTGATCTCTCCGGTGGTATGCGAGCGTCGCTCTTCGCCGCTCGAGGACCAACGACAAGGTCTCGGCGACGTCGTCGTTCATGTTCGCTGCAACCACGAGCCGCCCGTCGCCCCGAACGACGGACTGCACCGCGTCCAGGAGTTCCTGGACGAACGGGGGCGTCACAGCGTCGACATCGTCGAAGTCGAGGATGACGTCGCCGCGATCCTCGGAGAGGTCACGCAGCCTGTCGGCGACCTCGCGGCCACGGCGCCTGTTGGCCAACACAGGCCCGTGGTCGCGTAAGTGGAAGTGAAGTGTCTCAGCCATGTCAGAACGCACCAGCCTTCACTGATGTAGGTGAAGTATACGAAGTGGCCCGGACTTTCTCCACCTAGAGCGACACGGCAACCCAGGCCGTGAAGCCGGCGACGGCCTGTGCCTCCCCGAATGTCCAAGCGCCGTCGGACCAGGTCGCGCGCCCGGTGCCGGAGGCGAGTTCGAGCTGAACGTCGAGGTCGAGCCGCGTCGCCTGCTCGGTGAGCGACGCGAGGCCGCGCTCGTCCGCAACGCTCGCCCGCACCAAGCGCTCGAGCTCGTCGCGTACGTCACTCCTCCGGGCAATCCGCGCGCCAAGATCCATCACCGCGAGCTGGAGTACGTGCTCGTGGCGTTCGTGGACAGCCGTCACCACTGCACCGACCGGCGAGTCGTCGCCCCACTCGATCGCGTTGTCGACCAGCTCGCCGAACGAGCTCTCGAGGAACCGCCGCGCGCGGTTGGGATGGGACGTGCCGAGCTGCGGGAGGATGCTGGCGATCAGATCTGCCTGGTCGAACGAGCGGATCACGGTCGCGGGAAGGATCACAGGCTGTGGGCGGCGGCCCGCCGGTGTGTCCGTATCGTTCGCAAAACAGAAGTGCTTAGGCAGCTCGGGGCCGAGCAGGCCAATGAGGAGGCGTGCGACTGCGGGCTCCTGAGGCGGCGTCATGACGACACGGGTTGCACGATGCCTCGCGTGATGCTCGACGAGTCCCCGGAACGCGCACGCCGTTACGGCATCGACTCTGGTGACGTGCGCCGCGTGCAGCATGACCTCGGATGAAGCCGAGGCTGGCTGCGGGATGTACGGCAGCGCGTTCTCCCCGCGCAAGTCACCAGCGGCCGATATCCAAATCGTGTCGCTCGTCACCAATCCAGCTTACGGAGACGAAAGGACAGCACTTGGAGGGACGCTGACGCACGGAATTCGCGTCCGCACGAGATGATGGCGGGGACGTCGGACGACGTCAGTGGAGCTCCTGCCATCGCTTGCTGACCGCCGCCTTGACGATCGGATCGAGTTCGAGGGTCAGCAGCTTCGGCCAAGCCGGGCTGCCGGCCTGATCACGGCGCTTGCGGATCGCCGTCACGACCCATTCGAATGCCTGCTCGTAGTCAGGCGAAATCGGCATGACCGGGGGATCGTCGTACCGCGCTTCGACCGCCTGATGCGCACTCCACGCTTCGCCGAGAGAGATCAGGTTGTCGGCCGCCGCGGCCGCGAGCATCGTCGCGCCCCACACGTGTCGGACGGGAAACGGTCGGCCGCGTTCCTCCGCTCGGCCGGCGGCGTCGCGGCCCTTCCGATCATCGAGCACCGCGGTCCACCCGTACCGGGAGCAAAGGGCGAGGACTTCCGCCTCACCTCGATTCCGACCTGGCTCATTCCAGAGGTCGATCAGGGTCTGCGCATAGATGTTGTCGTCGCCCTTGACCTTTGCCGTGTGGAGCCAGTCGGCCTGCACGATGGCGGCGTTCTCGGGGTAGGTGCCAATGTGGGCTTCGATCTCGTGCTTGAGGAGCCACTCGGATGTGTAGGCGATCGCCTCCGTCTCGTCGCCGAACAGTCGCTCGAGCACGGCCAAGGCGTTCGCCTGCGCATAGCTGAGCAGGATCATGGCGTCGAAGCAGGCGACCGCGGCTCCGCGTGGGAGCCCTTTCGAACAGCTCACTCTTGAAGGAGTTCCTCGAACTCCTCCGCACTGAGCTCTTCGTCGCGCGAGGACTCGATGTTCGACTCGCCGACCCGCCTGACGGCTTCATGAACGGAGAGCCGAAGGAGCTCGGCGAGGCGGCCTTCCGTGACGCCCCCGTCGGCGAAGACCTGCATCGTCTCGGCCTCGAACCAGTCGGGAAGCGGGCTCTGAGGGAGGGGATACGCCACGTTCTCGGCGAAGCCGATTTCGCGAGCGAGGCGGCGAACGTTGTTGAGTCCCTCCCGCTTCAGCCGGTCGCGGGTAGCCGCGTTGATCAATTGGCTGTTGTGAAGCCGGTACACGGCGGTCTCGTACGAGACGCCGAACTCCTGCATCAGCCGAGCGACCACGTTCGGTGTCACCTCGTCGACGTCCCACTCGCGCAGAACGCGCTCTAGAGCCGGGGCTGGAACGAGGAGGTGGCTCGCGAATGCGTTGGCTTCCTCTTCGATCTCGTCTGCTCTGCCGAAGATGTCCTTGTCCGCGTGCACGAATGGCGCCGAGTCAGGACGATGCATGACGTGATGCCCGAGCTCGTGCGCAGCAGTGAATCGCTGCCGCAAGCGCCACCGAGTGCCGGTGTTGATGACGACGAGCCCGGCCTCGCCATCCCAGTAGTAGAGGCCGTCTCCGCCATCCCCACCGAAGTCATGGAACGCGAGGTCGACCTCCGAGTCACGGATGAAGCGCCAAAGATCGTCGATCGGCCGGTCGCCTAGATCGCGCTCGATCCGTAGCTCGAGAGCCCGGCGCGCCCCACGCTCGTGCGGTTCTTCAGATCTGCGAGCGCCGGCCAACGTATGCCGCCACGGTCCGCATGTCAGCTCGCAAGGCCGTCGCCCAGTCGATCATCGCCTGCATCGCCTGCTCGCCAGCATCTCCCTGTCGCGCGAGCGCAAGCTCGGGAGTCGGATCGCGGAGCAGTGTCTCCATCGGCAGATCGAGCTGATCCGCGATCTGCTGCAGGAGAACGCTGTCGGCTCGACGCTGACCGCTTTCGATCCGCGACAGTTTCGTGTTGTCCAAGCCCAGGACGCGCGCAAACTCGGCTTGGTTGTCGAAGCCGGTACGAACGCGCTCCTCGCGGATACGACGCCCGATCAGTTGATGAGCGGTCTCCGGCATCGTCGGCACGCTCAAGGTACTCGCGCCTAGGGCGATTGTCAAATCAGCAATGATGCGCTGTAGACTTGCGCAACGCAGCCGAGGAGATCAACCGGGCAACGCGCAATGCCCCGAGATCACGGCGAAACCGTTCGCACATGATCTACCGCGGCCACGCCGGCACGGTCGGTCGCAACAATGACCCGCCGGAGCCGGGCTGCTACTTCTGCAACGGAATGTGGGGAACGCATTTCGACGGTCTGCAATCTGACACCTGTTCATTTGAGCTCCTTCGGTGGCAGGCGTGGCGGGGCGACGCCACGGCCGGCTCGGCCTGGACGGGCTCGCCGTCACCGGCGTGCGGCTCGAGCTCGGCCCCGAGGTTCTTCGCCTCCTCGCGAACGAGGCTCATCTGGCAGGCGAACGTCTTGCCGGCGGTGGCTGCGGAGGGGTTGATCGACGACATGGCGTCCCAGTGCCGTCGCTCGTAAAGATTCCCGTCTTCCGTCGACCGAACGTGCACTCGTCGTTGTTGAGCACCAGACCGGCGGGGCTAGGCAAGGCCTGGCCGTGGAGCGCGAATCACATGTGCAGGGGAAGCGCTCCTCTAGATGGTTGATCGGTAATTCGCGGCCGACGCTGTGATCACCGGATAGCAGGGA
>CAZOMP010000005.1:19653-195954 GCA_964581085.1 uncultured Gaiellales bacterium | reverse complement strand
GGGGGGGGGGGGGGGGGGGGGGGGGGGGGGGGGGGGGGGGGGGGGGGGGGGGCAGCGAAGGACGCTGGAGGAGCACAACTACGGCCGTCGGATGGCAGAGCTCGTCGAAATCGTGGAACGACGTGGGTAGCCCGCCCGCTCTGATCTGGGCGCAGCCGAGCCCCGTTGCCCGCGAGGAAGGATTTGCCCACCGATGACCGCTACCGCGCGACGCCTCTCGATTCTCCAGGTGAACACGGCCGACTCGGGCGGAGGTGCCTTCCGCGTCAGCACGGATCTGCACCAGAGCTACCTCGGCCTCGGTCACGACGCCTGGCTCGGGGTTCGAATCAAGGCAACGCCGGATCCAATGGTGCTACAGATTCCGAACGACGAGAGCAGAGGTGCGTGGGCGCGCGCATGGGTGCAGTTCGAGAATCTGCTCGGACGGTCGCTCCGTGGACGGTCAGGGTGGACCTGGCTTGCCCGCTCGTTGCAGACCGTCGGACAGCCGGCGCGGACGGTCAGGATCACCCGTGGTTGGGAAGACTTCGACTTCCCGGGAACCTGGAAGCTGCTCGATCTTCCGCCCCGCCCACCCGACGTAGTTCATGCACACAACCTTCACGGTGCGTATTTCGACCTTCGCGCCCTACCGCACCTCAGTGCTGCGGTTCCGTTCTTCGTGACTCTCCACGACACCTGGCTGCTCAGCGGCCACTGTGGGTACTCGCTCGGTTGCGACCGCTGGCTCTCAGGCTGTGGTGCGTGCCCGGATCTCACCCTCTACCCGATGCTGCTCCGCGACAACACGGCGCGGAACTGGCAGCGGAAGGCGGAGATCTACCGGCGTTCGCGTCTGTTCGTCGCGGCGCCATGCAGATGGCTGATGGACAAGGTCGAGCGATCGATCCTGGCCCACGGCAGTGTCGAACGACGGGTGATCCCGTACGGCATTGACCTCGATCGGTTTCGTCCGAGACCACGGGCGGAAGCGCGCCGTTCGCTTGGCCTTCCCGAGGATGCACGCATCGTTCTGTTCGCAGCGAGGCTCTTCAAGACGAATCGGTTCAAGGACTGGTCGACGATCCGTGACGCGATCGCGATCGCGTCAGAACAGCTGGACGGGAAGCGGCTCATCCTGCTCGGGCTCGGCGACTCAGGCGATGTCGAGTCGGCGGGGCGCGCCGAGGTTCGATTCGTACCCTTCGTCGAGGACCGCAACTCCGTCTCCGAGTTCTATTCGGCGGCGGACGTCTACCTGCACGCCGCGCGGGCGGACACGTTTCCGAATACCGTGCTCGAGGCGCTTGCATGCGGTGTTCCCGTCGTCGCGACCGCGGTGGGTGGGATTCCCGAGCAGGTCAACGACTTTCGCCAGTCGGATGCTGACGCCGGGACGGGTGTCCTCGGCCCAGGTGGTGACGCAGCGGCGCTCGCCGACGGTCTCGTCCGTCTGTTCGAGGATCCTGGGCTGAGGCGTCGTCTCGGACAGAATGCTCGCGAGAAAGCGTCTGAGCGGTTTGACATCCGGCGCCAGGCGAACGACTACCTGACCTGGTACGCCGAGGCGTCTGAGCGAACGCTGTCTCGGGAGTTCTCTCGGCAGTTGCCCGGTGAGCTCGCATGAGGTTCGCAGACGCCTGGTTCCATCGAGTTCGGAGTGGGGAGCGGCCCGTTGGCCCACGGCTCTACTCCGACCGCTTCGGCGAGTTGTCACTCGCGCGACCGTAACCGGAGGGATGTCACGATCTCCTTCAACTCGGGAGGGAAGCGACCGAAGGCCGCCAGCACCGCGGCGAACCCCAGAGCGCCGCAGAGCGCCTGAAGGACGCTTGGCATTTCGGTGACGAGTGCCGGTGTGACGCCGACGAGACCCGCGACGATGAGTGGCGGAATCGTCCGGCCGACGGCGTAGAGCTCAGGATGTCCACGCACGAGCCCGGTGAGCAAGGCTGCCGCCAGGAGCCAAGCGGCGGCGGCAGTGCCGATAGCCGCCCCCTTGGCGCCGAACTTCGAGGCGAGAACAGTATTGAGGACGAGCGTTGCACTCAGGCCGCAGATGTTCGCCACGAGGATCGATCGGTTGCGGCCATGAGACAGCAGGCCCTGACTCGCTGCCACGCACACGAAGTTGGCCGCCAGGGCAATCGCCTGGATCCGCAGAACCGGAATACTCGGATCGAAGTCGTCGCCTGCAATCAATCGCACCGCGAACGGGGCCGCCAGCGCCGTGACGAGCGCCATAAATACGCCCGCCAAGAAAGCGAGTTCGAGGATACGCCGAAGCGCTCCGGTGTGCCGCTCCCGGTCGCCGAGCGACGCCCGAACGAGAATCGGAAATGCAGCCCCGAGTACGAGAGCCGGGATGCCAAGGAGCATCTCCATGATTCGGAACGACGTTGCGAAATAACCGACCTGCTCCTTGGACGTCACGAGAGATGCGACGAGTACGGCCGTACGAAAATAAACCGACGCGATCGCGACGGCCAGCGCGTACGGCAACGTGTCGCGCAGCAATGGACGCCAGCGCTCGAGGTCGAATGACGGTCGCAGCGGCATCCGTCCGCGGACGAGGAACGCCGCCATCAGGAGTCCGACGATTCCGGCGGGCACGGGTACCCACAGCAACGGAAGCAGGCCGGCACCAGCAACCACGAGGGCCACGATCAGCGCCGTGTTCGCCGTTTGGCGGATCAGCTCGGCAGTCGTGACCGAGCCGAAGCGAAGCTCGCCTTGGAGGCCGACCATGAGAAAGTCCTGGCTCGTCAGGAACAGCAGCGCGATCGCCCCGCCGACGGCTCCGAGCACCATCGTGGAGTCATAACCGGCCCCGATCGAGAACGCGACGGCCGCGACCGCACCGAGCGTCGTCAGCGTCAGCCGCATGCCGAGCATGTCACGCATGACAGCTGCTCGCCCGGGCTCCTTCAGGCGCGCGTGCTCACGAAGCCCCATGGCATTCAATCCGCCCTCGGTCACGCCCGCGAAGAGCGCGACGACCGAGAAGACCGTGACGTATTGGCCGTATTCGACGACTCCGAGGTGCCGGGTGACGAGAGGTGCGGAGATCAGGCCAAGCAACAGACCGACCACGTAGCCACCGGTTCGCACCACGCTGCCGCGGAGAGCGACGACCCCCGCTTCGGGCGTGTCGAGCAGTTCGACGGTGTCGTTCACCTGTCAGAGACCCCGAATGGTCGGCCACCTGTACGACTCCCCGCCGCCGGCGTTGCCAACGGCCGCGAAGGCGCTCGTGCCCACTGCTTCGCGAGGACGCCGTGACTCCGTCCTGATGCGAGTCGGAACCGCGGACCTTGCACATCCATGAAGAACACCCTGACTCACGATATTCGCCGGCGCCCAACACTTCCTCCGCCGACCGGGTGATGCGGCAGGATCGTTGGATGATGGCACCGACAAAGCGCGTCTCGGTCATCACCCCCTGCCTGAACCCGGGCGACCGATTCGAGCGCTGTCTCGACTCCCTCGCAGCGCAGAGCTACGCCGGGATGGAGCACATCGTCGTCGACGGAGGGTCGACCGACGGCACCGTCGAACTCGCTCGCTCGTGTGGCGCGACCGTGATCTCCGAGCCCGACCGCGGCCAGACGGATGCGCTCAACAAGGGATTCAAGCTCGCGACCGGCGACTACATCGGCTGGCTGAACGCCGACGACTGGTTTGTGCCCGAGGCGCTCGAGCGTGTCGTCGAGGCATTTGCGTCGGATCCCGAGGCGGGTTGGGTCTACTGCGACTGCGAGATCCGTCGAGGTCTAGCGGTGGAGGTCGTTCGCCCTCCCGCTCGACTCGACCGGAAGACATTCGATTTCGGCAATAGGCTGACGCAGCCCGGCACGTTCGTCGCCCGTTGGGCTCTCGACCGGGTCGGGCCGCTCGATGACGAGATCCACCTGGCGATGGACTTCGACCTCTGGCTGCGGCTGGTCGACGCAGGGGTGCCTGCCGCCTACATCCCGGAGGCCCTCGCAGTATTCGAGATCCATTCCTCCTCGAAGACCGGCAGTATCGACCTGTCGGAGTTCTACCGGGAGGAGGCGCTCGCGCTCCTCAAGAGCGGCCGCCGAACGCTCGCGGCCACGAGTCTCGGTCGAGCAGCAGCGGCAGCAGCGCTCATGGAAGACGGTCGGGTGGATCCGGGTCGCCTGGCGGAGACGATCGACCGTTTCACCGAGCTGGCGACCACCTGGCACCTCGAATCCGAGCGCGGTGTCGTTCGCCCTGCGGCCTTCGTCGAGGCAGCCCGATTCGCGCTCGTCCAGGGCTCGCCAAGCGGACTCCGGTACCTCGCCAGGCCGGCACCGTGGACGTCACGAACCGCGCTGAGGATGCTGGGTCGTGACGTCCTCCGCGGCGCGCCCGTGATCGCTCGGAATGTGCTCAGACCATTGCGGGCACGGTCGTCGTAGGGCCTCGCGGATCGTTCAGTGCCGAGCTTGGGCCGGCGTTTCCCCGCAGGCGTCGGAGGTGGCCGTATCGGGACCCCTCGCCTTTCGGGGGGTGGACTATCACGGAGGCATTCATACACTTGGTCGTGTGAGCGTCCACGCCGAGACGTCGCCGCTTCGACCCGTCGTCTCAGGACGGCTCGTTTCCGTCGTCATCCCGTGCCTGAACGAGGCGGAGAACATCGTGGCGTGCGTCAACGAGGCGTGGGACGCGCTCGAGCGCAACGAGATCCCGGGCGAGGTGATCGTGGTCGACAACGGCTCGACCGACGGCAGCGCCGCGCTCGCCGAGGCGGCCGGGGCGACAGTCGTCCACGAGACGCGACGGGGCTACGGCAGCGCCTATCTGGCCGGCTTCGCCGCCGCGACGGGCGACTACATCGTGATGGCAGACGCCGACCTGACCTACGACTTCGCCGACATCCCCCGCTTCGTGCGGGAGCTCGACGCGGGCGCGCAGCTCGTGATGGGCGACCGGATGGACTCGATCCACGACGGCGCCATGCCGTGGCTGAACCGGCACGTCGGCAACCCGCTCCTGTCCGGCTTCCTGAACCTGCTCTACCACACGAACGTGCGCGACGTGCACTGCGGGATGCGGGCGCTGCGGCGGGACGTGCTGCCGGTCCTCGACCTCAACTCGACCGGGATGGAGTTCGCCTCCGAGATGGTGATCCGCGCCGCCCGCGCGAAGCTCGACATCCGCGAGTTCCCGATCGAGTACCACCCGCGCGGCGGAGAGTCCAAGCTGTCACCGATGCGCGACGGCTGGCGGCACCTGAGACTGATCCTCGTCTACAACCCGACGGCGCTATTCATCGTCCCCGGGCTCGTGCTGGCGGCGATCGGCATGCTGCTGTCGCTCGCCGTCGTCGCCCACGTCTCCATCGCGGGGCGCGCCTTCTACGCCCACACGCTGATCGGCGGCTCCCTGTTCGTCATCGTCGGGCTCCAGGTCGTCGGCCTCGGCCTCTGCGGTCGCGCCTACGGCCATTACCAGCTCAACGAGCGCGACCGCCTGTTCGAGCGCTGGGAGGGCCGGATCCGGCTCGAGCACGGGCTGCTCCTCGGTGCGGCGCTCGTCGTCGCGGGCCTCGTCGCCGGTGCCGTGCTGATCGGGACGTGGGCGAACCGGGGCTTCGGCACGCTCGCCGAGGAGCGGCTCGCCATCGTCGCCGCGACGGCGGTGGTGGCCGGGATCCAGGTGTTCTTCACCTCGTTCCTGCTCAGCTTGATCGGGCTGCGCCGGCCGGGCTGACGCGCGCTCGGACGGCTATGCGTCGTCGCCGTAGAGCGGGTTGTCGACGAGGCCGCGCTGGTATGCGATCCGCGTCGCCTCGGTGCGGTTCTTGACACCGAGCTTGCGGTAGATGTTCGTCAGGTGGAACTTCACCGTCTGCTGGGTGACCCACAGCTCCTTCGCGATCTCGTCGTTCGACTTGCCCTTTGCGAGCGCCTCGAGAATCGACGTCTCCCGCTCCGTCAGGCCGGCGGCCTTCGCACCCTCGGCCTGATCGGAGGCAACGAGCGTGCCGGCGCCGACGAGGTTGCCCGCAGCAACCTGACGCAATGTCGAGGGCAGATCGGTCGGGTCGACGCTCTTTGCGAGGTACGCGGCGGCACCCCGGCGTAACGCGGACTCGACGAGGTCCTGCGAGGTAGAAGCGGACAGCATCACGACCCTCACCTCGGGGTAGCGCCGGGTGATCTCGTCGAGGCACGCAAGTCCGTCCATCTGCGGCATGCGGACGTCCAGGAGCACGAGTTCGGGCTGTGTTCGGCCGACGAGCGCGACGACTTCGGTTCCGTTCATTGTCTCGCCCACGATCTCGAAGCCGCCGTCGCTCTCGAGGGCTCGCCGGACGCCGTCGAGCATGAGACGATGATCATCGGCTATCAGCACCCGCATAGC
Organism: uncultured Gaiellales bacterium; assembly: GCA_964581085.1. Taxonomy (GTDB): domain Bacteria; phylum Actinomycetota; class Thermoleophilia; order Gaiellales; family Gaiellaceae; genus Gaiella. The sequence goes on along the minus strand of CAZOMP010000005.1, from coordinate 189,594 downwards.
GAGAGTGTTGCAGAGGTGGACGTCGGGATAGGGGGACGCCGTCAGGGGCCGGCGGTGAGACGTCGCGCGGCTCGGAAGAGAATCGAGCCCACGATGACGACGACTGCAACCAACATCACGAGATCAGGAACGTTCGCGATGATCTCGAGCCGGTGGAAGACGAGGTAGTCGGGCGTGCCGCCGCTCCAGAGGTGCGGGCTGACGAAATTCGCGATCGCCGCGCCGACGAAGACGAGCGCGGCGGCACGTCCGAGTGCCGGCAGCCGCGTGGCGGCGAGCGCGACGACAACGAGTAGGGCGAGGAGCGTGAAGCTCCGGCTCTTGTCGTGGAAGACGAGCCCGAGCGGGCCTGTCGAGTCGAGCTGCAACGGTGGGATGTGCGCGACCGCAATCGCATTCACGAGCACGAGCTCGAGGGCGATCGCGAGCGACAGGGCCAGCTCGAGCGGCCTGAGCGGATGCCGCTGCTGCTGCGGCCGCGCGTGCATCCGGGGCGGGGTCATCGTCGACACATCCCTGGGATCGGTCCGTGGACGGCTGGGCATGAATGCAGGGTAACGCGAGCGCCTCGTCTCGCGAGGGGACGTCGTGTACCCCTTTGGGCACGCCTGCGGAACCGCCCCGGCTCAGTTTGCCGCGTAGAGCTCCTCCACGAAGAACCGGGCGGCAGCGTCGAGCCGGTCGCCGTAGATCTCGGAGGCGAGCGCGAGCACCTGGGCCGCCGTTGAGAGTCGGAGGTGCTTGGCGAGGAGAAGAACATCGCTGTTGTCCTCGCCTACGCGGTGGGCGAGCACCTTCATCGCAAGCAGTGTACGTGCAGACGCCGTCGCGACGCGAAGTCCCGGCAGCTCGAGCACGAGGCTGGTGTCGTCGTCGGGTGCGGAAAGGAAGCCCTTGACGGCGTCGTTCAGCCAGCCGGTCGGGAGCTCGCGCTCCCCGGCGATGACTCGGGCGGCGTCGTAGATCGAGCTCTTGGGCTCGAAGACGGCGTCGATGTCGCGGGTCGAACGGCGTTTGTCGAACGCCAACGCGATCGCCGCCCCACCGACAACGTACATCTCCCCCTGGATGCCCTGCTCGTCGAGCCGCTCGCCGAGGAGGCGGAGCAGGTCGACGATCTCGTCTCTTTCCACGGTGGGTCAGACCCTCGCCAGCGAACGGGCGGGCCAGAAGATGCCGCGACGCTTGAGGGCGACAGGAGTCTGTGCGAGCGCGATCGCCCTGAACCCCGGTTCCGGAGACACGAACCAGAACCGTTCGAGGAAGCGCTCCGGGTCGGAAGTCCAGGAGGGAGGGGCGAGCTCTCGTACCGAGGTGAGGTACTCGGCCACGCCGGCGAGCAGGGCGTCCGCGCGAACGTTCCCGGTCACGGGTGGTCGCTCGCGGACATGCGCGAGAAGCTCGTCGTCCGGCAGTCGTTGGGCGCAGTCGAGGAACTCACGTACGACGATGAGCAGGTCGTCGCCGGCGATGATCCGGGCGGCGGAGCCGCCGATGGTGTCGCAGCGGCCGGGGACCACGATCGGCGGCTCGTCGTCAGGGACGTACGTCCCGTCGCGAATCCGATCGATCAGGCCCACGAATGAAGGGTAACGGGGCGGTCGGCGCCGATCTCGCGCTCGAGCCGTCGACGATCACGACCTCGCAGGAGTGGCGATCGAGCGACTGCGACGCCAGGGCGGCGAGGCAGCGGCGCAGGGACGCCGGCCGGTCGACCGTCATCACGATCGCCGAGACGCGCAGCTGCGGCACCTCGATCACGGCTCGGGGTCGCCCGGAAACCGCTCCAGCAGGGGTCGGATGCTCTCCACCCACGCGTCCTGGCGGTAGGCCCGGAACATCTCCCAGGTGCAGAGCGTCGTCGGATCCTCGACGCGGTCGGGGAAGAGGACGCCGTCGAGGTGGTCGAGCTCGTGCTGCATGGTGCCGGCGCTGAGGCCGCCGAACCGCTCCCGATGCTCGCCGCCGGCGGGATCGCGGTAGGTCACCTCGACCTCGGTCGCCCGCGGCAGCAGCCCGCGCAGGCCCGGGATGCTGAGGCAGCCCTCGTAGCTTCCGTACGTCTCCGGCGTGAGCGGCGTCACGACCGGGTTGACGAGGACACGGCGCCGGAGGCGCGGCTTGTAGGGGTAACGCGGATTGTTCCCGACCTCCACGGCGAACACGCGCAGCCGGACGTCGACCTGCGTCGCGGCGAGGCCCGCGCCGTTCGCGGCCTGCATCGTCTCGACGAGGTCGGCGCAGAGGCGTTGGAGGTCAGCCGAGCCGAGCTCGTCGGGCCGCACCTCGCGGGCGCGGACCCGGAGCGTGGGGTGACCGATCTCGATGATGGGGAGGACGGCCATCTGAGCTCGAGTGTAGGGCGTCGTCGTTGCGTAGGATCGGCGGGACGACGTCGAGGTGAGGGGACGCTCTTGGACGACGAACGACAGCACGCCGGTCTGACGCGCGCGCAGCTGCTCGCGCGAGGAAGCGCGCTCGGGCTCGCCCTTGCGGGTGCCGATCCGGTCTCTCGCCTTCTCGGCCCTGCCCCCGCGCTCGCGGCGACGAGGGCCCCCGCTGTCCGTACGTTCGTCAGCCGGCCCGACCTGCGGCCGCCGGTGCTGACGATCCGCCACGCCGCGCACGGTACGGGCGAGGGGCTTCTCTTCATTGCCCCGACCTCCGGCCCGGGGCAGCGTGGGACGCTGATCTTCGACGACCACGGCGACCCGGTCTGGTTCCACCCCACGGGCGTCTCGGCGACCGCGTTCCGCGCCTCCACCTGGCGCGACAAGCCGGTGCTGACCTGGTGGGAGGGGACGTACTCCAACGACGGCCTCGGTCGCGGCGTCTACGTGATCCTCGATGCGTCCTACCGTCAGCTCGCCCGCATCCGCGCGGGAGGTCACCTCGACGGTGACCTGCACGAGTTCCAGCTCACCCGCGAGGGAACGGCGCTGATCACGAAGAACGAGCCGCGCCGGATGAACCTGACCGCATACGGCGGCACGGCGGACGGCCTCGTCTGGGGCGGTGTCGTCCAGGAGGTGGCGGTGCCGAGCGGCCGCGTCCTCAACGAGTGGCACAGCTTTGACCACGTCGGGATCGACGAGTCGTACGCCCGTCCCAACGAGGTCAACTTCGACTATTTCCACATCAACTCGATCGACGAGGGCGCCGACGGCCACCTGATCGTCTCCGCCCGCAACACCTGGACGATCTACAAGGTGCACCGGCACACCGGCAAGGTGATCTGGAGGCTCGGCGGGCGCAGGTCGGACTTCGCGATGGGAGCGGGAACAGTGACCGCCTGGCAGCATGACGCGCGTTCGCACGACGGCGGCCGCCTGATCAGCGTCTTCGACAACGGCGCTGCGCCGCAGGTGCAGACGCAGTCGCGGCCGCTGCTGATCGAGCTCGACACCGAACGGATGCGCGCCAGCCTGTACCGGGCGTTCAAGCACCGCCCTAACCGGATCGTCTCCAAGTTCATGGGGAACGCGCAGCTGCTGCGGGACGGCGGCGTCGTCTCGGGGTGGGGAAGCGAGCCGTTCGTGACCGAGTTCGGGCCGGACGGTGCGATTCGCTTCGAGGCGATGCTGCCGAAGGGCGGCGAGAACTACCGCGCCTTCCGACTGCCATGGACGGCGACGCCCGCCCAGCCGCCGCGGATGGGACGGGGGCTCGGGAGTGGCGGGCGCAGAGGGATCTTCGCGAGCTGGAACGGCGCCACGGAGGTGGCGTCGTGGCTGCTGCGCTACGGCCCCTCGGCGACGGCGCTGCAGGACGGCCCCGTGACGGCGCGGACTGGGTTCGAGACGTTCCTCGGCCCACGGCCCGCGAACTCGCGCTACGCCGCGGTCGTCGCCCTCGATGCGGCGGGTGGGGAGATCGGGCGCTCACGGCTGGAGCGCCTCTGAGCCTTGCGGCGCGCCGCGGCAGCGCCGCGGCTCCCCGACGGCGCTCTCAGATGCCGGGGACGAACCAGAAGACGCGGCGGACCTGCTGTCGTGCTTCGCTCACGGCCGCAGCCTGGATCTGCAGCCGTGCGCGAGAGACCGCGAGCCGGCCCAGCGCCGACTGGAGCCGCCGCGAGGCGCCCTCGGCCTCACCGAGGTGGCGCTCGATCTGGAGCGTGACCCCGTTGATCCGGTCGAGCTCGGGCCCGAACGTGCGGTTCAGCCGTTTCAGATCACGGTAGAGCTGGAACCCGCGCAGGACGGCGAAGGCGATCGCGAGCACGAGGGCCGCGACGAGAACGGCGAGCGCGAGCCAGACGGCCATGCGGGACACGCTAGCGCACGCGTGGGAGTGCTAGGCTGTAGGCCGCGACGCGGGGTGGAGCAGTCAGGTAGCTCGCCGGGCTCATAACCCGGAGGTCGCAGGTTCAAATCCTGCCCCCGCTATGGCCCCATTAGTGACCAGGCTCTTGAGGTCGCGTGCTTGCGTGAGGGCGCTCGAGATGAGCGCCCTCACGTGTATCTGCTCGCGGTTGCGGTCGAGGGAGACGGCGAGGCGGAAGGCGTCGAAGACGCGTCGCCGGAGTTCGGGATCGGCGTTTGTGAGTGCGTCGGCGAGATTGGGGAGGCCGTCGAGGATCTCGCAGGCGTGATCGACGTCGAGTGCGCCCGGGAGCGACCGGTCGGTTGTGGTCGCGGCGAAGCTGGCTGCGATCTCGTCCTGTTCGGCTTTGAGGGCTTCGATTCGACTTCGGACGAGGTCCGGGTCGACGCCAGCCTCGATGGCGCGGAGCTGAAGCTGGATCCGGTTCTCGACGTCCTCGCGTTGTCGTTCGAGGCGTTCTCGCTGGTCGTCGTTGGTGTCAGCGATCTCGGCTGCGAGGGTCGCGTGCTGGCGTCGGAGGTTGGCGATTCTGTCGGAGCCGAAGATGTGGTCGGCGAAGAAGCGGTCGATCACGTCGGTGAGCATGTCTTCGCGAACGTATTGCCACTTGCCGTGGCCGAGTGCTTCGGCTGCTGTGTCTCCGTAGCTGATGCGGTAGGAGCAGGCGTAGTACGTGATGCCCTTGCGTTCCTTGCCGTGCATGCGGAGCGGGTTGTGGCCGGTGGCGCAGTGGACGACGCCTCGGAGTTGGTAGAAGCGCCGCTGCTGTGTCCGTCGTTTGTTGCCTTCGCTGTGCTGCCGCTTCTTCATTTCGGTGGCGACCCGTTCGTGCCACTCGTCGGAAATGATCGCCTGGTGGCGTTGCTCGGCTTCGATCCATTCGTCGTTGGCGCGCTGTATGACGGGGCCTTCGCCGATCCTGGCGCGTCGAAAGTCGAGTCGGTTCCAGTAGAGGCGGCCGGTGTAGACGGGGTTGGTGAGGATGGCGCGGATAGTCGTCTTCGACCACTTCCCAGCTGTGTTGCGGCGGCTGTCGACGTGCCGGGGTGGTGGGGGGCCGCCGGGTCGGTTGAGGTGGTCGGCTACCTCGCGGAACCCGAAGCCGGCCAGGTAGCGCTCGTAGATCTCGACGATGACGGGCGCCTGTTCTGGGTCGGGGACGAGGCGGGACTTGCGATCGCCGACTCGGGCGCGTGCGGGATTCGGGTGAGGTTCCCATTCCAGCCGGTAGCCGTAGGGGGCGCGGCCGCCGTTTCGGTAGCCCTGGCGGGCGTTCTCGGTCTGGCCGCGGCGTGTTTCTCGGCTGAGTTTCTCGATCTCGAACTGGTCGAGGGCTTGGAAGATGTGTCGGACGAGGCGTCCTTCGGGGCTGGTTTGGTCGCCGGCTGCGATGGCGTAGTAGACGTGGACGTCGGCGCGGGCGAGTTCTCGTTCGAAGGCGAGAGCTCGGAAGAGGTCACGGGCGAGGCGCGAGGTGGAGTAGATGACGACGGCGTCGAAGCGGCGGGTGGTTGCGTCCCGTGCCTCACGAACGAGGTCGGTCCAGGAGGCTCGGTCGTCGCGACGTCCGCTTTCCTGGTCGGTGAACTCAGCCACGATGCGGCCACCGAGCTCCTCGACCTTGCGCATGCAGGCGTCTCGCTGTGAGGGGAATGAGAGCGTCGGGTCCTGCTTGTCCTTGGTCGACAGGCGGCCGTACCAAGCGAAGCTGCGCATGGGCTATCTCCTGCGTTGATGCGATGAGAGCAGTTCGAAGAGGGCGCGCGCTTGTTCGTGGCGGAGGAGCACGTCCTCGGGGGTACCTGGTGCCGTTTCGTGAACTTCGGCGATCAGCACGTAGTCATTCTCGTCGAGGGGGCGGTTGCCACCGCCGCGACGGTTTGGATCCGCTGGACGGGTCGGTGCGGGGGAGCGAAGGCGCTTCGTTGACCGCGGTGGCGCGGGCATCGCGCGACGCGCAGCGGGGCGTGTGGGAGCGGTCACGGTGATGCTTGCGGGAGATCGGGGACTGAGGCATTGAGGGATTGAAGCGGTCGGCTGCGGCGGAGTCGAGCCGCGATGGGACAGGTAGAGACTGGAAGCACAGGCGTTCTCCGTTCACGGTCGATGGACGGCACGGTTGGTGTCAGTAGGAGACAGTCGGTTGGTTGCGAGTGGGGATGCAGCGTCAGTTTCGGTCCCGGCGGCGCGTGTGGCGCCAGTGGGCGTGCGATCCGTAGCCGGTGATCTCGTCGTCGTGGGGTGAGCTGGCGGGGGCGTGCTCGCCGTGTAGGGCGGTGGTCTGCTCACGGTCGGAGTCGAGCTCGAAACGCGGCGATAGGGGTTGCCTCTTCAGCTGGTCGATGAGACGGCTTGCCTGGAGCCGGTTCGCTGGTGGGACGAAGCTGATTCCGCGGTCGTAGGCGAGCTGCTTGAGGTAGGCGAGTTGGCGGTGTGTGGCGGGGTCGTGTGCAGCCATGATGGGCACCTCCTTGGCGCTGTTGGTTGGAGCCGCGATCCGGAGGACGGCGTGGGGCGCTGTCACGCGCCCGCAGGGCGCGGAAACCCGCCAGGGTTGACAGCGGAACGGCGCCGTCCGCAGGCTTGGCGCGGCTCCAACAGCGGCAAGGAGGCTGTGGCCAAGGAGTCACCGGCGGCCGCCGAGATGATCCGGCGGTCAGGCTGGGTCAGCGGGCGTGAGGGCGTGTTCGATGCGGCGGGCGATTTCGTCGATGGTGCCGGCGAGCTCGTGGATTCGTTCGCTGGCGTTGTCGGGGTTCCAGCCGGCGAGGTAGGGCACGCTGTCGGCCTGGGTGTCGAGGCCGGCGCTGGCGCAGACGATGCAGGCGACGCTTTCGACGATCAGCTCTGCTTCGGGTCGGCTGAAGCGCTGGTAGTCGATCCCGTGCGCGTGGGCGAGCTCATGCACGAGCGTTGTGACTTTGCCGTTGCCGGGCAGCTGGGCGTCGATCACGATCTGCCGCTCGCGGTTGGAGCAGTAGCCGGCTTTGCCGTTGAGGGGTTCGTAGCTGACGGTGTAGCCGAGTGTGTGGGCGTGCTTCTGGAGCGGCTCAAGCAGGTGGGTGTGGCTGTCGCCTTCGACTGGCTGGCCGGGCGGGTCGAGCGGGAGGGGTTCGGTGTCGGGCAGCGGTTCTGTTTGGGAGACGTCGAAGACGGCCGCGAGCCGGAACCCGACCAGCTCCGGCGCCGCCTTGTCGCCACTCTCGCTGCTCCCGTCGCCTGCGTCGTTGTTGGTGCGGCGGTAGCGGACGGGGGCGAAGATCCGGATCGCTTTTTCGCCTTTGCGGACGCAGCGGCCGAGGTCGAGCCAGCGGCGAAAGCCGGCGACGTGGGTGGCGTGGGGGCATTGGACGGCGATCAGGAGGGTGTTGCGGAACGAGTAGCTGTGGAAGCGGGAGCGGGTGCGCAGCCACTGTTTCCAGCCGTCGGTTGTCAGCAGTGCTTCCGTTGCCCGTTGGAGGTGTTCGAGTTGCTGCTGGCGGCGGGCGTCGCGTTCTTCCGCGGTCAGGCGCGGACGCGAACGAGAGGACATGACGGTACTCCTTTCAAGGAGAGAGCTGTGAGGACGACGCGCCCGCGCGACGTCCCGGCGGGCCGGGACGCGTTGTCGGAAACCGGGCCGGTTGTCGCGCGGGTGTCTAGGCGAGCAGGGCGACGGGTTCGAGATCGGCGAGCACGTCGGCGGCGCCTCTGATCAGAGTGGCGTGCCCGTCCCGGATCAGCTGGTTGGGCCCTATGGACAGTGCCGAGGTGGTTTCTCCGGGGACGGCGTAGATCGGCCGGCCGATCTCGATCGCGAAGTCGACGGTGATGAGGGCCCCACTTCGTTCGCGGGCCTCGACGACAACAACGACGTCGGCGAGCGCAGCGATGATCCGGTTGCGGGCCGGGAACCGCCACGGCGCCGGCTCAACACGGGGCTCGTACTCCGACACGACCGCGCCGCTGCCCGCGATGCGGCGGGCAAGCTCGGCGTGGGCGGCCGGGTAGTCGCGGTCGATGCCGCAGCCGAGGACAGCGATCGTGAGCCCGCATGCGTCGAGGGAGGCACGGTGGGCGGCCGCGTCGACGCCTCGGGCGAGCCCGGAGACGACGGTGACTCCGGCGGCGGCGAACTCGGCTGCGAGCTGGTGGGCGATGTGGCGGCCGTAGCTCGAGCAGGCGCGGGCGCCGACGATCGCGACCGTCGGCTGCGCGAGCGCGGCCTCGGCATGGTTCCCGCGAGCGTAGAGCGGCTCGCGCGGACGTTTTTCTGGGGGCAGGTTGCTGAGGCGCCTGTCCCAAACGCGCGCATAGAGAGAGGTGGTGGACATCGGGTTCTCCTTCAAGGAATGAGTTGGCGGGCGCTGCCGCCCGACCCGGCGCAGATTGGGCGCGGGCCGGGCAGGCAGCGCCTCGGAACGACTGGGTTAGGTGGCTTGCGCCTGCTCGTCGTCGGCCGGGTCGGCCGCGCGGCGGGGCGCGACGGGCTTGGCGAGCTTGTCGAGCAGATCGGGGATCTCGCAGCTGGGCCCGTGGCCGTAGCTGCCGGGAAGCTCCCAGTGGACGCGGTGGCTGTTCGCGACGGCGTCCTGGTCTGCGGTGTGGGCTGCGATCAGCGCCTGGAGGAGCCGGCCGAGGATCTGTTCGGCGCTTCGGCCGCGGCCGATCCAGGCGTGTAGCTGCTCTGCTGCCTCCCAGCTTTCGGGGTAGCGGCTCTTCTCGACCGTGTTGCCGCGTCGCTCGACCGTCTCTGTGATCTGCCAGTCCTCGCGCGCGTAGCGCAGGCCCCGGCCGGCCAGCTTCTCCGCATCGCGATCAAGGATCAGCAACGCCAAGAGTCGGGCGAGGGGTGCGGTGATCTTGACGGTGTCGTAGCGGAGCTGCAGCTTGCGGCCGAGCTCGAAGTTCGCGCTGGTTGCCTGCTGCCTGGCCTGTGTCTGCTGTTGCCGTTCCCGTTTGCGCCGCTCCTTCTCGACCTCGACCACATCTGCGCCGGTCGTGCCCGACAACGGATCCGGGGCTGCCGCGTCGGCAGCTTGGATCTGTTCGCGCTGTCGGGCTTCGTGGCCGTCGAGGGCGAGGCGGACGCGGTCGGCGATGAAGGCAGGGTCGGTGAGGTAGCGTGAGCTGCCCCAGCTGCCACGTGTGAACTCGAGCAGGCAGCCGTAGGAGCGGCCGGCGTCGGCGTCCTCGTCCCCGAACGAGAACAAGACCTCGCGGCCGAGTGCCGCGTAGCGCTCGTGAATGTCGCCGCACCCCTCGGCGGGGATCGGCAGGTGATCGAGCGGGTAGCGGGAGTAGCCGAGGTGGAGTGCGACCGGCTGCGGATCGGGCCACTCGTAGTCGCCGAGGCAGCCGATCAGCCGACCCGGCTGCTCTTCCAGGTCGGCCGCGTCGGCGTCATCGTTGGCGACCATGGCCGCGAGGCAGACGGCGACGGGCTCGCTGACCTTGCCGATCCTGATCAGCGCCGGCGCGACCCGGGCGGGAAGCTGCCCGTCCGCGATCTGCTGCTGCACGGGTACGGGGAGGTCGAGCAGGCGTAGCCGCTCGTTGACGTACTGCGGTTTCTTGCTGAGCCGTTGGGCGAGCTGCTTCTTGTTGAGCTTGCCGGCCTGGAGGATGCGCTGGAACGCCGTTGCTTCCTCGATCGGGTCGAGATCGACCCGGTGCAGGTTCTCGTCGACGGCCTGTTCCAGCGTGGCTCCGTCGATGATGGCGACGGGAACCGTCGTGAGGCCGGCCTCACGGGCGGCGCGGAGGCGCCGTTCGCCGGCGGTGAGAAGGAAGCCGCCGTTGCCGTCGGAGCGGACGACGAGCGGCTGCAGCAGCCCGTGGGTACGGATGGAGTCCGCTAACTCTGTAAGGGCTTGCTGCTCGAACCGTCGGCGCGGGTTGGCGCCTTCCTCGACCTGGATCTGGGCGAGCGGAACGAGCCGCTGCTCGACAGCCGTATGGACAACGTCGGTCGTGGTGGTGGACATGGAGTCCTCCCTTGCTGTGGAGCACCCGGGGTGCTCGGTTGGTGCCACACCGTGGGCACACGGACAAGGGGGTCCGTGTGCGGGCGTGGCCTCTGCGCCGAGCTGACCGGCGCGCCGCGAGGCCGGTCCGTCACGAGCCGCAGGCGAGGGAAGCCACCCGTAGGGTGGCTTGACGGCCGGCAGCGCGGCGCGCAAGCTCGAAGCAGAAGAGGCCACGCCCGCACACACCCACCACACAAGAAGAGGGAAAAGAAGTGGCGGCGTGTGTGATGCGGGTGGAGCCCCGACCGTGGTGGCCGGGGCTCCGGTGAAACAACCTGCACGGTCTGGTTAGGCGGTGGCGCCTGCCAGCTCCGGCTCGACCTCGCTCTCGGCATCGGTTCGGCTGCCGGTGGGTCGGGGGTCGAGGAACTCGACGGTGTTGGCGACGACGTAGTGGCGCTGGCGGCGAGAGCCGTCGTCGGTCTGCCACTGGTCGTGGGCGAGCCGTCCTTCGACGAGGATCCGGCGGCCTTTGCCGAGATGGTTGGCGCAGGCTTCGGCGGTCTTGTTCCAGGCCTCGACGTCGATGAAGGCGGGGGCGTGGTCGCGGTTGCGGCCGGGCACTGCGAGCCGCATGCGGCAGACGGTCCTGTCGTTGGGGGTGGTCCTGGTCTCGGGGTCGGCGGTGAGCCGGCCGATCAGCTGGACGGTGTTCATGCTGGTCTCCTTTCGAGACGGTTGGGGCGTTGTGCCGAGAGAGCGGGTGCCCGCTGGTTCGTCCGGCCGTGCAGGGAGCTAAGGGGGTGCCCCCACCCGCAGGGCGCCCCGGATGGGGCGCATTCCGTCAGGAATGTGGGGGAGCGACCGTGCACGGGCGGCGGGCGGCGGGCAGAGTGATCGAGGACACACAAGGCCCGACTGGCACGAACAGGCGACCAGCCCAACACCCAGGCCAGAGGAACGGATGGCGGTCTTGCTCCGACTGAAGATCAGGCCGGCTGCAACAGCACGGCTGGCTGCTCGCCGCGACTCAGCCGGGCTGGCGTGGCTGCGATCTGGAGCTTGAGGGCGCGGCCGGAACCGATCGCGAAGCACTGGCCGGGCTCGAGCCGCCGTACCTCGTTGGGGTCGACACGGTATTCGTGCTCGACGCGGGCGGAGCCGAGCCCCGTGAACGTGTCGCCGTCGAGCTGCCGGGTCGTGAGCGGCGTGCGGCGGGTGCCGCCGGCCTGGACGAACTGCTCGGGTGTCGCCATCCGGTGCAGCAGGATCGTCTGCGCGGAGCCGATCAGACGGGCGGCGGCCTCGGGACTGCCCATGCCTTCTGCGAGTTGGGGGCAGAGGATCGCGGCGACACCGAAGCCGCGCGCCCGCTCGACGATGTCGACCAAACCGTGGCCCGCCTGCGCGATCGCGGAGAACTCATCGATGATCAACAGCACACGCTGAGGACGGGGCTTGCGGGCGACAGCCCACTGCGTGAACTCCTCGACAAGGAAGCGAGCCAGGTAGCCGGCTTCCCATTTCAAGCGGAGACCGTCGAGGAGGAAGTAGGCGCAGTCGACCTCTTCAAAGCTGGAGCGGCCGTCGAGCGTCTCTCCGACAGTGGCGAAGAAGGCGGCATAGCGGGCCCGGATCCCATCAAGCTGGTCGGCCGGTAGCGCTTTGATCTCGGCGACCGCCGCCGAGCCAGGTGGATGCAGCCCCAGCAGCGCGCTTCGCTGAAGCCGCGCGAGCAGCTCCGTCGAGCTGCGCGGCGGCCCCTGCGGGGTATCGCAGGCGTGGCGGATCGTGCTGACAGCGAGGTCGCGGTAATAGGCTCCGCCGCCCTCATCGGCGAAATCGATCAGCTGCAACAACCGCCCCGCGACCTCGGCCGGCTCCCCACGCCAACCGTCGTAGCGGGACTGCGGGAACAGCGTCACCTGACGACCGGCAGCTTCCATCAGCCCGGCGAAGTGCTGCTGGGTATGGCGGTCGCCTTTCGCGTCGAGGTAGACGATCGTCCAGTCGCTTGTGTGGGCGAGCGAGTCGGCGATCCGCAACACGGTTTCGGTCTTGCCCGAGCCGGTGGCGCCGGCGACGAGGAGATGGTGAGCGAGCCGCTCGAGCGGCAGATAGACACGACCGCGGCTAACAGGAAGGAGAGGTTCGCCAGCGAGCCGGTAGCCGAGAAACATGCCTGCGTCGTTGGTTGGCGGTACGCTCGGCGCGGGTCGGCGCGCCAAGCGCTGCTCCTGCCGGGAAGTCCGACGTTCAGCTCCCATCATCGGAAGGTCGTTCGATTGCCGTAGAACGAGGAACAGCGCCAACGGCGGCGCCAGGGTCAACGCGGCAACCCAGACCGGCCACAGCTCACCGACGATCACTGCAACGAGATGGAGCAGGCCACCGGCAGCAGCCGCGTGGGCGCCGTCGAGCGCGATTGCGTAGTGGCGGCGCGCGAGCGGCCACAGCAGCACGGCCGCCAGGAGCGCGGGAACGCAGGCGACGCCGAGCCAAAGCCGGCGCGAGCGGGCAACCCCCGCGAGCAGCACAGTCGCTGCAAGCGCGAACGGGCCCAATGCAACCGCGACCGCAAGAAGCAGGATCGTGTCGAACTCGACCGCGGTCGCACCAATGCCGCGGCGGGCAGGGGTAGCCGTCCTCACCGAGGGAGCCCGGCCATACCCGCGGGTGCGGGGTAGGGGTGGACGTCGACGTTCCCCCAGGGAGCCTGGCGGGCGATTTCAGTGAGCACGGGGAGCAGCGGCGGGGATGCGAAGTACCAGACACGCGGGTAGGAGGAGGCGAGCTCCTCACTGATCGCCCGTAGCCGCGCCCGGCTCTTCAGGGTCAACTCAACCTCGACCGCAACGGGCCCTCCAGGAAGGTCGAGCAGGCCATCGGGCAGATGCGGCCGCTCCCGCGAGCGGTCAGCCGCAACCCGGGCGAGCGCCCGCTCGCACGTCCACGCGGCCAACCCGTGCTCGCGGGCAAGCTGGAGCCGAACGCTTGTGACCGCTTCGATGTGCGCAGCCAGCGTCGGGTTCGGGCGCCAGCGCCGGTACGGGGAGCCGCAGGCGCGGATCCCCTTGCCGGTCAGCCAAAGAAACGGCGGCCCCTGCCAGACGAGCGGATGGCTCTCGACCCAGCCGGCACGCACCCACCGGTCACGCAGCCAACGACCCGTGCGCGGCGTCCGGCCAACAAGCCGTGCGAGCTGCTCGACCGTCAACGCATACTGCTCGCCGACAACCCGCAATAGCCGACCGTCGCGCTCCGACCAGCACACCCAACCTGACCTGCTCGATCCCCGCACCTGACCCTGTCCTCGCCGCGCCGTCCGTATCGTCGATCGCCCTCGCGTCATCTGCCTCCTCTCATTCGGCCCGACCGTTCTCCTTGCTCACGAATCGAGCCTTTCTGAAGTTGGGAACTACATCTCTTGAACTAGGGATCTCTCTCTCTCTCTCTCTCTCTCTCTCTCTCTCGAATCTGACCCACTGCTTTCTGGTGCTGCCGCTCCCGCCGAGATCTCGGTCTCCTCGGTGGCGCTGCCCGGTTCCTGACCACCCGCACACGAATCTGCCGCAGGCAGAGGGCGGGTGGTCAGGAACGAGACGCCGCAGGCGGATCGAGGGCAGCGCCAGCGCGCAAACCCGCATGGACAAAGGCGGGAGCGGCAGCACCAGCCCCTGGCCGGCTGCTGGCAGCGCTACTGACAGCCGCTGCCAGCAGCGCCGACAGCACCGTGGCGAGTCTCGGGCCGCCGGTTCTGCTCGGCGGGAACTGCTGTGTGCAGTCGTGTGGGGAAATCACCACACGGCCGCCGCGCCGACGGTCAGTCGTCGTGGCGGAGCTGGACGACGAGGTGGAGTTCGTGCTCGCCGAGCAGCGGCTGGATCGTGTGCACGACGCCGAGGTGGCTGCCGATCGCGAGCCTCTCTCCGATCTCGAGCGGCCGCTCGTGGGTGAGGTGCCCGGTCGCGATCACGGTGTCGCCGCGGCGGAGTTCGTAACGGTAGGTGCCCATGGGCTAGTCGTCGAAGGAGGAGAGCGGATGGTTTTCGCGCAGGAATTCGGCGAAGAGCGGCACGGTGAAGTCGAGCTGGCCGCGGCGTGGGCTCCAGGTCAATCCTTTGTGGATCAGGGAGTCGCGCAGCATCGAGACGCCACGCTGGTCTTTGGCGCCGTAGCCGGTTGCGACCTTGCTCGAGCTGTAAGGGGGTTCGCCCTGGGCCGCCATGACGGCGAGGTAGCGTTGTTCGGAGTCGGTCGCAAGCTGGAAACGAGGCGTGAAGAAGCTGCGGGCGAGCGAGTCCTGAACGATCTCGCGGACAACGTCCAGATCGGCGCTTGTGATCGGTGACTGCTCGGCGTCGTTCCAGAGCTCGCGTCCGTATTCCTGCAGGAAGTAAGGGTAGCCGGCCGATTCCCGGACGACCTGGCGTGCGGCGTCCTCGTCGAACTCGACCCCGAACGTCGCTGCGGGACCGATCAGGGCTGCGCGGGCGGCGCCGTCGCTGAGCCGGCCGAGCTGGTGGTACTGGAAGAGCCGATCGGCGTACGGTTTGGCCGAGATCAGCCTGACCTGGAGATCGGGCAGTCCGGCGCCGACGAGCGCGATCGGGAGGCCGCGGCGGCTGATCGCTTGGAAGGCGATGCAGATCGCGGCCAGCGCGGGAGTATCGAGGTTGTGCATCTCGTCGATCAGGAACAGAGCTCCGGAGCGGGTCTGTTGGGCGACCTCGCCGATCTCGACGAGCAGCTCGGTCAGGTCCTGCTCGGGATCGCCGGAATCGGCGATCCCGGAGGCGGCCTCGACGTCGAGCTTGAGCTGCATCGCGCCGGGCACCGCGATGCTGAACGCCTTGACGACGCCGAGCGCACGATCGACGCGGTCTTTGACCCGATGCTTGCGGCTCATCTCGCGCAGCAGGCGTGCTGCCATGCGCGCGAAAGTGACGCGGAAGTCGGGTTGAGAGCCGACCTCTTGCACGTCAGTAGTTGCCCAGCCCGCCTCGCTTGCAAGTACGTCGAACTCCATCAGGAGGACGGTCTTGCCGACACCGCGCAACCCGGAGTAGACGAGGCTGCGTTCATAGCCGCCTTCGTTGAGCCGCTCGACGAGCGCGCGCACGTTCTCGAGATCAGGGTCGCGGCCGGCAAGCAGCGGCGGCTTGCGTCCGGCGCCTGGCGTGTAGGGGTTGTCGCGCTTGTTCACGGGCCGATTCTCCTGCTTTCTAACGAGCGAAGTACATGATGTAGAAGACGAGAGAAAACGGGGTGCGGCGAGGTCAGGCCGCCGAAACCAACGCATTCTACGAAGTACGTTAGAAAACCGGAGAAAGCCCGCCGCGGGCGGCCATCAGGCGCTGGGTCGAGTAGCGCCGAGGTAGCTGCTGCGTTGGTAGGGCTCGACGCGGACGACGGCGCCGCTGTGAGGGGCATCGACCATGTTGCCGTTTCCGACCACCATCCCGACATGCGTGACATCGCTGGTGCTGCTGCCGAAGAAGACGAGGTCGCCTGGTTGCAGGGGCGCACCGGCGGGCACGTGTGGGCCGGCGTTGTATTGGTCTTGGGCGACGCGGGGGAGCTGGATGCCGGCTGCCTCATAGGCGGCTTGGGTAAGTCCGGAGCAGTCGAAGCTGTCTGGTCCTTCGGCGCCCCAGCGGTATGGGAGCCCGAGCTGCCCGAGCGCGTAGCCGACTGCGACGGCCGCGGCGGTTCCGCCCTGCGGGACGGGCCCAGCCACGACCGATACGCCGTGGTCGGCGGCGGTGTCGAGTTGCTGGTAGCGGGCGGCCCAGGCGAGCACCTCGTCGACGTAGGTTTGGGAGTGGTTGTAGGCGTAGAGGGCGGCGCGCGTGTCGTCGGGGGCACCGTTTGCGGAAAGGAGGTTCGCGGCGCCGAGAATGGCGTCGGCGGGGTCCCAGCGGTCGGCTCGGCCGTCGCCGTCTGCGTCGAGGCCGTAGTAGGCCCAGGTCGCGGCGAGGAACTGCATCGGCCCCCCGGCGCCTTTCTCGTTGACGGCGCCGGGTTGCCGGCACGAGGGGTCGGGGTAGCGGCCGTGGTCGCATTCGACCTTGCCGACGCCGGCCAGGAGCTCCCAGGGAATGCCGTAGGCGAGTTCTGCCTGCTGGTAGGCGGCGAGGTAGTCGGTCGGGATGTCGGTAAGTGCAAGCGGGCTGGCGGTGGAGCTGCTGCCGCCAGTCGCGGCGGCGATCACAAGCACGGGCAGAAGAAGGAGGCTGAGGAAGGAGAGCGCAACCCCTTTCACGCCCCCTCCTGCTGGGCGACGAGGTCCGCGGGGTTGGACGTAGCCCAAGTGTGCTCTGTGGGGCTGGCGGTGACCTGGAGGGGGAAGCGGTTGTCTGCGACGATGAAGAGGCCGTGCCCTTGGGGGCAGGCGAGGAGGTAGCGTGCTTCGCCGTCTGTGAGCCTGAACGCCTGTTGGATGCGGTCGATCGCTTGCGGTGCCTGGCGGAGGAGGATGTGGCTCGAGGCGTTCGCGACGATCGCTTGGCCGAGGTCTGTGGCGAGCAGATCGCCCGCGTCCTGGGTGATCGTTGTCAGGCCGCACCAGCGCTTGCGAGCGGACTTGGCGAGCCTGTAGAGGAAGCCGGCGCCGGCCGGCTCGCGCATCAGGAGCCAGGCCTCGTCGACGAGGACGCAGCGTTTGCGGAGCCCCTGGTCGAGCTGCCGCCAGACGCTGTCCAGGCAGAGCGCGAGCGCGACGGGTTTGAGTCGATCGGAGAGCCCGCGCAGCGAGAAACAAACCAGCTGGCCTTCTGGCTGGACGCTGGTCGGCGCGGAGAACAGCTGGGAGAGCGACCCTGTCGTGTAGGGCGCAAGCCGCTCAGCGAGACGCTTCCCTGCTTCCACGCGCTGTTCGAGCTGGCGGGCGAGATCAGCGAGGAGGGGTGCGCCTGGCCCGGGGTGGGTGGTGTAGGTGGCGTGGGCGGCCTGGTCGAGGGCGGCGAGTTCACCGCCGGTGAGGCCGCCGGCCATCAGCTCGACGAGCTCGGTGAGAAACACGACCCGTTCCGACATCGCTTCCGGGCTTGGGTTGGGGAGATCGAGCGGGTTGAGCGTGGCCGGTTCGGGACCGGCGAGCGGGAGGTAAGCGCCGCCGACGGCCTGACAGAGGGTGCGGTATTCGTCGTCTGGGTCGACGATGAAGACCTGGACTCCTTGGTAGAGGAGGCGGAGGGCTTCGAGCTTGGCGAGATAGGACTTGCCGGCGCCGGTGCGGGCGAGGACGACGCTGTTGTAGTTGTCCTGGGCGAAGCGGTCGTAGACGACGGGGGCGCCGCTGCCGGAGCGCCCGTAGAAGCAGCCTTCGTCTTCGAAGGGCGGTTCGCTGGCTGCGAACGGGAAGGAAGCGGCGAGTGCTTGGCTGTCGAAGGTGCGTCGCAGCCGCAGCCGGTCGAGGCCGAGCGGCAACCCGGCTTGCCAGCCCTCGAGCGCCCTGAACGTGGTCGGGGTGCAGGTGAGAAGTTGCGATGCGCACAAGGTGCGCACGCGGGCGGTTGCCTGGTCGAGGTCGGCCTCGCTGTCGGCTGTGATCGTGAGATAGAGGCCGGCGCGGAACAGGCGGCTCTCGCCGCGCGCGAGCCGGTTGGCGAGCTGGTGGGCATCCTCGGCTGCGGCGGCGACGCCGAGGTCGGCGAGCCGGCCGCGCTCGGCTTCCAGCCGTCTTGTCGATTCGAACCTGGCGCGCTGCTTGTGCAGCCGTTGCGCGGCGAGTTCGGCAGGGAATGGTTCGACATGGAGGGAGACGTTGACGTCAGGGAGCGGCGCAAGCAGTCGGGCGAGCCAGCCGTAACCGACCTCGCGTGGGTAGCCGGAGAGTGCGAGCGTGCGCTGCCAGCGATCCCCCAGGCCGATCCGGTCAGTGTGGAGCTGCAGGCTCGGCGGCCCGAGCAGACCGCGCCCCGGGCCAGCCGACTCCCGAGCCGTCGTCGTCATGGTCGGCGGTGTGGGGTTGCGGGTGCGGACGCGCATGGATCACTCCTTCCAGGTGGGAGCCGTCGGTGGGGCCGGGCGGGTCGAGGCTTGCCGCAAGAAGCGCGGCCGCCTCGTGCCCGTTGAGTGACCGCAGCACGATCTCCGCGCCGATGAGGATTTCTGCTGCCTCCGACGCGTGGCGGACGAGGGTTGTGTGTGCGATTCCAGGGTCGGCCGTTCGTGATCCGAGTACGAGCACGATCCTCCGGCGCAGAAGCTTCTTGCCGGCGGTGAGACCGCGGAGGAAGTGGGCGTGCTCGCGCGCCGCTGTCGCCAGCTCTGGCGGCAGGTCGGTGGCGTTGCGGTCGAGACGTTCGGCGTGCGGGCTGAGGGTTGCGGGTTCGCTGCCGATGGTGAGTTGGACGGGGTCGGTGCGGCTGTTGAGGAAACGGGCGAAGCAAGCGACGAACGCCTCCTGCTCGGCGGGGTCTCGCATTTCGAAGCTCGACCCACGCGCCTCGACAAGCAGAACGTGCGAGTTGTCTGTGAGTTGGACAAGTCCGTTCTCGAGGATCCGCCGCACGGGCAGATCGAGCGGCACAAGCGACGGGCGGGCCGACGCTCCTGAAAGTCCGGCGGGAAGGCCGTCTGGGGCGAGAACGTGTCGTTTGGGGGTGCGCAGGTAGCGGCAGGCGGCGAGCGCCAGCTGGTCGCCGCTCATCCCGTCGTGGGATCCGAGCGCAAGCAGAAGCCCGCACACGGAAACGAGCACCGGCGCGACTACAGCAACCGGGGTCGGCAGCAGCGGCCCGAGGAGCAGATAGGCGCCGTAGGCGCAGACGGCGGTGGCGGCGAGGAGGCCGAGCTGGCGGGCGGTAAGACCGAAGGCGAGCTTGTCCTCGAGCTCGACATCGGCTGGCACCTTGACCGATGACGCCATTAGCCTGCGCCCCCGGAGACGGACCGGATCGCGTAGGCCTTCGCGAGCCGGACGGTGGTGCTGCCGCCGCTGCCGAAGGCGAGCTGCCTCGCCCAGAACGGGATTTTGACCAACACGAACAGCAGGCAGAGGCAGAGGAGCATGTTGATTACGCTGCCGCTGACCGTGAGACCAAGCCCGCTCGCGCCCGTGTCGGCGAAGAACACCCGTACCGTGGCGGCGAGCACAAGCGCCTGGGCAACTTGGATGGCGAGGACGGCGCTCATCGACTTCCACCAGAGGTGGGCCAGCCCTTCGGTCTGCGGGAACAGGTGGCAGAGCAGAAGCAGCGGCGCCGCGCAGATCAGAAGGACGAGGATCGCCGTGCGCAGCAGGTAGAGGACAACGAGGACGACGGCCGAGACAGCGCAGGCCAGCCCGAGCAGGGTGAGGAAGATGCCGCCGCCAGCCAAGGCCCCCACCGCGAGGGTCTGCAACGAGCCGGTGCTAGCAGCGGCGTCGCCGCCGTCACCGAGGAACGCCCCGGCGAGACCGTTCGCGACCGCGATCATCTGGCCGCTCAAGGAGAGGCTTGCATTGATCACGATCCCGGCGAACACCAGTCGACGCACGAGATCCTTGAGCGCGTACTGGCTTTGCAGGCTGTCGTGGCTCATCGCAACACCCGCCCCGATGAGCAGGAACAGGACGAGGAGGGCGTCGGCGGCGATCAGGCTGATCTGCCAGAGCCCGACGACCTGTGAATTCGC
The DNA here is from genome assembly GCA_964581085.1 of uncultured Gaiellales bacterium. Lineage (GTDB taxonomy): Bacteria > Actinomycetota > Thermoleophilia > Gaiellales > Gaiellaceae > Gaiella. The sequence continues at coordinate 169,696 of CAZOMP010000005.1, read as the reverse complement.
GGGCAGGTTGGGGGTGGCAAGCACCGTCCTGCCGACGAGGTCGAGCATCGGCGTGAGAGCGTCGAGGACGAGGCTCTTGAACCAGTCATTGATTGCCTTCTTGACTCGGCCGGGCAGGTCCCAGAACGCGGGGCTACTCGGGCCGCCACCGTCCACAACCGTCGGATCCGACGGAGCCGGAGTGTTGGCCGGCGGCGGTGGCCCCACCTGGACACCCGGAGTTGTCGGAGGTGGCGACGGTCGTACAGGAGCGGCTGATTGGGTAGGCGCCGAAGGCGGCGCAGGCGCAGCGAAAGCGCCCACGGCGGGCAGAAGCACGGGCAGCAACATCGCCGCGGCGCAGAGCCCGAGGCAGACGAGACGGCGGGTCATCCGCCGACGATCTTCTTGATGATGGTCACCGCCACGGGCGCGAACAAGGCGAACGCGTAGCCGAGCGCGGCGCTTGAGATTGCGCTCTTCGCCTTCTCCAACCGCACGGGGTCGCCGCCGGCCATCACATACCGGAGGCCGCCCACGATCAGGAACACGGTCGCGAGGCCGGCCAACAGCCCTGTCAGCCAGAGCGTCAGATTGTTGACCACGGTTTCCAGGTCGGTCGCCGCGAGCGCGTCCGGAACGACGGTGCCGAAGCCGACCGTGGCGTAGACGCAAGCGGCAAGAAACGGTCTTCTGCGCAAGGAACTCCTCCTTCCTTCAACCTTGGGGTCGCATCGCCGTTGGGCGGCTGTCGGCCTGCTGCTCACGCCGACGGTAGTGAGTCGAGCGGCAATCGGCGGGACTCGCGTGGGGACGCCCACAAGAGGTAAGGACCCGCACGCCCCGATTTCGGACATCTCGTGGCAAGGCCGCCCAGGCGCGGAAGCGCCGCTCGGCGCGTTGGCGCCGCTTGAGCAGTGCCGCGTAGGACACCTCCCATTCGCGCGCAATCGCAGCGAGAGCGACACCATCTCCGCGGCTGCGCAGGATCAGCGACGCATCGCGGCGGGAGACCACACCGGCCTCAACCGCGTCCGCCACGGTCACGGCACGAGCCAGCCCGTGCCGGCGGGGGGCCGTCGCGGCGCGTACGCGGGGTCGAGGCCGGCTCGAGGGCTCGTGCTTGGTTTCGGCGGGCTGGCGCATCCGGCGCAGCTCCCGCGTCGTGTCGTGCAGCACCTGCAGCAGAACGTTGGCTGCGACCCGCGAGCGGCGCGAATCGGCCGGGTAGAAGCAGATCGCCTGCCAGGCGTAGAACAGAAGGAGCTCCCAGAGCTCCTCATGCTGGCCGGGCCGCCGGGAGATCCGCCGTGCCTGCGCCTTCAAACCAGGCAGGAGGGCATGCAAGACGAAGCGGCCCGCCAGAGGATCGTTCGCGGCGAGGCGCAACAGTGCTAGCAGCGGCCCGTCCGTGTCCGCAGGAGCGTTGCTGTGCAGGAACCGCAACAACCTCGCCGGGCTGTCAAAGCGTCGCAAGAGCGGATCGCTGGTGCGCCACTGCGCCATCGCGGACGCGAGTTGCCGCTGAATAAGGATCGGCCACTCGCGCTCGAGCTGAGCAACTGCGTTCACTTCTCGACCTCCTCAGGAATGGCGAACGAAGCAGCGGGCTCGCAGCGGCGACCGCGGTGGCGTCGCGAGCCCGCTGGCTTCGTTTGCGGAAGACAGGACGAGCAGCGTCGGGCACGACCCTTACCCGAACCTGACAGCCGCCCGACAGCTGCAACCCGTTCGACCGTCGGCGCTCGTTGCGCTCCGGTACGACCGCAACGGTGTCGAGGCGTCCGCGGCGGGGGCTGGCGGTCAGGTTCCGGTCAGGCAGCTGTCAGGCCCCTGTCAGGGGAAGCCGTGGCTGTTAGGGACAGTTGTCGGGAGTCCCTTGAGCGAGGGATACTCCGCCTGCCGTCGCAGATCGGAGTTGCTCGCGTCGCTGTCGGCTGACGTTGAGCGTTACCTTCGGCTGCTTCCTGCGACAAACAGGGGTAGATGGAGGCGCTCGCCGAGCGGACGGTTCGACACCATCAGGCGCAGGTCTACCGGTACCTGCGCCGCCGAACGGGCAGCGCCGATCAAGCCGAGGAGTTGACGCAGGAGGTGTTTGCCGATGCAGCAGCGGCGCTCGCGCGGCTTCCCTCGCCGCCGACCGAGATGCTCGCCTGGCTCTACACGATCGCGCAGCGGCGCTTCATCGACCAAGCCCGGTGTAAGCAGCGCCGCGCGACCGTGGTGCCGCTCGACGAAGTCGCAGAGGTGCTGCCAGCCCATGAGCACCACCCGGGCACACTCGACGCCCTTCGCGCCGCCCTGCAGCGGCTGCCAGACGCGCAGCGGCAAGTCGTGCAGATGAAGCTGTTCGAGGGACGCTCCTTCAGCGAGATCGCCGGCAGGTTGGGGACGACGGAAGCGGCGACGAAGATGCGCTTTGGACGTGCCCTGCGCGGGTTGCGGGCCGACCTCGAACAACAGGGGATCGGGCCCTGAGCCCGACGGACGATCCCCCCTTGCTCGATGGGGAGGTGTTGAGCCTGTTACGCGACGAGCCAGAGCTGCTGGCGATCGCGGACGCGCTCACCTGCCTCGCCCCATCACCGGCCGACCGCCGCCAGCCAGCAGTGGCCACACGACACGGCGACGGCGACGGCGCAGAGCGAGACGCGAGCGCTGAGGGGCCTGAGCGAACGTAGCCGCGACTCGGTCGACAGTCGAGGTGGCGTTACTTTCGTGTCGCCGCGGCGACAGACAGAGGTAGAGGGAACTTTGCGCAAGCGACAGGGGAGGGTTCCTTGCTGCCACACGTTGGCCGCCGTGTTCGGCAACTACCCCGCGATCTATATCGCGAGGTGGATGGTCGTTCAGCTTCGCAGGCAATAGCGTCATCTCCAGCTACGCAGCCGAGGCTCGTTCGGATGGCCGGGTCGCTGCGGGTGCTGAGGGGAGGTGTTCCGATGCGACAAATTCGCGGCAAGGACGACTATTTCGGGTATCGGATCAGGCCAACAGTGAGCTCATCCGACCATCGTTCGAGGCGTCTGTCAGGCTTCTGTCAGGCGGCTGTCAGGGTCGGAACGTATTGAGGCCGGTATGAGCAGCACCTGGCAGCGGTTCCGACCCGACCGCAACGGACACGCGGAACGAAACGGCAGCGCTGCCGAGCCGACGGCAAGCGATACACGTGCTCCAGTGCTGCGTCCCCGCAGCCCTGAGCCCGACAGGTCGGCGACGAGTCGTGGTCGTTCCCCAGCCGGGCTGCTGCGGCCGCTGCCGCTCGCGGGCGCCGCGTTGGTGCTACTGGCCCTGATCGGCTACTGGGCCGTCTACAGCGCAACCACCAATCGCACTCCTGTGCTCGTCGCCGCCCACAACCTCCCCGCGGGAACAGTCCTCGACGCCGGTGATGTGCGTACCGCGGAGCTCGCGGGAGACAGCGCAACGATGGCGACGCTGCTTCCCAACCAAGAGCTCGCAGACGTGCTCGGCCGGGAGCTGTCCACGGCAGTCGCTGCGGGATCGCCGGTAGCTCGCGCCGCGCTCGCCTCTGCCGGGTCGCGCACCGCCGCGTTCACGCTCGTCGTGCCCGCCTTGCACGCGCTCGCCGGAGCGCTCCAGCCGGGCGACCACGTCACCGTTCTCGCGACATACAGCAGCGGGGACGGGGCGCGGGCGCGGGTGATCGCCCGCTCGCTCCGAGTCGAGACAGTAGGCAGACCACCGCAGGGGCTGGACCGGGCTTCGGCGACGGTCCCGGTCACCGTTGCCCTGCCTGACCCGTCGCTCGCGAGCGCGCTCGCGCTTGCGAACTCGGAGGCGAAGCTCGACCTGCTCCGCGATGGCCACAAGACCGCGACTGCGCCGATCCCACCGGCCAACAGCGAGCCAGGGCGATAGCCATGGACACACCAGCCATCGCGCTCGCGCTGACGCCACCCGCGGAGCGCGCGATCGAGCCGCTCTTGTTCGGCCGCGACGCGGTCGTCGAGCCCCGCCTCAGCATCAGCGACGCGGACGAGCTCGACCACGAACTCAACAGCACCCAGATGACGGCGGCGCTTGTGTCCGCCGACCTGCCCGGCCTCACCGCCGCCCACTGCGCTCGCGCCCGAGCTGCGGGCGTTCGTCTTGTCGGTCTAGCGCTGCACGCTGACGACAGGCGGGAGCTAGATGCGCTCGGAGTCGACGAGGTCGTCGACGCCGATACAACAGCCGATGCGCTCCTGGCCGCCGTCAACGGCGCAGACGCATCGCAGCCCGACGCAGATGCCGCCCGAGAAAGGAGCGCCCCTCCGCACACTTCACGCGCGGCCCGGGGAGTGGACGGCGGTCTGGGCGGGAGTGTGCTCGCGGTCGTCGGCAGCAAGGGCAGTCCGGGGGTGAGCGAGTGCGCTGCCTCGCTCGCCGCGCTCGCGGCTGAGCGGTGGTCGTGTGTGCTGGTCGAGCTCGACATGTTGGGCAGCGCTCTTGATCTGCGCCTGGGCGCCGACGCCCGGCAGGGATCGTTGCTCGGCCTCGTCCGCGCCGCCAGCTCAGCTGATGGAGCGCCGCGGGAGCTACTCGAGCGCTGGCTCGCAACACGCCTCGGCTGGCCGGCCGTAATGCTCTCCCCACCCGACCTGCCACACACAGTCAGTGAGCTTGCCCAACCCGGCGCAATCAATGCCGGACTGCGGGAGCTCGCCGCGATCTTCCCGCTCACTGTCCTCGACGTCGGCTTCCTCCTCACAATCGGCGACCAGACCGACAGCGCATGTCGCGTGCACCGCGAAGCGCTCGTCAGCTCAGACGCTGTCCTGCTCGTGATCGGCGCCCGCGAGGAGCAATTGCGTTCAGGGCTCGCGCAGTTGGACACGCTGCTCGCGCTCGGAATCCCCGCCGAAAGGCTGCGGATCGCCGTCAACGGCGCCGGTGGCCCCGGCGCGGCAACGAGAAGCGACCTCGAACGGATCGTCCCCTTGCAGCTGGCAGAGCGACGCTTCGTGGTCGATGCCTGGCTTCCCTGGGATCAACGCTCACAGACGAGCGCTCGCCGCAGCGGCCTGCCGCTCGCCACCGCCCGCCGCCGAAGCAGCTACGGCCGCGCCCTCACCACCCTCCTCGACGAGCTGTTCTTGCCAACAGCCCCGGAACCACGGCAGCGCAAGCTCCGCCTCGTCCCACCCCAGCCGGCAACACCACAACGGATCCATGTTCCGGCCGAGGAGCCGGGTGAGAGGGAGGTGGCGTTGCCGTGGCGGAGCTAACCACCATCACCTCACCTGCCGAGCTGATCCGAGGCCGGGTCGAGCAGGCACTCGCCCAAGAGCAGGTCAACCTGGCAAGCGAGCACGGCCGCGCACGGGCCGAGCAACTGCTCGACGACACGCTCCGCTCCTACGACGCCGACGCCCTCAACGGCCAAGCAGCGGCGCTCGGGAGCGATGAGCGGCTGCTGATCGCGAGGGAGTTGCGTAGCGATCTCGTCGGGCTCGGCGCGATCGCCGAGCGGATGCTTGCTGACCCGGAGGCGCAGGAGTGGATGATCAATGGTCCGACCCGGTTGTTTCGCGACACGGGCGAGCGGATCGAGCGTGTTCCCGACCTCGCCTTCGACGACGACCGCCAAACCCGCGCCTTCGTCGAACGCCTGCTCGAACAAGTCGAAGGCAAACGTCTCGACCGCCTCACCCCCAGAGTCGAAGCACGGCTACCCGACGGCTCCCGCCTGACCGCGGCGATCCCGCCTGTTTCCTCGAACGGTCACACGATCTGCACGATCCGCCGCTTCCGCCTCGGCGCGGCCACCCTGCAAGAGCTCGTCAGTCTCGGCTTCCTCAGCGACACCGCGGCCGAATTCCTCGCCGCCTGCGTCAAGGCTGGCAAGAACATCGTCGTCGCAGGCCGCGTCTCCTCCGGCAAGACCACCCTGTTGAACGCGCTTGGCCGGGCGATCCCGGGCAACGAGCGGATCGTCGTCTGCGAATCCTCCGCCGAACTCCAACTCCCCCGCACGCTTCCTAACTGCATCGGCTACGAAGCACGGCCCGCAAGCCCCGACGGACTCGCGGCGATCACGCTTGAGGACCTTGTCTCCGACGCGCTGCGGATGAACCCGGACCGGATCGTTGTCGGCGAGTGCCGCGGCCCCGAGACGATGGCGATGCTGTGGTCGTTCGCGACCGGGCACGCCGGCATGACCAGCGTTCACGGCGAAACCGCAGAACACGCCCTCCAGAACCTTGTCCGCTTCGCGCTCACCTCCGGCGCCCAGATCCAGACGGAACAAGCGCTCGACTGGGTCCGTGAGATCGACCTCGTGATCCACTGCAACCGGCCCCGTAACCACGCCGGCGGCCAGCAGGGATTCCGGCCCCGCCAGATCGACGAGATCGTCGAGATCGCCGGCATCGAAGGTCGCAAGCTCACGCTCAACCCCCTCTTTGAGGGCGCCGGGGCGGAGCTACGCTGGCTCGGGAACGAGCCCGCCTACCAGCAGCAGCTGCAACAGGCAGGCTTCAATGCCCCATGACCAAGACCCTCGCAACCGCACTCACGGCCATCCTCACCCTGATCCTGCTCCTCACAGGCTGTGGCAGCGGCAGCAACGACTCGGCGCCAACGACGACGCAAACCACGACGACCGCCACGAACCCCACGGCAGCGTTGAAGCGCGGGGTCAGGTCAGCCCTCAACGAGAACCGGCGGCTCTCCATCTACGTGCTCTGGAACAACAAGATCCCCGCCTGGGCCACCCATTCAACCCGTGGGCCGGCACTCAATTCGTTGAAGACCGCGGCTCAAACTCGGAGGAAACGCGGGATTCGCGTGCGCGTGCTGAAGGACGAACGGCGGGTGCAATCACTTCGACTCGACCCGTCGTACTTGCATGCGACCGCCACGGTCGTCGACCAGCAGCGGTTGCAGCCTTCCCGACCGAACGGGACTCCGCTCGGTCGCGTGGTCAAGCTGAGGGAGAAAGCACGGTACGAGCTACGTCGCGTTGGACGTACCGACCGCTTCGTGGTCTGGAACGTCGTCGTGCTGCCCTAGGCACACTCAGTTGCGTCGTCGGCGTGGCCCTCCTGGTCAGCGTCGGTTCTGTCGACGCGGCACCCGGCCCCACGCCTCCGCCGATCCAAATAGGCGTTAGCTCCCAGCAGGCAGGGCCAAGCCGAGCTGACGTCAGAGGAGAAGTCAGACTCCGGCGTGGCGGAGCACCACGGAACAAGCAAGCGCCGACACCCCCAACGACGCGAATTGTCAACCTCCCGGAATCCGGAGGTACGGGTGAACCGCCGCCGAATCCGTATCCGGCGTTGCCGGCGGATTCGGCGTTGGCGCGGAATCCGGAGCCGGCGGGGCCGGGGAGTTTTTGGTATCCGATCGACCCAGGCCGGGCATGTATTTATGTGCCGGACGCAGCTGCCCCGTGCTACACGGTCGTAGGAGACGGTGGTGGCCCGGGAGCGCCGGCGGTTGATCCTGGGGCGGTCGCCGCAACGCTCATGAATCGGTTGGCGCTCACGGCGGGGCGGATCAACGTGTCGCCGGCCGGGGCCGCCGTGACGGGCGTCAGTTCGTGGTTCTGGCTCGAACCGTCGCTCGACGCGGAGCAGCTGAGTGTGTCTCTTGCCGGCGAAACGGTGACGGTCACGGCGGATCCGAGCGAGGTCGAGTGGAGCTTCGGCGACGGAACCAGCCTGTCGGGTGGCGCAGGTGTCGAATATCGAGCGGGCCCGGCACCTCCGGAGGCCGTCGTGCACCTGTACGAGACACGCTGCCTGCCCGGCGACGCGGGCCGTAACCCGCACGTGCTCGCGAGCTGCGGGCCAGACGGCTACCAGGTGGAAGCGACGGTCGTTTGGAGGATCTCGTTCACCGCAGTCGGGCCGGTCGCGACGACCGGGGTGCTGTCGTCGAGGACGACGTCGACCTCGCGGGTGCTGCCGGTGAGCGAGGTGCGCGGCTTCCTGGTCGGAGCCCACGGATGACCGGGTTTGTGCTCGGCCTCGTGTTCGCAGCCGGCGTCGCGTTGCTCTGGGCCGGAGCGGTTCACCGTGTCGAGCTGCCGGCCGGCGGCGCGGGGCTGCGGCGGCTTGTCCGCGAGAGCGAGCTGCCCTGCAGCCCGCCCCTGTTCGTGGTGCTCGTGGTCTCTACAGCGTTCCTCGCTGGCCTGGTTGTGTGGTCGTTGACGGGTGTACCGGTGCTTGGCCTTGCTGCGGTCGTTGGTGCGGGGTGTGCTCCGTTTGCCTGGGCGGGCAGACGACGGGAGCGTCGCTTGCGAGAACGGGAGCGCGCCTGGCCGGCCGCGCTTTCCCAGCTGGCGGACGCGCTCGAGGCGGGGATCGCGTACCCGGCCGCCGTTGCGCTCGTCGCCGAGATCGGCCCTCCCGCCTTGCGGGCGGACCTTGCTCGCTTTCATACGCGGCTGCGCACAGGCGGCCTGGCCACGGCGATCGAGGGCCTCGCGGCCGCCGGCGAGCGCACCGGGGACACGGTCGCGCTGCTGCTTCGGGCGGCGTTGCTCGATCTTCCGGCGGGTGGCCTGGCGCCGGTGCTGCGCGAGCTGGCTGGCGTGTTGATGGAGCGGCTCGAGGGACGCGAGAAAGCACGCTCGCGCGCGTCCACGTTGCAGCTCGAGGCGGCTCTGCTCGCGCTCAGCCCGGTCCTGCTTCTGCTGCTTGTCGGGGCCGCGTCGCCCACCTATCTGGAGGCCTACCGCACACCTGGAGGAACAGTCGTCGGTGCCGTCGGTGGCCTCATGATCTTCGGCTGCTACCTGCTGATGCGCCACCTCGGCCGCGTCCCCGAACCCCGTCGTACCGGGAACTCCAGGTGAGCGTTCCACTGTTCCTCTCCAGCGTCTGCTTTGTCGTGGGTGGGCTGCTCGCTGTGTACGGCTATCTGTATCGGCGGCCCTCGCTCGCCACCCGGCTTGCGCGCGCCGAAGGTGGCACCCTCACGAACACCCTGGACCGCGCCCGCACGTCCGTCGAGCTTCCGGCCTGGCTGTCGTCCGCCCGCGGCTCCTACGAACAGCTGCTTCGTCAAGCAGGCGGCAACAAGACACTCGGGCGGCTGTTTGGAGAGAAGGCTTTGTTGGCGGTGGCGGTGCCGGTGGTGCCGCTGCTCCCCTATGCGGCCGCTACCGGAAGGCTCCCGTCCGCGGGGGTGCTGCTGCTGTTTGCGGTGGCGGGGTTCTTCGCCCCCGACCTCTGGTTGCGGAACGAGGCGAAGCGGCGGAGGGAGGCTATCTTCCTCGACCTGCCCGAAGCGGTCTCGGTGCTCGCGCTGGCGTTGGGTGCGGGCCAGTCGCTACGGCAGGCGCTCGAGCTCGCAGCTCGAGACTGCCCCGGCGCGTTGGGTGAAGAGCTCGGCCGGGCGCTGTCATTGGCACGACGTGAGCGCAACCTCAACGACCGCGAGGCCCTCGTTCGTGTCGCCCATGAGACTGGGGAGTCGTCGTTCGCGCGGTTCAGCGAGCTGCTGGCGGCCAAGGAGAGCCCGTATCTCGAATTCCTGCGCCAGCAGGCAGCCCAGATGCGGGCCGAGCAGAACCGCTACCTGGAACGCGCAGCCGACCGCGCCTACCTCGCCATGCACGCACCCGTCGCACCCCTCCTAGCCGTGCTCGTCCTGCTGCTCGCCTACGGCTTCCTCCGCTTCCTCGCCCAAACCGTCTAGCACCACCACAAAGGGAGGTACTCACTCATGTTCAACCTCTTGTTCGCTCGCCTGATCGAGGCGGCCGACCGTGTTCGTCGCGAGGAGCGCGGCGACGGCCTCGTCAACTGGATCGTGCTCGCCGTCGGCCTCGCAGCCGCCGCCGCAGTCGTCGTCGCTCTGTTGAAACCAGCGATCCAGGACGCCGGCCAACGCATGGTCGACATGATCTCCGGCTCCGGCTAGGACGGCGGCCATGAAGCACCTCAACGCCGGGCTGGCGGATGAGGGCGGGCAGGCGCTGATCGAAGGGCTGCTTGCTCTCGGGCTCGTTCTCATGGTCGTGGCGGTTGCGGGGCAGGCGCTCGCCTACGCCCACGCCCGCTCGGTCGCGATAGCGGCCGCCCAAGACGGCGCCCGCACCGCCGCAACTGACGGCAGCCAAGCCGGAATCGCTCGCGCCCGCGCAATCCTCACCGCAGCCGGCGGCAGCGGCAGACACCTCCGCGCGACCGCCAGCGAGCAAGCAAACGAGGTCACCGTTAACGTCGCGGGGCGGGCGCCGAGATTGTTCTCGCTGCCGTTGATCGTCCCGGATGTGAAGGCGAGCGCGAGCCTTCCCCTGGAGCGCTACCCGACAGCCGAGACCACCCCATGAGACGACGACTGCGCGTTGAGAGCGGGCAGGCGCTGATCTCGAGCCTGCTCCTCCTCAGCGGCGTGCTGCTGCCTCTCCTTTTTCTCGTCCCGCTCTTTGCCCGGGTCGAGCAGGGACGGCTCGCCACAGAGCAAGCTGCGCGCGCCGCTGTCCGTGCCGCCGCCCAAGCCCCAACAAGCGCAGACGCGCAAGCGGCCGCCGACGCGGAGGTTGCGCGCAGCCAAGCGCAAACCGGGAAACAGCTCGAGCTCCGACTCGAAGGCACGCTCGAACGCGGCGCCGTCCTTCGCGCCCACGTTCAGACCACCGTCGCGCTCGCGAACATCCCCATCTTCGGGAAGATCGGGAGCATCACCCTCGACGGCAACGCGGCTGCACCCGTCGACCGCTACCGCAGTCTTACCGAGGCGGCCTCACCATGAGCGCACGAACGCGGCTGGAGGATGAGCGGGGCGCGATCCTGATCGCCGGGCTGCTGCTCTCAGTTGCGCTCCTGATCGTGATCGGCGCCGCGGTCGATATCGGCCGCGCCTTCATCGTCCGTCGCGAGCTCGTCTCAGCAGCCGACCACGCCGCCCTCACCGGAAGCCAAGCACTCGACCTCAACGCGCTCCACCAAGGCACACTCGCGCTCGACCCAACCCAAGCCCAACAGGACGCGCTGCAAGCGCTCACGCTCGAACCCGTCTCCAAGAGCCAAACGAACGCAACAACCACGACTGTCAGCGTCCGGGTCGAGCGGACGATCCCAACGCTCCTATTGCGGCTCGTCGGCCTTCGCACCCTGACCGTCTCCGCCCAAGCAAACGCAAGCCCCCGCGCACCATGAAGACGAGACCCGTCCTCATGGGAATTGGCGGCGCCGCAGTGTTCCTGCTCGCAGGTGGCGACGCCGGCGGCGCTCTCCTCGCCCTGCTCATATGAACGACCGATACACAGCCGGCCGACGCCTGCGGCCGCTCTCCGCCGGCCTTGTCGCCGGCTGCGCCATCGTTCTCCTGATCGCACTCCGACCAAGTCTCCCGAGCCTGCCACGCACATTGGGCGATCCGGTCACAGTCGCGGAGATCGAGAGCTGGGCGGGCTCGCTCGCCTGGCTGACGCTCCTCGCCCTCGCCATCCTTCTCCTCCGCCGCGCCATCTGGAGCACACGCAACGGCACACCACGCCTGATCAACAACGCAAAGCTCAGTCCGCAAGAATGGCTCTCGCGCGACGCGTTTGCGCCGCGTCCGCTGCGGGGCAGCGGGGCTGCCAGCTACGGGGTCGGACGTTACGAGCAGCCCGTACTCATTGTCACGCGAACGGAAGTGCCGCCCTCATGGGGCGCGTCCACCGGTCAACAAAGCGTGACGACCGAGCGAGTCGCTCCGGCGACCGAGCCAAAGGAGATCGGCGGCGTCGCGATCTCGGTTCTCGGGCCGCTTCGCATAGAGAACGGGGGATCGGGAAGGCCGAAGCTTCGTGCGTCCGCCGGGGAACTGATCGCCTATCTCGCGCTTCACCCGCAGGGCGCGAGCCGCGACCAGCTGCTGGACGCGCTGTGGCCTGGGGAAAGTCTCCGCCGAAGTGAGCAACGGCTTTGGCAGGCAACGAGCCAGGCCCGGAAGCTGCTCGGCGACCGCCTCGGCCGAAACCGCGACCACTACCAGCTCGCTGGTACCGGAGTGCGGCTCGATCTCGACGAGTTCGAGGAACTCCTGGCCCAAGCCCGACGAACAGCCGACGAGGCCGCGAAGCGCAACCTGCTCGAGCAGGCGGCAGCGCTCATCCATGGTGAGCCGCTCGCCGGGAGCGACTACCTCTGGGCTGACGGTCATGTTCGCCGCATCCGGGCCACCATGCTCGAGCTGCTCGAGAGCCTTGGGTGGGCGCGGCTCGCCGCAGGGGACCCGCGCGCTGCCCTCGAGGCGGCCGAGCAGGGCCTCACGATCGATGTCCTCAACGAAAGCCTCTGGCGGCTCGCGCTCCAAACGGAAGCCACGCTCGGCCATCGTGAATCCGTCGTCGAACGCTACCGGGCACTCACACGAATCCTCGACGAGCGACTTGGCCTTGAGCCGAACCGCGACACACGCGCCGTCTACTTGACGGCACTCGCTCAACTCTGAGCATGTCATTCGCGTGGCTCCGTTGATGTGATGCGCCAACGCGAGAACATGTCGGCGGGGTCAGCGGCGCCGGCTCGGACGCGCGATTCGTCCGACGTGGTCGTTTGAGTCGCTCGTAAAGGCACAGATCTGCAGCAGCTCGTCGTCCAATTCGAGGCCGGAGCCGATCACGTTGGCGCTTCGGAGACGGACGTCGTGACCCAGGCCCGCGGAGGCCTGCTTGGCGATCAGCGATGCGTCGGTGCTGGCAACGAAGTCGGCGATGCGTCGGGCGGTTGCGGCGGGGCGGTCGAGTGCCTCGAGTGCGTCGAGGAGATAGCCGCGCCGTAGCTTGGGCCACAGATGCGCGAACGCTTCGGGTCGGGAGATCCAGTCGAGGCAGAGGGTGTCGCCGATTGCGAGCACGGCGCCGGACTGGCCTAGTTCGAGAGGGAATGCGCGTTCGAGCTGACGAAGGTCGTGCGCGTGCGTCTGGAATGTGTCTGCATTGGCGCCAGTGGGGGAATCGACGCTCATGCGGCGTGCTTTGTCGGCGACGGCGTCCCATACCTCGCCCTGCGCGAGTCCGCGGACGAGCGGCGTCACAGCGAGGCTGGCGGCCTTGCGCTGTCGGAGTTCGGGGTTCGAGAGGTGCGGTGCAGAGCTGAAGCGGTCGCTGTGTCGCGACCAGCGTCCTTGTTCGACGCAGGAGACGGGGATCGCGAGCGTGCTCTTGGCGGGGACGAGGACGGTGATGTTGAGGATGCGGTTCTGCTTCGCGCCGACGAGCTCTTCGCCGTCGTAGAGAAGCACGCGCTCGTCGAGCGGGTTCAGCACCGCGAGCTCCGGAACGGTGCCCGCATCGCTCACCTCGGTGACCTGAAGTCCAAGGGGGAGCGCTTGATCAAGAGTCAGGTACTGCGCGACCGGTTTCCGTCGTGGGAAGAGCGGGGTGATGACGATGCCGCGGTGCTCTCGTGGTTCGCCGAGCTGAATGGTGTTGGTGATCATGGGCGTCTCCTCTCGCAGTTCGAGGGAGTCCCTGGATCGAGCGGATGCTCTTACGGGCGCTCGGGTGGAGTTCCCTATCGCGGCTATTGCCGTCGCGCACGTTCGGCGTAGTGGCCTCGTAAGATCCGGCCATGTCCGACGCGACTCTGCTTTCCATGCACGATGCGCGCGACGCGGAGGATCAGCGATTGCTCGAGGCCGGCGAGTACATGCGGCTGCTCGAGAGCTACTACGGCGTGATCGTCGATCGGTGCCGTGCACGCGTGCCCGCGCAGGACGCCCTCGACGTGGCTGCGAACGTGGTGGTGCGCCTTCTGGCAGAGCTCAAGCGTGGGCGCCGCTACGCGGTGCCGTTCCGGGTCGTTGTGCACGGCGTTGTGTCCTGGAAGATCAGGGAGCATTTCGAGCCGGCGAAGTACCGGTCGGTCGAGCTCGACGAGCGCCTCGCCGCCGCGGACCCGTTCGCGGGCCTCGAGGACGACCTCGACTTCGCAGTCGACATCGAGCGCCTGCTGGACGGCCTGCCGGCGCGCGCCGGTGAGGTGGCGCGCCTGCGGATCGTGGAGGAGCTGCCGCCCGAGGAGATCGCCGCGCGGCTCGGGATCGACCGAAACGCGGTCGATCAGGCGTGGCATCGAGCGAAGCGTGTCTTGGTCGAGAGGGTGGCGGTCACGTGAGCCCCGACGCGATGGTGGAGAGGCTGTTCGACGAGTTCGTCGCGGCGCGTGAGCGCGGCGAGCAGCCCGAAGTGCCGGGTCTGCTCGCGGCCGCCGGCCCCGGCGCGGACCAGCTCGGGAGGCTCATCGACGCGTATCTTCGCTCGGCGCCCGTGAGCCCATCCGACGAGGAGACGATCGTGCTGATGGAGGCGCGGCTTCAGAGCGAGCCACCTCTTCTCGTGTTGCGCTTGCGCCGAAAGCTCGGACGCGAGGCCGTCGTGAGCACGCTGATGTCGACGCTGCGGCTCGATCCGGCCAAGCGTCGCAAAGTCGAGGCCTACTACCACGAGCTCGAGACGGGTCTCCTTCCCGCCGAGGGCGTCGACCGATCAGTCTGGGATGCGCTCGGCGGGTTCCTTCGTGCGAACGCGCGCGCTCTCGCGGGAACGGGCGGGACGTCGGGTGAGCTCAACGTTGCGGCGGCATATCTCCGACAGGCCGACGTGTCCTCGGTCGAGGAGGCCGTTCGAGCGCCCGCGGACGCCTCAAGCGCGGCGGAGCGCGACGAGATCGACCGTCTCTTTACATCAGGCGATTAGCTGCCGATTATGGTCTCGTTGTCTGTGGCGAAGTACGAGGACCCCCGCGCGCATGCCGTCCGCGAGCGATACGTCAACGTGTTCGGCGGTGACGAGCTGCCGGTCCCGGTCGAGCGGATCGCCGAGGATCTGCTCGGCCTGCGCATCGTCGAGTCGGACGACCTCAACGTATCGGGCATCCTGCTTCCGGCTGAGCGCCGGATCGTCCTCAACGCCGCCGAGGCCGAGCACGGGGGCGCGCCGATCCAGCGCCACCGTTTCACCATCGCGCACGAGGTCGGCCACTGGGTCTGCCACGTCCTTGGCGCCACTTCCGGATCGTCGCCAGCCGCGAGCTATTGCCGCGCCGCCGACCTGGCGGCTGACACGGATCGTTTGATGGAGCGGGAAGCGAACGTGTTCGCGGCGGAGTTGTTGATGCCGGAGGCGGCGGTGCGAGAGGTTTGGGGGGAAAGGGGGGAGATCGAGGCAGTCGCGGAGAGGTTTGCGGTGTCGCGGCTCGCCGCGCACTGGCGGTTGTATGCGTATGGGTTGCTAGCCGAACGGCCGATGTGAGTCGTGTTGCTCTCGAAGCGCGGCTTGGGTTCCTTCCGGGGATGGCGGAGAAGCTCGGCTACTACGTTTACGTCCTGTGCGATCCGACGAACGCAGACAGGATCTTCTACGTAGGCAAGGGCGTTGGTGATCGCGTCTACCAGCACGCGGCGCGGGCCAAGGTTGTCGATCCTGCTGAGGGGAGGAAGGGCCTGAAGCTCGCCACGGTCAAACGCATCCACACGGAAGGACAGGAGGTGGGCGTCGAGATCGTTCGGCACGGTTTGACCGAGCCCGAGGCGTTCATGGTTGAGGCGGCCGTTATCGACGCGTTGAGGATCAGCGGCCTCGAGCTCACGAATCTTGTCGGCGGCCACGCAAGAGGGCACGGGTGGCGGCACCTCGACGAGCTCCGTGCCGAGTACGCGGCGCCGCCGGTGACGATCGATCCGAGTCACCGCATGGTTCTCATCCGGATCAATCGTCTGTTCCGCCACTGGATGACCGACGATGAGCTCTACGAAGCGACACGAAAATGGTGGAAAGCCACCCCTCGACGTGCGCCTGACTACGCCGCCGCGGTGCATGACGGGATCATTCGTGCCGTATACGCGATCGACCGCGTCACGGGTCGAAACGGATGGGATCCCGCTCCGGACGGGAGTGGTCGCTGGGCATTCACAGGATCTCGAACGGCCGAGCTGGAGGATGCGTACGTCTGGCGTGACGTCCGGGAGCACCTCCCAAACGGCGCCCAAAACCCGATCCGCTACGTGAACTGCTGACCCCGGCGTGAACCGCGGACCGACTGCAATCGTCGTGAATGAGCGTGTAAGAACCTGCGCGAATCAACAGGACTGTGTGCTGATGCTCGCAGTCCGTCTCCTCCATTGCCGGTCGTCGCATCAGGCATGGAATCGAACAAGGATCGGCGTTGAGGTCGATAGCGGACGACCTTCTCGGCCTGCGGATCGAGGAGCGGCGATGTTTGGCCTGAAGGCGGTGCGGAAGTGAGGCTCGCGCATCTTGCCGATGTCCATCTCGACTCCGCATTCAAAGCCTTCTCTCCCGGCGTCGCTCGGTTGCGCCGCCAAGGGATCCAGAATGCGATCCGGGCAGGAGTGGAGCACGCGTGCGAGGCTGAGGTCGACGCCATCCTGCTCGGGGGGGATCTCTACGAGCACGAGCGCGTCTCGCCGGACACGGGCGCGTTCCTCCGCGAGCTACTGGCGTCGGCTGCTCCCACGCCGGTCTTCATCGCCCCGGGAAACCACGACTGGCTCGGTCCGAGAAGTCTGTACGCCCGTGAGGCCTGGCCCGCGAACGTGCACATCTTTTCCGAGGCGCGACTGACTCCCATCGAGCTTGCACCGGGTCTAACTCTGTGGGGCGCCGCGCACCTTGCGCCGGCGAACACCGACGGCTTCCTCGATGACTTCGTCGCCGATCGGGGGGGCGTCAATATCGCGCTCTTCCACGGATCGGAGCGAGGGCGATTCATCTTCCAGGGCGAAGGCAAGCTCGCGCATGCACCGTTCTCGAGTGAGCAGATCGCTGCGTCTGGGTTGGATCACGTCTTCACGGGTCACTTCCACACGGCGATCGATGGCGAAAGACTTACGTATCCGGGCAATCCCGAGCCGCTCGAGTTCGGAGAGGGTGGCGATCCCGTGCGGGGCCTCGTCATCGCCACGCTCGACGCGGGAGGACACGTCATGCGCGAGCGGATCCGCGTCGCCCAGACGCTCGTCACCGACCTACTCCTCGCGATCACTGGCTGTGCGAGTGGAGGCGAGATACGCCAGCGCGCGGTCGCCCTTCTCGAAGGCACGACGGGCTGCGTCCGCGTCACGGTGAGTGGCGAGGTCGCCCCCGACGTAGACCTCATCCCCGACGACATCGCGCGCGCCGCTCCCGATGCGATGGCGGTTGTGGTGCGGCTGGGTTCACTGACGACCACGTACGACCTCGAGGCCATCCGCACCGAGCCAACCGTGCGAGGTGCCTTCGTGGAAGATGTGCTCGCGTCGGAGTTGTCGGAGGAGCTCAAGCAGCGCATTGTCGTCACCGGTCTCCGTGCGCTCGAGGGTCGCGCGGATCTCGAGGTGCTCTAGGTGCGTCTCGAGCAGCTCCGTGTCGACGCGTTCGGTCCGCTCCAGGACGAGGCGCTCGACTTTGCCCCACGGATGACGGTTGTCTTCGGCCCGAACGAGTCTGCCAAGACCTCGCTGCACGCGGCGACGTACGCGGCGCTCTGTGGCAGGCGCCGGGCGCGCGGGCAGCCGCGGGTCGAGGACAGGGAGTTCGAGCAGCGACACCGTCCGTGGGACGGCGGCCCATGGCGGGTCTCCGTCATCGTCTGCCTCGAGGACGGTCGTCGCATCGAGATTGGCCACGACCTCTCAGGTGGCGTGGACTGCAGGGCGACCGACCTTGTACTCGGACACGACGTGTCCGCGGAGATCATGGTGGATGGCTCCCCCGACGGGTCGCGCTTCGTCGGGTTCGACCGAACATCGTTCATCGGGACGGCGTGTGTTCGTCAGGCGTCGGTAGCCGCTGTCCTGGACAGCGCCGCTGCGCTGCAGGACGCGCTCCAGAGCGCAGCTGCTTCGGCCGGGCGGGACGAGACAGCCGCCGCCGCCATCGAGCGGTTGAAGGCGTTCAGGTCGGAGAAGGTCGGCCTTGCCCGCTCGAACAGCACCCGACCCCTGCAACGAGCGATCGAGGCCGCAGGCGCACGAGAGAGCAAGCTCTCCGCGGCACGGCAAGAGCACGACGACTACCTGGCAGAGCTGGAGCGTGTCTCTGCACTTGAGGAGCGCGTAGCTGCGAGGCGGCGAGACCTCGAAATGGCCGAGGCCGTCGTACTCCGCGCCGACGCCGACCACCTTCGTCGACAGTCTGAACGCGCGACCGAGCTCGCCGCCCGGTATCCCGTCGAACCTGTTGCTCTGGCAGATCTTGGAGAAAGGAGCGACGACGTCGCCGAGGCGCTCGCGGGCTGGGAGCAGCGCCCGGATGTGCCGGACCGGAGCGGTGAGACCGTCGAGCAGATCCAGGAACGCATCGCGGCGCTCCCGGATCCACCGGAGGGCGACAGGCTTCCCGCACAGGTGGTGCTAGATGCCGAGCGGGAGCACACCCTGGCTGTGCGAGAACTCGCCCAGCACAGGGCAAGGCGCCCCGACGATCCTGCCCACGTCACGCTGCCGGCCGAGGCCGCGGAGCTGAGTGAGCTCGCCGTCGACATGGAGACACCGATTCCCGTGGTGGACGAGTCGCTTCGTACTAAGGTCATGGACCTTCGGGCGACATCGGTCACTTCCGAGCGTGCGGTCCGACGGGCGCCGCTTGCCGTCGCGGGACTGCTTCTCACGATCGGAATCGTGCTGCTCGTCGCGGGGCTCGTAATCCCGGGCGTGGGCGTCGCGCTCGTCGGAGTCACGGTCGGCGGCACGGTTCTCTGGCTGGGGCGGACACGACAGGATCTCGACGCTGCCGCAGCGCTCGCCGTTGCCGAACAGGCTCTGGCGGGGCAGGAGTCTGCGGCGAGCCTCGCATCGGCCCGCCGGGCAGGAGCTCGAGCACGACTGGAGGAGTTTGGTCTTCCCACCGACCCGGAGTCCATTCGGGCCGGGATCGCGGCCGCCGCTATCGCCGTCTCCGCTGCCGAGTCCGTCGAGAGGTGGAGGGAGGAGGAGCGCACGCTGATCGAGCAGCAGACGGCTGCCTCGGAGAGTCTTCGGGCGGAGTTGCAGGCGCGCGGGATCGACGTTGGTTCCGACCTTCCCGCCGGCGTCGAGGCGTACCGGGCTGCCTGCACGGCGCGGGACTCGCAGGCCCGGGCCGTATCAGAACGCCCCGCGCTCGAGCTTCGACTCGAAGCTCGCCGCTCCGCCGATGCGGCACATGCCGCCGCTGATGCAGCGGCGCTTCGAGTGTCGAACGCGGCGATGGCGGTCGGGCTCGATTGCGCCACGCCCGACCATGCTGCAGCAGGATTGCGCCGATGGCAGCGGGAGAAGCAGAGGGAGCTAGAGGCGGCGACCGCCGCGACCGCGGAATGGGCCGAGCTGAGCCAGCTTCTCGGAGGTCGCTCGCTGGACGAGTTCGCTGTTGAAGCAGACGCAGTAGCCATGCGGGCCGAGCACGCAGTCGTCCCCTTTAGCGAGGCCGATCTCGCCGGAATCGATCTTGATCGGGCGCGAGCCGGAGTCGCCACCATGAGAGACGAAGTGGCCCAGCTGGACACCGAGGCGGCCGGTCAGCGTGGTCGACTCGAGCAGCTGGCGACCTCCATTGCGAGCGTCCCGGAATGCGAGGAGACGCTTGCCGCTGCTGAGGCTGAGCTAGCACGCGTGAGAGCGCTCGAGAGCATTCTCGACCGGACGATCGAGTACCTCGAAGAGGCCCAGGAACGTGTCCATCGGACAATTGCGCCGGTGCTGCAGGAGACCCTCCGCGCGTGGCTCCCACGCGTCACCATCAGTACGGTCGAGGGTGTCGACGTTCCGCGCTACACGGATGTCACCGTTGATCCGCAATCCCTCGCGGTGACGGTACGGGCGCAGGGAGGCGCTTGGCGAGACGCCGGGCTGCTGTCAGAAGGGACGAAGGAGCAGATCTTTCTCCTCTTGCGCGTCGCCTTGGCCGAGCATCTCACGAAGCCCGGCGAACGGGCGCCCTTGCTCTTGGACGAGATCACCGCCCAGTGCGATGCATCCCGTTGCGCCGCCCTGCTCGACCTTGTACGCGAACTGAGCGCCGAGCGTCAGGTCGTCCTGTTCACCCACGACGAGCGCGCTCTCGAATGGGCGCGGGAGCACCTCGATGTAGAGAGCGGGACGGATCACCTCGAAGTGCGCGAAGCGCTCGCGATCGGAGGGGCCTGATGTTCAGTCTCTTCCGGCGCAAGCGCAAGGAAACCGTGTTCAAGGTCGTGGAGTTGCCGGACGGGGGATTCTGCGCTGTGGCGGGCGAGTCGCACTACCAGGACGCCCTTCGGGCGACCCATGGCTCGTGTACCGAAACCATCGATGGACGGCCGGCCTTCACGGCAGTCCTTATCGCTGAACCCGAGAACCCGCACGACAGGCACGCCGTAGCGGTGTATTCGGCGTACGGGAAGCTGGGATACTTGCCGAGGGACGACGCGTTCGAATTTGCCGACGTCTTCGCGGAGATCGCGCGCCGCGGTCATGACGGCGGATGCTGCGTTGGGTATCTGGTCGGAGGCTCCCCGGACAAACCGTCTCTCGGCGTGGTGTTGCAGCTCGCGGATCCCTTCTACTGTCTCAGTCATCTGGACGATGACGACGCGCTCTCGGCGAGCATGGGTGGAGGCGCTTCGAACACGGGGCGAAGCCGTGTCCCCCGTGAAGCGGGTGCCGTACACCACGGGTACGTTCGTGGCCGGCACTTCACCGAATACGTTGAGGAGGTCAAGGAGTTGCGCCGCACGGGCCGCGAGGAAGAGACACGGGAGCTGCTCTTGGAGCTTGTCGCTGCGAACGAGGACGAGGCGCGGCACGAGGGTTGGGGGGTCGCCCCTTGGTATTACGAGCAGCTCGCGATCAGCTACCGGAAGACCGGGAATCTCGACGAGGAGATAGCGATTCTCGAGCGCTACACCGCGCAGAGGCAGGCGCCGGGTGCGACGTCGCCGAAGCTCCACGAGAGACTCGAGAAGGCCCGATTGCGGGCCGGATAGGCTCGTCGAACATGATCGTGTCCGAGAAGATCGCACGCCGACGTGACATACACCCCCGACTGTTCAGTCTTGCCAACCGTGGTCGGGGAAAACCGATCCGGCCTGCTCTTGTCCTACCCTGCCGGGAAGCATGACCGGCCAAGACAGCAGCATCCGGGCGCAAGTAGGGGAGGCGGTGATGACCATGTTCACCGAGCTCCGCCCCTGGACTGCCATCGCAATGCCAGACGATCGGAACTACTTCGTCCAATCTCTGATTCTCGGTAGCCGTGGTCCCCACATGAGCTCCGACGTGCTCACCGTCCGGTGTGAGGCCGTCTCTAACGAATTTCTGAGGGCCGAGAACCGCCTTGATCAGGAGCGTGAGCAGCTCTTACGCGATCTGGGCTTTCGCGAGCCCGACCCGACCTGGTGGCAGGAGATCGAGATAGCCCGTGCCGAGGATACGGTCTCACTGATCCAGCTGATGACCGCGACCCTCGAGGACGTTTTCAGCTGCGGGTCCGATGTCCCTCTCGATGTCGAGTTCGAAGATCCTTCTGACCTTGACCTCGACACCCAGGTCTCCGGTGCGGTGACGGTTCTCCTGTCCAACATCCGTTCACTTGCGCTTGGTGGAAGCGTCGAGCATGGCTAGGCAGGGACAGCCGAGGCGGGCAGATACCCACCGCCACGAGTGCGCGGAGGTCCTTCTGCTGTGGCCGGGGGTGGGGCGGCATGCGAGGCTTCGAGCGCGCGAGGTTCGAGGGAGATACGTCCGCGGATGGCCGCAGACCAGATGACCGACAAAGCACCCACTGCCATCGAAGCGTTTTTCGAGCGGCCGATCCTCAACTCGCCTTATGAGCGCCCGACGCGCCATTGGGAGCTCGAGGACGGCCAGCCGACGCAGCGGATCATCGACACCCGACGCCGAGCCGACTTCGTCACGCCCATCCCGAAGCCGAAAAAGCGCAAGCGCGCCACCACCGACCAGCAGGTGCTCCTCACCGATACCGCCGACGGCATCTCGACGCAGACCCAGCAGTACGACCCCACGGAGATCATCAACGAGGTGCGCTCGCTCGTCGAAGCCTGGCGCGCCCTTCCGAACCCGAACCAGTGGGGTGTCACAGCCGAGACCGCACGCCTCCTGCAGCACTGGCGCCACCACAAGTTCAACAACCTCCGCCCGTTCTTCTGCCAGGTCGAGGCGGCCGAGACGATCATCTGGCTCACCGAGGTCGCCCCGCACGGCGACAAGCGCGCGAAAGGCATCCTCGAACATCTCGAGAACGCAAACCGCGACGCGAACCCGGAGCTCCTGCGCACGGCGCTCAAACTTGCCACCGGCGCCGGGAAGACGACGGTCATGGCGATGCTCATCGCCTGGCAGACCGTCAACGCCGTCCGCCGCCCGCAGAGCAAGCTCTTCGCCAAGGGCTTCCTGGTCGTCACGCCCGGCCTCACGATCAAGGATCGACTGCGCGTCCTCGACCCGAGCGACCCCGACAACTACTACGTCAAGTCGGAGCTCGTCCCCCAGGACATGCTCGAGGAGGTCAAGCGCGCGAAGGTCGTGATCACCAACTTCCACGCCTTCAAGCTGCGCCAGCGCATCGACCTCTCCTCCGGCGGGCGCAAGCTCTTACAGGGGCGCGGCCCGGAGCTGCAGACGCTCGAGACCGAAGGGCAGATGATCCAACGCGTCATGCCCGAGCTGATGGGGATGAAGAACGTCCTCGTCCTCAACGACGAGGCGCATCACTGCTATCGCGAGAAGCCGAACTCCGATGAGGACGCCGATCTCAAGGGCGAGGAGCGTAAGGAAGCCGAGCGCAACACCGAGGCAGCTCGCGTGTGGATCTCGGGGATCGAGGCGGTCAAGCGCAAGCTCGGCGTCTCACGCGTGATCGACCTCTCGGCGACGCCCTTCTTCCTGAGTGGCTCCGGCTACGTTGAGGGCACACTCTTCCCCTGGACGGCCACCGACTTCTCGCTCATGGACGCGATCGAGTGCGGCATCGTCAAGCTCCCCCGCGTTCCCGTCGCCGACAACATCTCCGGTGAGGAGATGCCGATGTACCGGACGCTCTGGGCGCATATCGGCAAGCAGATGCCGAAGAAGGGCCGTGGGGACGCTGGTGAGCTCGACCCACACAGCCTGCCCGTCCCGCTCCAGACTGCGCTCTCGGCGCTCTACGGTCACTACGAGAAGACGTTCGATCTCTGGGACGGCGCGGGGATTCGGGTGCCGCCGTGCTTCATCGTCGTCTGTCAGAACACGTCGATCTCGAAACTCGTCTACGACTACATCTCCGGTTTCACTCGTTCCGACGGCACGTTCGAGAACGGCCGCCTCGAGTTGTTTCGCAATTTCAACGAGCACGGAGAAGCGCACGCGCGGCCGCGGACGCTGCTGATCGACAGCGAGCAGATCGAGTCCGGCGAAGCGCTCGACAAGGACTTCCGCGCCTACGCCTCCGACGAGATCGACCGCTTCCGTCGCGAGATCGTCGAGCGCACAGGCGACCCACGGGCGGCCGAGAATCTCACCGACCAGGATCTCTTGCGCGAGGTAATGAACACCGTGGGCAAGCGCGACCAGCTCGGCGAGCAGATCCGCTGTGTCGTCTCGGTTGCGATGCTGACCGAGGGCTGGGACGCGAACACCGTCACGCACGTGCTCGGCGTCCGCGCCTTCGGAACGCAGCTCCTGTGTGAGCAGGTCGTCGGTCGCGCGCTGCGCCGCCAGTCGTACGAGCTCAACGAGGACGGGCTGTTCAACGTCGAGTACGCCGACATCCTCGGCGTTCCGTTCGATTTCACCGCGAAGCCCGTGATCGCGCCGCCGCACCCGCCGCGCGAGACGGTCAACGTGCGCGCCGTGCGGCCGGATCGCGACCACCTGGAGATTCGGTTCCCGCGCGTCGTCGGCTACCGCGTCGAGCTTCCCCAGGAGCGGTTGGAAGCGGAGTTCGGTGACGACTCGACCCTCGAGCTCACACCCGATCTCGTCGGTGCGACGACGACGCTCAGCTCTGGGATCATCGGGGAGACCGCCGATCTGACGTTGAAGCACATGGAGGATCAGCGTCCGTCGACGGTCATCTACAAGCTCTCGACGCATCTCCTGATGACGAAGTGGCGCGACGACGACGGAGTGCCCAGGTTCCACCTGTTCGGCCAGCTCAAGCGCATCACGCGCGACTGGCTCGAGAATCATCTTGTCTGCAAGGGCGGCACCTACCCCGCCCAGCTCGAGTACAAGGCACTCGCCGACATGGCCTGCGAGCGGATCAATGCTGCCATCGTCGCCCGCTACGTGGGCGAGCGTCCTGTCACGGCGGTGATGGATCCCTACAACCCGATCGGCTCGACGCTGCACGTCAACTTCAACACCTCGCGGCAGCTGCGCTGGGAGACCGACGCACGGCGCTGCCACGTCAACTGGGCGATCCTCGACTCGGGCTGGGAGGGTGAGCTCTGCCGCGTCGTCGAGGGGCACGACCGTGTGCGCGCGTACGTAAAGAACCAGGGGCTCGGGCTCGAGGTGCCCTACCGCCATGGCTCCGAGAACCGCACTTACATCCCCGACTTCGTCGTGCTCATCGACGATGGTCGCGGCGACGACGATCTGCTGCACGTCGTGATCGAGATCAAGGGCTACCGGGGCGAGGACGCGAAGGAGAAGAAGCAGACGATGGAGACCTACTGGGTGCCGGCCGTGAACCACACGAAGACCCACGGCCGCTGGGCGTTCGCCGAGCTCACCGACGTCCACGAGATCGAGTCGTCGTTAGCGGCCCTCGTAGATGCCGCAATTGACGCCCCCGAGGTGGCCCAGCCGGTGGAGGCGTAGGCATGGCACGACCTCGTACGAAGGCGCCGAAGTCAGTCGAGACGCTCACGCACGTCGACGAGAAGCGCACGAACATCCCCACCGCCGAGGCAGAGTCGATCGTCGACGAGGCGGACAAGGCACCTGTCCGCGTCGCCTACGAGCGCCGCAACCGCGATCTCGACCCGCAGCTCGTCTGGCGCGGCAAGGACGAGCAGGACTGGAGCGACCTCGTCCTCCACGCGCCGCCGCTCTACATCCAGGAGAAGGTGCATCCGAAGGTGCTGATCGACGACCTCGTACGCCAGTCGAAGACGACGCCGTCAGACAGGCACGTGCAGATCGACCTCTTCGCGGACTTCAACGGGATACCGGACGGCGTCGAGAAGACCGAGTTCTACGAGCACGAGCAAAACTGGACGAACCGGATGATCCTCGGCGACTCGCTGCAGGTGATGGCGAGCCTTGCCGAGCGCGAGGGCCTACGCGGAAAGGTGCAGTGCATCTACATCGACCCGCCCTACGGAATCAAGTTCAACAGCAACTTCCAATGGTCTACGACCAGCCGAGACGTTCGCGATGGACGATCTGATCACATTACTCGCGAGCCTGAGCAAGTGAAGGCATTTCGGGACACCTGGCGTGAGGGCATCCACTCGTACCTCACCTACTTGCGCGACCGGCTAACGGTGGCACGCGACCTACTCAGCGATTCTGGATCGATATTCGTTCAGATCGGTAATGAGAACGTCCACCGGGTTCGCGCGCTTCTGGACGAAGTCTTCGGCGATGACTGCTTGATCTGCGAGATTCTTGCGAAGAAGAAGGGTGCTCAGAAGAGCAATCTTCTCGATCCCGTCAATGACTACATCCTCTGGTACGGCAAGGCGCCGCGATCGAGCGGCCGCACGAAGTTTAGAACGCTGTTCGAGCCTAGGGAACTTGATTATGAGGCAGTCGACTACTTCTCGAAGATCGAGTTGCCCGATGGCACCATTCTCAACCTCAAGAACCCAGACGATGTCGGGACGGAGGTTGACTATAGGCTTTTCCCCAAGCTAATCGATAAGGACTTCCCGGGCGCACGGCTGCTTCGCCAATGGCCAGTCACCAACGGTGGCTACCGCGAGAATCAGATGGATCCGGTCGTATTCCGTGGCACTGCCTACTCTCCCCCGAAAAACCGTTGCTGGAGCCACGTTTCAAGGCCCGCAGGCGCCGGACTGACGGGGATGGATCGTGTCAAAGCTGCAAATCGCCTCATGGCATCCGGAATCAGCCTCGACTTCAAGAGGTACTACGATGACTTTCCCTTTAAGAACATCGCCAACTGGTGGGACGGCTTCCGAGGAGCGCTCGATCAGATCTACGTCGTCCAGACGAACGAGCGTCTCGTCGAGCGCTGTCTCCTAATGGCGACCGATCCCGGTGATCTCGTCTTGGATCCCACCTGCGGCTCTGGAACCACCGCGTTTGTTTCCGAGCAGTGGGGCCGTCGTTGGATCACAGTTGACACGTCCCGGGTCGCCCTCGCTCTTGCTCGCGCGCGCATCATGGGCGCGCGCTACCCGTACTACCTCTTGCTGGATTCGACTGAGGGTCAGCGCAAGGACGCTGACGTGTCCCAGCGCGCCGCGAACACCCACGCCGTGCATGAAAACCTAAGGCATGGCTTCGTATATCGCAGGCACGCGTACGTGACGTCCGGTGCGATCGCAAATAACACGGAGATCGACGCCATTTGTGAGAAGTGGCAGCAGATACTCGAGATGTCGCGTGCGGATTTGAACACCGAACTCGGTGAGGAGTGGGACGAGTGGGAGGTCCCACGAAAGGCGAATGAGGCCTGGTCGACGCGTGCGACGGAAAGTCACGCAAGGTGGTGGGATGCGTGGTTGGGTCGACGTAAGGAGATCGACGCGTCGATCGCCGCGAAGGCTGAGTTCGAGTACCTCTATGACAAGCCGTACGAGGACAAGCGCAAGGTGCGCGTCGCCGGTCCGTTCACAGTCGAGAGCCTCAGCCCGCACCGCGTGCTCGCGGTCGGGGCGGACGACGAGCTGATCGACCCGCTCGCTTCCGACGCGCTCGACGCTGACGCCGAGCAGACATTCACGCAGACGATCCTCGAGAACCTCAAGGTCGCCGGCGTCCAGCAGGCGCACAAGGACGACAGGATCGAGTTCACAACGCTCGCACCGTGGCCTGGCACGCTGATCTGTGGCGAGGGCCGCTATGTCGAACATGACGGCGAGGGGGAGAAGCGCGCGGCGATCTTCGTCGGGCCGGAGTTCGGCACTGTCCAGCGCGCCGACCTCGTCGCGGCCGCGCGCGAGGCGGGAGACGCGGGCTTCGACGTCCTCATCGCATGCGCCTTCAACTTCGAGGCGCACGCGACAGAGTTCAACAAGCTCGGCCGCATCCCGGTGCTGAAGGCGCGGATGAACGCCGACCTCCACATGGCCGACGACCTCAAGAACACGGGCAAGGGCAACCTCTTCGTGATCTTCGGCGAGCCCGACATCGACCTGCTCGAGACCGACGACGGCCAGCTGCAGGTGAAGCTGAATGGCGTCGACGTCTTCCACCCGTCCACCGGCGAGGTGCAAAGCGACAGCGCCGACAGAATCGCCTGCTGGTTCATCGACACGGACTACAACGAGGAGAGCTTCTTCGTCCGCCACGCGTACTTCCTCGGCGCGGATGACCCGTACAAGGCGCTGAAGACGACGCTCAAGGCCGAGATCGACGAGGATGCGTGGGCGAGCCTGCACAGCGACCTCTCACGGCCGTTCGACAAGCCGGAGACCGGCCGCATCGCCGTCAAGGTGATCAACCACCTCGGCGACGAGGTGATGAAGGTCTTCCGGGTCTCGTAGCCCGCAATGCAGTTCCTCATCGCGGACACCTTCACCGACAGTCTCACACGTCTCACGGCGGACGAGCAGAAGTCGGTCAAGACGACGGCGTTCGACCTGCAGACGAACCCTTCTCAGCCAGGCCTGCAATTCCACAAGGTCGATCGCGCGAAGGACCCGCGTTTCTGGTCGGTGCGAGCCAGCCGCGACGTCCGGTTGATCGTCCATCGCACCGATTCGACGCTCCTGCTCTGCTATGTCGACCACCACGACAAGGCGTACGCGTGGGCCGAGCGGCGTAAGCTCGAGCGCCACCCGACGACCGGCGCCGCGCAGCTGGTCGAGGTACGGGAGACGGTGCAGGAAATCCGTGTTCCGGTCTACGTCGAGGTAGAGGAAGCAGCGCCACCCAAGCCGGCTGTCCTGGCCAAGGTCTCCGAAGATGACCTACTCCGCTACGGCGTGCCGTCCGAGTGGCTCGACGACGTCCGAGCTGCCAACGAGGACGAGCTATTGGTGCTCGCCGACCGGCTGCCCGGCGAGGCCGCGGAGGCCCTTGTCGAGCTCGCGACCGGCGGAACGCCGCGCGAACCGGTGCTCGTGGGCGTGGAGGTCGACCCCTTCGAGCACCCCGACGCACAGCGGCGATTCCGGGTCGTCGAGAACGTCGAGGAGCTCGAACGGGCGCTCGACTATCCGTGGGAGCGGTGGATCATCTTCCTCCACCCGGCGCAGCGCGAGTTGGTGGAGCGCGACTTCGGCGGGCCGGCACGCGTCTCGGGCTCTGCCGGGACGGGGAAGACGATCGTAGCGCTGCATCGCTCGGTGTTCCTCGCGCGATCCGACCCCGAGGCGCGGGTGCTTCTGACGACGTACTCCGACACGCTCGCTGCTGCCTTGCTCTCTCGGCTGCAGCTTCTCGTTCGCAACGAGCCCCGGCTGGGCGAGCGGATCGAGGTGGAGTCGATCGGAGCTGTCGGGCGACGCCTCTATCGGGCTCTGGTTGGAGAACCGCGAATCGTGACCGGCGAGCAGGTCGCATCGTTCCTGCACGACGCGTCGACCGAGGTTGGGCAGGAGCGGTTCCGGCAGCAGTTCCTTGTGAGCGAGTGGGAGCAGGTCGTTGATGCCTGGCAGCTACGAACGTGGGACGACTACCGCGACGTGCGGCGCCTCGGCCGCAAGACGCGGCTCCCCGAGGAGCAGCGGGCGATTCTCTGGGATGTGTTCGAGCGGGTGAACGAGCGACTTGCCAGTGATGGGCTGGTGACCGAGTTTGGCATGTTCTCGCGCTTGGCGGAGTTGTACGCCGAGCGGCGAGGGCCGTTCGAAGCGGTCGTGGTCGACGAGGCGCAGGACATGGGGGTCGCGCACCTGCGGTTCTTCTCCGTGCTGGCGGAGGATCGGCCGAACGCGCTCTTCTTCGCCGGCGACCTCGGGCAGCGGATCTTCCAGCAGCCGTTCTCATGGCGGGCGCTTGGCGTCGACATCCGCGGCCGCTCGCGGACGCTCCGCGTCAACTACCGCACCTCGCACCAGATCCGGCAGTGCGCCGACCGGCTGCTCGACCCCGAACAGGCTGACGCCGACGGCGTGGTCGAGAATCGCGCGGGCACCGTGTCGGTGTTCAACGGCGTTGCGCCCGTGGTGCAGGTTGCGGCCGACGAGGATGAGGAGATGAAGGTCGTGGGCGCGTGGCTTGCGGCGCGGGTGGAGGAGGGCCTCGTTCCGGACGAACTCGCGGTGTTCGTGCGCTCGGACGCGGAAGTTCCGCGTGCGATGTGTGCGATCGAGGCTGCGGAGCTTGCGCACGCCGTGCTCGATGAGAAGGTGCGACCCCGCAGCGGGACGGTCACGGTTGGCACGATGCACCTGGCGAAGGGCCTCGAGTTCCGTGCGGTCGTCGTGATGGCCTGCGACGACGAGATCGTCCCGTCACAGGAGCGGATCGAGTCGATCGGCGACAGCGCCGACCTCGACGACACGTACAAGACCGAGCGGCACCTGCTGTACGTGGCGTGCACGCGGGCGCGGGATCATTTGCTCGTGACCGGCGTCGATCCGGGGTCGGAGTTCCTCGAGGATCTCACGCGCTCGTCGGGGAGCCGCTGACGGGATGCCTCCGTTCGCCCCGTCAGATCGCGTGGTGATTCTCGGGGCGGGTGCGACGCTTGGCTCAGACTTCGCTGAGGGCGCAACGGTTCGGCCGCCGCTGAACACGGACTTCTTCACGCAACTTCAGCGAACCAGCGGCAAACACGCGTCGATCATGAAGAAGGTCGTAGGTGACGTTGTTGAGCTGTTCGGCTCCAACTTCTCGCTCACGCTCGAAGACTACTTCTCGCAGCTCGAGTCGATGATCGATGCAACGCGCTTCGTGACCAAGGGCGTCGCAAAGCAAGAGGGGGCAAAGTTCCGTGAGAAGCGCGACCGGCTCATGACTGCTCTCTCCGCAGTCCTGGAAGCGTCGACGGACGATGCGATTCGGAAGGAAGGAGGCTGCTCGCGTCATCGGCATCTCGTTGACTCCCTAGGGTCGAGAGACACGGTCATCAGCTTCAACTACGACTGCGTCATGGACGACGCGCTTCGGAGATCGGGCGTCAAGAAGTGGACGGCTCGCTACGGGTACGCGTTTCCACAGCCATCTCGTGTCGGCGCTGACGGTGACGCATATTGGAGCTGCGATGATCCCGCCCCGTCCGCCGCGGACACAATTCACCTGTTGAAGTTGCACGGTTCTTTGAATTGGCAGCTTCCTTCGTCGCTGACCGGCGACATCACGCTCAAGCAGCGTCTTCATCAACAGCGGGGGACGCCCAGGTTCACGATCATCCCGCCTGGATGGAGCAAGCAAGAGCGCGACGCCCCGATCTTTCAGGACCTGTGGCGGAAGGCCGAGCGAGCCTTGCGCAACGCCAAGATGATCGCCGTTGTCGGGTTCTCGTTCACCCCGACGGATCTCCACGTGGAGGCGATCGTGCGTCTTGCGCTTGCCCAGTCGAATGCACTCAAGACGCTCGTCATCGCGAATCCGTCCCAGCCTGACCGGGAGCGGATCCGGGCTGTGTTCTCACGTCAGCTCGCCAGGAACAAGGTCGTCGTGAGACAGTACGACTCCTTCGCCGAATTCGTAGGAGCGTTGCCCGAATGTCTCAGCTGAGATCGCACGTCGAATTGACTGACGACGCCCGTCTGAAGGAGCGCGAGAACTGAAGACCGATACGCGCACAGTTACGCAGCTCTTCGATCAGGCGGTCCGTTACGTCGTGCCGCTCTACCAGCGACCGTACGTCTGGGGTGAGCGCGACCAGTGGCAGCCGCTGCTCGATGACATCCTCACCCTGATCGAGCATCGCGAGAATGGCGGCACCGACGTCTACTCGCACTTCCTCGGGGCCATCGTGCTCGAGCAGGAGATCCAGCCTCCCGGTGAGATCCCTGTGTTCACGGTTATTGACGGCCAGCAGCGACTGACCACACTCCAGATCGTTCTCGCGGCCGCGTCGAACATCGCGGCCGAGCTCGGGGCGGAGAATGAGGGTGCGATCATCCGCGATCTGCTCCGTAACGATCCGAAGAAGGCAGTGGGAACTGAGCAGTTCAAGGTCTGGCCGACGAACGCGAACCGCTCGGCGTTCAGGGCGGTGTTGTCCGACGGCGGCCCGTCGGCCGACCGGGTCGACGACCCGAACAACCGGATCGACGAGGCGTACGAGTTCTTCACGCGAAGCCTCGACGAGTGGGCGTCTGAGCTCGAGGGTGAGGCCCGCCTCGCGCGGATGCGTGCGCTCCGGATCACGCTCTGCGACCTTCTCAAGGTTGTCTCGATAACGCTCGAAGCGGACGACAACGCACAGGTGATCTTCGAGACGCTCAACGCGCGCGGCACGCCGCTTCTCGCCCTCGACCTGGTCAAGAACTCGGTGTTTCTCGAGGCAAGCCGTCAGGGGCTCGAGACGGAGGAGCTGTACGAGGAGCGATGGAAGCCGGAGTTTGATGCGACCGACATGGAGAAGTACTGGCGTACGGAACGGCGTCAGGGCCGGTTGATGCGCCCCGTTGCCGAGCTATTCCTCATGCATTGGTTGACCATGCGCACCGAGCGTGTCGTGCCGGCAACGGAGCTCTTCACCACCTTCCGTGGCCGCGTGCTGGATGGCGCTTCGACGGAGCCGATTGGTGCATTGATCGACAGACTCTGTCGCGATGCGGAGACGATGCGTGGCTTCGACCATCTCGAGCCAGGAAGCGTCGAAGCCACGTTCTTCCGACGACTCGAGATCCTCGACACGACGACCCTCATCCCCGTCGTTCTCCTGCTCTTCACCGAGCCGGCGGTCGACCCCGAGCGCCGCATCCGTGCGCTGCGGATGATCGAGAGCTGGCTTGTACGCAGGGTGATGATGGGGTTGACGACGAAGAACTACAACCAGCAGGTCCCGTCATTTCTCTCACGCGTGCGGCAGGACGTCGATCGCCCGGACGAGGTGATCCTCGAGGAGCTTCGTGCGGGCGAGGGCGCGATCAGCCGCTGGCCGACCGACGAGGAGCTGAGGGAGCGCCTCATAGACCAGGGCATCTACGGATGGGTCCGTCAGGACCGGATCGCGATGATGCTGGGAGCGGTTGAGCAGACGCTCTACTCGAACAAGGTGGAGGCGGTGAACGTTCCGGCCAAGCTGTCGATCGAGCACGTCATCCCGCAGAAGTGGGAGCGGCACTGGCGGCTGGACGTGGCAGACGATGATGCGGCAATGGAAGCGGCCCAAGGCCGGCGGAGGAACAACATTCACCGACTGGGCAACCTCACCATCGTCACTCAGGCGCTCAACACGAGCCTCTCGAACGGGCCGTGGGAGAAGAAGCAGAAGCACCTCAACGAGCACAGCAAGCTCCTCCTCAACACGAGGCTCGTCGAGGACTACAGGGAACGGTTCGACGACGACGCTGTCGACGCCCGCACTGTTTGGCTTGCCGATCGGGTCCTTGAGATCTGGCCGGGGCCCGGCGCGTGGTGACGGTACGCTCGCGTAGCTGGTACGACGAGCTTCGTTCTGCCTACCGGCCGGAGCATCTTCGCGTCCTGCTCATCGGAGAGTCCCCGCCGGATCCTGGCATCGGAGCGCGCCGGTTCTTCTACGCGCCGAAGCTCAGCATCGACAACCTTTATCGTGGTGTCGCCCAGGCGGTGTACGGGAGAGAGCCCGGGTTCGACGTTCGCGCGAAGCCGGAGATCCTACGTCGACTTCAGCAGGACGGCTTCTGGCTGATCGACGCGGTCGAGCAGCCGGTGAACAAGGTGTCCGCTCCTCTTCGCCGCGAGTCGATCGCGCAGGCCGTTCCCGGACTCGTCGACCGCTGTCTCGAGCTCGCACCGGAGCGCGGCGTCGTCATCTGCCATGGGCTCGTGTACCGGCTTGCCGCTCCTGAGCTTCGCGCCCGTGGCGTCACGATCCTGCACCGCGAGGCACTTCCATTTCCGCTCGGCAACTGGCGGTCAGAGTTCGTGACCGGGATGCGGCAGGCTCTCGCGGGCGAATAGTCCGCGCGATGTGATGTCACCGCTCCGAGGTCCGCCGCTACCTGCAACAGGGGCGATGGAGACGACAGTTCGGGCGGATACGTTGTCGCCGTGATTGTCCGCTGCACGGCGAAGACGCTCAAGCTGCTCGGCGGCGAGCCGAGTACCCTTCCCGTGCTCGATCCCACGGACGATGA
Source organism: uncultured Gaiellales bacterium (assembly GCA_964581085.1). GTDB lineage: Bacteria > Actinomycetota > Thermoleophilia > Gaiellales > Gaiellaceae > Gaiella. The sequence goes on along the minus strand of CAZOMP010000005.1, from coordinate 136,421 downwards.
CTGGTATGTGAACCTGCTCTGGTTCGATCGGCGCAAGTGCTTGCTGTGCACGCACGCGAGCACGGTGTTCTCGGTCTTGCTACCCGACGTTCGCAAGGCTGACCTCGAGCCGATCGGTCCTGCGCTCGTGGAGGCGATCATGCTCGCGTTGGACGCGGAGCGCTTGCCTCACGACGCGCTCGGCGATCTCGATCCCGTCGACGTCGTCGTCACGACAACGGCAAGCCGGCGCGTCCTCGGACACATGAACGACGTGACGAGACACATCGAACATGTCGTGCTCTCGCGGTACGCGAGCGTGCTCGACATCGATGTCATCAGCCTGAACCGTGGGCTGCAGCGAACGCTGCACAACCACGGCGGGCGGTATGCGACACCACTCGACCTCGTCGCCGAGCGATAGGGCCTCCGCCGCTGCCCGCCTCCGCCGGGGCCGGGTACCTGCGGTTGTTCGTCGTACGAGCGCGACGATTGTGTGATCTGCCGCTTCTACACCTCGCGCTCATGTCCCGGTTCGAGTGCCTTGGCGAAGTCGTATCCGCAGCGTTTGCAGGCGGTCAGGCCCTTCTTGACGTCTTCGCCGCAGCGTGGGCATTGGCGGTGTCGCGGCCGGGTCATGAACCAGACGATCGACAGGACGACGAAGCCGAGGAACCAGAGGAAGAAGATGAGCGAGATGCCGATTCCGGTGCCGATGTCTTCGCCGAGTTCGCACGCCTGGCGGTCGGCTGTGCCCGGTGCGTACTCGGCGCACACCTCGGTCGAGCTTGCCGCGATCGCCCAGGCGACCATTAGGCCGGTGAATACGGCGATCGTCCATGTCATCTTCCGCCAGCGGAGCGGATTCATCTCTCCCCCTTGATCGTGAGCACAGGTGAGGGCGAGTCCGCTCGGTCGAGGTCTGTTCTTACGACGGTGCGCTGGGCGTCGCCGTGTCGCGTGCCGCAGCATTCGCGGCGTAAGAAACAGCGTGCCGCTCGCCGATACTCCCGTCATGCATCGTCAGGGCGACGGCGCGCTGAGCGTTTCTCCTTCCGACCTGTCGGCGCATCTCGCCTGCCGGCACCTGACGACGCTTGCGCGTGAGGTCGCGCTCGGCGAACGTCCGAAGCCGGAAGAGGGAGAGAACGAGCAGGCCGCACTCGTCTTCCGCAAGGGACTCGAGCACGAAGCCGCGTATCTCGCCAGGCTGCGAGACGAGGGCCGGCAGATTGTCGAGATCTCTGTCGCGCCCGATCACGATTGGGATCGGGCCGAGCGCGAGACGGTGGAGGCGATGCGGGCCGGCGCAGATGTCGTCTACCAGGGTGTGCTGCGAGACGGCGCCTGGCGGGGTGTCGCCGACTTTCTGCTGCGGGTCGAGGAGCCGTCCGATCTCGGGGAATGGAGTTACGAGGCGCTCGACACGAAGCTCGCGCGCCATGCGAAGCCCGCGTATGTGCTGCAGCTGTGCTTCTACTCAGACTGCGTCGCGAGGCTGCAGGGGCGCGAGCCGGAGTGGATCCACGTGTTGCTCGGGAACCAGACGCAGGAGCGGTTCCGGCCGCACGAGTTCGCCGCGTACACGAGGCGGATGCGCACCCGGCTCGAGGCGTTCGTAGCCGATCCGCCGCCGACGGAGCCGTATCCGTGCGACCAGTGTGGGATCTGCTCGTTCGCGTCCACGTGCGAGTCGTGGTGGGAGGAGGTCGACCATCTCAGCCGCGTCGCCGGGATCTGGCGGACGCACGTCGAGAAGCTAGGCGAGGCCGGGATCACAACCCTCGCCGCACTCGGGCGCCCAAACGGGACGCCCACGCCGGGCGGGATTCCGGAGGACACCTGGCGCAAGCTTCGCTCCCAGGCGGGTCTGCAGCTCCGGGCCCGTGAGACCGGCGTCGACGTGTTCGAGCTGCTCGAGCCGCAACCTGGCACGGGGTTCTCGCTGCTGCCGCAGCCGTCCGACGGCGATCTGTTCTTCGACTTCGAGGGCAACCCGTTCTGGGACGAGGACGGCTCGCTCGAGTACCTGTGGGGGATCCTCGACACGAGTGCTTCGTTCACGCCGATCTGGGCGGCAAGCAGGGAGGAAGAGCGGGCCGCGTTCGAGCGGTTCGTCGACCTCGTCCACGAGAGGTTGGCGGCCGACCCGGCGATGCACGTCTACCACTACGCCGCCTACGAGATCACGGCGCTGCGACGGCTGATGGGCCAGTACGGCACCCGCGAGGCCGAGCTCGACGACCTGCTGCGCCGCGAGGTATTCGTTGACCTGCTCAAGGTCGTCCGCGGCGGCATCCGCACCTCGCGGCCGGGGCTCGGCTTGAAGGAGCTCGAGGCGTTCCTGGCGATCGAGCGGCACGCCGAGGTGAAGGACGGCGGCACCTCGATCGTCGAGTTCGAGCGTTGGATGCTCGAACGGGATCAGGCGATCCTCGACGGGATCGCCGACTACAACCGTGAGGACTGCGTCGCGACGCGGCTGCTGCGCGACTGGCTGCTCGAACGTCGCGACGAGGCGCTCGCGAGGTTCGGGCCGTTCCCGCCGCTCGAGCCGAAGGAGCCGAAGCCGATCGCACCAGAGAAGGAAGAGCGCGCCAGGCTCCGCGACGACCTGCTCGCCGTCGGCGACCCGGTAGCGGAGCTTGCCGCGAACCTGCTCGACTATCACGACCGCGAGCGCAAGCCCGTCTGGTGGGCGTTCTTCGACAAGCTCGAGCTGACCCCCGAAGAGCTCGTGCTCGACGCCGACGCGATCGGCAACCTCGAATCGATCGGGGCGCCGCGGCCGGACAAGCGCTCACTCGTCTACACGCTCGCGTATCCGCCGCAGGAACAGAAGATCGGCGGTGACCCACTCGACCATGCGACCGGGAAGCCCGCCGGCGAGCTGCTCAGGCACGACCGCGACGCGCGCGTGATCGAGCTCAAGCGCGGACGCTCGTTCATGGACGTCGAACTGCCGCGAGCCCTTCTGCCAGGGAACCCGTACCGGACGAAGGATCAGGAGAACGCACTCGAGCGGATCGGCCGCTCGTTGCTCGCCGGCGATCGCCGCTACCCGGCGATCGAGTCGATCCTGCGACGCGACCCGTTCGACCGCGCGGTCCAGACGACCGAGATCGACGAGATGGTTGCGCTCCTGCTCTCGCTCGACGGCGGCCATCTCGTGATCCAGGGCCCGCCTGGGTCGGGCAAGACGTTCACGTCGGGGAGGCTGATCGCGAGGCTCGTCAACGCGGGCAAGACCGTCGGGGTTGCCTCGACGAGCCACCGGGCGATCCACAAGCTCCTGTACGAGGTCGAGGCCGCCGCAGGCGAACTCGGCGTCAACCTCAGCGGGCTGAAGAAGGCGAGCGAGGGCAACCCAGAGTCGGAGTTCGACGGCAGCGTGATCGACAACGCGTACGCCAACGACGACTGCCACTCGGTCGACGTGATCGGCGGCACCGCCTGGCTCTTCTCCGACCCAGACTACGACGGCACGCTCGACTACCTGTTCATCGACGAGGCGGGCCAGGTGGCGCTCGCCGACGCTCTGGCGATGGGCACCTGCGCCCGCAACCTCGTACTCGTCGGCGACCCGCAGCAGCTCGGCCAGGTGCTGCAGGGCTCGCACCCCGGCGGCAGCGAGGCCTCCGTCCTCGAGCACCTGCTCGACAGCGCCGCGACGATCGCGCCCGACCGCGGCGTATTCCTCGAGCGCACCTACCGGCTCCACCCGGACGTGTGCGGATACGTCTCAGAGGAGTTCTACGAAGGACGGCTCACGCCCGACCCCGCCACATCCGCGCGGACGACCCCGCTCGGGACAGGACTCCGCTACCTGCCCGTCGAGCACGAAGGCTGCCGCCAGGAATCAGTGGAGGAGGCGGCTGCCGTCGCTGCCGAGATCGAACGGCTGATGACGGCTGGCGTTGGCGCAGGCGAGATCAAGGTCGTCGCGCCCTACAACGCGCAAGTCGAGCGCATCCGCGCCGTCGTCCCGCCGGGCGTCGAGGTCGGCACCGTCGACAAGTTCCAAGGGCAGGAGGCCCGGGTTGTCTTGTACTCGATGGCCTCCTCGAGCGGCGAGGACGTCCCACGCGGCCTCGACTTCCTCCTCTCGCGCAACCGCTTCAACGTCGCCATCTCCCGCGCCCAATGCCTCGCCTACCTCGTCTGCTCACCCCGATTGCTCGAGGTCGACTGCCGCACCATCGTCCACATGCGCCTCGCGAACGCACTCTGCCGCTTCGTCGAGCTCGCCGACGCCGGGTAACGACGCAGCGAGCTGCGGACGGGGACGTCCGATCCAGCCGCTTAGATGTCGCTGTAGACGTTATGGCCGCTGTGCCACACCCGCTCAGTAGAGAGTGGGGCGGGCGGAGCCTCCCCGCGTGGCACGCCGCGGACCGAAAAGGGGACGCGGCGCTGTGGACGTGACGACGACGGCACGCCTCGGGCAATTGATCGTCGATGGAGAACCGGATCCGATCCTTCTGGTCGGGGCCGGCGCATCGTTGAAGTCTGGGGTGCCGCTCGCTAGCACCGTGGCGGAGATGGCTATCCGGCACGCCTATTGCCGTGAGCACGCTCGGAGCGAAGACGACCAGAGCGTCCGTCGAAGTGACTGGCTCCCCTGGGTCAGCTCGAAGCCATGGTTCGAGAACTCGTCCGGGGTCGTCGATCAATACGCCGCTGTAATCGAGCGGCTTCTTCAGCCCCAAACCGATCGTCGGGAGTTCTTCCTCAAGCTCATTTCACCGGACGTGCCGCGTAGCGGCGGCTACGACGCCTTAGCCGCGCTCGCCGGCCGGCGTCTTGTCCAGACGATCTTGACGCCTAATTTCGACCATCTCATCTACGAAGCTTGTCGATCTGAGCCAAAGCCGCGGCGGGTGGAGTGGGTGAAGACGCCCGCCGATGTCGAGCTGATCTCGACATCGCCGACCGTTCCCCAGGTGATCCATCTTCACGGTTCGGTGGAGCACTACAACGACCAAAACATCGAGAAGGAAACACAGACGCTGGATGTGCGGCTGAAGGAACGGCTTGTTCCACTCGTTCGCGACCATGCGCTGATCGTTATTGGCTACCGCGGCGCGGAGCCGTCGATCATGTGCGACTTGTTGATGGGTGCTGCGTCGGCGGGGCAAGGCTTCCGCCACGGCGTTTTCTGGTGTTCGCTTGGGAAGCCGTCGGAGCTTCACCCGCTTGTCGTGCAGTTGGCGGAGAAGATTGGCTCGAATTTTCAATTCGTTTGTATCGATGGTTTCGATCAGGTCATGGTCGAGTGGGCGCAGACAGCGGAGAAACTCGAGGCGGCTCGGCCCTCGCCGCATTTGCCGGGGACGACTCTCTCTGCGCCCGATCTCCGGCCCTCTGCGAGCCGGCTTGATGACCTCGACTGGTCGTTGGTCGGTCGAACCTTGCGGAGCTACGCCGAAAAGTTGGTGCTCGATTTTCCACCGTCGTCCAGCCGCGATGACCTGACCTCACAGCTCGTCTCGCTTGAGCTCGCGGTCGAGGAGAACGGCGGCCTTGTTCCAACCCGTGGTGGCGAGCTCCTCTTTTCACGCTCAGCGGTCTGTCGAGTAGAAGTCCGGGTCGAGGACGACTCGGTTGGGCAGGTAATCGAGGGGAACGCTCTCTCGGTGATCGATCGAACGCTCGATCTTCTCGAGGACGTGAACGAGCCGTTCACGCTCAAGGGTGCGGAGTCCAAGGAGGTGCGGCCATACCCGCCTCTCGCACTGAAGGAGTTCGTCGTCAACGCGCTTGTCCATCGCGACTATTCGGTTGCGGATCCCGTGCAGATCGCGGTGCGTGAGGGGGAGATCGAGATCAGGAACCCTGGCGGGCTCTACGAGCTAGAGCGCTCGCAGCTTGGTAAGGCCGGGCAGAAGGCTTACCGCAATCCCGTTATCGCCGACTTCTGTTACGGCACGGGCTTGATGGACAAGCGCGGATCGGGGCTCTTCGATGTGCTGCGGTGGTCGGAAGAGAACGGGGGGAACGCGTCGTTCGCGCCGGATGAGGATAACGGTGTGTTCACGGCGTTGCTGGTTGCGCGGCCGGAGCGACCTGATCCAGACACACGCGCTGCGACACCTGAGCAGAACCTCGAGTCATTCACGAGTAACGTGGTTCCGCTGCGCTTTCTCGGCGAGCACGTGCATGTCGCACCTACTTCCTTCGTGTGGAGGAAGGAGGTCTTCAAGAAGTTTCCAACCGACAGCTTCCCACCCTTCGCCATCACCGAGGGTGCCGTCGTGACCTTCTCGGATCTGCGCAGCCCTGGTAACCCGCTCCGTGGAGTGATCGACGCCGAGCCTGAGGAGCATGCGATCGAGGACTTCTTCGATGGCGAGGATCGTCAACGAATTCTCGTCCAGCTCCTCAATGGCTCATTGATCGCTCATGCTCGTGGGCGAGGCCTGCGTTCAGGATCGCGGCAGCGTTTTTTCTTCGCCGGGTCAGAGACGGGCGCACGCGTAATCGATTACCGCGCTCGTCTACGCAGGGCGTCGCGAACAGTGACGCGCCCGATCATCCGCAAGGGCACGAACGAAGTGCGCTTTTGGGAGCATGAGTGTGTCCATTACCAGTTCAAGCGCTTTGGCAACGAGTGGGCTCTGACGATTGTCCCAGGGTGGCTCTTCACCAAGGATGGGCGCGAACTGCTCGGCGGGTCGGGCGTTGTGCGGCTGGCTACCCGACGGTCGGCACGTGACTTCAACTCTGAAGTTGGTAACGACCTCGTCTTCTGGGTGCGCACTCTGATCGGCGACGCCGATGAGCTGCTACTCGATGACTCCACGGGTCGCATTGCCATCTCTGGGCGATCCATGTCGCTCGACCTGATTCCAGCACCACCGGCACCGGGCCTCAACGAGCAGGGGGATGAGCGCGACACAGTTGATGTGGTGCTCGAAGATGTAGGCGACGAGCTTGATGCTGCCGAGGCTCCGGTCGACGAAGAGGAGTTCGACGAGACAACAGGTGAGGCTGCCTGATGCGGCTGGCTCTTACCTATCTCGACGAGCCGTCACTCGAATTCGGCGAGGGTGTCTACACCTCCCCAAAGGAAGGGCTGCGCGCCGGCGGGCCCTTCGATCTCCGCTTTGGCCCGACCCACAAGAGCGAAATTCGCTTGGGCGTCGTCGGGACACGCGGCGCGGTTGATGGGGCGCGCGCCTTTCTCGAGCGGATGCAGAAGCTGATGCTCTCAGGGCATCGGAACCCGCACCTTTTCCCGGACTTTCCAGGCTTCCGGACCATCTTCCGGGCGGAACTGGTCTGTGACCAGCGCTTCGATGTTGTCCTCGAGGAGGAAGCGGTTGCGCGCATGCTCGAGCGGCGCCCGCAGGAAGCGTTCGAAGGCGTCGCCGCGCTCTGGGGTGATGCCGTCGCACATCTAGCCGAGCGGGACATGCAGCCTGACCTCGTGATCTGCGCGATGCCAAGGGATGTTCTCGCTCGCTGCAGGCGGGTGCAGACCAGGCTGAGCCCCGAGGCCAAGAAGGTGCTTCGCCGTCAACAGCGCGAACGCGAAACTGGCCAGGCGACCCTGATCGATTACAACCCGTCGGCTTGGCGGATCGAGGACGTTGCTGAATCCGACGCTGAGATGCTCCTTGTCCGAGATCTTCGGCGGACACTAAAGGTGCGTGCGATGTCGGTGCGACTGCCGATCCAGATCGTCACCGAGAGCTTCTGGCTCGACGGCCAACGCAACGAGGATGGTGCGAGCCGCGCCTGGAACGCTGGTGTGGCGATCTACTACAAGGGCGGTGGTATCCCCTGGCGTGTCCGGCCCCGTGTAGAGGGCTCCTGCTTTGTAGGGGTCTCCTTTCATCACCTGCAGACGACCCACCGCGACGTCGTCTACTCGAGCCTCGCCCAAGCGTTCTCCTCCGAGGGAGATGGCTTCGCGTTACGCGGAGATGCGCTGCCTTGGGAGAGCTATTCAAAGCAGACGCGACTTGCCCGCGAGCACGCACAAGATCTGGCCACGCGTGTCCTCGACGCCTACCGTGAGCGAGCCGGCCGCGATCCGCTACGTCTTGTCATTCACAAGACGTCAAAGTTCACTGATGAGGAGCGGGAAGGCTTCGCTACGGCTCTCATGAGCATCCCTGTTGTCGAGTTGATCACTCTGCGCAGCTCGGACGTACGGCTGGTTCGTCGAGGAACCTACCCGCCACACCGGGGGACGTACTGCGCCCTAGGCGACACCTCGCACCTCTTCACTTCAGGCTATATCAGCGAGTACCGCACGTACCCCGGGCCGCACGTGCCCGTGCCGCTCGAGATCGTCGGTGATGCCGAACTCGATCGCTTCGGCGCGGCGCAGGACATCCTCGCTCTGACGAAGATGAACTGGAATTCAGCGAAGTCCTTCATGGCCTTTCCGATCACACTCAACTTCTCGCAGCGTGTGGGTGCTGTCATGGGAGCGGTGCCGGAGGGAGAGGAGCCACACCCTTCGCTGCGCTACTACATGTAGTCGCGACTGTGAGCGCCACGAGCTCGTACGGTGGCTACCGAGGTCTGCGATGTTCCCTGGTGCGCTCAGCGCTGGATGTCGATCTCTTCAAATCTGCGTGTGCGGTCGAGCCCTGCCTCGATCTCGTCGCAGGCGAAGCCGAGCTCGAGCAGGAGTGCGGTCTCGAGCACGGCGCGGAGCTGGACAGTGAGGCGGTGCATGTCTCTTGCTTCCGTTGCGGCGTTCGCCTTGCCCTTCGGGTCGTAGTGGGTGTAGTAGTTGCGGGTCCACTTGACGGCGTTGATGAACGCGTCGACGCTGTCGGTTCCAACGATGCGCTTGGCGACGTTCGGGCATCCGCCGAGGACGTGCTCGATCCGGTGGCCAAGGTTCAGGTGGTTGCTCCAGGCGAGCTCGCTCTTCAGCCACTCGTGGTGCGACTCGGGGACGCCGTCGAGGATCTCGGCGAGTAGTGCTTGGTGTTTAGCTTTCGAGCGGATTCTTGCCTTGGGTCGCTTGAGTCTGTCGTAGCTCTCGATCGCTTGCGCGTACTGGAGGAATCGCTGCTCGCGATAGCTCGCCTGCTGGTAAAGCGTGCTGAAGAAGAGCGCGATAACCGGCTCGTACGGCTCCTGGAATGAGACCCAGCGTGCGATCACGCCGGCGAACCGGTCGCGGATCTGGGCGAAGTCAAAGATCAGTTCCCACGCGTTGACTTGCCGCGGCATCGGGTCAGGGTTGTAGAAGAGCGGGTAGTAGAGGTGCATTGTCACGGGGTTGCCTTGCCGGTCGGTCCAGTCGCTGCGGTACGCGTCGACTGCCAGCAGGGTGAGCGGCTTGCCAGTCGCGAGCGTTAGGAGATTCCGCAGCCAGCCGACGGCGCTTGTGATCTGCTCGAGCGAGCGGAGCTCGGGGAACCTGAGGCCGAGCCAGCCGGCCCACGCGTAGCCGGCGCGTGTCGACTCCCGTCCGAAGCCCTCCAGATTTGTGTTGAAACGGATAGTTGCCGTCGTTCCGTCGTCGAGCGAGAACTCGATCGGTAGGAGGCGGGTGAACTCGATCGTGCCGCCGCTGCGATCCTCGTTGATGCGAACGACCGCAGGTTGGAGTCGCAGCCACGTCTCGAGCGCGGCGGTGCGGATCTCGACATGGTCGAACTCGATGGCTTCGCCCTCGTCGAACCGCGCCTGCCCGACGACTACGGCGTGCGCGCGGTAGATAGCCGTCTCCAGGCCGCCGAGGATCATCCCACCCCCGCTTGCCTGGCTGCAGTCGACGAGCGTGATGTGGTTGCCATCGGTTGTTGTGCCGAGGATCCGCTCCTGATCGGCGAGGAAGAGGGAGTGCACGATCTCCCGGTCGCTCTCGCTGATGATCTCGCGCCCGAAGTGGCCGAGCACATCGAGGCGCGCATCGCCCGCGGTAACGGTAAGCGTGCCGTCACGCTTGGCCTCGGGGTCGGAGGGGAGCCACCACACCCCTCGGTACGTCTGCGTCCCGATCACGCGTCCCGAAGGGTGAGTCTCTTCAGGATTCGGACACACTTCGTCGATCTAGACAGCCAACCCAGTTGCTGATTGCCGAGATCTCTCATTCCGACTCGCCGGAGAGTTGCTTCCAGACCTTGCGATAGTCAGATCCTGACATCTTGGACTCGGCGGGTGCCACTCGTTGCCAATCACTGTCGGCTAGATCCCGAAGGAACGCACGCGCTTCCGCGGGACGCACATCGGTAGGACGTTGTTGGGTGGCTTCCACGAATGACGATCCGAGCGGTTCGGCAATGGAGCGCGGCACCGAGTTCATCCGCATCAGCACGGCCGCGTCGCTGGAGACACCGTGGTAGAGCATCGCCGGAACGTTGTTGATCGCACGTCGTTGCTCGTCAGTGAGTGTCTCGAAGTTAATCCCGGAGCTCGGCATCTTGGCCAGCGCCGAGAGACCCCAGGTGCCCGCGTAGCTCAATGTTCGGTAGATCGCTTTGCAGGCATTGCTGATCGCCTTCGTGAGATCGGTGTTCCCTTGCTGGAAGTACGTCCTGGCGATCATCTCAATGCCATCTCCTCGAACCCAATCGGCAGAGATGGCCGCGATCCGCCGTCGATCGAGCCCGCTGCGAGTCAGCTCGCCCAACGATCCTCGAAGCTGAGGGATGTTCAGCATGACGCCCACAAGATCGGGAAGGATGGAGCCGGTCTGACCGAACAAACGCGGGGGAGACCAGGCTGCAGCGTTGAGTTCATCGCCCAGCCGTCGCAGATCAAGGATCGCCGAGCGAACGCCCTCGGGTGCGAAGCCAGTCGCGTCGGCGAGCGTCGCGTTTTCGGGATGTTGTGCGAGCTCGGCCGCATACTGGCGAGTGGCGCTGAGCAGCGCGTCGGCTTTCTGGCGATCGCCGGCGTCAGACGACTGCCTAAGTATCGAGAAGCCATAGGTGTTGCGGAGAACCCGCTCAGACGCTGCGACGACATCGTCCAAGCTCTGGTGTTGGTTCCAGAGGTGGGCGACGTATGTGCGGAAGTCCGTCCATTGTTCCTCGTGAATCACGAGCTGAAGTTCGTGTAGGCGCCCCTGCCGATCAACGTCTTCGAGCAACGTCACGAGACGCGACACGAGATCCTCGGTCGCAGAGCTGACGAACGCCTCGACCTCGGCTGGGTTTGTCCCCCGAGCGAGACCAACGACGCCGACTGGGTCCTGGTCAATACGACCCGCGCGGCCTGCGAGGTTCCAGAACGATCTCTTCGACATCTCGCGTGCGGGAACTCCCGCCAGCTGTCGAGACCCGATGAACACTGACGAGACCGGGAAGTTGATTCCCTGTGCGATCCCAGTAGTCGCGCACAGAACCCGGAGATGGCCGTCCTCCGCGAGCCATTCTATGAGCGATCGGGCTTCGTCCGAGAGCCCTGCGTGATGAACGCCGACACCTTTGCCGAGGAGCTGGATCAGCTCGAAGTCGGCGCTGATTTCGGTTGCGAGGAACCGTTGGACGAGCGGGATGGCGTCGCTCTGGTGAGTCGTCATCGTTGACGCGACCTCTCGCGCCATCGTCCAGCACAGAGGAATATCCCGAGCGAGTGCGATGCTCGTGCCGCGATCCGAGAAGATCCGGGCTGTCGCCGCTGCCTGCCGTCCCAACCCGTTGCTCACCGAGGAAAGAGGCACCGGAAGAGGGCGAACACCGCCGATGCGGTACTCGCCATCCATCGTGATCGTTCCTGGTGTGGTGACCAGAGTACGGAATCGCATGCTCCAGTTGCCTCTTCCTGGCTCGGAGTCCGGCCAGAACATCCCGACGACGCGGTCGTTTGGTTGCCAAGCGGACGTTCCCAGCTGAACGCTTCGTCCGGCTTCACCTCCAAGCCATGCTGCGAGATCGTCAGCATTCGGCACGTGCGGCATCAGCAGCAGGAAACTCGCCTCTGGGCAGTCGCGTCGAACTGTTGCGAGAAGTAGCTCGATTCGAAGTCCGCGCTCGTCGTCTTCGATGTTGTGAGCTTCGTCCATCACCGCGAGCGCGAGCGGCCGTTCGAGTGTTGCGCTGCGGACGATGAGGTCGAGCTTCTCGGGTGTGACTACGAGGACGTCGAAGTCGTGTGTCTCGTCTTCAGAAGCGCTAAGGAGGCTTGCCTCGAAGGAATCGATCTCTACTGACGATGAGAGCTGTTCGACTTCGATCCCGATCGGTCCGAGATCAGCACGGAGGCGTCGAGTCAGCTGGTTGACGAGTGCTCGTGTTGGTGCGACGTAGGCGACCCACCCTCTTCGCTCCGAGAACTGGTTCAGCGCCTGGAGGATCCGCAGCTCAGCGAGCATCGTCTTTCCGCCTGAGGTCGGTAGGTCGACGACGATCGCGCGCTGGGCGGGATCGAGGAGCCCCTGTTCGGCCACTGCTGCTCGTTGGGGTGGAAGCAGCTCGAACAGGCCACGGTGTCGCGTGGCGTGACGGACGAAGTCGGGCACGCGCGAATCGAAGCGCTGTGCCAGCCACCAGACTGAGTTCGCAGCCATACGTTTCGCGGCGACGTGCAGCCATCGCAGCAGGACGTCAAGGGACGCGTCCATTGACGCCGCCGCAGCCTTGTGGGCGGCGTCGAAATGGCGGTCAAGCTCGGTGTCGATGCCTGCGGGTTGTCCTTGCAGCATGTATTCCGCGAGGAGCTCAGTGGCACGCGCCCAGTGGTACAGGGCAACAAGTCGGAGGGCTGCGGAGCGAGCTGCCGCGGTGTCATCGCCTCCGAGCGCCTGGGGTTCGAACTGTGCCTGGTCGGTCCGAAGCCCAGCGATCAGGACAGCGATCTCTTCGAGGTCGTTCCATCCGTCTTTCTGAAGCAAGCGCCGCCAGCAGTCATACGACCTGATGATCAGGCGTTCCTCCCAGATCGCATCCGCAAGCGAAGGAGCTTCGATCTCGTCTCTTCGTTCCCGAAGCCAGCCGCGCAGCTCTGCCCAACGGTCGCTGCAGTATGCAAGCGAGCCGAGGTGGAGCACGTGGAAGATGCGCTCGAACTGCTCGTCTGGCAGCGGCAGCGTCCGGAAAAGCTCGTATGAGCGAGATGCGCCCGCCTGCGCGATGTTTCGCTGCTCGTCGGCATCGCGGGCGGCGAATGTGCCAAGGAGCGCGTCGATGTTCTCGACGGCCGCAAGCTCGTAGGCAGTGGCGAGCCGTTCTGTGGCGTTCAGAGCATCGACGTCCTCGGCTTCCGCGGCGTGCTCGCCGATCTCGAACTGCTTGCCGACGGCCGATGCGATCAGGCGTGTTTGGGCCAGGTCGAAGAGCCGCTGTCTGGCAGTGTCATCGAGCGACTGGACAGCCCAGTGCTCTTCGACTGCCTGCAGGGCCTCAGTTGTTACCGGCATCTGACTGAAGTTCGGTAACGCGTTCGGCGATCCGCCCGATCATTCCCACCGGGAGGTATTTCGCTCTCAGTTCAATCCCGGTGCCCTCTGGCCGACCACTGGCGAGGGCTTGAGCTCTCGTCTCGAGGTCGCGTTGGTTCGGCGCGATGTCTCGAACAAGGACGCCGAACAGTGACACATCGGTAGGGTCATTCAGGTAGCGGCGAGCCGCCGCCTGAAAACGGTCAAACCAGGCCGCATTTTTCGCCCTGAAAGCCAGATATCGCATCAGGCGACCCTTGACGCGGTCGTCATCGCGCAAGCTCTCAAGTTGACTCACCAGGCCGGAGCGGCCATACATCACGGATGGTGGAGAGTCCTGCGATTGGGATGCCTTCACCTCCCCGTACGCAAATCGACTGCCTCTGGCGTCGTCAACGAATCCGACGAGGTCGGCGCCAGCCGGGCTGCTGGCAGGATTCTTGAGGTCACGTCCAGTAGGCCACGGGAACGTGCAGCTGCGTTCATCGGTCAAGAACACTTCGGCGATCGCCTCACAGATTCTCCAAGGCTCGGGTTCCTGACGATCTTCGAGGATGTGCTGCAGCCGTTCACCGGCGAACGAAGTCTCAGCCAGATCCGCAAGAAGCGCTCCGACTTCGATCCGGCCGGTGTCGTCATGGACGATACTGATGACGCGGTCGCGAAGGAGAGCGGTGAAATCTTGGTCGGAGAACGAAGCTCCGGCGGCGAGTACGCCGCCGACGTCGACGCGATAAGCCTCAATTCCTTCCGCTCCCGGCACCCTGCCTCCTCTAGAACTCGGCATCCTCTCATGCGGCTCAGACGACGGATCGCAAGGCCGATTGAACTGAATCGCCTAGCCCCGGCACCGCCGTCATCGGCACCGCCATCGCCGCGCTCGTCACGACCACGCTCCCTCCCGGCACATGGAGCAACGATCTCGTCGAGTCCTTCTTCCACGGCGAACGCATCACCTACGGTGCGCTCGCAATCGCCGTCGGCCTCATCGCCGGATGGGGCGCCCTGACCCTGACCGACTCTCACTCCACCGAGGAGGCCGTGCCCGCCAGCGACCCGGTCACCGCCGAGTAGCGAGGATGAAATCGGTGAGAACACCGATCACCGCCGTGGGAGCTGGCCTCGGCGGTCTCGTCCTTGGCCCGCGTCCTACACGTCAACGGCTTCTCGGGTCACAAGTCTACGAAGCGGCGGCCTCGGCCGACGGTGCCAAGACTCAAGTTGAGAGGCGGCTTCTACGAATCCCGGAGACGGCTGCTCCACGTTGCCCGGAAGGATTGCTCACATCATGTGATGTCGGGCGCCCAATACTTACCGGGATCGGGAATCGAAAAGTGCACCACTCGCGGTGCTGTTGATCGTGTCCGGGCTGGGTTTGAGGCTCGGGGCGTTCACGACGTCGAGCGAGAGGTGCGGAGGTGCGGAGCGCGTTGGAGTGGGCGCAGGTGCGGGCATTGGTGTCGGAGGGGATCTCGGAGCGGGAGGTCGCGCGTCGGCTGGGGATGAATCGGCGCACGGTTGCGCGGCTGGCGCGCTCGAGCGAGCCTCCGCGGTATCAGCGGGAGTCGGCGGGGTCGAAGCTCGACCCGTTTGAGCCGCTGCTGCGGCAGTTGGTCGTGGAGTGGCCGCAGATCAAGGCGCCGCGGGCGACCGAGCTGTTGCGCGACGAGTACGGCTACGACGGCTCGGTCGATCTGGTCAAGCGCAGGTTGCGGGAGCTGCGCCCAGCGGCGGCGCGGCCGGCGCGGCGGAGCGGCTACCGGCCGGGGCAGGTGCTGCAGCTGGACTGGGCCGAGATGCGGACCCGACCACTGCTGGCGGGCAGGGAGCGGCGCGTCTATGCGCTGGTTGCGTCGCTGCCGTACTCGGGCGCGCAGACGACGTTCTTTAGCTACGAGATGACGATCGAGGCGTTCCTGGAGGGGCACGTGCGCGCGATCGAGTGGTTGGGCGGGGTGCCGCGCGAGTGCGTCTACGACAACCTCCGTTCGGTCGTCGCCCGTCGCGAGAGCAAGGGCGTGATCTGGAATCGGCGCTTCCTGCACCTGCGCGGCCACTACGGCTTCCACGCGACCGCCTGCACGCCCGCGAGCCCGCGGGAGAAGGGGTCGGTCGAAGCGGCGGTCCGCTACCTGAAGAGCGGCTTCTGGCCTGCGCGGCGGTTCACGGATCTGGCCGAGCTCGACGTCCAATACGTCGGCTGGCGCGATCGGACATGCAACGCGCGGATGGCACGCGACGGGCCGCTTCCCCGTCGAGGAGCGGCTCGCGGAGGAGCGGCAGGCGCTGCGGCCGCTGCCGCCGGGACGGTTCGACTGGTGCGGCCACCGCATGACGCGCGTCCCCATCGACGGCTACCTGCGTCACGGCGGCTGCTTCTACCGGGCGCCGGAGCGGCTTGTGCACGAACGCGTCGAGCTGCGCTTTGACCGTGACCAGGTCTGGATCGTGCACCGCGGCGTAGAGGTCGCCCGCTACCAGCGCAGCTACACGCAGGGCGTCTGGCTGCCGCCGCCGATCATGCGCCCGGAGCGGCCGACGGTGTCGCCGCCGGTCGCGCTACCGCGTGTTGAGGTCTCGCCGCCCGAGCTTGCCGATTACGCCGAGCTCTGCGCATGAGCAAGACCAAGGCCGGTGAACGGCTCCCGTATCTGCTCGGCAAGCTGAAAGCACCACGGGTACTGGAGCGGCTCGAACAGACCGCCGCCCTGGCCCGCGAGCAGGAATGGCCCTACGAGCGCTTCCTCGAGACGCTGCTCGAAGCAGAGGTGTTCGCCCGTGACGCCTCCGGTGCCCGCATGCGGATCCGGCACGCCGGCTTCCCCGCCCTCAAGACGCTGGAGGACTTCGACTGGGCCGCGCAGCCGAACGCCGAGCGCCCGCTGGTGCTCCACCTCGCGCAGCTCGCCTGGATCGAGGAACACGGCAACGTCTGCTTCCTCGGCCCGCCCGGCACCGGCAAGACGCACCTCGCAACCGCGCTCGCCCTCAAGGCCTGCGAACGCGGCTACCGCGTCGCCTTCGCCACCGCCCAGGAATGGGTGTCGAAGCTGGAAGCCGCCCAGGACCGCAACCAACTCGAGGCCGAGCTCCGCCGGCTGGAGCGCTACCAGCTGCTCGTCGTCGACGAGGTCGGCTACCTCCCCCTCGAACGCCAGGCCGCCAACCTCCTCTTCGCGCTCGTGTCACGCCGCTATGAGCGCGGCTCGATCATCGTCACCTCAAACCGCGGCTTCGAGCAATGGGGCGAGATCCTCGGCGACGCCATGGTCGCCGCCGCCCTCATCGACCGGCTCGTCCACCACGCCACCATGATCACCCTCAAAGGCAAGAGCTACAGGCTCCGCGAACGCGGCCTTGACGTCACACCCGCCGCTCAGGCTCCGCCGCTTCACAGCTCCGCCTGAGCGGCGAAGATCAATGCCACCCCAGCCGGGTGGTGCACATTTCGCCGCCCGAAACTGGCGCACTATTGGACGCCCCTTGACATCACGCTTTCGTGAGACTCTGGAGGAGGGTTGTCAGGGCCTCAGGCGGGTTTGAAAGATGCCCAGTTAGGCCCATTCACGTGTTGTCAGGACTACAACGAAAAGTCCTGCAAACGCGTGGGAGTGCTATTCCGCGGTCACGTCCCGTCAAGTGGTGTACGAGGCTGAGTGTGTCGTCCTCGCCTGATGCTCATGCGGCGGCTGCGATGGCGATCACCTCCTCGGGCTGGTCGGCGGGCGGGTCGGTGAGGGCTTTGGCGATGGATTCGACGCTCATGTAGCGGCGTGAGGCGACGGCCCATTCGTCGTTCTGTTCGGCGAGGACTGAGCCGACCAAACGGATGATCGAGCCGCGGTCGGGGAAGATGCCGACGACGTCGGTGCGGCGGCGGATCTCCTTGTTCAGCCGTTCGAGCGAGTTGTTGCTCCACAGCTGCCGCCAGTGCTCCTTCGGGAACGAGGTGAAGGAGAGCAGGTCGACGGCGGCCTCGTCGAGGAGCTCCGCGGCGGCGGGGAAGCGTTCCTGCAGGCCGGCGACGATGCGGGCGTGCTGCTCGTGGACCATGTCGGCGTCGGGCTGGGCGAAGATCGTGCGCACCATCGCGGCCACGAACGATTGGGCGCTCTTGGGTACCCGGGTGAGCAGGTTGCGCATGAAGTGGGTGCGGCAGCGCTGCCAGGCCGCCCCGGGCAGTGTCGCGGCGATCGCGTCGACGAGGCCGGCGTGGGCGTCCGAGCTGACCAGCTTCACGCCCATCAGCCCGCGGGCGACGAGGCCACGGATGAACGCGAGCCATGCAGCCCCGTCCTCAGAGGTCACGACGTCGAGGCCCAACGACTCGCGGAAGCCGTCCCGGTTGACGCCGACGGCATGGACAACGGCAACGTTGACGGTACGGCCACCCTCACGGCACTTCACGACCAGCGCATCGAGCGTCACATACGCGTAGGGAGCTCCGTCCAGGGGGCGGGTGCGGAAGTCCTCCACGATCTGGTCGAGGCTCTTCGCAAGCCTCGAGACCTGGCTCTTGCTCATCCGCTCGATCCCGAGCTGCTGCACGAGCTTCTCGACCCGCCGCGTCGAGACGCCGGCGAGATAGGCGTCGGCGATCACCGACACGAACGCCTGCTCCGCCCTGCGCCTGGGCTGCAGCAGCCAGTCAGGGAAGTAGCTGCCCTCCCGCAGCTTCGGCACCGCGAGCTCGATCGAGCCCACCCTGGTGTCCCAGTCACGCTCCCGGTAGCCATTGCGCCGGTTGACCCGCTCCGGCGAGCGCTCCCCCCAAGCGGCCCCGCAGACCGCGTCAGCGTCCGCGCTCATCAACGCCTCCGCGAACTCCTTCACCATCGCCCGCAACAGATCCGGGTGCGCCTCCTTCAGCTGCTTGCGCAACCAGACCGATACGTCCATCGTGTGCTCGACCACCGTGCTCCTCCTCTACGAGTGTCTTCCAGGACCTCGCGAGGATGACACGGTGGTCAGCTACCACCCCGACCCGCGGCCGTCGCTCCGCGCTCGCCTACGGCTCGCGCTCCACGACAGCCGCGGACGACGATCTCAGCGTGCTCGTACACCACGAACGGGGACGCTACTTATTCCGCTCGCTCTCATGAAGGAAGTGGGCTCGAACCGCGTGCGCAGGTCGGGGAACGCACTCAATGAGCCTGTCGGTCACAATCCGGGACTATGGACAGCGACCGTTTCTCGCCCCAGGTCAGTCGAAGGTTGGGCTGGTATGTGTATCGGCTGATTGATCCTCGGAACGGCGAGACGTTCTATGTCGGCAAGGGCCGAGGGAATCGCGTCTTCTCGCATGTCCACGCGGCCGGCGGCCTCGAAGGCGACGACTTTGACAACAAGATCCGACGGATCCGGGAGATCCAGTTGGCCGGCTTCGAGGTCGTCCATGTGATTCACCGTCATGGGATGGATGAGGCCACCGCCTTCGAGGTCGAGGCAGCGCTGATCGATGCGTATCCGGGTCTCACGAATGTGGCGGGCGGCGTGGGCAACAATGACTTCGGCGTCATGCACGCTCGCGAGATCATCTCTCGCTACGAGGCAAAGCCTGCGGTCTTCAGGGACCGAGCGTTGTTGATCAGCGTGAACCGAAGCGCTGCCGAGCGGTCACTGTGCGAGGCCACTCGGTACGCGTGGAAGCTGAATCCACGAAAGGCGAGACAAGCTGATGTCGTCCTCGCGACACTTCAAGGACTCATCGTTGGGGCGTTTGTGGCGCGAGAGTGGCTCCCGGCGACCGCAGACCACTTCCCTGACCGCGAGGAAGTCCCCGGCCGCTACGGCTTCATCGGCGAAGAAGCACCGAACGAACTACGCCAACGCTATGTGGGCAAGCGCGTCCCCGATGAGTACCGTAAGCCGGGCGCTGCTAACCCGGTCAAGTACACCTACTAGGGCGCCGTTTGGCTCGAGTGACGCACACGGCTTCGGCTTGACGGCTGCTCCCTACGACCGGTGGGCCGCGGGCGGTGATCTGTTGGCGCGCTCGTGCTGAAGGCTCGTGCTGACTCGTATTGGTGCTTCCGTCGGGTGCATCTGGATCACGATTCCTGACGGCTCCAACGTGAATGCCCTCAGAGTTGCTCTTGACGAGTGCTGCGCTCCCGCTGCGGCACTGCTCGCGGCGGCTGCAATCGCAAGAACAGCGACAGCAGAACGGTCAGCTTCCGACGAAGCGGCATGGCCGGAGCATAGAACCCGGCGTGGGGCATCGCACGGGAACATCACCCGAGCTGGGGCTGTGCCAGCGACGAGTTCGCACTTGCGCACGCGTTGATGCGGCCTTGAAGATCAGTAGACCCGGATCCATGCCCTGTAGACCGTCGCTCCTGCCTGGGCTACGACGCGATAGCAGCCGCGGGTCGGAACATCAAGGCTCGTTGGAGCCGGGCCGCTGCCTCCGCTCCCTAGGACAATGGCGCTCCCCGACGTCAACGTTCCAGCTCTGGCCCCCGCCGCGTTGTAGACCCTGAAGCTGACGTGGGCAGTCGGCTTGAACGTCGGAGCGAACAACCAGGGCATCTTGTGATGCAGGACACCATCAACCCGGTTCGCAGGCCAGGTCGGAAGGGCCACGTAGATCTTCCCGTTGCCCGACAACTTGGCGATCCCATAGCTCTTTGCCCACATGGCGACGGTGGCCGACGGTGGGGTTGTCTTGCAGCCATTCGCGGACGCGGCGGACGAAGCGTTCGCGTCTAAGGGCGCGACGGCACCGCTGAGCAGCACAATCGACAAGCAGACGGATAAGGCGACGATAAGCCTCACGGGTACCTTGCAGACTGTAACTCCTGCCTGAACCGCTACGGGTGTCGCCCGAGGGCAAGCGTGTCGAGCACCGCGCGTGCCTCGTCGGCCTTCGACGTGGGGGCTCCGGCGCCGAGAAGTAGGTAGGCGCCGAAGTAGCGGCCGTGATCTTGGAAGAACGCAGCGCCACCCCGTCCCGGCCAACACTCAACCGCGCGCCCTGGCTCGACGGGCAGCAACCGGCTGGTGAAGTGGCGCGGCCGCCTCGGCCAGCTACCGGGATCCTCGGGGTGGAGCCACTCGACCACCATCAGGCCGACACCGCCGCGAGAAAAGCGGAAGACCTCCGCCTTGCATCCCTGCGGATAAGGGAGCGCGCGTGTCGATGAGACGACGATACGGACGAGAGGATCGGCGTAAGGCTTCGAACGAGGTGCGACACCGCCCGCGAAGAAGTGCCATCCCGATGGCAGCGCCACGGTCGCGCCAGCACTCCCGACACGTGGGGGCGTCTCGGTGGCAAGAGCACCACCTGCCGCGCCAACCAGGACGCACAGACCGACCGTCCAGAGAGTCAGGACACGCATGCTCGTCCCATACATCGTCGCACCACGGGTCGACGAATCCCTCGCGTCACCGTGATCAAGGGCCTATGGGCACGTCTTGACGCCATAGCCGCGGTCAAGCGGCTTGTCGCATGGGTAGACGCCGGTCTGCTGCGGCTGGAACGGCTGCGTGAAGATGGCTTCTTCGCTCTGGTCGAGTCCGACAGCTGCCAGGAGCCGCCTGCCCGGCTTGTAGTGAGCGGGCGGGACCTCGTGGAGCACGAAACCCTCGACCGGTGTCAGCCTTTCGGTGGCGCCGTCTTGGTAGCGCAGCTCGATCGCTGCTATTTCCGGCTTCGCGTGGGCGAAGAAGAGGATGCGCTTGGGGCCAACGCTGAACCCACCGGCGAAGGCGGGGCCTGTTGCCGTGGCGTCGGGCGGGGGGCATCCGGTGCCCTGGTTGTAGGCGTAACAGACGCCGCCGCCTTCGCGCGGCATCAGCCAGAGCCGGACATCGGAGCCGTTGCTGGCCCTGAAGCTAATGATCTTCCGCGCGGCCGCTGCGTCCGCGCGTCGGGGAAGCGTCTCTATCGTGCCGTCAGGTAGGTCCTGCAGGACGAGTTGGTCGAGTGGGTCGGTCAACGGGAAGTCTTGTCGGCCGAGTATCTGGCCGTCCCGGTTGAGCGCGACGACGGAGGTGACGGCGTTCGCCCTCGTGCGATGGGCGGTCGGAACTGGGTAGAGCAGGAAGCCTGCGTCGATTGGTGCCGAGACCCAGGTGACGGGGATTGTCGCCCGGGTTCCGTCGGCGAAGCGCGCTTGGACCGTCGTCGTAGCGCCGGAGCGTGCCCAGCCGCTGAGAACGAGCGGGTAGTCCGTGCCCATCCAGCTGATGCCGAGCGGCCCGATCGCATGCATCGCCGCGCTCGTTGGCCTGCTCTTCGCAGGGGCGCAGCCGCCGCTCGCGTCTGTCCACTCGTAGCAGAAGCCGCCGCTCTTGGTCGGAGCGACATAGAGCGTGTGCGCGGTGCCGTCGACGTTCGCGGTCAGGATCTCCCTCGCTTCCCCGGGGATCGCCTCTGGACTCATCCCGACCGGTGCGGCGACGTTTTGCGCGCCGAACGAGATCTTGACGATCTCAGGCGCAGAGGGAGAGGCGAAGAAGTCGATGAAGGTTTGCGGCCAGCCGAAGGCGACGGCCGTCGCGGTTGCCGCTAGCACGATGAGAGCGGCGGCGAGCACAATGCGGCGTCGCGCCCAGCGCACACGGCTGCCGCCCTCCCGACGGTTGGGGACGCGCTCATCGATGGCCTCCAAGCGGGCAAGCACCTCGCCCCAGTCGGCGTCGCCGCTCGGCGTCGCGACGGCGTCGAAGCGCTCCTGAATCAGCTGATCGATCGCGTCACTCATGGCCGGACTCCTTCGTTGTTCAAGATCTCAGCAAGCTCTCGTCTCGCCTGCGCCAACGTCGCAGCAACAGTGCCCTGTCCAATCTCGAGCACCTCGGCAATCGTCTCGTAGGGCAGGTCAGCGAAGTAGCGCAGAAAGACGACCAGCCGCCGCCGCGGCGGCAACCCCCGCATCGCCGCGGCGAGTGCGAGATCGCGCTCAGGCTCGATAAACACCGGATCGATCGCGTCGAGCGGCAGCGGCTCCGCGGGTCGCTGCTGCTCAAGAGCCGTGCGCAGGACAATCCGCCACACCCAGCCCTCCAACGAGCCACTGCCTGAATATTGATCCCGCGACCGCAGCGCTCGCGCAAAGCCCTCTTGGACTGCGTCGCGGGCGGCTTCATAGCTGCCCGCGACCGGCGCGACACCGTTCCTAAAACGCGTGTACCGCTCCCGATAGAGATCTTCGATCGCAGAAGCCATCTCATCCATTACAGAGAAGAGGCTAGAACGATCTGGTTTCTTTAGCCGTACGGCCACGAACCGACCTCACGCTCGCTCTCGCCGAAGCGGCTTGACAGAGGAACAAGTGACAGTCCCGCGCGCCTGCCAGTTCCGGCAAGGCGTGAGACTCTGAGGGGGGTCATCGGACTCGGGCGAGGAGCCGTCTCAGGGGTTCGGGCGGGTTTGAAAGATGCCCAGTTAGGACCTGGGCGCGTGATTGGAACGACGCGTGAACGTCCTGACTGTGGGGTGTCGTTGTAGACCTGCTGGAAGTGGCTACGAGCCGGGGCAGGTTGCGATTGTTGCGATGGCGGTGATGTCGGCGGTGTTGATGGGGGTGGCGAGCTTCTTTCCCTTTTCGAGTACCGCGAGCTGGTCTTTGCTTGTGCTGGTTTGGAGGTCGCCGCAGGCGCGGATGCCGTCGTTGTCGAGTACGAGGACTTTGGTGGGTGTTGCGGGTTGGTCTGGGGTGTTGAGCCATGTGAGGCCGATCGCGATCGACAAGGTGATGACAGCGGTGATGGCTGTCGAGCGGGCCCAGTAGAGGCGGCGGGCGGCGGCTGCTGCTTCGTCGCGGTAGAGGCGGCGTACTGCTTCACCGACGAAGCGGAAGTGGCGTGGCATGCCGTAGGCAGCGCTGGCGGCGAGCACTGTCGCTGTTGCCGCGAGAGCGACCGTAAGGCCGAGGAGGAGAATGATCCAGGTTTCGATCGCGGCGTTTGGGACGATCGACCAGCCCCAGGAGCCGGTCACTTTGCTGAGGTCGTCGGGTCCTTTGACGAGGGTGACGATCCCGAAGATCGCGAGCAGGGTGGCGATTGTGCCTGCCCATTTCTCTGCCATGGCGCGGATCGAGGCGAGGGCGGTGAACTGAAGGTCCTCGGCGAGTTTGTCCCATTTCGCCTCGACGATCGTGGCGGCGGTTCCTCGCGCTCGGACGCGGACGTATTGCGGCATCTCAGCCGATCACGAGCGCCCCGAACGCGCCGCAGCCTTCCTTGGCATCATCGGGGCGGCCCTTGTGCGGCATCTGGCAGTTGCAGTGAGCGATCTTCTCGAACTCCGCTGACCCGGGCTGGCCATCGTCGGCTCGCGCTGTCCGCTCGAGGAGCTGCGAGTCGGCGGCTTGGCTGACCTTCAGCCCGCCTGTCTGGAGCGCGATCGGCAACTCGACGTCCATCTCGTGGTGGCAGCGGGGACAGCGTCCGTACAGGACGATCTCGGCGCCCTCGTCGAGGTACTTCTGATCAAAGCCAGAGACCCGCTCGGCCCACCCCTCAGGCTCGCGATAGTCGTAGGCGACGCTGCTCACGGCGACATCCAGGGAAACAGGCAGCTGTTCACCGGGTACTCATTGCAGATCCTGCCCGCGGTCGTCAACTTCTGTGCGCTGTCGAGAGTTGTTCTCGTTTTCGTGGTGCGGGATGCCCTGGTTGGGGGTCGGCGCCGGTTCGGGGATGTTCTAGCGTCGGCCGGTGATGTTTGGCCGTTCTCGTTGGCTGGTGTGTGTCGTTGCCTTGTTCGGGGCGGCGTTCGCCGCGGCGGGGGCTGCGTCGTCGGGCAGGAACACGTGCGCGCCGGCCGCGGCGGGGGATGCGCCAGCGGGGGCGATCGGCCCGTCTATCCACGTGCTCTATGCGAGGCCGGCGGGCGGGCGTGATCGGTCCGCGAGCGTAGCATCGCAGTTGCGGCGCGCCGTGGGTTCGGTCGATCAGTGGTGGCGGCGTCAGGATCCCGGGCGGGCCCCACGCTTTGATCTCGCCCGGACGGCATGCGGGGTTCGGCTTGATCTGTCCGCGGTTGTGCTGCCTGCACCTGCCGAGGGGCTGGTGGTTGACGCGGGCATGGTTCGTGATGCGGTCGAGGCAGCGGGGTTCGCCGGCGGCGAGAAGCGCTACTTGGTCGCCTGGGATGGGCAGCCGCCGGATCCTGGTGTGTGTGGGGAGGGCGGCGGTGGCCCGACGGGGGCTCCTGCGTATGCGGTTGTCTATCTGCGGGCCTGCGAAGGGGTCGGGTTGGGATTGGTGGTCGCGCATGAGTTGCTGCATCTGTTGGGTGCGATGCCTCTGGTTGGGCCGCCGCATGCGTGTCCCGGCGACCGCAGCCATCCGTGTGACAGCGTCCGCGATGTCCTATCGCCGACCGCGGTCGCGACGTCGCTCGCGCAGGTGCGGCTCGATGTCGGCCGAGACGACTACTACGGGCACTCGGGTGACTGGTTCGACATCCGCGACTCCGCCTGGCTTCGCCGGCTCGACTCGGCCGGTCAGCTTCATCTGCGCGTGGTCGGTCGGGGGCGGATCGCCGGCAACCTCGAAGGGCTCTCGTGTGCTTCCCGTTGTTCACTGAGCGTTGACGTGGCCGGGACGGCAGTGTTGCGGGCGCGACCCGCACGAGGCGCCACGTTTGTTGGCTGGTCCGGCAGCTGCCAGGGCCGGGACGAGTGCGTCGTCCGGCTTGACCGGACATCCTCGGTTCGAGCCGCCTTCGAGTAGCTCCGGTCGTCTAAACCGTTGCTCGGCGTCCGCGACTTGCACGGGCTGTGTCTTTCGACAAGTCGGTGCATGGCCGTTCCGGTCACTCTCTGACGGTGGGATTGCCCCCGTCCGGGTGATGGTTTCACTGTTTGCCTTCTGTCTGAATCGGGCGGCACAGCACACGGGCTCTGGGCGAGCGTTCGCCGGAGCCGTCTCTTCAAGGAGGGGAACGAATGATGGGCTTCCGTTGGCTTCGGCCTGTTGTCGGCATGCCGTCGGGCGGCCGGTCGTGGTGGCTCGTGGCGGGAGCTGTGCTGTCAGTTGTCGTGCTTGTCGGCCTCGTGTCGGCGGGAGTAGTGCGCGCGGACCCGGTTGGCGTGTGCGGGGATCTGGCGGGCGATGTGGCGGGCCCGGGCGGCGGGCCGGCGAACGACGACTACTCGGACGCCCAGGAGATCTTCGGCCAGACGGGGACGGTCGAGGGGACGCTCACTGACGCGACGATTCAAGACGGCAGCGACCCAGCAGAGGTGGGAAGCGACGACCCGGACTCGTTCGACTCACGGCATGTGCCTGTTGTGGCGTCGAGGTCTGTGTGGTACTGCTTCACGCCGCCGTCGGATGGCATGTACTACTTCTCGACGGAGGGCAGCGACTCCCCATACGACGGCACTACGCAGGCGGACGCACCCACCGTCGCGGTGATCTCGATGGAAGGGGAGGCCGACTGGGGCGACGGCGCCTCGAGCAGCTGGGGGTCGGTTACCTGGGATGCTGGCAGTGGTGGCGACGACCCGTACTACACGCTGACACCGGCGTCGTTCCTGACCGGCGGCAGCACCTATCTGATCCGTGTGTCGAACGGAACTGGAAACTACGGTGTCATCCCGGACGAAGGTGATTTCACGTTGAGCTGGCACGCACCACCGTGGGCAACGACGGGACCATGGTTTTCCGAGGACTGGCCGATCGTGGTCGCTGTCGGCGATACGTTGACAGTCGATGAAGGCGATTGGTCGGGCCTGGCGCCGATCACATTCGACTACCAGTGGATGCGTTGCGGCGTGGACAGGGAGGATTGCGAGCCAATCAGTGGAGAGACCGGAACCAGTTACGAGACGGTCAGCGGCGACTTGGAGCACACGATCGCGGTCGCGGTGACAGCTAGTAACGATGATGGCAACGAAGAAATGTGGACGGATTGGGGGTGGGTGTTGGACGACACTGGCGCCCCAACGTTTCTGGAGGGGACACCGTACCCGTATGTGTGGGGTGGGTACTGGGTGGGGGACGAGCAGGGGATCACGCCGGCCGTGTTCGCCGGTGCGCGCCCGTTCACGTTCTCGTATCAGTGGCAGCGCTGTAACGCGGCCGGGGCGAGCTGCAGCAACATCTCCGGGGCGACCGACCCGACCTACACGGCAGCGAGTGGCGATATCGGTTACACGCTGCGCGGCGTCGTGACCGCTACGAACGGGTCAGGCAGCGATTCGGCTTCTGCGAGCACGTTGCTTGTGATCGGTGCTGCCGGGTCGCCGTACAACTATCCGTGGGATCCGCCGCATCTCTTTGGCACGGCCGAGGTTGGCCAAGTCTTCAGCGCGACAGCGGGCGGCTGGGCCGGGGACCCCGTGATCAGCTTCGACTATCAGTGGCTTCGCTGCGATTCCGGCGGCGAGGACTGCGACGAGATCGAGGGTGCGACGGATTCGACCTACACGCTGGTCGAGGACGATCTCGGCGATACGGTGCGTGTGCGGGTGACGGGAACGAACGGCGCTGGTTCGCAGTCGGCGACCTCGGCCGCCTCGGCGGTGGTCGCCGACGGCGCCCCGGTGAACACGGTGTTGCCTGCAATCACGGGTTTGGTGCAGGAGTCGCAGACGTTGACGGCCGGCCATGGCAGCTGGGCCGGTTCGACCCCGTTCAGCTACAGCTACCAGTGGCGGCTGTGTGACAGCGGCGGAGCGAGCTGCGCCGATATCTCCGGGGAGACGGCCTCCACCTATGCGCCGGTCAGCGCTGATCTCGGCTCGACTCTGCGGGTCGCGGTGACGGCCGAGAACTCCGTCGATCAGGCAACCGCGGCCTCAGACGCGACGGTCGTTGTCGGCAGCCCCCAGAACACGGTGGCGCCGGTTGTGAGCGGTGTTGTGCAGGAGGGCGGCGAGCTCGAGACGACCGCCGGAACATGGGTTGGTGATGGGTCGGTGACGCTCTCGTATCAGTGGTTGCGCTGCGATGGCGGTGGCGGCAGTTGCGCCCCAATCTCGGGCGAGACTGGTTCCACGTACACGGTCGATTCGGCTGATCTCGATGGCACGATCCGGGCGAGGGTCACCGGCACGAACGCGTACGGGTCCGCCGAGGCGGTGTCGGAGGCGACGGATGTGGTGACGGCGCCGCAGCCGCCGGTGAACACGGTGCTGCCGACGGTCAGCGGCACCCGCCAGCAGGGCCAGACGCTGACGGCGGCGGATGGAACCTGGACGGGTTTGCCGACGATCACGTATGCGTATCAGTGGCAACGCTGCAACGCGGCCGGGGCGAGCTGCGCCGATATCAGCGGCGAGACTGCCTCCACGTATCTGCTCGACAGCGACGACACCGACAACACCGTGCGGGTGGTCGTGGCCGCCTCGAACGTTGGCGGTGAGACGGACGCCTCGTCGGTGCCGGTTCTGATTGGTCTGCCGTTGAACACAACGCCGCCGGCGATCTCAGGAACCGCGCAGGTCGGGGAGACGGTGAGCGTCGCAGACGGCGTCTGGGTGGCTGCGACCCCGGTCAGCTACACGTATCAGTGGCGGCTGTGTAACAGCGGTGGCACAAGCTGCGCCGACATCGTCGGGGCGACAGATCCGACCTACACGGCCAGCCGCACCGATCAGGGCTCGACCTTGCGGGCGGTGGTGACGAGCTCGAACCCGGTCGGTGACACGAGCGAGACGACGAGCGCGACCTCGACGATCGCGAACCCGGCCGCGCCGTCGAGCACCGACGTTCCGGCGATCGATGGTGGTACTGCGGTCGGCGGGCAGCTGATGGCGAGTGAGGGCAACTGGGCGGGCGTGACGCCGATGAGCTTCGCCTACCAGTGGCAGCGCTGCAACTCGGCCGGTGCGAGCTGCTCCAACATCGGCGGCGCCACCTCCTCGGCATACACGCTTGTCGATGATGACGAGACGAACACGGTCCGGGTTGTCGTCAGTGCGACAAACCAGGGCGGCTCGACGTCAGCCAACTCGACCGTGAGCGCAGTGATCAGCGCGCTGCCGGCGCCGGTCAACAGCGACCTGCCGACCGCGGCCGGGGTCGCCCATGTCGACGACGAGCTGCAGGCGACAGACGGCGACTGGGAGAACGCCCCGACGTCGTTTGCGTATCAATGGCGGCGCTGTAACAGCTCCGGCGCGAGCTGCTCCAACATCAGCAGCGCCACCGCCGCCAGCTACACGCTGGTGGCAGCAGACGCCGGCTCGACCATCCGCGTCGTCGTGAGCGCGACGAACGCGGCCGGCTCGACCGATGCGACCTCTGATGCGACCGCGATAGTCGCGTCCCTTGTTGCTGATTCGCCGCTTGGCTACTGGCGGCTGGGTGAGACGTCGAGTTTCGCCGATGCGACCGGGAACGGGTACAGCGGCTCGAAAACGACCTGTTGCAGCTCCTCGGGCGCGTCCTCAACCCGCACTGATGGGCTGCCGCTGTGGGATGACCACGCGTATGTGCCGATCCAGGTCGAATCCGGCTCCGGTCTGACCCCCAACGGTGCCTTCGTCCAGATCGGACAGGGCTCGCCGAACCTGCTCCCCAGCGGCACCGGCTCGTTCAGCCTCGAAGCATGGATCAAACCCGTCGATGACGGCGGTAGCTACGCGGGCGGGGTGATCGGCAGCTACGGCATGAACGGCGGCGGCACCGCGAACACCGGCATCGGTCTGCTCGTCGACTGGCCCGACCTGACCCCCCGCTTTGTCCGCTCCGGCTCCGGCGGCAGCCAGACCGCCGCAGGCACCGATCCGCTACCAGCCAACCAGTGGTCGCATCTGGTCGGAAGCTACGACGGCACCACGATGAAGCTGTACGTCAACGGGGTCGAGGTCGACTCGACCGCCTCGGCTGTCTCCGCCGACACGCTCGCCAACGTGTTCATCGGCAAGTTCGACATCGACGATGCGGCCACCTACTATCCCGGCTACTTCGACGGCTCAATCGACGAGGCCGCGATCTACGACGACGACCTCACAGCCGGCGCGATCGAGGCCCACTACCTCAACGGTCGCGGCATCCACCCCCAGCCCGTCTCGCCGGCAAGCGGCGCCACCGTCACCGCTGAACAGGTCACCCTCGAAACGACCTCGCTCGGCAGCGACATCTCGTACCGCTACCAGCTCACAGACGACACCGACACGAGCTTTGCGAGCCCGCTCGTCGACCAGACCGTTGTCGGCGCCTCGACCTACATCGTCCCCGAGGGCACCCTCGCTCCCGGCGCCGACTACCGCTGGCGGCTGAAAGCAACCAGCCCGCAAGGATCCGCCTCCGGCTGGTCGACGGTACGCACATTCAGCTACGACCCGCCGCGGCTTGGGGTGCGCGACTACTGGCCCATCTTCAGCCACGGCCCGCTCGCCGTCAACGAGGTCACCGGCAACCTGATCCTCACGCTGCCCGGGCCGAGCTTCCCGACCGGCGGCGGCGACCTCAGCGTCTCCTTCGTCTACAACAGCAGCGACAGCTCGGACCGCTTCGGGCTCGGTGCCGGCTGGACGATGAACACAAGCGGCGGCAACGACAGCCCCACCTCCGTCCTCATCGACCGAAGCCAGCTCACAGGCAGCCACCGGCTCGCCTCGATCGCCCGCGTCTCCGCCGACGGCTCCGTCGACGAGTACGGCCAGCTCGGCGAAACCGGCAGCTACGTCTCGGCCGCAGCCGACGGCGCCGAGCTCTCACGCAACCGAAACGGCAGCTACACCCTCGTCGACCCCGACGGATCGATCTACAGCTACGGCAGCGCCAACGCCACAACCGGCATCGCGCAGCTGACAAGCGCAGAGACAAGCTCGGCCGCAAACGGCCGCGCCAAAGTCGTCTACACCTACACCAGCAACAAGCTCACCTCGGTCGCAATCAAAGACGGCACCACCGTCTTCGCGACCCTCACCCTCAACTGGTCCTGCTCGGGCGCGCTCGTCTGCATCAGCGGCCCCGACAGCGTCGAGTGGACGTTCAAGGGACAGTCGGACGCAACAGGGAAGCTCGCGACCATCAACGACGGCAGCCGCGACATCTGGCGGGTCTCCTACAACCCCGACGGCACCCCCGCCGCGATCCGAAACGCGAACGACCTCGACGCCACCAACCCGACCATCAGCCCGAGCACGTTGTCGACGCACGCGGTCCGGATCGGCTACGACGACAGCCGCGTCAGCTCGATCGCGGACGGGCCGTTCCGTGACCGCCGCTACGGCACGGTCACGCAGCGCACCTCCACCTGGACGCTCGACTACGAAACGCCCTGCAGCTACACCCTCGACGACCCCGCCCACACACACGACCTCGAGCTCCCAGACGCGGTCGGCTGCACCACGATCACCCCGCCCAGCCAGCAAGGCGAAACAACCCCGAAGTACACGCGGGTGCTCTGGGATGGCCGCTCCCATCCGCTCGAGAAGGTCGACGTGTTCGGCAACTACACCCTTGCCGCCTACAACAGCCGCGACCAGCTCGAATGGACAGAAGACGAAGACGGCAACCCAACCGACTACGCCTACGACCCCACCAACAACACGCTCACCTCGGTCACCGGCCCCGACCCCGACGGAGAAGGTGCGCTCGAACGACCCGTCACCAGCTACCGCTACGACGAAACCAAGATCGGCACAGAGGAAGACCCCGGCCCCGGCCTCGGCGGACTGCGTGCCTCCTACTACCCAAACAGCAACCTCGCCGGCCGACCCCAGCTGGAGCGCCTCGACGCCAACGTCGATTTCGACTGGTCGGAAGGCACCCCGCTCGACGACCCCGACGACCCCTACTACTCGGTGCGCTGGAAAGGCCAGCTCGTCATCGACGACACAGGCGACTACACCTTCACGATCCACGGCGAGAGCCCGCAAGCGTGGCGCCTTGTCCTGCAAGACACCGACAGCCGCGGCAACAACGTCGTCGCGATCGACAAACCCGTCGGCCGCGGCGACACAAGCAGCTCGATCCCGATCCACCTCACCGCCGGCAACCACCCAATCACCGTCGAGTACATGCACCAAGGCTTCGAGCTACGCAAAGACCCCGCCGGCCGCACACTCGCCTCCGCCCACACCGGCATGCATTTGCTCAGCGAAGACCCCTTCTACGGCATCCAACTCGAGTGGGGCTGCGACAGCTGCGAGATCGACCCCGGCACCGTCATCCCCGCGAGCGCGTTCGTTCCCGCCTACCTCAACACCACAAGCGTGCTCACCCCCGGCGCGACCGACGAGCCCTCCACCCGGATCGCGTTCAGCCACTACGCCCAACCCGAAACCCGTCTCTCCGACTACAGCCTCATCAAAGTCGCAACCGACAACCTGATCACCAGCTACAGCTACGACGCCTTCGGCCACATGACAAGCAAAGTGATGCCGAAAGGGAACGCGACCCGCAGCATCAACAGCAGCGGTGACCTGACCGGGAGCGCCACCAGCGGCTACGAAACAAGCTGGGACTACTACGCCGCCGGCGCCACCGCCACCCCCGACTGCACCGGCGCCAGCTCAACAAACCAAGCAGGACTCCTCCAAACCTTCACCCGCGACGGCATCGCCGCCACCGAGACCCGATACGACGCCGGAGGCAGACCACAGTCGATCGCAAACGCAGCCGGCACCACCTGCAACAGCCACGACGGCGAAGGCCGACTCATCGCCGACAAAGCACCCGGCGAGAGCACCGCCACAAGCTACGTCTACGACCCCGTCGGCAACCAACGGCTCGCGCTCAACGACACAGGCATCCTCAAGACCGAATACAACGAACAGGCCGCAACCCTCCGGACCACGGACACGTTCGGCGCCGAGCTCGAGACGGTCTACGACAAAGCCGGCAACCCCGTCCAACGACGCCTCGCCAAAGGCCCGCTTGCCAGCCAGACCGTCTACACAACCAGCTACGCCTACGACGAGGCAGACCGGCTCGTCGCGATGACCGATCCGGCGGAGCGCGGCTACGGCTTCTACTACGACAGCCGCGGCAACCTCCGCGCCACCCAATACCCCAACGGCACCTACAGCTGGACGAACATCAACCCCGCCGGCTGGCTCACCCAACTCGTCAACCGCCACGGCACCCTCGAAACCCTCCCCTCCACCACACCCGCCGACACAGAAGACAGCCCCATCGCCGACTACGCCTACACCTACTGGGGCAACGGCCAACGCAAACAAGAGACCCGAACAGGGGACGGACTCACAACCGAAACGACCGACTACGTCTACGACAGCGCCGGCAGGCTCTCCCAGGTCACGCTCCCCGATTCCACCGTCCGCGACTACAGCTTCGACCTCGACTCCAACCGCATCGAAATCCAGGACGACAGCAGTACCGTCGCCACCTACACCTACGATCTTGGAACAACACCAGGACTCGACCAGCTGACAAGCACAACAGACGGAGTCACCGCGACCAGCTACGGCTACACCGACGACGGCCAAGTCTCTGACCAGGGTGACAACACCCTGGCCTGGGACGGCCGCGGCCGCCTCACCGGCGGCACCTACGGAGCAACCACCCTCACCTACGGCTTCGACCCCAGCGGGTTCCGACGCCAACGCGAGGCAACGGGCGCTACCACTACCCGCTACCTCCTCCGCGGACTCCTCGAAACCAACAGCTCCGCCACCATCACCCTCACCGACGTGGACGGCCCCGCTGGCGACCTCGCCCACTACGCAGGCCCACCCACCACCGGCAGCACCGTCACCTACCAGTACTACAACGGCCACGGCGACCTCGCGGCCACCGCCGACCAAGCAGGCGACCGCGCCGGCGCCTACACCTACGACCCCTACGGCACCCCCGACCAAACACCCGTCGCCAACACCACCACCGAACAATGGACCGGCCGCTGGGACAAGAAACTCGACACCACGACGGGTCTCATCGAAATGGGCGCACGCCCGTACGACCCAAGCGTCGGACGCTTCCTCTCACCTGACCCGGTCGAAGGCGGATCAGCCAATACCTACGACTACGCAGGCCAAGATCCCGCGAACGCATTAGATCTCGACGGCAGGCTCGTCAGGAGGGAGAAGAGAAGCGAAAACCCACTGAAAAAGCTGCTAGGAGAGTCAAGTCTCGCGATGTTCGGCTCACTCGACGGAGTGAGAGAGATAGGTCCAAAGGAACTGGTTTCATCGACGTTCAAGTACAGTATTCCGAGCGCGCAGCTGGTCATTCTCGCCGCCGATGTGGCGGCAAATCACAGGAGCGGCGACTCCTGGCGAGTCGCTGCCGGACGCGCGATGCTGACCAACGGATTCGGAATGTTGGGCGGAGCCGCGTACGTCAGCAGGTGCGCGCGGTTCGGGGATTCCCCAGCAGCGCTTGGATGTGCGGTTGTGATGGCACCGCTCGGGGATAAGTTGGGACGCTCTTTCGGTGAAGGTATCGGCAATAAATATCTCGGAAAACATTGATAGTGAAATATGTCTTGATTGCATCTGTCGTGGTTTTCGTGTATTTCGGGATAGGAGATTTCCGGCAGGACTGGAGGCGCCCATCCAGCGAAACGACATATGAGCCGCCTTCATACTGGCCCTGGGGACGGGCTACGTGGCAAGCAGTCCTACGAATGTCGTTACTTGGCACTCCATTTGTGATCGCCATGGCGGTGACGATCTTGTCTTCGGGACCGGTGGAGCTGTGGGCAGGATACTTCGGCGTGGTCCTAGGAGGTCTCTGTGTTCCGATTGCGCTCTTCAATCGTCCAAAGTTTCTAGTCTTTCCCGGCATGCGGGACCAGCCCGGTCTTGTTCAAGCCGGTTGTAGAAGTCTCCACGCTCGACGTCGGAAGGGCCGGCACGCTCCGAACGATGAATAGCTAGTTGTCCTACCCACAGACGTTGTGAACGCGGCTGATTGGGTGGATTCAAGTGGTCGTTGCAACACCCCGGCTATGGCGCGGTCACGATGAAGAACGCGTTGGCGACGACGATGACGACGCTGCCCGCCCAGCTGCGCCGCTCGCTGACCTGGGACCGCGGCAAAGAGCTATCCGCTCACGCCCAGTTCAAGGTCGAAACCGGCATCCCGGTCTACTTCGCCGACCCGCAAAGCCCCTGGCAGCGCGGCACGAACGAGAACACCAACGGCCTTCTGCGCCAGTACTTCCCGAAGGGAACAGACCTCGCCCGCTGGAGCGCGGACGAGCTCGAAGCCGTCGCCGCCACGATCAACAGCCGACCACGCAAGACACTTGACTGGCGGACGCCGGCTGAGGCATTGAATATGCATTTACAATCAAGTCAACAAACCGGTGTTGCGACGACCGGTTGAGCCTGGGCAATTTCGTTCCCGGCCCTTCCGGGCGGTGCTCGCCGCGAACAAGCTGCAAGGTTCGATGGGTCGCGTCGCCGCCGCTGGCGACAACGCCGCGATGGAATCGTTCTACGCGCTGCTGCAGAAGAACGTCCTCGACCGACACCCCTGGCGAACGCGCGACGAGCTCCGCCTCGCGATCACCGTCTGGATCGAACACACCTACAACCACCGACGCCGCCAACGCGCCCTCGGCAAGCTCACCCCCGTCGAATACGAACTCGCCCTCCACACCATGCACACGGAGGCAGCCTGAAGACCAAACCATGTCAACCAGAGTCTGGGCAGACCCGTGCGCGCTTCGGCGCTTCGAGGGTCAGCGCGCGGCGAGCACTACGACCAGGGCGGATTCAATTGGTCGTTGCAACACCTTGTGATGGAGGTGGTGCGCGATGGGTGTGGGCAAGCGACAGCAGGCGATTCGTGCGCTGCGCGGGCAGATGTGGTCGCCGGGGCGGCCGTCGGTGGCGCGGCGGGAGGACCGGCAGCAGTTCTGGCGGGAGATTGCGGCCGGTCGGTCGAGCGAGGAGGCGGCCGCTGCGGCAGGGGTGTCGGGCGCGGTGGGCGGCCGATGGTTCCGCGACGGTGGCGGCATGCCGCCAATTTCGTTGGCCCCGCTGTCGGGGCGCTATCTGTCGTTCAGCGAGCGGGAAGAGATCGCGATCCTTCGCGCTCAGCAGGTCGGGGTGCGAGAGATCGCTCGCCGGCTGGGTCGCTCTGCGTCAACGATCTCGAGGGAGCTGCGCCGTAACGCCTCCACACGCAGCCATTCAGTCACCTATCGGGCGACGACGGCGCAGTGGCACGCGGAGCGACGAGCGAGCCGCCCGAAGGTCGCGAAGCTCGCGGCGAACGACGCGTTGCGCACCTACGTGCAGGATCGGCTCGCCGGGGTGATCGCGAGGCCTGACGGCGATCCGGTGCCCGGGCCGGATGTGCGCTTCGTCGGTCGCCGACACGGTCGACGTCAGGATAGACGCTGGGCGAAGGCGTGGAGCCCCGAGCAGATCGCGAACCGGCTTCGGATCGACTTCCCCGATGATGAGGCGATGCGGATCTCGCACGAGGCGATCTACCAGTCGCTGTACGTGCAAGGCCGCGGCGCGCTGCGTCGCGAGCTGACCGCCTGTCTTCGTACCGGACGGGCGTTGCGGGTGCCGCGGGCGCGGGCGCGCAGACGCGGCAAGGGCTTCGTCCGGCCCGAGATCATGATCAGCGAACGGCCCGCCGAAGTCGAGGACCGAGCGGTCCCCGGACATTGGGAAGGCGACCTGATCCTCGGCCTCGACAGCTCGGCGATCGGCACCCTGGTCGAGCGCACGACCCGGTATCTGATGCTGCTGCACCTGCCGCGGATGGACGGCCACGGCGACGGGCCCCGCGTCCACAACGGGCCGGCGCTGGCCGGACACGGCGCCGAGGCGGTGCGCGACGCGATCGCTGCGTCGATCAGAACGCTGCCCGCCCAGCTCCGCCGCTCGCTGACCTGGGACCAGGGCGCAGAGATGGCCGAGCATGCCCAGCTGCGGATCGACACCGGCGTCGCCATCTACTTCTGCGATCCGCACAGCCCCTGGCAGCGCGGCAGCAACGAAAACACCAACGGGCTGCTGCGCCAGTACTTCCCCAAGGGCACCGACCTCAGCCGCCACGGCCCCGACGAGCTCGCCGCCGTCGCGCTCGCCCTCAACACCCGGCCGCGCAAGACGCTCGGCTGGCGCACACCCGCCGAAGCCCTCAACGACCACCTGCTCGCCGCCGCAGCCTAACCGCTGCTCGTCTTTCTGAGCCACACCCCGCCGGGCGAGGGTCAGCCGCGCGACGCGGCGGCTCAACAACCGGCACAAAAGCGGAGTTCCGCGTCGGCGACCGCTCCGGCAGATACGCCGCCTCCGCAATCGCCGACGCGGAACCCTGGCCCACCACCGCCGGCTGGCGCACTACCATCGACCCCGTCAACCAGGAGTGTTGCGACGACCGGTTGAACTCGGGCAGCGCGCCGTAGTCATCTTGCGTATGCAGTCGCTCGAACGACTTTGTGGCACGGTTGAGAAGCTCGGGCTCTCAAACGTGTCGGCCCCAACGAGGAGGGACTGCATCACATCGGAGCGCCCTCCGGTCGGTGTGATCCCGGGGTGCTGTTCGGTTCTTCCCGGCGGCTCAGCCATAGGGTCGAATCCAGGGAAGCGTGCACTCAAGGGGAATCAGCGAGTCGCTAATGGGATCGAATCGTGCCCCCGCTATGTGAGAAGCCCCGGAAATCGGGGCTTCTTACTCAGGTCAGTGGCCGAAGTTGGGTTCGCCGGCGAGGACGGGGCCAAGGAAGGCGGCGGCGAGACGGTGCCCTGCCAGCGGGGCTGGGTCCAGGCCGACCTCGTCTATTCCGCGTTGCCGCAACGTGGCCTAGCGTTGTCGCCATGGCGGCCAGGTTCCTCGCCGAGCTGTACATCGCCCGCTCCGATGGCGACGCCCTCGCAGGGACCGCAGAGCGGGCACGTGCTGCTTCGGAGTCGCTCGCCTGGTGCGGCGCGTCTGTCCGCTGTGTGAGCGCCATCTTCGTGCCCGAGGACAGTCACCGTCTTCGAAGGGGGCGAGAGATGAAACGCAAGACCCTGGCGGCCGTGCTCTGCGCAGTGGCGTCGCTGCTGGCGACCGGAGCCGTTGCGACCGCAGGCAACGACGGCCTCAGCGCGGCCCGCGCAGCGACCGCGCAGTTCCACCGGATCGACGCGGCAAGCGAGGCCGGCTACACGGTCGAGGTGGCCGACATATACGGGAACACCTGCATCGACGACTTCGCCGGCAGCGGGGGGATGGGCGTCCACTTCCTGAACCCGAGCCTGCTCGACGGCCAGGTCGACGCGGCGACACCGGAGCTCGTCATCTACGAGCCGACCGCGAACGGCAGGATGCGACTCGTCGCCGTCGAGTACCTGACCCTCAAGTCGGTGTGGGAGGCTGCTCACGGCCCGAATGCGGCGCCACCGTCGCTCTTCGGCACGGAGTTCGAGCTCGTACCGGCGGGCAACCGCTACGGCCTACCCGACTTCTACGAGCTGCACGCGTGGGTCTGGAAGCACAACCCGCTCGGGATGCACAACGACTGGAACCCGAACGTCACCTGCGCCTCGGCGTCGTAGGCGTCGGCGCGAAGCGGCAACGGGGGGCCCGCGCGGACGCGGGCTCCCCGTTGCACCGGGATGACGGGTCGTCAGCCGCCGCGCCGGCGCGTAGGCGACGGCGGCGGCAGTGCGGGCTCGAGCGGTCTCAGGGCAGCAGCCTGATGTCGACGGTGGACTTGTCGCCGCTCGCGCCGATGTCGCGCGACGTGAGCGTCCCCTGGGCGCCGGCGTAGATCCCGGTGCCGCCGACGATCGCGAGCGTGAAGCGGTTCGGCCCCTCGGTGATCCGGACGATGCCTTCGGCTAGGAGAGACCCGCCGGCGAGGAAGAGCTGGCCGCCGATCTCAGCGGTCGCCCCGTTGCGTCCGAACGGCGAGTGGAAGGTCAGGGTGGAGTCGATGTGGCCCGCGGGTGCGCCGCGGCGGCCCGCCTTCCACGTGAAGAGGGCGTCGCGAAGGAAGACACGGTCGCCCGGCCGCGGGGCGCCGGTGCCGGCGTCGAACGCGGGCGTGGATGCCTGCGAGACGTCGAGTAGGTGGAGCGTGTGCGCGGGTGGCGTGGTGGCGAGCGAGACGCCCGCGGTGCAGGCGGCCACGGTCACCGCCGTTGCCGCGGTCGTGATCAGGGCGAGAGTGCGCATGACGGTAGCTGTCTCCTTGTCGAGGTAGGACGTGGGGTCGCTCGGGACGCTAGGAGCCGCCGTGTCGCTGTGCATCGGCGCTCACCCTGGACGTCGATCCGGGATGGCACCGGGATCGCTCTCGGTGCTGGCACCCATTGCCGTTGGGCGGTGCGCGGGGGACAATCGGCCGATGCACGGAGCCCGCATCGTCGCCTGGTCGCTTGCGGTCGCGGCGCCGCTGCTCGTCGTGCTCGACGCCCTCCGCCGGCTGCCGAACCCGGACGCCGGCGCGCAGGGTTGGATCTGGCCGTTTGCGCTGCTCGCGGTGCTCGCGCCCGCTGTGGTCGGGCTCGGCATCGCCCTCCGCCAGCCGCGCAACACGGTCGCGTGGATCATGCTCGGCGGAGCGCTTCTCGCAAGCACCTGGCCGGAGCTGATCGGCGCGCGCGGATGGTCGTTGCAGGTGGCCCGGGCGGTCTGGCCGCTGCTCTACGCCTGGCCGGTCGCTGTTGCGTTCGTGTTCCCCGACGGCCGGCTGCTGAGCCGGCGCTGGCGCTACGTCGCCGGGGTGGGGGCGTTCTGCTTCGTCGCCTTCATGGGCGTCGCGATGTTCGACCGCTCGTCGTTCGACCCGCCCGACCAGGACGTGCCCAATCCGATGGCAGCTGTGGTCTTCCCGCACCGGCTCGAGTGGATCTGGATACCGCTCTGGCTCGGCGTTCTCGCCTCGCTGTTCGCCGGTGCGATCGCGATCCGGTTGCGGCTGCGGCGCTCGACCGGGCTCGAGCGCCTGCAGACGCTCTGGCTCGCCTGGGCGGCGTCGCTGATCCCGCTCGGTCTTGTCCTCTGCGCCGCCACACACGTCGCCTTCGGCGGTCCGGACTCCGTCCTGATCGCGTTCCTCCTCACGATGGAGGCCGTCGTCGCCACGGCGATCGGCGTTGCGGTCGTGCGCTACCGGCTCTACAGGATCGAGCGGCTGATCAGCCGTACCGTCGTCTACACGACCCTGACCGTCGTCCTCGCGGCGAGCTACGCAGCCGTCGCGCTTGCCGGCGGTGTCGTCGCCGGTCGTGGATCCGGCTGGGTCACCGCGTCCGCGACGCTCGTCGTCGCGATCGCCTTCCGTCCCCTGCGCACACGGGTGCAGCGGATCGTCAACCGGCGCTTCGACCGCGGCCGCTTCGACGCACTGCGTCTCGTCGCGGAGCTCGAGAGCGGCGTCCGCGAGGGGCGGCGGGTTCCCGAGGAGATCGGCGCCGTTCTCGCCGTCGCCCTCGGTGACCCGCTCTCGGAGCTGCTCTACTGGCTTCCCGCGAGCGAGGCATATGCGAACGCGGCGGGGCAGGTCGTCTCCGGTCCCACCGACGACGGACGGGTGGTCACCGAGATCAGCTCCGAGGGGTCGCGGGCGGCGGTGCTCGTCCACGATCCAGCCCTCGGCGACCGCGTCGGCTTCCTGTCCGACGTGCTCCGCGCCGCGACTCTGTCGATCGAGATCGCCCGGCTCCGCGTCGACCTGCGCCTGCAGCTGCAGGAGGTGCAGGCCTCGCGGGCCCGGATCGTCGAGGCGGGCTACGAGGAGCGGAGGCGGCTCGAGCGCGACCTCCACGACGGCGCCCAGCAGCGTCTCGTCTCGCTCGGCCTCGGCATCCGCCGTCTCCAGCGCACGCTGCCTCGTGAGGCCCAGATCCTCTCGCCGGCCTTCGATGCGATCGTGGACGAGGTCGGATCGGCGATCGCCGACCTTCGCCGGATCGCTGCAGGCGTCCGCCCCGCACGGCTCGACGAGGGGCTCGCCGCTGCGCTCGACGACCTCGCCCGCTCGGCTCCCGTCCAGGTCGAGGTCCGCGCGCCGATCGGCCGGGTGCCGGCGAGCGTCGAGGCCGCGGCGTACTTCGTCGTCTGCGAGGCGCTGACGAACGCCGTCAAGCACGCCTCCGCGTCGCGCGTCGCGATCGACGCTCGCCACGACAACGGCAGCCTCTGCCTCACAGTCTCCGACGACGGCATCGGCGGTGCCACCGTCCGTCGGGGCTCGGGCCTCGCAGGGCTGGTCGACCGCGTCGCCGCCCACGGCGGCTCGCTGGCCGTCGCAAGCCCGTCCGGTGGCGGCACCCACATCGAGGTGGCGATCCCGTGCGCGTCGTAATCGCCGAGGACACCGTGCTCCTCCGAGAGGGCCTCTCCGGCCTGCTGGAAGACGCGGGCCACGAGGTCGTTGCCCGCGTCGGGGACGCTGAAAGCCTGCTCGCCGTCGTCGCCGAGCACGATCCCGACCTCGCGATCGTCGACGTCCGCATGCCACCGACCTACGAGGACGAGGGGATGCGCGCCGCCGCCACCATCCGTCAGCAACACCCGCAGACAGCCGTGCTCGTCCTCTCCCAGCACGTCGAGGGCCGGCACGCAGTCGACCTCGTCGGCTCCGGTGGCGGCTTCGGCTACCTGCTCAAGGATCGCGTCCTCGACGTGGACGAGTTCCTCGACGCCGCGGAGCGCGTCAGCCGCGGCGGCTCGGCGCTCGACCCCGAGGTCGTCACCCAGCTCCTCGCCCCGGCACACGGCGACCAGCCCCTTGCAGCGCTCACTCCGCGCGAACACGAGGTTCTCGGCCTCATGGCCGAGGGGCGAACGAACGCAGGGATCGCGAAGAGACTGTGGCTGACCGAAAAGACGGTCGAGACCCACGTCAGCTCGATCATGGGCAGGCTCGGCCTGAGCCAGTCCACCGACGACCACCGCCGTGTCCTCGCCGTGCTCGCCTACCTCCGAGCAACGCGTGCGAACTAGCAGGGCGATCCTCGAGGAGCGATTGGCGCGTGACGGTCGACCTGGCGCCGAATCTGAGGAACCCGGCAGACGTGAGGCTGTCCCCCGGCGCCTGCGCCGGCGAGCAGCGACTCGCAGCGGTGCGGTCGTCACGTTGCTGTTCGATCTCCGATGCCAGCGCAGGATACGAACCGTCTACGCTCGGGGTGAGTCAGCGACGACGCGCGAAGAGAGAGGACGGCACCAGCGATGGAAATCACGCGCAACAGCAACGACACCGCCAGCGGCCCGGCCGACTGGTTCACCGGCATGGTCTTCATCGACCCGATCGCCGCGGCTCCGCCGCTTTCTGCGGCGGCGGTGCATTTCACTCCCGGCGCCCGTACGGCGTGGCACACGCACCCGCACGGACAGACGATCTGGGTGACCGAGGGCGTCGGCCTCTGCCAGCGAGAGCGCGGTCCGGTCGCGGTGATCCGTCCCGGCGACCGGGTCTTCTTCGAACCGGGTGAGAGCCACTGGCACGGTGCCGCCCCGACCCGCTTCATGACGCACGTCGCTATGCAGCTCGCCGACGAGAGCGGCAGCCCCGTCAGCTGGGGCCGTCACGTCAGCGACGAGGAGTACGGCCTGGCGCCGGACGTCGCGAACGGGGATCGTTAGGGTCTGACCCGGAGATCCGGCTCGAGGTGCCAAAGGATCAGGTGTCGGGCGGATGAACGCCGCTGCACACATGCAGGCCGAGGAGGCGGGCTCGACGATCGTCGAGGGTCGTCGGCGCAACCTCGTGTTCATCACGATCTTGCTCGGGATGCTGCTCGCAGCGCTCGATCAGATGATCGTGGCGAACGCGCTCCCGACGATCGTTGCCGATCTCGGCGGGGCGGGCGAGATGGCATGGGTGGTGTCTGCGTACATGGTGGCCGAGGCCGTATCGGCGGTGCTCGCCGGGAAGTTCGGCGACCTGTACGGGCGCAAGCGGATCTTCCAGTTGAGCACGGTGATCTTCGTCGCAGGGTCCGCCGTCGCCGGCGTTGCGCAGAGCATGAGCGTCCTGATCGCTGCGCGCGCGATCCAGGGGGTCGGCGGGGGTGGGTTGATGGTGACCGCGATGGCGCTGATCGCCGACGTGATCCCTCTCCGCGACCGTGGCAAGTATCAGGGAGCGCTTGGCGCCGTATTCGGGGTGACCACCGTGATCGGGCCGCTGATCGGCGGGGTGCTGACCGACTACGCGAGTTGGCGCTGGTGCTTCTACATCAACGTCCCCATCGCGGTGGTGACCGTCGCGATGGCCGCCCGCACCATCCCCGTCGTTCGGGCGAAGGTGCGCCCGATCGTCGACTACCTGGGGATCGCGCTTGTTGCGCTCGGCGTGACTGGCCTGATTCTGGCGCTGGAATGGGGTGGGACAAGGTACGCCTGGGGCTCGACGGTCATCATCGGCCTCTTCACCTGCTCCGTCGTGCTCCTTGCGGCGTTCGTGCTGGTGGAGCTGCGCGCACGCGAGCCAATGCTGCCGATGACGCTCTTCCGCAGCCGCGTCTTCACCGTGTGCACGGTCCTCAGCTTTCTCGTCGGCTTCGCGATGATCGGCGCCATGACCTACCTGCCTGCCTACCTGCAGTTCGTGAACGGGGTCTCCGCGACCGAGTCCGGGTTGCGGACGTTGCCGCTCGTCGTCGGCCTGCTCGTGATGTCGATGGTGTCAGGAACGGTCGTCGGTCGCAGCGGCCGCTACCGCGTGTTCCCGATTGCGGGCACCGCCGTCATGTCGGCCGGGCTGTACCTGATGTCGACGATGGGCAGCGGTACGGACGTGTGGGTCGAGTCGTTGTACATGCTCGTGCTCGGCGCCGGGATCGGCCTGGCGATGCAGGTGCTGACGATCGTCGTCCAGAGCACGGTTCCCTATGCAGAGCTCGGAACAGCGACGTCCGGGGTGACGTTCTTCCGCACGGTCGGCGGGTCGTTCGGAGTCGCGATCTTCGGGACGCTGTACACGAACGCGCTTCAGCCCAGGCTCGCCGACGCGCTCGCCGCATCCCCCGACGTTCCCCCGCTCGCGGCGCTCCAGCCGGCGGCGCTCCACGCCCTGGCTCCGGCGCAGGCCGCCCCGATCATCTCGGCGTACGCCGAGGCGATCGGAACCGTCTTCCTGTGGGTCGTCCCCGCCTCGCTCGTCGGGTTCGTCGTCGCCTGGTTCCTTCCCCAGGTTGTGCTGCGTGACACCGCGCTGGCGGCCGCCGGTGACATGGGCGATGCGTTCGCCGCACCGGACTCGCCCGACCGCGTCAAGCAGCTCGAGCGGGCGGTTGCGGCCCTGTATCGCCGGGTCGGCGACCGGGATGCGCTCGGCGAGCAGATCCTCGCCGACTCGGGAAGCACGCTACCCCCGGCGCAGGCATGGGCGCTCGGCTCGATCCACTGGCGAACGCGGATCGCAGGCGAGGCGACGCTCGCTGCGATCGCAGCCGCGCACCGGGTTCCGCGCGGCATCCTGGACCCCGTCTTCGCCGACGTCGCTCGTGCGGGGTACGTGGATCTCGACGGCGATCGCCTGACGCTCACCCCGCTGGCCGAAGGGGAACTGGAGCGCCTTCGGTCGGCGTGGCGCCGTTGGCTCGACACCCAGCTCGACGACTGGAGCGCCGGCGATCCTCGAGACCGCGCAACACTGGAGCAGGCGCTCGACAACATCGCCGCCCAGCTTCTCGAGCAAGAGGAGACCCAGCGCACTCCCGTCGCTGCCTGATCCGGCAGACTGCGGCTAGCTGCGCCAGTAGTCGTTCGCTGCGGCGATGGTCTGGAACTCGACCGCCACCACGTGAGCGGCGGCGATCAGGCTGTCCGGGGTCGTCGAGTAGTTCGGCCGCCCGCCGTGGAGTACGTCCAGATCGGGTTGGATGTTATGGATGGTGTGTCGTGCGATCTCGAATGCCAGCGCACGACCTTCCTCGGGTGTCTCGGTGATCAGCGTCCCGCCCGGAATCTTCGTCAAGCCTGCATCGGGGACACGGTTCATGCTTCCTCCTTCTCTGACGTGATCAAGAGATCGATTCGTGCTGAGGCCGCTCGTCGGGTGTGGTCATTACCGGCAGCCCTCGACGACGTCTTCGTCGCGGACGCGGGCGGTCTCGGTGTCGAGGCCGGCTTCGCGGAGTGCGCGCCGTTGGCGGAGCAGGTCCCAGCACCGGTCGAGCGATACCTTCAGCGAGTCGAGACGGTGGCGCTCAGCACGGGTCGCGCGGCCGTCGGCCTCCCGCTGCCAGAACTCCTGCTCCTCGGAGACGAGCTCCTCGATCCGGCGATGGATCCGATCGTCATCCACCTGTTCTCCTCCCGTCGCCTCACTCCAGAGTCTAACGCTCGACGTGCGGCAGCGAACGGCGGGGCGGAGCTCTAGACCCGCGAGTGATTACGTGCCGCAAGGGGAGCGGGGCATCGACGCGAATGAGGAGCGAGATGGCCGCGTACTTCGTGCTCATGCAGCAGGTCGACGATATCGAGCGCTATCGCGAAGAGTACGTACGCGACGTGAGGCCTCTCCTGCGAAAGCACGGTGCGGAAGTGCTCGTGACCGGGTTCACGGCGACGGCCGCCGAAGGCGAGCCTCCGAACAGCACGGTCGTGATCCGCTTTGCCGACGTGGAAGCAGCCCAGGCGTTCCTGGACGACCCGGCCTACAAGCCGGTGAAAGAGCTCCGCTACAGCCTCACGTCTCGCGGGCAGGCCGTGATCGCACCCGAGTTCACGCCGGCCGGCCGCATCACGGTCTGATCTACCCGCTCGCACCACAGTTCAACAGGAACCTGGGGGCAG
The DNA here is from genome assembly GCA_964581085.1 of uncultured Gaiellales bacterium. Classification (GTDB taxonomy): domain Bacteria; phylum Actinomycetota; class Thermoleophilia; order Gaiellales; family Gaiellaceae; genus Gaiella. The sequence goes on along the minus strand of CAZOMP010000005.1, from coordinate 91,495 downwards.
GCGTGATCGGTCCGATGGTCACTGGGCTCGAAAGCGGCGGTTGATCCCACTGGTTCGTTCGGAGTACGATCGTACGTACCGAAGCTGCCGATAACGGAGTACCTGGTCGTGCGGAAGGTGGCTGTCATGAGTTCACGCGTCCTCTTCGGTGTGTCATTCCTGCTCGCGCTCTGCCTGTGCGGCAGCGCGAGCGGCGCGCAGGGCTCGAATCCGAAGCTGGCCGTGACGTTCACCGGTACCTGGACGGTCTCGCACGTCGAGGGTTCCGGAGCGAGCTTCCAGAACGTGCGTGGCACGTGGACGTTCAAGTGGGCCCCGCGGCTGCAGGACTTCCAGGACTTCGGCAAGCAGGGCAACACGCAGCCGCGCTACTTCCCGGCGAGCCGTGTGTCGGGATCGGGCAAAGGCACGTTCCAGGACTACGGCGGCGCAACCTGTCACAGCAAGGTCAAACCCGCGGCGGGCGCTTTCTTCCAGCTAGAGCTGGTCAAGCGGATCGGAGACAAGATCACGGTCCAGGCGGCGGCCCCGTTCGGCGGCGTCAGCGGCTCCGTCGGCAGCCGCTTCGCTGTCATGCCGGATACGTGCGCCACGTCGTCGGGAATGATCTTCCAGAGCGGGGCGGCGACGAGGGACTGGACGCCGCGTGTCTCGATCGCCAAGCCCAAGGGCGCGACGGAGTCCGACAACGAATGGCAGATGGAGATCCACTCGTCATCGGCGATCTTCCGCGTCAACGCGCTCGCGCCCGAGAAGAGCTACCCGGTCAGCTTCAAGTACAACGCCCATACCGGTGCGGGCGACAACATCACGAGGACCACCGAGTCCTGGAAGGGCGCCGTGACGATCGCCATCGCCGGCGGCTGACTGGGATGCACAACGACTGGAATCCGAAGGACACCTGCACCAACGCGGAGTAGCGTCAGGGTGCGAGCCTGTAGTCGGAGGGCCCGTCAGGCGGGCCCTCCGACTACAGTTGCTCGAGAAGACGTCAGGAGGACCGATGGAAACCGAGACGCTGGCGATCGCCCTCGAGCGTGAGCACCGCGAGATCGACCGTGCGATCGAGACGTATCTGGGCGACACTTCGGACGGCGGCGGTCAGGCGGTGACGCTCGAGCAGGCGATGGCGGCGCTTCGCCGCCACATCTATCTCGAGGAGGAGTTCCTCTTCCCGCCCCTGCACGAGGCCGGCTTCGTCGCGCCGATCTTCGTGATGCTGCGGGAACACGGCGAGCTCTGGCGGACGATGGCGACGATCGACCGTGGCCTCGACCAGGACCCGCCGGTCGTCACGGCCGACTGCAAATGGCTGCTCGCCCAGCTCGCGAAACACAACGCCAAGGAGGAGCCAATCCTCTACCCGCACGCCGACGACGTGCTCGGCGCCCCCGCGAGCGAAGAGCTGAGGTCGTTCATCGCCACCGGCCAGCTGCCGGACGGCTGGGTCTGCAGCGGCGCGACCGCCTGAGCAAACCCCTGGTCGAGCTGTGGGTGCTATCCGACCGGTGCGCGCGCCAGCCATTCCGGCCACTCCCGGGCCCATTGCTCGCGCTGGCGGACGGCGTCCGCCGGCTCCCCGAAGCGCTCGTGGAGAGCAGCCAGGATCTCCTCCTCGCCGCTGAAGACCGTGCCGTCGTCGAGCACGATCGTCGGAATTCCGCGCCGGCCCGTCGCGCGTTCCAGCTCGGCCCGGTCTGCCCGCTCGAGGGGCACCTGGCGTGCGACGAAGTCGAGGCCGAGCTCGGTCAACCGCTGTCGGACCTCATGCGAGTGCGGACACCACTCCGCCTGATACAGCTCGATCATCGTGTCTCCTCGACGTGTTTCGCAGCAGACGATACGTGCACGGCCATGCGCGACGCAGGCACCCGTCCGCGGCCTAGCATGGGAGCAAAGGGGCTACGCAACCCAAGGAGGCGCCACCATGGCCCTGTCGCAGAGGATGTCCATCCACGACGTCGACCCGGATGCCTACAAGGCCGTAATGAGCCTGGAACGGTACGTCCACGCCGGCAAGCTCGAGGAGTCGCTGCTCGCGCTCGTGAAGATCCGCGCCTCGCAGATCAACCACTGTGCCTGGTGCCTCGACATGCACATTGCCGAGGCCCGCACGGCAGGCGTCGAGGAGCGCCAACTCGACCTGATCGCCGCGTGGCACGAGGCACCGTCGCTCTACAGCGCGCGTGAGCGGGCCGCGCTCGCGTTCACCGAGCAGGTGACGCTGATCAGCCAGAATGGGGTCGCGGACGAGGTCTGGGAGGATCTCACCGCCGTCTTCGACGAGCAGGAGATCGTGATTCTGCTGATCGCGATCGGGGCGATCAACGTCTGGAACCGGATGAATGTCACGGTCCGAACCGAGCTACCCGCGCAGCCTTTCGTGGCCGGCTAACTCTTGCCCGGCCGGCTGAGGCGACTCAGTCGCCGAGCGGAGCTGCCGTCGCGGCCTTGCCCAGTGAGGGTCGCCGGCCTGGCTGCTTCTCGAGTTCCGGCTGCTCCTGAGGGGCATCGGCGCGAGGCGGCAGCTCGCCCCGGATCCTGAGCTCGTCGGCCTCCTGTTCTGCCTGCGACTCGAGGGTGATCCGGCGGGTGAGCACGTTCGCGCGCTGCTGCAGCCGATGGACGTCCACGAGATCGGTCGACCGGAGGGCCGCGGCGCTGCGCTCGTAGGCGCCACCGGTGCTGAAGAGGTGCGTCAGCTTCATCATCAGCGCGACGAGGTCGATCGCGATCAGGAACGCGAGGAAGAACTCGACGTACTTCTTCACGGCCGGGCTGGCCCGCTCGACCCGCTCCAGGGCTGCCTGGCGGGCGAGGAAGTCGCGATCGGCCTTGATCGTGGCGACCCGGTTTGCGATCTGGCTCGCTTCGGCCGCCCGCCAGGTCGCGATCTTGCTGCGGTTCGCCGTGATCGTCGCCTCGAGCTGGGGGCGGGTGCGCGCGAGCTCGGCGGCGGCCGCCGCTGCTCTCGCGGCGTCGCGCCTGTAGTAGGGCCCGCGGCCGAGCTTGTGGGTCTGGGAGCAGCTCTGGAGGCCGGCCTCGCAGTCGGCGAGGAAACGGCTGTTCGTCACCTGCTGCCGGAGGCGGGCCTCCTTCGCCTCGGCGGCAGCAATCTGCTTCTCGGCGGCAGCGACCTTCGCCTCGTAGGTCTGTGTGATCTGGTTCGTCGCCGCGTGGATCCGCGCGGTCGTCGTCTTGCTGAGCTCGTCGTTGATGGAGCCGCTGTAGATCACCTGCGCCATCGGGAGACCGATCACGAGCGCGATCGCAAGCGAGAGCAGGAGGCGGGGAATCGTGAGCACGAGGTTCCAGGCGACGCTGGTGCCGAAGCTCTTGAGGACGAGACGCTCGATCAGGCAGTAGAGGACGGCCCAGACGGGGAGCACCCAGAGCACACTCGTGATCGAGGTGCTCCACCACTGACTCGCTGCCACGGACATTCCGAAGCCGCTGACGACGGCCATCCCGGCGACCCACATTCCGAGCCCGTTGAAGAAGCTCGCCTCGCTCGGGACGAGTCGCAGAACCTCGGCGTCACCTCCCGCAAGCCAGGCCCAGCGGGCGCGGACACGGCGACGCCCCGGTGCGGCGCTGGCAGCAACGTCGGTCACGATCTCCCCTTCCCTTACCCCGGCAGCAGTCACGCGCAAACCACAGACGTACGATCCGGCGCGCGGTTGGCGGGTCCGTCCCCGCTTTGCGGAGCCTTAACAGTTACATGCCCGACGGGGCTTCGGCCCGCGGGCGGCTACGAGGACGCTCAGGCGGCTGCGTCGCCGACAGCCCACTCGGGCTTGGCGGCACCGTTGTTCGCCCCGATCTCGAGCCGCGCGGCGGCATCGCCCTCGATCTCGTCGCCGAGCCCGAAGGATGGGGCACGTGGGTCACGTGAACGCGTTGACGGCCCGCGCCACGATGAGGCCGAAGAGCGCGAGTGCGACCGTCGCCTGCACCAGCATCGTGTACTTCGCACGCAGCGTCAACGGCATCACGTCGGTGGGGCTGAACGCTGTGGCGTTCGTGAAGCCGAGGTGGAGGTAGTCGAGGAAGACCGGTCGCCAGCCGGGGCTGAGCTCCGGGCTGAGCTGCTGCGTGAAGGCGAGGTCGACGGGGGTCGTCCTGTGCAGGCGCGCGAGCGGTCCACCGCCGTCGAGGAGCCAGTAGAGCAGCCCGAAGGCGAGGTTGTTTCCGAGCCAGACGAGCGCACCCGAGGCGAGCAGCTCGCTCGGGTCGTTCGTGACACCGTGGCCGCGGATCAGGTCCGAGACGAGCAGGGCGGTGGCCCACAGCGCCGCGACGACGAGGACGACGACAAGCGTCACCGCCAGGGGACGTACCCACCGCCGCGCCGTCCGGCCGGGATGGGCGATCAGGACCGCGAGTAGGAGGCCCTCAATAAGGGGCAGGAGCCACGGGGTGCGTACCGCTCCCTCGTTCGGCAGCCAGACCCGGATCGCGATGTTGAGAGCCATGAAGACGACCAGAGCGAGGACCGGCGGCCAGCGGGACTCGCCGATCCCGACGTCGTCGTCGCTCGAACTCTGGCTCGGATCCGACGGGATCGGGGCGGATGTCGCCATTCCACGATCGTCGCAGATCGACCCCTCGGCAGTACCGTCCTCCCTGGCGCGCATGCTTCAGAGCCTGTGACCGGCACGGAACCGACTGGAAAGCCCAGGGTCCACCACTGGCTCGACTGGCTCGCGGCGCTGCTGCTCGCGCTCGCGACGGTTGCAACCGCGTGGGCGGCCTACCAGTCCCGCCAGTGGACGGGCGAGCAGTCGCAGGGCTACAGCCACGCGACAGCGAAACGGATCAGCGTCAACCGCGAATCGGCGCTCGCGAACCGGCAGGTGCAGATCGACGTCGCCACGTTCATCGCCTGGATCGATGCGACGAAGTCCGGCAAGGAGGGATTGGCCGACTTCTACCGCGCCCGCTTCCGGAAGGAGTTCCGGCCGGCCTTTGCCGCCTGGCTGGCCACGAAGCCGTTCACGAACCTCGCGGCGCCCCCGACCCCGTTTGCGCTGCCGCAATACAGGCTCGCCTCAGCGGCCGCCGCGGACCGCCTCGACGCATCCGCTGCGGCCGACTCGGAGCAGGCGAAGGCCGCCAACGAGCACGCCGACAACTACATGCTCGCCGTCGTGCTCTTCTCGTCGTCGCTCTTCTTCGCGGGGATCAGCACGCGGATCGGGTCGACGCGGCCGCGGATCGCGATCCTCGGACTCGGCTGCGTCCTCTTCCTCGGGACGTTCGTGTGGCTCGCAACGCTCCCGATCGGACACACGGTGTAGCCGACGGCCGCGCCGGCTCTTACCGGCCGCAGAGGCCGGAGACGATCTCGAGCAGGCGGTCGACCTCCTCCTCGCTGTTGTAGTAGTGGACAGACGAGCGCACGTGCGCTACGAACGACGGTGCCCCCACCTGCCCGGGCGTCTCGCCCGTGACCGAGACGTTGACGCGCGCTGCCGCGAGCTGTCGCTGCACCTCGGCTGCCGGTACACCCGCGACCTCGAACGTGACGAGCGCGCCCTGCACCGCGCCGCGGTCGTGCACCGTCACACCTGCTGTCTCGCGCAGCCCGGTGCGCAGCCGTCTCGAGAGCTCGCCGATGCGCTGCCAGCCTGCCTCGATCCCCACCTCGAGCGCGTAGTCGACCGCGACGCCCAGGCCGACCTTGCCCGCGTAGTACGTCTCCCAGTTCTCGAAGCGGCGTGCGTCCGGCCGGATCCGGTACGACCCGTCCGTCTCGAGCTCGGCCGAGTGGAGATCGAGGAGCGGGGGCTCGAGCTCCGCGATCAACCCGCGGCGGACCCAGAGGAAGCCGGTTCCGCGCGGCCCGCGGAGGAACTTGCGGCCCGTTCCGGAGACGACGTCGCAGCCGATCTCCTCGACGTCGAGCGGGAGCTGTCCCACCGACTGGCACGCATCGAGAAGCAGCGGGATGCCGGCCGCGCGGGCGATGCGACCGACCGCCGCAGCGGGATTGACGAGGCCGTTGTCGGTCGGAACATGGACGAGCGAGATCAGCTTCACGCGCTCGTCGAGTAGCCGTTCGAGCGCGCCGACGTCGAAGCTGCCTTCTTCGTCGTCGGGAACGACCTCGACGAGCGCACCCGTCCGCTCGGCCACCTGCCGGAGCGCGATCCAGTTGGACGAGTACTCGGCCCTGCCGGTGAGGATCCGGTCGCCCGGCGCGAAGCGGAAGGCGTAGAAGGCCATGTCCCAGGCCCGTGTCGCGTTCTCGACGACCGCGATCTCGTCGCGGTGGCCGTTGAGGAGTCGTGCGAGCGCGTCGTAGGTGTGCTCCCAGTCCCGCACGCGTTCCGCCGCCGTCTCGTAGCCGCCGATCTCCGCCTCGCGCTCGAGATAGTCGACGACCGCTGCGAGCACGGGCGTGGGGGTGAGCGACGAGCCGGCGTTGTTGAGATGCGCGACGTGGTCGACACCGGGCGTGTCCGCGCGTACCCGCGCGAGGTCGATCGTCAAGTCTGCGTCGCTTCGCTCACCGGCTCCAGGCTCAGTTCTACCATCGTGGTCGCCGGCGACAGAGTGACGCCCGAAGAGCCACACCCTTCATGCTGCACCGCGCGAACGATTAGATTCGCCGCTCGATGCTCGAGAGGCGGTCGTGGCGGTCGACGCTCGCGCGGTCGTAGCCGCGACCCCCGGCGACGAGATCCCGGTACCCGTCCGCCGCGAAGAGGCGGTCGTCGCCCGTGCCGCCGTACATCGTGTCGCGACCCGTACCGCCGATTAGCCGATCGGGGCCTGCTCCGCCCTCGAGCAGATCGGCACCGCGGTCGCCCCAGAGCGTGTCGGCGCCCGCGTCGCCGTAGAGGCGGTCGTTCCCGTCCCCGCCGCTCAGGATGTCGTTGCCGTTGCCGCCGATGAGGACATCGTTGCCGCCGCCGCCGCGGATCCGGTCGTTGCCGCCGAGCCCGCAGATGACGTCACGGCCGGGGGTGCCGACGAGCAGATCGTTGCCCTGCGTGCCGACGATCGTGCAGCGGAGCCGGTGTGCGTAGACGGGGACGGTGCGGAAGGACTTGTCGACTCCGTACGAGGTCCCGGCCGACGACGAAGCGACGACGCGGAAGTGATTCCGCACGCCCGGCTGCAGCCTCGTGAGGAGCGCATCGACGGCGACCGGGTTCGTACCGGAGCCGACGGAGATCCGTGCGGTACGTCGCCCGTACGCGGTCGTCCTGCCGTATTCGACCCAGGCGACCGTCGGGAGCCCCTGCGGGTCGACGGCGCCGGTGACGTGCGTGGAGGTCGGCCCGAGCGTGCGGAACACGACGACGCCGGTCGTCACCGCGGGGGCGCCCGGCGTTACGAACGTCGCGTCGTTGCCCCGCCCGGTCCCGTACGAGTTGGTTGCGACGATGCGGTAGTGGTAGACGGTTCCCGGTCGCAGCCCCGTCAGCGTCGTCGACACGGTGACCGGGGAGGTGCCCGAACCGACCGAGCGGGAGGACGTCTTGGAGCGGTAGCTCGTCGAGGTGCCGTACTCGACGAGGAAGGTCGTGGAGCGGCCGTTCGGATTCACGGTTCCGGCGACCGTCGCCCTGTTGGCGCCGACCGAAGACGCAGCCCCGGTCACGACCGTCGGCCAGGAGAGGGTCGTGAAGGTGATGTCCGGGCCGCGCGTCGTGCCTGCGTCGCTCGTGGCGACGATGCGGGCGTGGTAGAGCGTCCCGGACTTGAGGCCGCTGAGCCCCTTCGAGACGGAGACGTCACTGCTGCCGTTGCCGACGCTCGACGAACCCGTCTTCGCCCCGTACGTCGTCGACGTGCCGTACTCGACGTAGTACGAGGTCGAGCGGCTGCGCGGGTTCACCTTGCCCGACACGGTGGCGGTCGAATTCCCGATCGAGGTGACAGCGGTCGACGAGACCGTCGGCAGCTCGGCCGTGAAGAAGGTGGCGTCGCTCCCGTTCGTGGTGCCGACACTGTTCGTGCCCACGCAGCGGTAGTGGAACGTCTTCCCCGACTGCAGGCCGGTGAGCGTGACCGAGACACCGACCGAGCTCGAGCCCGAGCCGGCGCTCTTGCTGCTCGTCTGCGTCCCGTAGCCGGTCGTCTGGCCGAACTGGACGTACCAGTTCGTCTGGAGGCCGTTCGGGTCGATCGTGCAGGCGACAGTCGCCTGGCTCTGGCTGACACCGGATGCGGCTCCGGTCGTGACGCCGGGACCGGCAAGCGTCTTGAAGGTGCCGTCGCTGCCGACCGTCGTGCCGTCGGCGTTCGTCGCCGTGAGCCGGAAGTGGTACGTCGTCCCGGAGCTGAGGCCGGTCAGCGTCGTCGAGACGGTCTTGTCCGATGTGCCGGAGCCCGCGCTCTGAGCGCTCGAGGGCGCCTTGCTGCCGTAGGCGGTCGAGGTTCCGTACTCGAACTGCCAGGTCGTCGAGACGCCCTTCGGGTTGACCGTCCCGCCGATCGTCGCCGAGGAGCCGCCGATCGAGGACGCCGTGCCGGTGTCGACGCTGGGCGCGGACTGGGTCGCCGCACCGGCATCCACCACGAGCACGGCCGCGACGGCCACTGCCACCAGGATCGAACGTCTCACGTCATCGCTCCCCTCGTCGACTACTGACCCAACGTCAGAGACGCTATGCCCGAGGCGTTAGGGGTTCCTGGGGCAGAGGTAAACACCCTGTAAGCAGGCCAGGATTGGTTGCGGTCGGCCACCTGGCCTCGGCGCAACCCGGCTTGCGCCGAGCCCGACCGACGAGAGCGCCGTCAGTCGACGTAGCCGTAGCGCTGCAGCGAGCCGCCGTCCTCGTCGACCGTCTCGTCGGCGGCGACGAGACGCCGGGGATCGTTCGGGTCGGCGATCACCCCGACCACACGCGAGCCGTCGGCTCCGTCGACGATGCCCCAGGCGACGACGCGCGAGCGTCCGGTCGCCGCTCCCTCGGCGTCGGCGAAGAGGGCGCGCCAGCCCGAGTCGGCCGGAACGAGGGACGAGAAGCTTGCCACGGCGAAGAGCCTACCTGCCGCCCGCACCCGGCCGTGTCGGTTGCCGCACTCGGCGGGTCGCTGTGGAGAGACAGTCACGGAGGCGTAACGGTTCGGGGCTGGCGAAGCCGCCGCACAGGCGTACAATTTGTTGGGTCATGAGTGCAGCACCTCGACTCCGCTCGCTGTCAGGCCGTTCAGTCCAGGGCCGGATCGTCGGTCTGCTCTTGGCCGGTGTCCTCGCCCTCGTGGTGACGAGCGTTGCGTTGGCGCAGAGGTCAGTGGCGCAATGCCCGTTCTCGACCGGTGAGCTGAGCACGATCGTCGGCAAGACGCTGCAGCGGGTGAACCTCGCCGATCCGAAGGCGGACCCGATGGGGCAGTGCTCCTTCTCCGTCGTCCTCAAGGGCACACGGTTCGGGACGCCCCAGGTCTACCTCACCGTCGATGCCGGCAACGCGAGCGACCTTCGCAGCCAGTACACGTACTACCTCCAGATGCGGTCGAAGCTGGCAACGAAACCCCGTGTCGTGTTGCGTTCCGACGTCGGCCCGGGCGCCTTCATGCTGAGCTCCACGACGACGTCCGTGTCGAACCTCTTCTTCCTGCTCAACAGGAACACCGTCGCCACCCTCGCCGTCGACCTCGGCGACCGTCCGCTCGGCAAACAGGGCCAGGCGATCGCGGACAAGATCTTCGCGCTCGTCGCGAAGAGCCGGTAGGGGCGACTGAGGGCGAGAGTTACACGTAGCGCTCGATGTCGAGCCGCTCGGCGGCGTCGAGCGCCTTCGTCGCCACCTTGCGCGTGTCCCTGCCGAAGACGCCCTTGAACAGCCACCGCTGCAGGAGCCGCCGCAGGGGCAGGGGCCGAGCTCCGACGGCGGGCGTCCGCCGCGGCGCCAGATAGAGGTCGAGCGCGAGTCGCTGCACGAGCGCCTCGTCTGCCGGGCGACCGGTCGCCTGCTCGATGCGGTGGGCGAGGAGCGCCCCGATCACCTGGACCTCCCGGATGCCCGCACGCACGGTCGTTCCGAGCGAGAACGTCGTGGACGCGATCAGGACCCACGGAGCGCGCGTCAGGCGGGCGCCACGGGCGACCGTCCGTACGATCGGCACCGCCAGCACGACGACGCGCTGGATGCGATCCGCGGTCACCTCCGTCCCGTCATCCCGCGCCATGAGCATCCGGCCCTCCTGCGCCGAGGTCACGGCGTGGGGGCTCGTGAGCATGCGTGAGATCGCGTGGTCGACGAGCGAGGCGACCGCATCCACGAGCGGCGGTGCGTCGAGCAGGCCGCGGCTGCGTCCCGCCTCGGGACCGTCGTTGCTCGGTGCGGGGCGGGTTCCCACGGCACCCACCATCATGCCTTCCCCGTCGCGCCCCGTCGGCGGGCCCGACGGCGGGGCAGTCCATCCACCCGGGCCGGGTTTGGCCGCGCACGAGAGGAGGTAGCGAAGCGTCATGCAACGGCGCTACGGCGACTCGGACACCTACCGCCTCCTCGTCGAGTCCACGCCGGTGGACGATGGGGTAGCGATCGTACGGCTGCGCGGCGAGGCCGACCTGCACACGGCGCCGATCCTGCGCGAGGCGTTGAACGACGCCGTCCTGCAGCTGCCGGGCACGCTCGTCGTGGACATGCGCGGGGTCACGTTCATCGATTCCATGATGCTCGGCGTCCTTCTCAGTGCGACCCGGCGGGCGCGGCCAAACGGGACCGAGGTCCGCATCGTGCTCAACGACCCGCATGTGCGCCGGATCTTCGAGCTGACCCTGCTCGACCACGTCATGCAGCTCTATGCGAGCGTTGAGGTCGCGCTCGCGGTCGAGCCCGCCTCGGAAGCGTGACGCTGCCCACCGCTACGGTTCGATGACGGACACGATCAGCCTCACCGTGCCGTCGGGCCTTCGCGGTGCCGGCGTCGTTGCTCTCGTGCTCGGGGGGCTCGGGGCGCGCTTGCACCTCCCGGTGGACCGGATCGACGAGCTGGCGCTCGCGGCCGCCGCCGTCGCACCGGCCGTCGAGGGCGCGTCGCTTCGGCTCGAGGTCGACGTCCTTGCAGACCGGCTCGTCCTCACGATGGGGCCGCTCGAGGACGGCACCACCGCCGATCCGGCGACACGCCGCGTCGTCGACGCGCTGGCGGACCGGGTGGCGCCGCTGCGCCGCCAGGAGCAGGAGTGGCTGGCGCTCGAGCTGGTGCGCGGCAGCGGATGAGCGTGATCGACCGGAGCGCCCACCTCGATCTGCTGGAGGCGTATCGGCGCAGCGGCGATCTCGACGCTCGCGATCGCCTGGTCGCGGAGCTGATGCCGCTCGTGCGTACGCTCGCGCGCCGCTACGCAGGGCGTGGTGAGCCGTTCGACGACCTCGTTCAGGTCGGTGCCATCGGTCTGATCAAGGCGATCGACCGCTTCGAGCCGGAGCGTGGCGTCGAGCTCTCGACCTATGCCTTCCCGACGATTGCCGGCGAAATCCGCCGCCACTTCCGCGACTACTCGTGGAGCATTCGCGTGCCCCGTCGGCTGAAGGAGCTCTCGCTGCGGGTGTCGCGCCTCGTCGACCAGCTTTCCGCCGAGCTCGGACACGCGCCCACGGTCGCAGAGCTCGCCGCCGCCGCCGGACTCGACGAGGAGGAGGTTGTCGAGGCACTCGAAACCGCCAGAGCCCACACGCTCACGTCGCTGCAAACTCCCGTCGATGTTGCCGGCGAGCTGGCTCTGATCGATCTGATCGGCGAGGAGGAGCGTGGCTACGAGGCGGTCGAGCGAGGGTCCGTCGTTCGCACGGGTCTCGATGCGCTCGAGGAGCGCGAGCGCCGAATCATCGTCCTGCGGTTCCTGAAGGGCCTCACCCAGTCGGAGATCGCCGCCGAGCTCGGCATCTCGCAAATGCACGTCTCGCGCCTTCTGCGGCGGGCGCTCGCGGCGATGCACGGACGTCTGGACGAGATCGACGGAGCCTCATCGTGACCGCGCCTCGCGAGTGCTACACGCTGCGCTTTCCGGCCCGGCCCGAGTACCTCCTCCTGGCGCGTCTCGCGCTCACCGGGGTCGCGCGGCTCGCGAGCCCTGACGAGCGGGCGCTCGCCGACCTTCGACTGGCCGTGACCGAAGCCGCCGCGAACGCGTGCCGGCATGCCTACGGGAAGGAGGGCGGCGATGTCACCGTGTACCTCTCGCTCGGTGAGAACGACGTGCTCGAGGTTGTCGTCGAGGATGCCGGCCCGGGCTTCGACGAGGAGAGCGTGCCGGACTGGGACGTCCATGGCCAGGGTGAGAACGGGATGGGGCTCGCCATCATCCGGGCGGTCGCCGACGACGTGGTGGTTGGCCCGGGGGACGGTGGAATCGGCACTCGTGTCCGCTTCACGCGGTCGCTGCGCCGATAGCGGCGTCGCGGTCGTCGTAGAGCTCGAGGACGGAATCGAGTCCGGTGAGCTCGAAGATCCGACGCGCAGCCGTCTCGGGCTGCACGATCAACAGACGCCCTTCCTGTTCGCGCAGCCGTCGCAGCGCACCGAGGATCGCACCCAACCCCGATGAGTCGAGGAACGTGACTGCAGTGAGATCGGCCACGACCAGCCGTGCGTGCTCGCCGGTGATCAGATGGTGGAGCACGTCGCGGAGCGAGGGCGCTGTGAACGCGTCGATCTCGCCGTGCACGGTGACGACGTGGATGCCGTCGAGGTTTTCGATCGTGGCCACCGACTGCATCATCCCTGTTTCGTGCGAGGTCACGACGCCGGCCGGCCACACGCGCGCGTCAGCGGCGAAGATGGTCTCTGCTACAAGGTCCGAGCGAGCTGTACCTCCGGGACATCGGGGCTCGACGAGGCCGAATGTGGTGACGCACCACCCGACGACGGATGGTTGGAGGCCGCTGTGACGGACGCAGGGCCAGATCGAAGACGACGGATGCTCACCGTGCGGCTGCGGGGGGCGGCATGAGTCGAGATGGGCTCGTGCCGACAGGGAGCATGCTGGTGACGTTCGCCAACCGGCTCCCGGTCCGGAGGACGCGTGGTGGCTGGGCGCTGTCCGACGGCGGGCTCGTTGCGGCCCTCCGGCCCGCGATGACCTCGCGCGGCGGCATCTGGGTCGGCTGGGACGGAGGGACACAGACGCCTCGCAGCGTCGAGGGCCTCGAGTTCGAGCTCCGACCGGTCTCGCTCAAGCGAACGGAGGTGGACGCGTACTACCACGGCTTCGCGAACCGCACGCTCTGGCCGCTCCTGCACGGCATCGTCGAGCAACCGGTGTTCGAGCGCGCCTGGTGGACGGCCTACAGGCAGGTGAACGAACGCTTCGCGGAGGCGGACGAGCCGGCGCAGGACGGCTTTCGCTGGGTCCACGACTACCAGCTGATGCTCCTCCCGGCTGCGCTCCGGCGCCGCGGGACCGTCGGCGGGATCGGCTTCTTCCTGCACGTACCGTTCCCGGCGCCCGAGATCTTTGCCCGGCTCCCCTGGCGCTCGGCGGTGCTCGAAGGCGTGCTCGGAGCAGACCGAGTCGGGTTTCACACCGAGCGCTACCGGGACAACTTCCTGCGCACGTGCGCGCAGATCGTGGACGACGTCCATATCAGTGGCGACGGAACCGTCGACTTCGGCGACCGGCGGGTGCGGACTGCCGTGCACCCGATCTCGATCGACGCGGAGGGACTCGCGCGGCGGGCACTCGAGCCTGCCGTCGAACGGGCGCTCACGGCGCTCCGCAGGCAGTTCGCGTCGCGTCGGCTCCTGCTCGGCGTCGATCGGCTGGACTACACGAAGGGGATTCCGGAGCGCTTGCGGGCGATCGAGCTCCTGCTCGAGCTCCGTCCCGAGATCCGGCGTGAGCTCACGTTCGTCCAGGTGGCGGTTCCGAGTCGGGGCGAGGTGCGCGAGTACCGCGACCTGCGGGCGCAGGTCGAGCAGCTCGTGGGGCGGATCAACGGCCGCTTCACCGAGCCCGGTCTCGACGTGCCGGTGCACTACCTCTACCGCGGCGTCACCCCGAGGCGGCTGCTTGCGTACTACCGTGCCGCCGACGTCTGCCTCGTGACGCCGTTGCAGGACGGGATGAATCTCGTTGCCAAGGAGTACGTCACGGTGCAGGCCGCCACACACGGGCGCGGGGTGCTCGTCCTGAGCGAGTTCACGGGTGCCATCGAGGAGCTGCCGGAGGCACTCCCGTGCAACCCGTTCGACCTCGAGGGGCTTGCGGGCACGATCAGCCTCGCGCTCGAACTCGATGAGGCGGATCGTGTCGATCGGCTCGAGCGGATGGCCGCGGCGATCCGGCGGCACGACGTCTTCGCGTGGCTGGACGAGGAGCTCGACGCCCCCCGGCTCCGGCATTCGGTGTTTGCTCGCTAGGTAGTCGAGTGCGCCGGACGCGAAGCGCCGGGCTCGTGGCCCGACGCTCCGCGTTCGCGGTGGGGACACGCTGTCAGGCGGTCGTGCTCGCCGGGCGGGTTCCCAGCTTCACCGTGAGCTGCAGCGTCTTGCCGTCGCGGCTGACCGTGAGCTTGATCGTGTCGCCCGGCTGATGGTCGCCGACGACGGCGGTCAGGTCGTTGGCGTCCTCGATCGAGGTTCCGTCGACCGCCGTGATCACGTCGCCGACCTTGAGCCCCGCGGTCGCTGCGGGACTTCCGGCGCGGACGGTGCCGACGATCGCGCCGGCCCCGCTCTGCGAGTCGCCGATCGCGACACCGAGATACGCGTGCTGGACGGTCTTCCCCGCGATCAGGTCGTCGGCGACCTTCTTCACGGTGTTGGACGGGACGGCAAAGCCAACGCCGGCGTTGGCGCTGCCGCCGTTCTGGTCGTCGACTGCGATCTGCACGTTGGTGCCGATGACCTCGCCGGTGTCGTCGATGAGCGGGCCGCCGGAGTTCCCGTGGTTGATGGCCGCGTCGGTCTGGATCGTGTTCGAGATCGAGTACCCGTTCGGGGCCTTGATCGTCCGGTTGACGGCGCTGACGATGCCGGCCGTGATGCTCTCGGAGTAGCCGAAGGGGCTGCCGATCGCAACGACGCCCTCGCCGGGCTGAACGGTGGCGCTGTCGGCGAGCGCGAGCGGGATCAGCTTGCTCGAGGCGACGTCGACCTTGACCACTGCAGTGTCTGTCGACGCATCACTCCCGACGAGCGTCGCCTTCGCAGTCGAACCGTCGCCGAAGCGGACGGTGATCTTTGAGGCACCATCGACGACATGCTCGGCCGTGATGATGTGCCCGCTCTTGTCGTACACATAGCCGGTGCCCTCGGCCTGCGACGGCTGCGACTGACCGCCCGGGGCGAACGGCGAGAGATCCTGGCCGCTCTGCGCCTTTCCCGTCACGGTGATGTCGACAACGCCGGGCGAATCCTTCTTGTAGATCTCCGTCGCGTCGAGACGCGACGACGCGTTTGCGACGGCCGCCGTCGTCGAGACGGCAGCGACGGCGGGGGCTTTGCCGGAGGTATTCGTGGCGTCGACGCCGGCGACGACTCCCGCCGCGACGACTGCGCCCGCCGCGAACGGCGCTGCGATCATGAGGATGCGGCGGCCGGTTCTGCGCGGGGGTCGTGTGGGTTCTTCGGTCGAGGTCATCAGCTGTTCCTCCATGGGCGTGGACTGTCGTGATTTCAGGAAAGCAGAGGACTCAGTGGGAAAGCTGAGCGTGGTGTTGTGGCTCCGAAAAGCTCCTGTTCAGGGCAGGTGAAGGATCCGAGCGAGCCCACGGATACGCTGGGCACGTGGAACGGGAGCAGTACGAGGACGTCGTCGACGCGACGCGGCGCACACGTCTCGCGAGCGAACGCACCTACCTCGCCTGGTGGCGTAGCGCCCTCGCGGCCTGGGCGGTGAGCCTCGGGGTCGGGAAACTCGTGCCCGAGCTGACCGGGTCGGCCAAGACGGTGCCGTACGAGGCCGTCGGAGGCGGTTACGCCCTCCTCGGTCTCGGGTTCGTCCTCTACGGCTATCGCCGCCAGCGGCAGCTGGAGCAGGCGCTGCTCGAGGGGCGGTTCATCCCGTTCGACCACGCGGCACTACTCGGCTTCACGATCGCGGGCGCTGTGCTCGGCGTCGCGACGCTCATCGTGATTCTCGTCTGACGTGGGTCGTGCTGTGGGCCTGCCGGGTCCGTGTCACCCGTTCGGAACCGGAATCGTCGCCCGTACGATCGTGCCGTCGCCGGGCGGCGTCAGCACCGTGAGCCGGCCGCCCACGAGGCGTAGCCGCTCGCGCGCGGAGGCGAGCCGCTTCGAGACGGCGCCGGCAGCGTCGTCGACCGAGCCGTCGTCGGCAACCTCGAAGACGGTACCCGTGGCGGATGTCCGCAGTGTCACCCGCACGCGCGTCGCATCGCGGTGACGGTCGACGTCCTGCAGCGCCTCCTGCAGAACGCGATAAAGCTGTAACTCAACGGGTGAGGGTAGGCGCGCACCATGGTCCAGCTCGATCTCGACCGGGAGGCCCGTGCGGGCCGTGAACGTCGCGGCGAGCGTTTCGGCGGCGGCCGGGAGACCTAGATCGTCGAGCGAGCGGGGGCGGAGGTCGACGGCCAGCGCCCGGACACGCTGGAGCGTCAGCTGCAACAGCTCCCGCAGCTCGGCACGTCCGTGTTCGGCCTGCGCCGGTGTCTCGGCGGCATCGAGCGCCCGCAGGGCGAGCAGGGCGGCTGCCAGCGACTGCGCGGTGTCGTCGTGGAGCTCGGCCGCGAGCCGCTGCCGCTCCTGCTCCTGATCCACCACGATCTGTCCGAGCGCGAGCCGCTGCTCCGCGACCCGTCGCCCGACGAATCCGACCGGTACGACGATCGCGGGCCAGACGACGAGCGCTGCGGGGATGTCGCCTCCCGTGCCGTTCGCGACCGCGAACACGACCGCTCCGCCGAAGGCGACGAGCGCTCCGTCCCAGGGTCCGATCGCGACGGCGACCGATCCTGCGATGGCAGCCGTGACGGCGCCCGAGATGCCGACGAGCGAGGGTGACCCGAGCCATGCGATCGCGACGAGCAGGGCGGCTTCGACGCCGAACGCGAGGCCGACGCCGACGAGGCGACGCCGACCGAGCAGGGCAAAGGCGCGCTCCATCGCATCATGATCGGGAACGGCCCGATTGCGCGGCATCCGTGAGAACTGCGGATTGGGCAACGGAGAACACGTAGGGCCACGGTCGCCTCCGGGCTCAGCCACGGCCTCGCCGGAGCGCGTCGATTCGACGCCGATCCTGCTTGGTGGGCCGGGCGCCGAGATCCGAGCCGAGCGGGCGCGAGAGCCGGATCTCGGCGGCGCGCAGCTTCCGTCCGGCTTCGGACGCTGGTGTCTCCTCGTAGAGCGTCGCAGCCACGCGGGCCGGGCCGCGCTTGTCGGCGAGAGCACGGACGGTCACGACCCAGTCGAAATGGCCGATCCGCAGCTCGACGGTGTCGCCGGGATGGAGATCGCGGGACGGCTTCGCGCGGACGCCGTTGACCTGCACCCGCCCCCCGGCGACCGCATCCGTCGCCAGGCTGCGCGTCTTGAAGAACCGCGCGGCCCAGAGCCACTTGTCGATCCTGACTCCGTCCAGAGCTCAGCCCGGATCAGACGATCGTGTCACGCGGATGCTTCCGCTCCTCCTCGCGCCACTGCTCCTGGTAGGCCTCCGCCGCGGCGAACTCGTCCTCGATCCGGGCCTGCGTGGCCGCATCGTCACCGGCGGGATGCTCGCCTGTGCGGCGCGTCCGGCGCATCGCCATGTAGGCGATCACGAGCAGAGGTACGGCGATCACGACGAACGCGATGACGGGGAAGAGGCCCATTGCCGGCAGCCTAACGTGGCAGCGGCCGTCCCGTATCACTCCCATGTCCCCCGGACGGGTGATCCTGCCTCCCTCGTCTGGCGCAGCGGCTCACCCTTCGTACAGTGAGGCGTGTGCGGGTCTGGGACAACGGGGTACCGGACGGCTGCGACTGCTGCGGCCGCGACGCGGAGGACTGCGGCATGCTCGAGTCCGGCTGGGTGCCGGACAGCGGACTCCTCTCCACCGACGCCGTCTTCTGCCATCGGTGCGCGCAGGAGCTCCGGATCGAGCAGCGCGTCGAGGCGTGCGCCTGGTGCGGGGTTACGATGGGGGGCGAGAAGCGGGCCGAGGCGCTCGGCTGGGGATTTTTCGCCGACATCTATGGGCTCCTGCACGCGTGCTGCCCGGGCTGTCTTGCCTCGGTCTTCGGGATCGCGGGCCGGATGAGCCTCCGGCCCGGCAGCGAACGCTAGAGGACGCACTCCGGGCCCGGATCGCCGCGAGAGAGGGCCAATCGGCGGGTCTGCCGACCCGGGAGGTGCGGCAAACCGTCCGGATTCGCGTTGGCCACGACCCTAGCTTGAGGACATCCCCGACGTCCCCGAGCAAGGAGCCCCGACATGACCGTCAAGAACCACCGCCAGTTCGTCTTCCCCGACGACGTTCGCTACGACGACGTACGCCAGGCCTGGAATCTCGCTGCCGACCTGCGCCCGGCCGTGGTCGCGTTGCCGACCTCGGTGACCGACGTCGTCGATGCCGTCACCTACGCGGTCGAACGCGACCTGCAGGTCGTCGTCCAGGGCACCGGCCACGGCGCGGCCGTGCACGCGGCGCTCGACGGGGCGATGCTCGTCAACATGCGCGAACTTCGTGGAGTCGAGATCGACGTCGTCAACCGCCGGGCGCGCGTCGAGGCGGGCGCCTACTGGGAGGACGTCGTCGGCCTCGCGACAGAGGACGGTCTGACGGCGCTGCACGGCTCCTCCCCGAATGTCGGCGTCGTCGGCTACACGCTCGGAGGCGGAATCGGCTGGCTCGCCCGCAAGCACGGCCTCGCAGCCGAGAGCGTCCTCGCCGTCGAGATCGTGACCGCGAACGGCGCCGTCCTGCGTGCCGATCGGACCCAGAACACCGACCTCTACTGGGCAGCGCGCGGTGGCGGGGGCGGGCTCGGCGTGATCGTCGCCGTCGAGATTCAGCTCTACGCCGTCGACGAGGTCGTGGCCGGCATGCTCGTGTGGCCGTGGGAGCAGGCGGCCGACGTGTTCTCGCGCTACGTCGAATGGGCGGAGGATGCGCCCGAGGAGGTCAGCACCTCGGCGCGGATCCTCCAGATCCCGCCGCTACCCGAGATTCCGGAGGCGTTCCGGGGCCGTCAGCTCGTCGTGATCGACGGAGCCGTGCTCGGCAGCGAGACGGATGCGGCCGAGCTCCTCGCACCGCTGCGCGCACTCGAGCCCGAGCTCGACACCTTCGGGTCGGTACCGCTCGCCGCGTTGACACGGATCCACATGGATCCCGAGCCGCCCACTCCGGGCCTCGGCGACGGGCTCCTCGTCGACGCCCTCGACGCCGAGGCCGTCGAGGCGCTCGTCGAGCTTGCCGGCCCCGGCTCGGGCTCGCCGCTGCTCATGGTCGAGCTGCGCCAGCTCGGTGGTGCCTTGCGGCGCCGCACGCCCGGGGCGGGCGCCCTCGGTGCGCTCGACGGCTCGTACGCCTTCTACGCCATCGGTGTTCCGTTCGGGCCCCCCGGCATCCAGGAGGCGATCGAGGAGCGGCTCGCGCAGATCAAGGACGCGCTCGCGCCCTGGTCGAACGGGAAGCCGTACCTGAACTTCGCCGAGAAGCGCGTCGCGATCGGGGACGCGATCGGAAACGACGCCTTCGCACGCCTGGAGCGGATCAAGGCGTCGGTGGATCCCGGCGGTGTGTTTCGCTCCGCGCACCGCTTCGAGGCGGGCTCGACCCGGTCGCGGGAGGTGCTCGCGGCCTAGTTCGCGCGTGGGTCGCTCGGCATCAGCGCCAGGACGAGGTTCTCGAAGCCGCCCCTGCGCCGCAGGACGCGGCTCCAAAGGCCGTCCGGCCGGTCGGTGAAGACGTCGTCGGGTAGGGCCGGCTCGACGATCCACGCCTCCTCCTCGATCTCCGCCTCGAGCTGACCCGGCGCCCAGCCGGCATACCCCGCGAACACCCGGATCCGGGTGAGGCTCGCCACGTCCTCGGCGCTCTCGAGCTCGGCCGGGAGGAAGCCGATCGAGCCGAGTACGAGCGTGGCGGCCTCGTCCGGCTCACCGAAGTCGCCGAGCACGACGATCGCCTGGGGCTGCACCGGCCCGCCGACGTAGACGAGATCCTCCGGTTCGGCAAGCTCTGCGAGCGGCGGGACTGCGTCGGCGACGGAAACGGGAGAGGCACGGTTCAGGATCACGCCCATCGCGCCCTGCTCGCCGTGTTCCCCGACGAGGACGACGGAGCGGCGGAAGTTGGGATCGACGAGACCGGGGCCGGCCAGGAGCAGGTTTCCGCGGAGCGACTGCATCGGCGTATTGTGGCGGCCGAGGCCGCGCGGGTTCCTGCTCCGGTCGATCAGGCGTCGAGCGCGGAGCGGAGTGAGCCGACGTAGCTACGGAGTGCATCGGTGCCTTCCTCGGCCACGAGCACGGCGCGGGAGCCGACGACGACACCGTCCGTGAGGTCGGCCGCGGCGCGCGCATGCTCGGGCGTCGAGATCCCGAAGCCCGCATAGAGCGGTTTCTCGGTGAGCGCCCGGGCGCGGGCGGCAAGACCGGCGAGCGCGTTCGAGAGCTGACCGCGAGCCCCCGTCGTGCCGGTGAGGGTGACGAGGTAGAGCCAGCCGTCCGTTTCGGCTGCGGCGAGCGCGATCCGCTCGTCGGTGGACGTGGGGGCGACGAGCTGGATCCGCTTCAGCTCGGGCCGGGCCCCGGCGGCGGTGTCGGCGACGATGAAGCCCGTCGCCCCTGCCGCACGCGCGTCTGTCTCGAAGCGTTCCCAGCCGTAGGCCTCGAGGATCGACGCGTACGTCATCGGGACGAGCGGCGTCTCGCCCACGAGCTCGCGGGTGCGAGCGAGGCAGTCGAGGCATCGCCGGGTGCGCATGCCCTCTGCGAGCGCCTTCTCGGCCGCGGCGCGGATCACGGGCCCGTCCGCGAGCGGATCCGAGAAGGGGAAGCCGATCTCGACGATGTCGGCGCCGCCCTCGACAGCCGCCGCTGCCAGCTCCGGCGTCTGCGCTCCGGCCATGAGGTAGATCACGAGCGTCTTCCTCATGTCGCAAGCCCCAGCGCCGTCAGCGCCTCGGCGAGGTCCTTGTCGCCGCGGCCCGAGAGGCAGACGCACACGTACTCGACGTCGAGCCGGTCGACGACCGCGAGTGCGTGGGACGACTCGAGCGCCGGGATGATCCCCTCCGTGCGCGAGAGTCGCTCGAACGCGGCGAGCGCCTCCTCGTCGGTGCAGGGGACGTACTCGGCCCGACCGCTGTCCCGCAGGAAGGCGTGCTCGGGGCCGACGCCGGGGTAGTCGAGCCCGGCTGAGATCGAGTGTGCGTCGGCGATCTGACCGTCGTCGTCTGCGAGGATCGAGGAGCGCGAACCGTGGAGGACGCCCGTCCGCCCGTTGCCGAGCGACGCCGCGCCCGCAGCTTCGACCCCGACGAGGCGCACGTCGGCGTCGTCGACGAAGCCCGCGAACATCCCGATTGCGTTCGAGCCGCCGCCCACACAGGCGACGACCGCCTCGGGGAGCGCGCCCTCGGCTTCGAGCAGCTGCGTTCGCGCCTCCCGGCCGATCACCGCCTGCAGCTCGCGGACGATCTCCGGGTAGGGCGCCGGGCCGACACACGAGCCGATCACGTAATGCGTCGTCTCGACGTTCGTGATCCAGTCGCGAATCGCCTCGCTCGTCGCCTCCTTGAGCGTCCGGGTGCCGAACTCGACCGGCACCACTGTGGCGCCGAGCAGGTGCATCCGCTCGACGTTCGGTGCCTGCCGGCGCATGTCCTCGGCGCCCATGAAGACCACGCATTCGAGCCCGAAGCGGGCGCACGCGGTCGCGGTGGCGACGCCGTGCTGGCCCGCTCCGGTTTCGGCGATGATCCGCGTCTTCCCGAGCCGGCGCGCGAGTACGACCTGGCCGAGCGCGTTGTTGATCTTGTGGGCTCCCGTGTGGTTGAGATCCTCGCGCTTGAGATAGAGCCGCCTGCCCGGTGCGAAGCGGGGTGCGAGCGTGATCGGTGAGGGGCGGCCCGTGTACGTCCGCCCGAGCTCTTCCACCTCCGTGCGATAGGCAGGATCGGCGAGCGCCGCGTGCCAGGCCGCCGTCAGCTCGTCGAGCGCTGGAACCAGCGTCTCCGGCACGTACCGGCCCCCGTAGGGGCCGTAGGTCTCGTGTGTCGTCATCCGCGTGCCGCCTCCACGTAGCGCCTCACCCTGTCGTGATCCTTGACCCCCGGGCTCGTCTCGAGCGACGAGGCGGCGTCGACAGCCCAGGGCCGGACCGCGTCGATCGCCTCGCGCACGTTGTCCGGCCCGAGCCCGCCCGCGAGCACGACTCGGCCGTCGGTCGCAGCCGCGCGCGACCAGTGATCCGGATCGGTGCCCTGCCAGGGGAGGTCGAGCAGGCGGGCGACGGGCTCGCCCTTGCGGAGAATCGTCGCCTCGCGTCCCCGCACCTTGC
Source organism: uncultured Gaiellales bacterium (assembly GCA_964581085.1). Classification (GTDB taxonomy): domain Bacteria; phylum Actinomycetota; class Thermoleophilia; order Gaiellales; family Gaiellaceae; genus Gaiella. Next base: position 69,065 of record CAZOMP010000005.1, on the reverse strand, counting down.
CCTCCTCGACGGTGTGCACCTGGTCGAGATCCGCAGCAGACGGACCCGCCGCCCCGACCCAGACCGCGACGGAGAGCGTCCCCTCCGGGACGTCGAGCACAGCCGTCGCAGCGCGTGGGCTCTCGGGAACGAGGACGAAACCAACGAGATCGGCTCCAGCCTCGACGGCGACGGCGACGTCCTCTGCCCGTGTCAAGCCGCAGACCTTCACGAGCGGCCGCGAGAGCAGCTCTGCGAGTTTCGCAGCCGGATCGGGCGCCCGCATCAGGGTCGAACCGACGAGGATCGCGTCTGCGCCCGCGAGCTCGGCCGCCGCTCCCTGAGCACGTGTGACGATGCCGCTCTCGGCGACAACGACGCGATCGCGTGGGATCCGCGCCACGAGCTCGAGCTGGGACTCCAGGTCGATCGCGAAGGTCGAGAGATCGCGGGCGTTGACGCCGAGCACCGGTGCGCCGAGGGCGATGCCGCGGTCGAGCTCCTCGCCGTCGTGTGCCTCCACGAGCGTGTCGAGGCCGAGCTCTGCGGCGACACGCATCAGATCGGTGACCTGCTCGTCGCCGAGGTCGCGCAGGAGCAGGAGCGCAGCGTCGGCACCCGCTTCCCGGGCGGTGCGGAGCTGCTCGTCGGTCGAGAAGAACCCCTTCGCGAGCAGTGGCGCCGTGGTGGTCGACCGGGCGGCGCGGAGGTCGTCCCAGGTGCCCCCGAAACGCTCGTCCACGAGCACGGAGATCGCCGCCGCACCTGCACTCGCGTAGCTCCGGGCGATCCGGGCCGGATCGGCATCCGGTCGCAGATCGCCGGCCGACGGTGAGCGGCGCTTGATCTCGGCGATGGCGCCGAGACCGGGCAGCGCAAGCGAATCCACGAACCTGCCCATCAGGCCCCACCCGCGGCCGCGAAGGCGACGAGCGCGTCGAGCCGGCTCGTGGCTGCGCCCGAGTCGATCGTCTCGGCGCCGAGTGCGATCCCCTCGACGAAGTCGTCGGCGAGCCCGGCAGCGACGAGCGCCCCGGCGGCGTTGAGGAGCACCGCATCTCGCCGCACACCCGGCTCCCCGGAGAGGACTGCCCGGACGATCGCCGCGTTGTCGACGGCGGAGCCGCCGCGAAGCGCGGCCCCGTCGGCCGGCTCGAGGCCGAGATCCTGTGGGTCGAGCTCCCACTCACGCGCCTCCCCGTCCGTGATCTCGATCACGAGGGAGGGCCCGCAGGGGGAGAGCTCGTCGAGGCCGCCGTACCCGTGGACGACGAACGCCCGGTGCGCACCGAGGTCGGCGAGCACCTCCGCGTAGGTCTGGGCGAGCTCGGCGGAGTAGACGCCGAAGACGCCGTCGCGCACACCGGCCGGGTTGGCGAGGGGCCCGAGGATGTTGAAGACGGTGCGGATCCCGATCTCCTCGCGAACAGGAGCGACGAAGCGCATCGCCGGATGGTGAGCCCGTGCGAACATGAAGCCGAAGCCGAGCTCGTCGATCGAGAGGGCGATCCGCTCCGGCGCCTGCTCGAGGTCGATCCCGAGCTCCTCGAGCACGTCTGCCGATCCCGCCCCCGAGCTGGCCGCTCTGTTGCCGTGCTTGGCAACCGCCGCTCCCGCAGCCGCAGCAACGAGCGCTGCTGCGGTCGAGATGTTGAACGTCCTGGCGCCGTCCCCGCCTGTGCCGACGATGTCGACGACGGGAGCGCGCGAGGGGGTGACGGGGATCACATGCTCGCGCATCGCCTCGGCAAAGCCTGCGATCTCGTCCGCAGTCTCGCCCTTCGTCCGCAGGGCGACGAGAAACCCCGCCACCTGGGCGGGAGTCGCCTCGCCGTCCATGATCGAGCTCATGATCTCGTGGGCGTCGTCGGTCGAGAGATGGTGGCCGTCGAGGAGCAACTGGATCGCAGGCCCGACGATCATCGGAGGAAGTTCCTCGCCATCGCCGGACCGAGCGGGGTCAGGACGCTCTCGGGGTGGAACTGAACGCCCTCGACCGGCAACTCACGGTGACGTACCCCCATCACCTCGCCGTCGGCCGTGTGGGCGGTGACGGTCAGCTCGGGCGGCACCTCGGTCGCCGCGAGCGAGTGGTAGCGACCGACTTCGATCTCGGCGGGAAGATCCTCGTAGACGCCCTTGCCGTCATGGTCGATCACGCTCGCCTTCCCGTGCAGGAGTGCCCGCGCCTGACCGACGCTGCCGCCGAACGCCTCCACGATCGCCTGGTGGCCGAGACAGACGCCGAGGGTGGGAACGGTCGGGCCAAGAGCGCGAATCAGCTCGATCGAGATGCCTGCGTCCCCGGGACGGCCCGGCCCGGGGGAGACCACGAGTCGGTCGAAGCCGCCAGCGAGCGCCTCGTCGGCCGTGATCGCGTCGTTGCGTACCGTCACGACCTCGGCACCGAGCTCCTGGAACAGATGCACGAGGTTGTAGGTGAACGAGTCGTAGTTGTCGAGCATGAGGACTCTCATCGCAGCTCCGCCTCGGCGAGGTCGATCGCCGCCTCGAGCGCTGCAAGCTTGTGCAAGCACTCCTCGTGCTCTGCGAGCGGGTCGGAGTCGGCGACGACTCCGGCGCCCGCCTGCAGGTAGGCGACACCGTCGGCCATCACCATCGTCCGCAATGCGATGCAGGCGTCCATCGTCCCATCCGGTAGGGAGTAGAGCACGGCGCCGGCATACGGGCCACGGCGGAATCGCTCGAGCTCGGTGATCAGCTGCATGGCACGCACCTTCGGGGCGCCGCTCACGGTGCCCGCCGGGAAGCAGGCGCGGAGCACCTCGAAGGGCGTGACGCCGTCTCGCAGCTCCCCGACGACCTCCGAGACGAGATGGGAGACGTGGGAGAACCGCTCCACCTCCATGTTGCGCGAGACGCGCACCGTGCCCGCCTTGCAGACGCGGGAGAGGTCGTTCCGGCCGAGGTCGACGAGCATCACGTGCTCGGCCCGGTCCTTCTCCGAGGAGAGCAGCCGCTCGACGTCGCCCTCGGTCGGCTCGGTCGTGCCCGCGATCGGACAGAGGCTCGCAACGCCGTTCTCGCAGGCGACGAGCCGCTCCGGCGACGAGCCGACGAGCGCGATTCCGTCGAGCTCGAGCAGGAACAGGTAGGGCGACGGGTTGACCCGTCGCAGCGCGCGATAGACGTCGAGGGGGGACGCCGACGTGGGGCGCTCGGCTCGCTGCGACGGCACGCACTGGAAGACGTCGCCGGCGACGATGTGCTGCTTGACGTCCTCGACCATCTCCACGTACCGGCGGCGGTCGGGGAAGCGACGGATCGGCGCCGAGCTTCCCCGCGCCTCTCGACGCCAAGGGATTCCCGCTTCGAGCCGCCCCGCGATCTCGTCGGGGTCTCCGGCGACCACCTCGGCGACGCCGGCGCCATGGTCGAAGCGGACGAGCGTCTCGCAGACGATCAGCCGACTCTCCGGGAAGCCCCGGCCGTTCTCGGGCAATGGCACCGTCGGCTCGAGTCGCGCAGCCCAGTCGTAGCCCACGTAGCCGACGACCGGCAGGCCGAGCTCCTGCGCCTCGTCGATCTCGACGAGGCGCGAGCCGGCGCCGAGCCACGAGTTGCGTCCGAGGCGGCCGCGCTCGACCGACTCGAGGATGAAGCTCGCCGTCCCTGCGTCCCGAAGGCGGAGATAGCCGCCGAGCGGGGTGAGGAGGTCGGTGGTGATCGTGGTGGGTGTCATCGGGTCGGTTGCGGAGACGAAAAAGACCTCCGCGGAGGTCTCGGGTCGGGCGAGGTGGGTTCGTGCGCCGCGCTAGCGCGTGCTCCCGCATCGCCCGGGGCGCCACGACCAGGTCGAAGAGGATGCTGCGGTCATGTGCAGACCCTAGCTGCCTGCGCCCTCGACCGGCAAGCGGCCGTTGCTCACACGCCGCGAGGAGCCGCGTCCTGGAGGACCGAGCGCATCAGGTCGCGGATCGAGAGGATGCCGACGACCTGTCCGCCGGAGACGACGGGTAGGTGTCGGAAGCCGCCGTGGATCATCAGGACCGCCGCATGCTCGGTCGTGTCGTCGGGTTCGATCGTCTCGGGGTGAGGGGTCATGTAGTCCTGCACGATGCGGGCGGCGCCGTCGCCGTGCGCGACCGCTCGCAGGACATCGCGCTCCGTGAAGACGCCGGCAAGGCGCCCATCCGTCAGGACGAGGACTGCGCCGACGCTCCGCGCCTCCATCTCGCGAGCTGCGTCGGCGATCGACGTCGTCGCGGCGACGCTGAGGACGTCGGTCGCCATGTGCTCCGAGACAGGTGCCATCCCGGCAGTGTACGGGGTTGAGGGACAGCTTCCCAGTCCTCCCGCCAAACGGTGCGACCGGATAGCGTGCGACTCGCATGACAGGGATCCCGCCACTGCTCCAGGAGCTGCTGCTCGCGCCCGGCGCCTCGGGGGCCGAGGACGCCGTCCAGGCGATCGTGCGCCGGGAGGCGGTGTCGATCGGTGCCGTGGTCGAGACCGATCGGATCGGTTCCACCATCGCGACCGTCGGTGGCTCGCCGGGTGGTCGCACGGTGGCGCTCGTGGCACACACCGACCAGGTTGCGCTCACGGTGCGCCGCGCCGGTGACGACGGCCTCCTGACCGTGGCCCCGCTCGCGAACTGGAAGGCGCGTGCTGCGTTCGGGCAGCGCGTCCGCATCGTCACGCGAAGGGGGGAGGTTCGCGGCGTCGTCGTCGGCCCCCTCGAGGATGCTCCCGGTTGGGACGATCTGCGTGTCGACATCGGTGCCGCGTCGCGGGAGGAGGCGCTCGAGCTCGTGCGTCCGGGAGATCCAGCGGTACTTCACGGCCCCCCGGAGACGCTCTCGAACGGCCGTGTCCTCTCGGGTGCGCTCGACGACAGGCTCGGGCTCTGGGTTGCGATCGAGACGCTGCGCCGGCTCGCCGCGTCGCCGCCCCTCTGGGACGTCGCGCTCGTTACGACCGTGCAGGAGGAGACCTCCGAGTACGGCGCCGCCGCGCCCGTGGAGTCGCTCGCACCGGAGGTCGCGATCGTCGTCGAGGTGACCTACGCCGGCGACGCGCCGGGCATGGAGCCCTGGGGCGAGGTGCTCCTCGGGGGAGGGCCGACGATCTTCCGCGGCCCGGTCGCGAGCCCGATCGTCGGTGAGGGGCTGCTCGCGGCCGCCGAGGCCGCAGCGATCCCGGTCGCGATCGAGAGCGGACAGTCGACCTGGTCCGACGCCGACAGCATCTTCCGGTTGCAGGGCGGCATCGCGACGGGCATCGTCTGCGTGCCGCTGCGCTACATGCACACCGCCGGCGAGGTCGCGCAGCTGTCGGATGCCGAGGCGGCGGTGGGGCTCCTCGAGGCCTACGTCCGCTCCCTCCCGGCCGACGCCTCGTTCCTGCGCTGAGCGCCCGGTACGCTGACCGTCGTGACTCGATCCGTCATCGTCTCGACCGTGCGGACGCCCTTCGGGCGGCTCGGCGGCGGCCTCGCGGGTTTCACGGCGACCGAGCTCGGTGCGGTCGTGATCCGCTCGGGCCTCGAGCGCGCCGGGATCGAGCCGGCCGAGGTCGGCTACGTGATCATGGGCCAGGTTCTGCAGGCAGGCGCCGGGCAGGCTCCCGCGCGCCAGGCGGCGATCGCCGCCGGCATCCCCAAGGAGGTGCCGGCCGACACGATCAACAAGGTCTGCGCCTCGTCGATCCGCGCCGTCGAGATCGCCGACCTGATGATCCGTGCCGGGCAGCACGACGTCGTCGTGACGGGCGGGATGGAGTCGATGTCCGGCGCCCCATACCTCCTGCCGAAGGCCCGCTTCGGTTACCGGCTCGGGCACGGGGAGCTGCTCGACCACATGGTGTTCGACGGGCTCACGTCGACGTTCGACGGCGACCACATGGTGGTGCAGGCCTCGCGTGTCTCACGGGAGCTCGGAATCTCGCGTGAGGTACAGGATGCGTGGGCCGCACGCTCACACGAGCGCGCGGCTGCGGCGCAGGATGCCGGCCGGCTGGCCGAGGAGATCGTCCCTGTCGGCGAGCTCGAGCGTGACGAGGGGATCCGTCGCGACACGACTCTCGAGAAGCTCGCAGCGCTGAAGCCGGTCTTCGACCCGGAGGGAACGACGACGGCCGGAAACGCGCCCGGGGTCAACGACGGTGCTTCCTGTGTCGTCGTCTGCTCGGACGAGTACGCGCGCCGCATTGGGCTTGAGGTGCTCGCGACGATCCTCGGCCAGGCGGCGATCGCCGACGATTTCGCCTACCTCGCGCGAACTCCGGCGAAGGCGGCGGCGCTCGCGCTCGCGCAGGCAGGCCGTGCGGTCGACGACGTCTCGCGGGTCGAGATCAACGAGGCGTTCTCCTCGGTCGCGAGCAACTCGACGCAGATGCTCGGCGTCGACGAGGAGATCGTGAACGTGAACGGCGGCGCCGTTGCGCTCGGGCACCCGATCGGCGCTTCGGGTGGCCGGATCGTCGGCACCCTGGTCCACGAGCTGCGGCGTTCCGGCGGCGGGCTCGGCGTTGCCGCGATCTGTTCTGGAGGCGGGCAAGGCGACGCTTTGCTCGTCGAGGTCTGACCCGGCTCGCGCTCGCCGCGCTGTTCCTCGGGCTCGCCTCGCTCGGGCCCGCGGGCTCCGCATTCGCGTTCACCTGCCCGCAGACGCCGCTCGCGGAGCGAATCGCTGCTGCGGAGGGCGTCTTCGTCGGCTCCTCGAATGGGTGGACACCGGTCGCCTCGCAGGGGATTGCCCTGCGCGACTACCACTTCATCGTCCGTCAGAAGGTCAAGGGCGACTTCGGTCGCACGGTCACGGTCCGCATTCCAGCCCGTCCGGCAAACGGAGGTCAGGTGATCCCGAAGGCCGTCGACGCCGGGATCCTGATGAACGAGGCCGGCGGCACCTGGGTCACCACTCGCTGTGGGATCACCGATCCCGCGGCGGTACTCGCCACCTTCGACCAACCACGGGGCAACGCGATCAAGCTCCTGATCGGGATCGTGATCCTGGCGGCCGTCGTCGGCTACTCGGCGTTTCGCCTCAAGCGCCGGAACGAGGCAACGAGGCTGCAGCCATGAGCTTCGAGCGCGTTCTCGTCGTCGGTGCGGGCCAGATGGGCGGCGGCATCGCCCAGGTGGTCGCCGCGTCGGGCCGGCACGTGCTGTTGCACGACCCGTTCCCCGGCGCGGTCGAACGGGGCCTCGCCGTGATGACGAAGAGCCTGGAGCGACTCGAGGCGAAGGGCGGTGCGCCCGCGTCGGACGTGCTCGCGCGTGTCGAGCCGACTTCCGAGCTCGTTCCGGCGACGCTGATGATCGAGGCGATCGTCGAGGAGCCCCAGGCGAAGCAGGATCTGTTCCGCCAGGCTGACGAGGTTCTGCCGGCAGATGCGATTCTCGCGTCCAACACGTCCTCGATTCCGATCACGTCGCTCGCCGCCGCCACCGGGCGTCCGGACCGCGTGATCGGGATGCACTTCTTCAACCCGGTGCCGGTGCTCCAGCTCGTCGAGGTGATCCGGGGGATGGAGACCTCGGACGCGGTCAACGACGCGATCGTGGCACTGGCGCGCGACCTCGGCAAGGTGCCCGCGGAGGCCAACGACTCTCCGGGCTTCGTCTCCAACCGGATCCTGATGCCCTTCATCAACGAGGCGGTCTACGCCCTGATGGAAGGCGTGGCCGAGCCGGAGGCGATCGACACGATCGCGAAGCTCGGCTTCGCGCATCCGCTGGGGCCGCTCGCGCTCGCCGACCTGATCGGGCTCGACACCTGCGTCGCGATCATGGAAGTGCTCCACGACGGGCTCGGGAACCCGAAGTACGCGCCGTGCCCGCTGCTGCGGCGCTATGTCGCCGCCGGTCGTCTGGGCCGCAAGAGCGGCCGCGGGTTCTACGACTACGCATAGGTGGCGGCGGCGCGCCGCTGCGACGGCGCGGCCCGCGAGCACCGGAAGAACGGGCGCCGCAGACCTGGCAGGCCGACCCAGCCGACTGTCCCGACCCGGGAGAAGCCGGCCCGCCTCGAGCTCGTCAGCGCAGACGGGTTGTCCGGGTGGATCGCGGCGGTGGCGCGGGTGATGCCCTCCGCGATGCGGCCGCGATAGAGAAGCGCGCTCGTCGTGGAAGCGACGTGCAGCCCGCGCAGCGCCGGCAGCGTCCAACGATCGTAGGAGTAGACCGTCGTCGGAGACAGCCGCAACGCGAGCTGCAGGTAGTCGATCCGCGCGACGCCGGTGGAGAGCCAGCCGTGGCAGGCGAGCGTGCTGCCGGACCAGGCGCCGTAGCAGCGATCGCCGCGGTCGAACCGCGCCTGGACGACCGCCCGGGTCAGGTCGTCACGGGTCGCGAGGATCGTGTCGACGTCGGCCGGTCCCAGGAACGAGACGACGAGCGGGATGTCTGCCTCGATCCGCCGGGGAGCGTGGGCGAGCTCGAGCTCGAACCAGTCAAGGCGCCGGTAGACCGTGCGCCCGAGTACCCGCCTTCCGACGGCGCGAGGGCCGCCGCCGAGCGCCTGGCGCAGGTCGTGGCGGCGCATCGGCGCCACTATACTCGCGGGCGCATGGACCTCTCGCTCAGCCCCGAGCAGCAGGCGATCCAGGCGCTCGCACGGGAGGTGGCGGAGGCGGAGATCGCCCCCAACGCCGCTGCCTGGGACCGTGAGCATCGGTTTCCGGCGGAGACGATCGCCAGGCTCGGCGAGCTCGGACTTCTCGGTGTCTGCGTCCCGGAGGAGCTCGGCGGCGCCGGCGCCGACTTCCTCTCCTACATCCTCGTGCTCGAAGAGCTGTCGCGCGGCGATGCCGGCGTGGGGGTGACGGTCGCGGTCCATACGAGCGCGGCGACGCTGCCCATCCTCGCGTTCGGCAGCGACGAGCAGCGACGACGATTCGTTCCGCAGATGGCGGCAGGGAGGATGCTCGGCTCGTTCGCCCTGACGGAACCGGGCTCGGGCTCCGACGCCGGCTCGTTGCGTACGACTGCGTGGCGCGACGGCGACGGCTGGCGGCTCTCCGGCAGCAAGCAGTGGATCACGAACGGCTCCTACGCCGGCGTCTTCCTCGTCTTCGCCCGCACCGATACATCCGTGGCCGGCAGCGGCGGCGTGACAGCCTTCCTGGTCGACGCGGCCGACGTGGAGGTGACGCGCGAGGAGGAGAAACTCGGGCTCAACTCGTCCTCGACCGCCGACATCCGGCTCGACGACGTGCGTGTGGGAACAGACCGGATCCTGGGAGAAGAGGGCCGCGGCTTCCGCGTCGCGATGGCGACGCTCGACGGCGGCCGGATCGGGATCGCGGCGCAGGCGGTCGGGATCGCCCAGGCCGCCTACGATGCCGCCCGGGCCTATGCGCTCGAGCGAGAGCAGTTCGGAGCCCCGATCGCGGAGTTCCAGGCGATTCGCTTCAAGCTCGCCGACATGGCGACGGAGATCGCTGCGGCGCGGGCGCTCACCCTGAAGGCCGCGTGGCTGAAGCAGGAGGGGCTGCCGCATACGGTCGAGGGGGCCCAGGCGAAGCTCTACGCCTCGGCGGTCGCGCGTCGGCAGACGGGTGAGGCGATCCAGATCCTGGGCGGCTACGGCTACACCCGCGAGTTTCCCGTGGAGCGGTTCTACCGCGACGCGAAGGTGACGGAGATCTACGAGGGGACGAGCGAGATCCAGCGTCTCGTGATCGCGCGCGGCATCCTTGCCGAGCAGGAACGGCGCGACGTGTCAGGTGCAGTCACGAGCGCCGGGTAGATTCTCTGCCATGCCGCGCGCGGCCGACGAACCCGTTCGCCTCACCCGCATCTACACCCGTGCCGGCGACGGCGGCGAGACGTCACTCGGCGATCTCTCGCGCGTGTCGAAGCTCGATAGCCGGATCGCCGCCTACGGGACGACGGACGAGTTGAACGCGCTGCTCGGCGTCGTTCTCGCCGGCGACTGCCCCTTGCAGCTGCGCGAGCCGCTCCAGCTCGTTCAGAACGAGCTCTTCGACGTCGGCGCCGACCTCTCGGTGCCTCCCGCGGCGACGGGGCGTTTGCGGGTGGAGCAGGCCATGGTCGACCGGCTGGAGGGGCTCTGCGACCGCTTCAACGAAGACCTGCCGGAGCTTCGCAGCTTCGTCCTGCCCGGAGGCACCCCCGCCGCGGCGGCGCTCCACGTCGCACGCACCGTCTGTCGCCGGGCCGAGCGGGAGGCGCTCGTAGCCGCCCGCGAGCACGACGTGAGCCCGCTCGTCGCCGTCTACCTGAATCGCCTCTCCGACCTTCTCTTCATCCTCGCGAGGGCGGCCAACGCCCTCGCCGGAATGTCCGAGCCGCTCTGGAAGCCGGGAGCGTCGCGCCAGAGGCTCGTTTCAGGATGAATCGAAGCGCTCAGGTGTGGACGGTCGTGGTCGCGACGCCTGCGGCCGGCCAGCTCTGTTCGAGCCAGGTACCGAGGTCGTCCGCGGGAAGGGGAGGAGCGACGTAGTAGCCCTGGGCGCGGTCGCAGCCGAGCTCCGCCAGCGTCGCCCACGCCTCCCGGGACTCGACCCCCTTCGCGACGGTGACCGCGCCGAGCTCCTGTGCGAGCTCCACGAGCCGCCGCACGATCGCCTCGTCGGTGCCCCCGTTCCCGAGACCGCGTACGAAGCTCGCGTCGATCTTCGCCTCCTGGAGCGGAAGCAGGCGGAGCGCCGCCAGAGAGGACGCCCGGCCGAAGTCGTCGATCGCCAGCCGGACTCCCGCTCCGGCCAACTGCTCGAGCACGCAGCGCTCCAGCTCGGCACCTGCACCACGACCCGCCGGGACGACCTCGAGCGTGAGCAGCTCGGCCGGCAGGCGCTCGTTGTCGAGCATGGCCAGGATCCCCTTCGCCAGCGCAGGGTCGTCGATCGACCGGTAGGGGACGTTGACCGAGATACCGACCATTCCGCCCGAGTCGTGCCACTGCCGCGCGGCGGCGATCGACTCTGCGAGCACGTGCAGCGTCAGTGCCCTGATCAGCGGTGTCCGCTCGACGTGGGACACGAACTCCGACGGCGGCACGAGTCCGCGCTCGGGGTGCATTCGACGAACGAGCGCCTCGACGCCCACGAACGATCCCGACGCGAGCTCGATCACCGGCTGGTAGTGGACCACGACCTCGTCCCGGGCGAGCGCCCCCTCGAGTTCGCGCACGAGCCCCGCGTCGAGTGAGCCGCGCCGCGCGATCGCCGAGTGGTCGCCCGAGTCGCGTTTCGTCCTGAACATCTGCCCGTCGGCCCGCTCCAGCAGGTCGGCTGGCGTGACGCCGTCTGCCGGGAAGATCGCCCAGCCGATCGAGGCGTCGATCTCGACCACGCCTCCCTCGACGTGGCAGGGGCGACGTAGGGCATGGCGGAGGCGCGCGACGAGCACGGCGGCCTCGTCGGCATCGCGCGTTCCGATCGAGATGACGACGAACTCGTCGCCGCCGATGCGGGCGACCGTGTCGCTCGCCCGGACGACCGCCTCGAGCCTGCGGGCGATCGTCTGCAGGACCCTGTCGCCGGCGTCGTGACCTCGAATGTCGTTGACCTCCTTGAAACCGTCCAGATCGATGACGAGGAGCGCGAACACGTCGGCGCTACGCCGAGCCCGGTGCACGGCCTGCTCGAGCCGGTCGTCGAGGAGAACGCGGTTGGGAAGCCCGGTCAGGGGATCGCGGAGCGCGAGGGATTCGGCGGCCCGGGCGCGATGGACGAGCCGGAGGACGAACACGGCCGAGCCGCAGGCGGCGAGAGCAGCGATAACGACGAGCGGTACGGCGCTTGCGGCCCGGCTCGCCGCCGCACCGGCGAGAACGGTGAACGCGGCGGTGAGCGCAGCCACGAGCGCGATTCGAACGACGCGAGGTCCGCCCTCCTCGAGATGTCGTTGCGTCACTCCCACGCCCTTCTCACGGCGGCCGCCGCCACCGGGTCCGCAGTTCGCCCAGCTCCCCTGTGATCGCAGCATCGCCGGTCCTGGCCGCCCGGTCATTCCCTCGTTCGGGTGAACGGCAGGAACCCGGAGCGGGGAGAGGAATGTCCAGGCGCATGAAGCGTCTCCGACTCCTCGCAGCAGCGGTCTTCGCCGCCCTCGTGGTGGCCTGCGTCGTCGCCTTCGGTTTCACCGTCGAGGCGCTCGTGGGCATGCTTGGCTGCGCTGTTCTCGTCGCCGTCACGGTGACCGATCTCGAGCGTCGGATCGTCCCGAACCGCATCGTCGTGCCCGCCCTCGTCGTCGCGCTCGTCGTGCAGACGGTCCGCGACCCGTCGTTCGAGTGGATCGCGGCGGCGCTCGGAGCCGGGGGGTTCTTCTTCCTCGCGGCGATCGCCTATCCGGCCGGACTCGGGATGGGAGACGTGAAGCTGGCCGCCTTCATGGGCGCCTGGCTCGGGTGGCCCGTGATCATGGCGCTGTTCGCCGGTTGCCTACTCGCGCTCGTACCCGCGATCCTGATCCTCGTGATGCACGGGAGCGCCGGGCGCAAGGTGGGGATCCCGTTTGCGCCCTTCCTCGCGGCGGGGGGCGTGGTGGCGCTCTTCGCCGGCGATGCGCTCCTCGACGCCTGGCTCGGCTGACCCAGACTCCCCGCTGAAGAGCGTCCGCGCGGTCGTCCCGGACCGTCAAGAGTCGGCTTCGCGATGCCGATTCAGACGCTATGGAAACCCTCGCGCGAGCTGCGCCCGACCCGGGTGCTCTGCCACTCGCCCGCCTGCGGGCCATCGTCGACGAGGCTGTCGCCGCGAGCGCCGCGGCTGCCACGCCCGGCGCCGCGATCGAGGCCGCACTCGCGACGCTTCACGACCGACTCGACGCCGCCGGCGTGACGGCATTCGTACTCGAACACGGCAGGCTCTGGTCCGTCTGTGTCCAGGGGTACCCGATGATCCCCGAGGGCCTGCCGCTCGACCAGGGAGTGATCGGCCGTACGGTGCAGACGGCGTCGGTGCAGTTCGCCGAGGACGTCGCTGCCGATCCAGACTTCATCGAGGTCTCCGCTGCAGTTGTCTCCGAGTTGGCGGTGCCGCTCGTCGCCGAGACCGGTGTCGTCGGAGTGATCAACATCGAGACGACCACGCGCCTTCCCGCCGGCAGTGCCGACGTCGTGACCGACCTTGCACGGGCGCTCGCGGGCCCGATGGATGCCGTGCGCGCGTCGGCCTCGGCCGACCTTTCCACGTTGGCCCGTCTGTTCGTCTACATGAGCTCGCTTCGCGAGCCGACCGCCATCGCCGAGGTGGCCGTGCGGGCGCTCGGCCGCCTGCTTCCAATCGAGACCTGTCGACTCCTGCTCCTGGGTGAGGACGGGCGACTCGTTCCGAGTGTCGAGTGGTCGGCGTCGGGTCGTGAGAGCAGTCTGATCCCGGTCACGGTGCTCGAGACGCTACGCGAGCGGATCGACTCGTCTGCCGTCTTCGAACTGCTCGACGCGGAGACCGACGTGCCCGAATTGGCGGGCCTGCGTCTGCGGTCGCTCGTGGTGCTGCCGTTGCGTGCGAACGGGTCGGAGGTGGGGCTTCTGATCGGCTCCAGCCGGTTCGCCCGAGAGCTCGACCGTGGCCAGAGCGAGCTTGCTGCGCTCCTCGCCGCCCACGCCGCCGCGTCGCTCGATGCGGCGATCGCACTCGACCGCGAGCGGCGGAGCGCCCATACCGACCCGCTCACCGGCCTGCTCAACCGTCGTGGCTTCGAGAACCGGCTCGACCGGGAGCTCGCCCAGGCCCAGGAGAACCGGACGCCGTTGAGTCTTGCCGTCCTCGACTGCGACGACTTCAAGGACGTGAACGACCGCAGCGGCCACGAGTACGGCGATGCCCTGCTGCGAGAGGTGGGCCTCGTGCTCCACGAACACTGTCCCGAAGGCGCAGAAGGGGCCCGCCTCGGAGGTGACGAGTTCGTGGTGATGCTGCCGGGGCTCGACTCCGACGACGCGGTCGCGGTAGCCGACCGGCTGCGACAGAAGCTGGGAGAGGGGCTCGACGACGCCGGCTTCCCGCTTCGCCTCAGCGCCGGAATCTCGACGTACCCGTACGACGGCGGCGGTGCGACCCAGTTGCTGCGCTCCGCCGATCAGGCGCTCTACCGGGCAAAGGCACAGGGCAAGAACCGCGTGGTTGCGTTCCGGGAGATCGTGGGCGCGAGCGAGGCGGCGGGGCGCTCCACGCGGACGGAACGGAGCCGCACGGGCGGTGCCGACGTGACCACCCTCGGAGCGGTGATGGACACGGCGACGGCGATCGGCTCCGAGCCCGACGTTCCAGCGGTACTCGATCGCCTCTGCAAGTCGCTCGCGTTCGTCGTGGGCGCGACCGCCACCGCCATCTCGCGCGTTCACGGCGACCGGCTCGAGGACCTCGCGGTGCACTCGCTCCGCGATGTCCCCATCACCGACAGCGACGCGTTCCTGCTCGAGGACTATCCCGTCACCAGGGAGGTTCTGGAGCAGCGCCGTGTACGGTCGGTCTCGTTCCTGGACGAGGACATCGACAGTGCCGAGGCATTCGTCCTCCGCGAGGTGCAGATGAATGCGGCGATGTTGCTGCCGCTCGTCGTCCGTGACAGTCCGTGGGCGCTCGTCGAGCTCTACGACATGCGTCTGCGCAGGTTCAGCGAGGATCAGGAAGCGGTGGCGATGTTCCTCGTCACGCAGGCGGCTCGGAGAATCGAGATGCTCGACGAGGTCGCCCTACCACGGCGCCTTCGCCGTCTCAGGCGGCCCTCGTAGTCAGCCCTCGAGCGCCGGGTCGAGGAACGCGCACGGCCGTATGTCACCAGGAAGGCCCGAGCGGCCGATCCGGCGGACCGTGAAGCCCCGGCCGTCCACGTCGACGCGGTCCCCGCGTCCCGGTGCCGGCCCAGGTCTCTCGACGAGACGGTAGCCCGTGTCGAAGAAGAACAGCAGGTGGTCGTCGGACGGTGCCACCCGGGGGACTCGTGTGCCGGTCGGCTGGAGCGGCGCCAGAGAGCGAGCCGCGTCGGCGAGCTCGAGCTCCCGGTTGCGCACGGCCGCCGCGGCATCCTCGAGGGCCGCCTCCCGCACCGCCGTCGCCTGCTCGCGACGCTCGACGGCCGCCCGCCTCAGCTCGACGGCCCCGAGCTCACTCTTGCGTTGTGCGAGCTCCGCCTCGAGCTCTCGTACACGCTGCTCCCGGACGCGCAGCTGCTCGGCGAGCTCCGAGAGCTCCGCCTGTCGCTGGTCGAGCTCCGCCGAGCCGTGGTGCAGCATCTCCTCCACAGCGCCACGGAGGCGGGCCGCCTGTTCCTCGCGGCGCTCGAGGCCCTCGATCGTCGCCTGCAGCCGTGCGGTCTGTTCCTCGATCTCACGGCTGCGCTCCGTGATCAGCGCCTCGACGGCCTCCTCGTCGCCGGTGGCGGCAAAGAGCGACCGGAGCCGCTGCCGGATCCCGTCGTCGGGTGCCCGGTGCTCCGGCGAGTGCTCCCACTCGCGATCCTGTCGGGAATGCTCCTGCACGCTCGCTCCGGAGAGTGTTGCATCCTCGACCTCGCCCGTCCGGGGCGCGGCCGCTGTCTCGGTGAAGAATGGCTTCGACGGCCCCTGCTGTCGTCCTGCGCGACCGCGTCGGCTCCAGCAGGGCCGTTCGTTAGCGGTGTGCCGACGCAGAGAGCGTACCGACACCCGCCCGAGGCTTGGTGGGGCCCGTACGCGCGCCGAAATCCATCGTGATCACGTACGTCGAGTTGCCGCCGAACATTCCGCCTGCTGCCGGCGCGTGCATCGAGGCGATGCCCACCTCGCGCCAGTCGGGATCGAGCATGTTGCGACGGTGGGGTGGCGAGTCGAGCCACGCCTTGATGGCGGAGCCCGCCGACGTTCTGGCGGAGCTGTAGAGCAGGTTCTCGCCGGCCGTCCAGGAGGCGAAGCCCGCCGGCGTATAGAACCGCTTCAGACGGGACGAGAACGACACGCCGTCGGGGTCGTCGTGCGCGAAGAACCCCTGCGACAGCATCGTCTGGGAGTGGAATGCTGCTGCTCGCTGCAGCTCCGACGAGATCCGTAGCGGCTTCAGGCCGTACGAGGCTCGGACGGCGTTCAGCTGCACGAGGATGCCCTGATCG
Source organism: uncultured Gaiellales bacterium (assembly GCA_964581085.1). Classification (GTDB taxonomy): domain Bacteria; phylum Actinomycetota; class Thermoleophilia; order Gaiellales; family Gaiellaceae; genus Gaiella. The sequence continues at coordinate 53,059 of CAZOMP010000005.1, read as the reverse complement.
AGGCGGGGCAGGGAGTCGACGCCCGCGGCACCGCTGTCGGCGGCAGCAGAGCTGCCCGCGACCGCCGCAGCGAGCGCGAGCACGAGCACGGCAAGGAGTGAGATTCGACGCACTCCTCGTACTGTCGGCGGGAATCAGGGCGTGCGCGCCCCCCCGAACGAGGGACGGGCCTGGAAGACCACATGCGGCGCGCGAGGCGCCGTGCGATCGTGTTGAATCACGATATGACGTCGATCGTGCTCAACCCCGCCACCGGTGAGCCCATCGCCGAGCTGCCGCAGGCCGGGGTCGAGGAGACGGACGAGGCGGTGGCGCGGGCGAAGGCAGCCTTCCCTGGCTGGCGGGCGGTCGCACCACACGACCGCGCCCGGCTCCTGCGGCGACTCGCGACCCTGATCGAGGAGCAGCACGAGGAGCTCGCGCGGCTCGAGTCGGCCAACGCCGGCAAGCCGATCGCCGGTGCGCGGGGTGAGGTCGGGATGGTCGCCCAGGTCTTCCACTTCTACGCCGGGGCGGTGGACAAGCACTACGGCGACTCGATCCCCGTCGCCGGCGGCATCGACGTCACCTTCCGTGAGCCGCTTGGCGTCGTCGGTCTGATCACGCCGTGGAACTTCCCGCTCAACATCGCGAGCTGGAAGGTCGGCCCGGCGCTCGCGACCGGGAATACGGTCGTGATCAAGCCCGCCGAGCTGACACCGTTGACGACGATCAGGCTCGGCGAGCTCGCGCTCGAGGCCGGGATCCCGGAGGGCGTGCTGAACGTGGTGGTCGGCAAGGGATCGGTCGTGGGCAACCGGCTCGTCGAGCACCCGGACGTGGCGAAGATCGGTTTCACCGGTTCGACCGAGGTCGGTCGCGGCGTCATGCAGGGTGCGGCCGCCACGATCAAGCGGGTCACGCTCGAGCTGGGCGGCAAGTCGGCGAACGTCGTCTTTGCGGATGCCGATCTGGAGCGGGCGGCGGCGTCGGCGCCGTACTCGGTGTTCGACAACGCCGGCCAGGACTGCTGCGCCCGCTCGCGGATCCTCGTCGAGCGCTCGGCCTACGACCGTTTCCTCGAGCTCCTCGTCGAGGCAACCCGCGGGGTCAGGGTCGGCGATCCCGCCGACGAGGCGACCGAGATGGGGCCGCTCATCTCCGAGGCGCACCGGCAGACCGTTGCGTCGTTCGTCGAGGGGACGCCGCTCTTCCGCGGCGAGGCGCCCGACGGGCCGGGCTTCTGGTTCCCGTGCACGCTCGTGGAAGCCACGAACGACGATCGGGTTGCGCGCGACGAGGTCTTCGGGCCGGTGGCAGCGGTGATCCCGTTCATCGACGAGGCCGACGCGATCAGGATCGCGAACGACACGCCCTACGGGCTCTCCGGCTCGATCTGGACCCGCGACGGCGCCCGGGCGATCCGCGTCGCGCGGGGTGTCTCCGCCGGCGTCCTGTCGGTCAACTCGAACAGCTCCGTGCGGCCGCACACGCCGTTCGGGGGCATGAAGCAGTCGGGCTTCGGCCGCGAGCTCGGGATGGCCGCGCTCGACGGCTACAGCGAGATCAAGAACGTGTTCTTCTCAACGGAGGGCTGACGATGGCAGGACGACTCGACGGCAAGGTCTGCGTGATCACCGGCGCCGGCGGCGGCATGGGCCGCGAGGGCGCGCTCGTCTTCACGGGCGAGGGAGCCAGGGTGTGCGTGGCGGACATCGACGTGGCGCTCGCGGAGGAGACCGTCTCGCTCTGCCCCGACGGCTCGGCGTTCGCCGTGGCCTGCAACGTGGCGGTCGAGGCCGACGTGAAGGCGATGTACGCAGCCGCCGCCGAGCGTTTCGGCGGCATCGACGTCCTCTACAACAACGCCGGCATCTCGCCTGCGGACGACGACTCGATCCTCGTCACCGAGCCCGATGCCTGGGATCGCGTCCAGGACGTGAACACGAAAGGCGTCTATCTCTGCTGCAAGCATGGGATCCCGTACCTGCTCGAGCGGGGCGGCGGCTCGGTGATCAACGTGGCGTCGTTCGTCGCCATCGTCGGTGCTGCCACGTCCCAGATCTCCTACAGCGCCTCCAAGGGCGCCGTGCTCTCGATGAGCCGCGAACTGGCGGTGCAGTTTGCCCGGCAGGGAATCCGGGTCAACTCACTCTGCCCGGGACCGGTGGAGACACCGCTCCTGCTGCGGATCTTCGGCGACGACCCGGCTGCGCTCGAGCGCAGGCGCATCCACTGGCCGATGGGCCGGCTCGCGAAGCCGCGCGAGGTCGTCGACGGAGCGCTGTTCCTCGCCAGCGACGAGGCGTCCTACGTGAACGGGACGTCGTTCCTCGTCGACGGAGGACTGACGGCCGCCTACGTGACTCCGGAGTAGGAACGCCAGCGCTCAGACGCCGACGACCTGGACGAGCCAGCGGCGGTCGCGTTCGCGGTCGAGCTCGAGAAAGAGAATGCGCTGCCAGGTGCCAAGGCAGAGCTCACCCGCGCGCACGGGAACCGACTCGCCGGCCGGCCCGAGCAGCATCGACATGCAGTGCGAATGCCCGTTGCCGAACTCCTGGTCGCCGTCGGTGACGTTCTCGGTGCGGCGGTCCCAGTCGTCGTGGGCGTAGTAGTGCTCGGTCGGCACGAGCCGTTTCAGCATCATCGCGAAATCCTCGAGGAAGCCTCGCTCCCACTCGTTGATCCGCACCGAGCAGGTCGTGTGTGGGGAGTAGACACAGCAGATGCCGTCGCGGATCCCGCTCTCCTGAACAGCGTCACGCACCTCGTCGGTGATGTCTGTGACCGTCAGGCCGCCGGCCGTCCGGAGCTGCATCTCGCGCTGAAACGTCTTCAGAGCCGTCGTCCTCTCGGTTGGAGCTCGCGAACCGCGTGCCGTGGTCCCGCATTGTGTCAGTCCTGCCGGTCCGGTGTCAGCCTTGCCGGATCGCGAGACCCCGATCAGCGCCACGAGCTCCGCCCGCACCGATCGTTACGCTCGCAACAGCGGGCCCGTAGCTCAGCTGGTCAGAGCAGCCGACTCATAATCGGTAGGTCCCTGGTTCGAGTCCAGGCGGGCCCATCCTCAGCCGTGCCCGGGCGACGATCGCCTCGTAGGCGTGGAGGTGCGCGCGAACGGTATGTCGTGCCTCGTAGGCGGCCCGCGCGGAACGAGAGAGCGACGCGCGATGCGTCGCATCGTCGCGGAGCCGGCGCAGCAGCGGCACGATCTCGTCGTCACGGTCGAAGAGGAGGCCGCCGGCCGGCTCCAGGTGCTCGACGAGGCCGCCGAGGCGTCTTGCCACGACGGGAGTCCCGTGCGCGAACGACTCGATGGCCACGAGCGGCGCTACCTCGTACCCGACCGACGGAACTACGACGGCACACGACGAGGCATACAGTTCGTCCAGCCCGGCGCGGTCGAGCCGCCCGGCCACCCTGATGTTCGCCGTGGAGGCGACGCGCCGACGCACCTCGGCGTCGAGCGTGCCGTCTCCGGCGATGACGAGGCCGAGATCCGGGGCCCGCGTGAACACATCGACGAGCTCGAGGATTCCCTTCAGCGGCTCGAGCCGACCGACGTAGGCGAAGCGCGCGCGGTCGAGCTCCCCGCGGGGTTGCGCCGGCTCGGGTACGAACGCCGGCAGCACGGTCGCCTCGAGCCGGAGGCCGCGCCGCGCGTGCTCGTCGACGACGAACTGCGACGGCGCGAGCACGGCGTCCACCGCCCCCAGCGCCTCGCGAATCAGACTCGTGTAGCGCCACGGCTGCGGCGGTCGGTGCGCACGCGCCAGGCAGCGGAGACAGTGCGGCGTCTGGCAGCGGCGCCGCCCGTCCTGCCAGAGGACATGGGTGGGGCAGACGAGCCAGTGGTCATGGATCGTCAGGAGGCGTACGCCCGTTCCCAGGTGGAGCACCGCAGGGCCGAAGAGCGACACGTTGTGGAAGTGCGTCACGTCGAACTGTCCGGATTCGAGGATCTCCCGAAGCCGTCGGGTCTTCGGCCCCGGACGACCGGTCAGGTAGCTCGCGGCCGGTGAGGCAAGAGGGATCCGGCCGGACAGCGCGACGACCTCGACGCCGTCGTGGCCCGCGACCGTATGCCGTGGTGTGCCGCCGGCGAGGACGCGATAGCTGTCCGAGCAGTGGACGACGGTGACCTCGCTGCCGTCGTCGGCGAGCGCGTGCGCGAGATTCTGGACAGCGACAGCGTCGCCGCCAAAGCTCGACGGCGGATAGAACGTGGTGATCATGCAGACCCGGCCGAGCGACATGGCGTTGAATACTCACCGATTTGCCACGCCCCGATCCGTCGAGGTGCCCGGCGCCCTGCCGATCGTCGGGCACGGTCTTGCCTTCCACCGCGACCCGCTCGCCGTCCTCGCTGCCGCAAGGAGGTATGGCGGCACCCCGATCGTTCGTGTACCGGACCCTGTCGTCGTCCTGTGCGAGCCCGAGGACGTCCAGCATGTCCTCGTCACGCGTGGGCACGCCTACGCAAAGACGCCGCGCCTCTGGTCGGAGCGTGCGCGGAATGCGTTCGGTCGGGGAACGCTGACCGCGCGGGGCGATGAGCACCGGCGACTGCGGCGGCTCGTCCAGCCCGGCTTCGCACCTGGCGCCGTGGCCCGCGTGCTCGACGGTGCGGTGGCCGGGGCGGTCGAGGCGACCGAAGGTTGGCGGCCGGGCGTTCACGACGTGTACGGCGACCTGGCGAGCGGCGCGCGGATGGGAATCCAGCGAGCGCTCTTCGGCACCCTCCCCGACGCTGCGCTCGTCGACCGGGCGATCGCAGAGAGGAGGGCGTTCGCCGTCCGCTGGTTCGCGGCCGTCCACCCACGACCCGAGCTCCTCCCGTCTCCAGCCAACCTCCGCTACCGCCGTTCGGAGGCGTGGCTGCGAACGCGCGTCAGCGATGTCGTCCACGACCGCTTACGCACCCCCGGCGACGACGTCGTCTCGATTCTCGCCCACCGCCAGAACCGCGTCGGTGACCGCCTCTCGCCTGCAGAGGTGATCGAGGAGGCATTGCTGCTGACCGTGCCGGGTCATGAGACGATCGGGGAGGGGCTCGCATGGACGCTCGACCTGCTGGCCCGCCATCCCGGCGCCCAGGCGGCCGCGAGGACGGCGGCCATGGAAGGGGACACCTCCATGCTCGATCGCGTCCTGGAAGAGTCGCTGCGGCTCTATCCGCCGACGTGGATCGTCGTGCGGATGGCGACCGAGGACGACGAGCTGCCGTCGGGGCGTCGGCTTGCGCCGGGTGCACGCGTTTACGTGAGTCCGTGGGTCGTTCACCGCGACCCGCGCTGGTGGCCCGATCCACTCGCATTCCGGCCCGAGCGGTTCCGTCCCGACGCATCCCGTGCCCCACAGCGTGCGTACTTCCCCTTCGGCGCGGGCCCGCACGTGTGCGTGGGCGAGCGGTATGCACGCGCCGAGATGGCCGGCGTCGTCGCAACCCTGCTGCGGCGCTGGCAGTTCCGGGCCGTCGGCCCGCCGCCGCGGCCACGGGCGGCCCTGACGCTCTCGCCCCGCTCGGTGCCGCTCCGGCTCGAACGCCTCTAGCGCGGTTTCGCCGTTCAGGCCGTGCGCGGGCGGCCGGGCGGGCACGGCGACGGCGAAGCGCCCGCCCGCTCTGCCAGCGTCCGCTCGATCTCCTCGAACGCGAGCACGATCTGCTCGAGCGCCCGTTTCTCGCGGCGCGGTGCGACCCCGCCCTGACGGGCGAGGAACCGGCGTGCCTCTTCCTGGCGGCGCCTGCTTGCGGTGAACCGCGCGAGGAGACGGTCGTCGACGGTCGTCATGGAGGTGCTATCGGCAGGTCGCGCGAAGCGGATGAGTCGGGGCGCGCGCAGGCAGAAGGCGTGGGGAGGGCGAGGGGACCGCGAAGACCCCCTCGCCCCGTGACGACACAACCCCGGGGGCAGGCGACGGAAATCGCCTGTGGGGAGAGGAGTTGCGCCGGACCGGTTGTATTCGTCTCACATCGCAGCGATGATTGCGAGTGTCCGCAAGCGCCTCGGAAAGGAAAACACCGCAAAATGGACATCTCGAAGCTCACACACGGCGCGAAGGTCGTGCTCGGAGCCACGATCGCATTTCTGATCGTCTCCATCTTCCACTGGCAGGCCGTGGACACCGTCGTCGGTTCCTACGGGGTCAGCATGTGGCACGGCTGGGGCGTGCTGGCCGGTCTGATCGCGATCGCGATCATCGTCTGGGAGGGTCTCCGCATCGCCAACCTGAAGATCGAGATCGGGCTCACGCCGGCCATGGTCACGGCTGCGCTCGCCATTCTGCTTCTCGTCTTCACGGTGCTGAAGTTCCTCGTCAGCAACGAGTTCCGGACGTTCTGGGCCTGGCTCGGGCTGGCGCTCTCGATCGTCGTCTGTGTCGGCGCCTGGATGAACATGAAGGCGCTCGGCGAGTCGATCTCCGAGATGGGAAGCTCGATGAAGGCCGCCGCCAGCAGCGCCGCCGCCGCCGCCCAGTCGGCGACGAAGAGCAACGATGCGCCGGCCGCTCCTGCTGCCCCGGCTGCTGCTCCTGCTGCCCCGGCCGCTCCGGAGGCGCCGGCGGCAGAGGCCGCCTCGAACGACGAGCCTCCGGCAACACCGTCTGCGTGAGCCGCGAGGTGCCTGCTCCTGCCGGTGCGGGAGCAGGCACCTCGGTATGCTCTCTGCATGAGCACGAATGGGCACCCGTCCGAGACGGGCACGATGCGCGTCAAGAGCGGGCTCGCCGAGATGCTGAAGGGCGGCGTGATCATGGACGTCGTCAACGCCGAGCAGGCCGTCGTCGCCGAGAACGCCGGCGCCTGCGCGGTCATGGCGCTCGAGCGCGTCCCGGCCGACATCCGCCGCGACGGCGGGGTGGCGCGGATGTCCGACCCCGGCATGATCCGCGAGATCCAGGCGGCGGTCTCGATCCCCGTGATGGCGAAATGCCGGATCGGCCACTTCGTGGAGGCACGCATTCTCGAGGCGCTCGAAATCGACTACATCGACGAGTCCGAGGTGCTGACGCCGGCAGACGTGGAACACCACGTCGACAAGTGGGACTTCACGGTGCCGTTCGTCTGTGGCGCCACGAACCTCGGCGAGGCGCTTCGGCGGATCGGCGAGGGGGCGGCCATGATTCGCACGAAAGGCGAGGCAGGGACAGGCGACGTCGTCAACGCGGTCACCCACATGCGTTCCGTCTTCGGCGGCATCCGGCGCCTCCAGTCGCTCCGCCCCGACGAGCTCTACACGGAGGCGAAGAACCTCCAGGCGCCGTACGAGTTCGTCCGCTTCGTGGCGGAGAACGGCCGCTTGCCGGTCGTCACCTTCACCGCCGGCGGCATCGCGACTCCTGCCGACGCAGCCCTGTGCATGCAGCTCGGCGCCGACGGCGTCTTCGTCGGGTCCGGCATCTTCAAGTCGGGCGACCCTGACCTGCGAGCGAAGGCAATCGTCCAGGCGACGACGCATTTCGAGGATGCGAAGATCCTCGCCGAGGTCTCGACCGGGCTCGGCGAGCCGATGGTCGGCATCTCCTCCGCCTCGCTCCCCGAGAGCGAGCGGCTCGAAGTTCGCGGCTGGTAGCTACTCCCCGGGCGCGTTGCTCGTGCCGCGAGCGAGGCAGGAGTCGGCACACTCCGCCTATGAGAATCGGTGTTCTCGCCCTCCAGGGCGCCTTCCGCGAGCACGTCGCGATGCTTCGCCGGCTCGGCGTCGAGACGGTCGAGGTACGCCTGCCGGAGCAGCTCGCGGGACTCGACGGCCTCGTGATCCCGGGTGGTGAATCCACCTCGATCCTGCGGCTGATGGGGCTCTACGGGCTCGACGGCGCGATCCGGTCGTTCGAGGGGCCGATCTTCGGGACGTGCGCCGGGATGATCGTGCTCGACCGCGAGCGGCTCGGGCTGATCGACCTCGAAGTGGAGCGCAACGCCTTCGGCCGCCAGGTGGCGAGCTTCGAGGCTCCGCTCGAGATCGACGGCGAAGCGGAGCCGTTCCCCGCCGTCTTCATCCGCGCGCCCTGGATCGCCGACGCCGGCCCGCAGGTCGCTATCCTCGCCGAGGTCGACGGGCATCCGGTGCTCGCGCGCGAGGGACGCATCCTCGTTGCGTCGTTCCATCCGGAGCTGACCGACGACACGCGGGTGCACGAACGGTTCTTGGAGCTCGTCCGGGAGGCGCAGGGTGTCAGGACATAGCAAGTGGTCGACGATCAAGCACAAGAAGGGCGCCGCCGACGCCAAGCGGGGCAAGCTCTTCACGAAGCTCTCCCGCTCGATTCTCGTTGCGGCGAAGGAGGGCGGCGCCGATCCCGCCACCAACATGGCGCTCGCGAACGCGATCGACAAGGCGCGCTCCTACTCGATGCCGAAGGACAACATCGACCGCGCGATCGCCCGCGGTACGGGCGAGGGCAACGAGGGCGCGATCTTCGAATCGGTGGTCTACGAGGGGTACGGCCCGGAAGGCGTCGCCGTGATCGTGGAGGCGCTCACCGACAATCGCAACCGGACCGCCGCAGACGTCCGGCATCTGTTCGCAAAGCACGGCGGCAACCTCGGTACGACGGGGGCGGTCGCGTGGCAGTTCGAACGGCGCGGGATCGTGCTCGTCCCGGCCGCCGGCGTCGACGAGGAGGAGCTCCTGCTCGCGGTCGCCGAGGCAGGCGCCGACGACGTCGAACAGGACGGATCGACGTTCCAGGTCTCGTCGGCGCCGGAGCAGCTGCAGTCCGTGCGCCAGGCGGTCGAGGAGGCCGGGTTCCCGGTGAGCTCTGCGGAACTCTCGATGGTGCCGAAGGTGACGGTCGCAATCGACGACGACTCGACGGCGAAGAAGGTCGTCCGGCTGGTCGAGGCGCTCGAGGACAACGACGACGTCCAGGACGTCTACGCCAACTTCGACATTCCCGAGGCCGTGCTCGAGGCCGCGGTCGGCTGAGCGCCCGGGCTCGGCTCCGGCACGAGCGCGACGCCTGCTCGTCGTCCGGGCGGCTGCCTACCCTCCCGACGTGAAGGTTCTCGGCATCGACCCAGGGACGGCGACGTGCGGATACGGGATCGTCCACGCAAGCGGCGGGCGGGTCAGGGCGCTCGAGTCGGGGTGCTGGACGACGCGCGCAAGCGAACGGCCGGAGCTCAGGCTGGCGGTGATCTTCGAGGGCATCCGGGCGCTCATCGCGGCGCACACGCCGGACGCCCTCGCGGTCGAGGAGTCGGTCGTCGGTGCCGACGCCCGCATCGCGCTCTCCGTCGGCCAGGCACGCGGCGCCGCGCTCGTGGCGGCCGCCACGGCCGGCATCGCCTGTAGCGAGTACTCGCCGACGCTCGTGAAGAAGTCCGTCTGCGGCCACGGGCGAGCCGACAAGGGCCAGGTGCAGCGGATGGTGAAGATCCTCCTGGCACTCGATTCCGAGCCGCCCAGCTCGCACGAGGCAGATGCGCTCGCCGTCGCCCTCTGCCATGCGCTGATGCCGCCGCTCGCGAGGCTCGCCTCGTGATCGCACGCCTTCGTGGCACTCCCGCCGGTCGTAGCGCCGACGGGCTCCTGCTCGACGTCAACGGAGTCGGCTACCTCGTCGCCGCGACCCCGGGTGTGCTGAAGCGAGCCGAGCATGCGTCCGAGCTGACGGTCGAGACGTTTCTGCACGTGCGCGAGGACGCGCTGCAGCTCTACGGCTTCGTCGATGCCGGCGAGCGCGAGCTCTTCACCCAGCTGCTGACGGTGAGCGGGATCGGTCCCAAGGTGGCGCTCGCGGTCGTCTCCGGCTCTCCGGCCGACGAGCTCCGGCGTGCAATTGCCCTCGGCGACCATGCGCGCTTCCAGGCGATTCCCGGCATCGGCAGGAAGACGGCGGAGCGGATCGTGCTGGAGTTGAAGGAGAAGGTGACGCTCGTCGACGCCGCAGTCAGCGCCCACGACGAGGTGCCCACGCATCTCGTCGCCCGCGACGCGCTCGTCGAACTCGGCTATTCCGTCGCGGAGGCGGAGGAGAGGCTGGCAGCCGTCGACCCGGAGCTGCCGCCTGCCGAGCGAGTGCGGATTGCCTTGCGCGCCGCCTGAGTGTTTACGCTGACCCTGTGAGCGAAAGCGTCGTCACACCTGTCCTCGACCCCGGTGACGAGGAGATCGAGCGCTCGCTGCGGCCGCGCCGGCTGGACGACTTCGTCGGGCAGGAGCGGATCAAGGAGCAGCTCGGGATCGCACTCGATGCCGCCAAGGGGCGCGGCGAGGCGCTCGACCACGTCCTTCTCGCGGGGCCACCGGGGCTCGGCAAGACGACGCTGGCGCAGATCGTGCGCGAGGAGCTCGGCGTCGGGATCCGCACGGTGGCGGGCCCGGCGCTCGAGAAGAAGGACATCGCCGCGATCCTCACCGCGGTCGAGCCACGCGACGTCCTCTTCATCGACGAGATCCACCGCCTCAACAGGGCCGCCGAGGAGATCCTCTACCCGGCGCTCGAGGACTTCCGCCTCGACATCGTCTTCGGGCAGGGCGCCGCGGCGCGAACGCTCACGATCGACCTGCCGCCGTTCACCCTGGTCGGTGCAACGACCCGCTCGGGGCTGCTGACGACGCCGCTGCGCGACCGGTTCGGAATGACCTTCCGGCTGGGCTACTACGAGCCGCCGCAGCTCGCCACGATCGTGCACCGCTCGGCCGGGATCCTGGGCGTCGAGATCGAGGACGCGGCTGCCGAGGAGATCTCGCGTCGCTCACGGGGCACGCCCCGGATCGCGAACCGGATCCTCCGCCGCGTCCGCGACGTCGCCGAGGTGCGTCACCAGGGGCGGATCACCGACGACGTCGCCCGGGAGGCCCTCGACCTGCTCGAGGTGGACGCCGTGGGGCTCGAGCGGATCGACCGGGAGCTCCTCGCCGCGGTCGCCGAGAAGTTCGGCGGCGGCCCCGTCGGCCTCTCGACCCTCTCGGTTGCGCTCGGCGAGGAGCCGGACACGATCGAGGACGTCTACGAGCCGTACCTCCTCCAGCTCGGCTTCCTGCAACGGACGCCACGGGGCCGCGTCATCACCGAGCACGGACGCGCCCACATCGGTGCCGTGCGTCCCGACGGGAGCCTCTTCTGATGCCCGAGCTCTGGACGCCCGGGATGGTCGGGCCACTCGACGACCTGATCCGGCGGATCGAGCGTCAGATCGAGGAGTTCCGGGCCGAGCACGGGCTCGAGAGCGCCGGGGTGAGCGTCGAGCTCGCCGACGGTGCGCTCCACCGGCTCTCGTCGCTGTCGCCCGAGCCCGGCTACGGATTCGTCACGCTCTGCCCCCACTGCGACACCGGAGAGCCCGAGCGGCTGATCGTCCCACTCGGCGCGATCCGCGAGATCCGGATCGGGGCGCTCGAGGACGAGCACCGACTCGGCTACTCGCCGCCTAGCGCTTGAACTGCACCGAACGCCAGCTCGGGACCGGCGCCAGCTCGAGCAGCGCGCGGCCCCCTTCCGGCTCGGAATAGCCGAAGTCGCCCGTCGTCTCGTCGAAGCTCACCTCGAGCAGGTCCTCCTTGACGCGGTGGTCGAGGTACGCGCCGCGGAAGACGAGCTTGCGCAGCCAGTAGACGAGCGACTCGCCGTCGTTCTCCGAGATCCGCTCCCAGTGACGGACGACATACGCACCGAGCGCGCTCGCGGGGACGTCGATGCCCTCCTCCGCGGTCAGCTCGACGAGATCGGCGACCTCGTCGTCCTCGAGATCGTTGTCGGAGATCAGATCGAGCTTGATCGCGGCCGCGATGACCCGCTCCTGGAAGTCCTCGGCGGCGAACGCGAAGCGGTAGCCGAGAAACGTGAGCACGTAGTCGTGGCCCGAGACGTAGTTGCTCGTTTCGTCCCTGGCCATATGGAGAACGCTACCCTCAGGCGTGTGGACTGGCGTCTGACCTCCATCGTCACGGTCGGCGTGATCGTCGTCGTCCTCGTCGGCTCGGTCGTAACCAAGTTCTCGCTCACCGAGATGGTGCTGCTCGCGCCCGTTGCCGTTGCCGTGCTCGGCGCGACGGCGGGGCTCGTCATCTTCTGGGTCAAGGTGATCCGGGACTCGCGCGCCGGCCGTCGCTGACGCCACACGACGCGGGTCCGATCGCTGCCGTCCGGTTGCGGTCCTATCGTGGATCCATGGTCGGAACGTGGAAGCTCGACCCGGTCTCGTTCGCCGACGTGCGGGCATTGAGTACCGAGCTCGGTGTCTCCGAGACGGTCGCAGCGGTGCTCGTGCGGCGTGGGCTCGGTGACCCCGGGGAGGCACGCGCGTTCCTCGAGCCCGAGGGTGTCTCGTACGATCCGTCGCTCCTCGGAGACATGGAGACGGCGGTCGCCCGTCTGAGGCTGGCGGTGAAACGGGGGGAGCGGATCTGCGTCCACGGCGACTACGACGTCGACGGCATCTGCTCCACCGCCCTTGCCGTCCTGATGCTCCGCGAGCTCGGCGCCGATGTGACCTGGCACCTGCCGAGTCGCTTCGAGGAGGGTTACGGCGTTGCCTCCGCCACGATCGAGACGCTCGCTGCAGAAGGCGTCCAGCTGCTCCTGACCGTCGACTGCGGCATCACCGCCGTCGCCGAGGTCGAGACGGCGAAGCGGCTCGGCGTCGATGTGATCGTCTCCGACCATCACAGGCCCGCAGATGAGCTTCCCGCCTGCCCGATCGTGGCAACGCGCCCTTCCGGGTATCCGTTTCCCGAACTCTGCGGCACCGGCGTCGTGGCGAAGATCGCGCAGGCACTGCTCGGGCCGGAGCATCCGCTGCTCGCCCGCCACGCCGATCTCGTGGCGCTCGCGACGATCGCCGACGTGGTTCCGCTCGTGGACGAGAACCGTGCCTTCGCAACCGCGGGCCTGCGAATGCTCGCACGCACGCAGAAGCCGGGGCTGCAGGCGCTGATGCGGACGGCAGGCGTCGACCCTGCGACGGTGGACGCGACGGCCGTCGCGTACCGGCTCGCCCCACGCCTGAACGCGGCCGGCCGGCTCGGCCGGCCCGACGTGGCTCTCCACCTCGTGCTTGCAGACGACCGTCGCGAGGCGGACCTGCTCGCCGCTCAGGTGGAGGAGCTCAACCGCGACCGGCAGGCGGTCGAGGAGCGCATCGTGCGCGAAGCGGTCACGACGATCGAGGGCTGGGACGCGGCGCGTCGCCGGCGCCGCGCATACGTCGTCTGGGGCGAGGGCTGGCACGAAGGCGTGATCGGAATCGTCGCCTCACGGCTCGTGGAGCGCTACGGACGGCCGGTCGTCGTGATCGCCGGAGAAGGGGAGCGCTGGAAGGGGTCCGGTCGCTCCCTTCCGAGCTTCGACCTCCATGCTGCCCTGAGCGCCTGCGCCGGGTACGTGCAACGGTTCGGCGGGCATCGAGCAGCGGCGGGACTCACGATCGCGGGGGACCGGCTCGACGCGTTCGCCGAGGCCTTCGCCGTCTGTGCGGACGGCATACTCGGAGACGACGACCTTGCCCCCGTGACGCCGGTCGACGCGGTCGTCCCTGCGAGCGTGCTCACGCTCGAGCTCGCTCGGGAGCTCGAGCGGTTGGCGCCGTTCGGGCTCGGCAATCCCGAGGTGACGCTCCTCGTCGCCGGCTGCGAAGCAGTCGGGCCCGCCACGGTCGGCGACGGGAAGCATCTGCGCTTCCGCGTCAAGCAGCACGGCCGCGATGCCGGCAGCGCGATCGCGTTCGGCCAGGGCGGGCAACTCGGCCGCCTGCAGGTGCCGGGCCGCTTCGATGTCGCCTTCCGGCTGAAGCAGAACCGGTGGAACGGAACGGTCTCGCCCCAGCTCGTCGTCCGCAGGGTGTTCGACACGGCCGCGTCATACGAGGAGCTTCGTGGCTGGCTGGCCGACCTCTGGCGGGCAGGGGAGGACGCCTGGACGCCGGAGGCGCGGCGCATCTTCACCGAGCTCGAGCTCGAGGAGTCCGGGGGGCGCCGCCAACTGCTCGAGTCGCCGACGTTCCGTGTCCTGCTCGAGCACGGAATGCCTCTGGCGCTGCCGCAGGCGGCCTGACGGGAACGAGCCGACGTGCTAGCGCCGCGCGGTCACGCCCCGCCGGGAGGGGCGCGACAGTGAACGGTCGACCGCGGCGAGCAGCCGGAGCACCCGTCGACGCTCCCAGTAGCGGCGCATCGTTCGCATGGCCGCGCGTTCTTCGTCGCCGCCGCGGCGTTCCCTGTCACGGAGAGGGCCGCGAGTAGACTGGGTCCATGCCGGTCCTCGACCCCGAACGCTCCCAGAACGACCTCGTCGACGAGCTGATCGCGACCGTCGAGTCGTACAACCCCGGCGTCGACAAGGAGCTGATCCGCCGTGCCTACGAGGAGGCAGAGCGGGCTCACCATGGCCAGGTGCGTCGCTCCGGCAAGCCCTTCGTGGCCCACCCGCTCGGCGTGGCGCTGATCTGCGCCCAGCTCCATCTGGACGAGCAGACGATCGCGGCAGCCCTCCTCCACGATGTCGTCGAGGACACGGAGATCGATCTGGACGAGCTCCGAGCCCAGTTCGGGGCGGATATCGCGATGCTCGTCGAGGGGGTCACGAAGCTGACGCGGATCAGCTTCCAGAGCCGTGAGCAGGCCGAGGCGGAGAACTACCGCAAGATGATCGTGGCGATGGCGCAGGACGTGCGCGTGATCCTGATCAAGCTCGCCGACCGGCTTCACAACATGCGGACAATCGAGTACCTCGGCAAGCAGAAGCAGGTGCAGAAGGCGAAGGAGACGCTCGAGGTCTACGCGCCGCTTGCCCACCGTCTCGGCATCCACGCCGTCAAGTGGGAGCTGGAGGACCTCTCCTTCCAGATCCTGCATCCGCGCAAGTACGCGGAGATCAAAGCCATGGTCGCCGACCGTCGCGCCGACCGGGAGGCGCAGGTCGAGCAGGCGGCCGAGGAGCTGAAGCTGAACCTCGAGAAGGCCGACATCCCCGCAGACATCTCGGGGCGAGCGAAGCACTTCTACTCGATCTACGACAAGATGGCCAAGAAGGGCCGCGAGTTCAACGAGATCTACGACCTGACCGCGATGCGGGTCCTGATCGAGCGCGGCGGCGAGGAGGGGACGCGGGACTGCTACGCGGCCCTCGGGATCATCCACGCTCTCTGGAAGCCGATGCCGGGCCGTTTCAAGGACTTCATCGCGATGCCGAAGCTGAACCGCTACCGGTCGCTGCACACGACCGTGATCGGGCCCAACGGAACGCCGCTCGAGATCCAGGTGCGGACCCGCGAGATGCACGAGGAGGCCGAGTACGGCGTCGCCGCGCACTGGCTCTACAAGCGCGGCCGCTCGTCGAAGGGCGACGACGAATGGGTGCAGTGGGTCAAGACGCTGATGGACTGGCAGGGCGAGGACCAGGATGCGGCCGAGTACCTGCGTACCCTGCGTACCGACCTCTTCGCCGACGAGGTCTACGTGTTCACCCCCAAGGGCGAGGTCAAGACGCTGCCGGCCGGGGCGACGCCGATCGACTTCGCCTATGCCGTGCACACGGATGTCGGCCACAAGACCGTGGGCGCGAAGGTGAACGGGCGGATCGTGCCGCTCCACTACAAGCTCAAGAACGGCGACTTCGTCGAGATCCTGACCTCGAAGTCGGGCCGCGGTCCTTCCCGCGACTGGATGTCGCTCGCCGCCTCTTCGCGGGCGCGCAACAAGATCCGGCAGTGGTTCCAGCGCGAGACGAAGGGGGAGACCGAGGCGAAGGGCCGGGAGGCGCTCGACCAGGCGCTGAAGGCGCAGAACCTGCCCTACCGCAAGCTGCAGGGCTCGGCGGTGCTGGCGCAGGTGATCCGCGACCTGGGCTTCAAGAAGGCGGAGGACTTCTACCTCGCGGTCGGCTCCGGCAAGCTCGGCAGCGGCCAGGTCGTGAACAAGGTGCTGCAGCGACTGAAGACCGACCAGGTGGCCGAGGAGCCGGCCGTGACGCTGAAGCCGCCGAAGGCGCGCTCCACCGTGACGGGCGACAGCGTCGGCATCGTCGTCCAGGGCCTGGACGAGGTCCTGATCAGGCTCGCCAAGTGCTGTACCCCCGTTCCCGGCGACGAGATCTGCGGCTACATCTCGCTCGGCCGCGGGATCACGATCCATCGGATCGACTGCCCCAACGCGAAGGTACTGATGCGGAATCCGGAACGCTTCACGCCCGTCGAGTGGGAGGGGAGCGTGAAGACGAGCTTCCGCGTCCAGATCGCGGTCGAGGCCTGGGATCGCGCCCGTCTACTCGAGGACGTGGCGCGGACGTTCGCCGAGCACGGTGCGAACATCGTCTCCTACGGCGGCACCGTCGACGACGGGATGGCGAAGAACTGGTACACGGCCGAGCTCGGCGACGTGAACGACCTGCGGTCGCTGCTCTCGACGCTGCGGCAGCTCGATGCCGTCTTCGACGCGTATCGCGTGACGCCGAACTGAGCCAGGTTCCGGGCTCAGACGGGCGAGCCGGGAAGGCCGCGGATCGGATCGAGATCGGCGTCGTCCTTCGCCCAGTCAGCGCAGTTCGGGTCTACCACGATCGCTTCGTGCAGCCACGCCATTGCCTGCTCGCTGTCCCCGCCGATCGCCGCCCAGCATGCGCTCGCGTAGAGCATCCCCGCGTGCTGCGGGAACCGGGCGCGGCCTTCTGCGAGCAGGACCTGCGCAGCGCCGACGTCGAGTGGATCGCGGTAGCGCTCCGCTTCGAAGTACCACTCCCACGCCGACGGCTCGTGGACGCCGGGTACGCCGCCGATCGCGAGCACTGTGGTTCCGACCTCCTCCGCGACGGCACTGCGGCGGACACCGGGGTCCCCGAGGAAGATGATGCTGCCGGCAGGCGCGTCGACGTGCTCGCCGTCGAGTGTGAAGGTCGCATGACCCTGCAGGACGAGGTAGACCTCCTGGTGACCGAGCTGTTCCTCGGTGTGCTCCTCGACGACGTGCTCGCCCACCTCGAGCGCGGTGTAGGCGTTGATCCCGAAGGCGTCGATGCCGAGGGTGCGGCGGAGCGGTTGCCAGTGGACCCCGGCTACAGCGATCGGGTCCACGTCTTCCATCCGGAGGATGCGCCACGGCTCGCTCATCGCCGGAGGCTATCACCGCGTTTCTCCGGGCGAGGGCGTCTCGGGCGGCCTCTGTCAGCTCCCCTTGTCGGAGTGCTCACCGTCCCTCGATTCAGGGATTGCATCCCGCATCGGTGTGCATTGAAGTAGACGAGGGGGGAGAGGATCGACGCCGCAGCGGCCACCACCACCCGGCGGCCGCTGCGGCGATCTTCCCAGGAGGGTCGGTCAGCTTCGGAGCGCCCGACCCTCGAACGTTGCGAAGCGTTCGACCTCGTCCTCTCCGATTGCCACCGGGGTGCGGCTCGCCCGATCGATCAGGACGGAGGTCTGCGTCGCCGTCACGAGCAGCTCGCTGGAGAACATCTTCACGGCCGCGAACTCGTGGGTGATGCTCGTGCGACCAATCCGAAGCGCCCGCACGAAGCACTCGATCAGGTCGTCGAAGCGCGCCGGCGCGTGGTACTCGACGCTCGAGGCGCGCATCACGAACTCGGTGCCGACCGCACCGCCCAGGCCGAGATGCCGGTGATATTCGGTCCGGGCATGGTCGAAGTACGGCAGGTACCGGCCGTAGTAGACGACCCCCTGTGCGTCCGTGTCAGAGAACCAGACGCGGGTCAGGGCCGAGTACTTGAACGGAGGGCGCTCGTCCGTGGGACGGCCGAGCTCGAGCGGGTCGCTCACGCGGTCAACCCCCTCGGCTCAGTCGCGGATCAGGCCCAGCACCTCGTCGCGCTTTTCCGCCAGCAACGACTCGGAGAGAGCCTCCAGGTTGAGGCGTAGCAGCGGTTCGGTGTTCGAGGGCCGGACGTTGAAATGCCACGTCTCGAAATCGACCGAGACGCCGTCGAGCTGCGAGACGCGGCCGCCTTCGGCTGCATAGCGCTCTTCGATCTCTCGCAGCTTGGAGGGGACGTCTGCGACCGGCGTGTTGATCTCGCCGGTGATGAAGTACTGCTCCCGTAACGGTCGCAGGATCTCCGACAGGCTCTCGCCGCGCTGTGAGAGCAGTTCCAGCATGAGCAAGAACGGGACGACGCCGGTGTCGGCCTGGGTGAAGTCCTCGAAGTAGTAGTGCGCCGACACCTCGCCCGCGAAGACGGCCTGCTCTTCCCGCATCCGGAGCTTGATGAAGGCGTGGCCGACGCGGCTCATGACGGCAGTGCCGCCGGCCGCCTCGATCGCGCGTGGCACCGCCCAGCTGGCGCGGAGGTCGTAGAGGACGGTGCCGCCGGGCCGCTTGCCGAGCATCAACTCGGCGAGTAGCGCCGTCACGAAGTCGCCGGGCACGAACTCGCCGGTGTCGTCGACGAAGAAACAGCGGTCGGCGTCACCGTCGAAGGCGACGCCGAGATCCGCTCCCTCCTCCCGTGTCTTGCCCACGATGAACTGCCGGTTCTCCTCGAGCAGCGGGTTCGGCTCGTGGTTCGGGAAGGTGCCGTCGGGGTCGAAGTAGCAGCGGACGACCTCGACCTGAGGCAGCCGTTCGAGCACCGGCGGGAGCATGGCTCCGGCCATCCCGTTGGCCGCATCGACGACGATCCGCAGCGGCCGGATCGTGTCGACGTCGACGAAGGCGAGAACCTTGTCGACGAAGCCGGGCCAGACGTCGAGCTGTGCGATCTCGCCGCGCCGGCCAACGGGGCCGAAACCTGCGAGTGCCCGGCTGCGAACGTCACCGAGACCCGAATCGCCCCCCACCGGGAGCGCGCCACGGCGGACGATCTTCATCCCGGTGTACTGCTTCGGATTGTGCGACGCGGTGACGCAGATGCCACCGTCGAGCCCCAGGTCGCCGACCGCGTAGTAGACCATCTCGGTGCCGACCATGCCGAGGTCGCGGACATCGGCGCCGCCGTCGGCCGCGCCGTCCATGACCGCGGCCGCCATCGTCGGCGCAGCGGTGCGCATGTCGCGTCCGACGGCGATCGTGGCGGGCTCGAACTGCTCGACGTACGCGCGGCCGACCGCGTAGGCGCCTTCCTCGTCGAGCTCGCTGCCGTAGACGCCACGGACGTCGTAGGCCTTGAAGACTCCGGGGTCGAGCACGACCCCATCCTACGGGACCGGCGGCGGCGGGCGCCGGGGTCGGGCGCCTATCCTGCAGGCGTGGAACGAAGGGTCGCAACGGTCCTCTTCGTCGACCTCGTGGGCTCGACTCGGCTCGTCGCGAGCGCGGATCCCGAGATTGTGCGCCCGCTCCTCGGGCGCTTCTTCGATCGGGTCCAAGCCTGTATCGTCGCGCACGGCGGCACCGTCGAGCGGTACGCGGGCGACGCCGTGATGGCGGCCTTCGGATTGCCAGTGGCGCACGAGGACGACCCCGAGCGGGCCGTCCGGGCTGCTCTCGCGATCGTCGGTGCCGTCGAGCCGCTCGAGCTCGAGGTACGGATCGGGGTCGAGACGGGTGAGATCGTCGCCGACGAGGACGGCACCTCGTTCGCCACCGGGATCGCGATCAACGCGGCCGCCCGCCTCCAACAGGCGGCCCAGCCCTCCGAGATCCTGCTCGGGCCCGCAGCCGAGCGGTCGACGCGGCATGTCGTCACGACCGAGCCGTTGGGAGCCAAGACGGCACGCGGCTTCCCGGACGGAGTCGAGGCCTTCCGCCTCGTCGCCGTCGAGGAGCCGGCCGGGAGGCGTCTGTCGGTCTCGGTCCCGCTCGTCGGGCGAGAGGAGGAGCTCGACCTCCTCCACAACACCTTCGTCCGCACCGTGCGCGACGGCCGTGTCCATCTCGTGACGGTCTTCGGCGCACCCGGAGTCGGCAAGTCGCGGCTGATGCGTGAATTCATCGACGGGGTCGAGCGCTCGACGATCCTGGTCGGGCGCTGCCTCTCCTACGGCGAGGGCGTCACGTACTGGCCCATCGCGGAGATGGTGAAGACGGCAGCCGGGATCACGGACGACGACACCGTCGAGGCGGCAATGGAGAAGCTTGGGGCCTGCTGCGGCGACGGTGCGGTCGCCGACCTACTCGCGCTCGCGTCGGGCGTGTTGGACGCTGTCGGCGGCGAACGGTCGGCGTCGGAGATCGCGTGGGCGGCGCAAACCTGGGCGAACGAGCTCGCCGACCTGCAGCCGCTCGTGCTCGTGTTCGAGGACATCCACTGGGCCGAGGAGCCGATGCTCGACCTGATCGAGCATCTCGCTCGCGGCGTGCGAGACGTACCGCTCCTGATCCTCTGCCTCGCCCGACCGGATCTTCTGGACGAGCGGCCAACGTGGAGCGGGGGTCGTGTGCGCGCAGCGTCGATCGAGCTCGAGGCACTTCCGCGCAGGGAGGGCGAGCTCCTCGTCCGGGCCCTCACGAAGGGCGAGGGAGTCGAGCTTGCGAGCGATCAGATGGAAGCCGTTCTCGACACGACTGACGGGAACCCCCTCTTCATCGAGGAGTCGGTGCGCATGGTCCTCGAATCGGACGGGGAGCCGGTCGGGATTCCGCCGACCGTGCAGGCGATGATCTCGGCCAGAATCGATCGGCTTGCGCCTCCGGAGCGCAAGATGCTGCGACGTGCGGCCGTCGCCGGCCGGACGTTCTGGTCGGGGGCGATTGCGGCGATCGGTGAGGACGACGACCCGGTCGGGGCGACGCTGCGGCAGCTCGTCGAGCGTGGCTTCCTCGTCCCGGAGCCGCGGTCGACGATCCGGGGTGAGGAGGCGTACCGGTTCAAGCACGTGTTGATTCGCGACGTCGCCTACGCCGGGCTGCCGAAGGCCTCGCGTGCGCTTCTCCACCGCCAGATGGCGGGCTGGCTCGCGGCGCGCACCCTTCCCGACGAGCTCGTGGAGATCCGCGCCTACCATCTCGACCACGCGGCGGAGCTCACCGGTGAGCTCGAGGGCTCGGTGCCCGCGGACCTCGCGGCGGAGGCGGCGGCGGCACTCGAGCAGGCTGGAAGACGGGCGCACGCGCGTGAGGCGAATCGCATCGCCCGACGGCTGCTCCTGCGCGCCGTCGAGCTCGCGCCGACACTCGAGCGGCGCTACCTGGCCGCCCGTGCGGCCTGGCGGATGACAGACATCCCCACTGTCTCCGCCGAGATGACCGACGTGGGTGCGGAAGCGCACGAGGCGGGAGATCCGCGGATAGAGAGCCGCGCGCTGATCGTGCTCTCCAACGTCGCGCTCTACCGCGACGCCGACAACGACGGCGCCCGTGAGCTAGCCGACAGGGCGCTGGCCGTTGCCGAGCCCGAAGACGACGTCGCTCGGTTCGACGCGTTCGAGGTGCTCGGCAGCATCGCCTGGTGGGAAGGCGATCTCGATGAGGTCGCGCGCCTCTCGACGGAACGCCTCGCGCTCGCGCAGCGGCTCGGTCGCGTCGACCTCGAGGTGTCGGTGCTGCTCGAGCTGGCGGACATCGACAACCACCGCCTCGACGCCGAGGGCGCCCACGCATCGATCGAGCGGGCCGTCGAGCTCACGCACGAGAGCTCGAGTCTCACGACCCGCGGCTGGACGCTCCGTGCCCAGGGGCGGCAGGCCCTTGCCGACGGAAGACTCGATGACGCCGAGTCCGTGCTGCTTCAGGCTGCTTCGATCTTCGAGGAGAGCGGTGCTGTGCTCACGTTCGGCCGGACGCTCAACTACCTCGGCATCGCTGCCCTGGAGCGGGGCGAGCCCGGTACAGCCGAGACGCGGCTGCGCGAGGCGATCCGCGTGCTGACGCCGATCGGCGACCGCGGTACGCTCGTCGAGAGCCAGCGGCTGCTGGCCGAGGCGCTGCTCGCGCAGGGAAGAGTCGACGAGGCCGAGCGGTTCGCGTTTGCGGCGAGCGAGACCGTCGGGTGCCGCGATGTCGGTTCCGGCTCGACGACACGGCTCGCGCTCGGGCTCGTGCGCGAGGCGCAGGGACGGGACGAGGAGGCGGAGCGGCTCCTCCGCGAGGCGGACGAGATCATCCTGCCGACGGGGTACCGCCGTCATCGGATCGCGCCGCTGCGCGAGCTCGCACGCTTCCTGCACGCGCGGGGCAGGGAAGCCGAGGCGGCCGAGGTCGAGGTGAGGCTCGCCGCGTTGCTCGCCGAGCCCGAGCACGCGCCCAGCGGCTGATGCCGGACCGCGGCGCGGCCCCGATCCACGCTCACACCTGCAAGATGGCTCGGATCGCCTGGCTCGACGCCTCGTCCGGCGATTCCGAGATGACGGTCGCGGGACGGTCGAAGCGGGCGAGCGCCTCGGCGAGCGGGTCGGCGCGCAACGTTCCTTCGCCGTAGGGCAGGTGGTGCTTCTCGTTGCGGTTCGCGTAGGCGATGTCGGAGAAGTGGATGTGGAACGGCGCCCCCGGGGCGAGGACCGCGTCGATGGCCTCGAGCGCCTCGGCGAAGAGCGAAGCCTCGAGGTAGGCGCCGTCGCTCGTCGCGTGCATGTGCGCGAAGTCGAGGACGGGGCGGACCCAGCCCGACCGTTCGGAGATCTCGACCACGTCGTCGAGCGAGCCGAGATCGCGGACACGGCCCATCACCTCGATCCCGAACGGCACCTCTCGGTGCTTCCCGACGAGTCGCTCGTGCAGCGTCCCGAGCTGCTCCACGACCGATGCGATCGCATCTTCGCGCGAGCGGCCGAGCAGGAAGCCCGGGTGGAAGACGACGACCTCGGCGCCGCACGCCTTCGCGATGCCGGCGCTGCGGTCGAGACCGCCGACGGCCGAGGCGTACTTCTTCCCGCTCGCCTCCAGGTGTCCCATGAAAGCGAAGAGCGGAGCGTGGACGGAGAGTGCGACATCCGCCCGCCGTGCCGCCTCGCCGAAGCCTTCCGCCCACGGGTAGTCCATCCAGAACGAGCCTTCGAAGTCGATCTCGCAGGCGTCGTAGCCGCGTTCGAGGAGCAGTTCGACCGCCCGGACAGGGTCGTCACGATCGGGTACTCCCGGCAGGCCGACACGTGTGCGTGCCACCCCGCAACCCTACTCCGGTCGGGAAATCCCCGGACAGAGGGCGTTTCCGTCCGACCCCGCCCGTACGCTCTCTGCATGGATCAGCCGAGCCGCATCGATCTCCTCGAGCTCGACATCGACCTCCGCCTGACGGACCTCTGGCGGGAGGCGGCCGATGTCGGCGAGTGGAACATCGAGGTCGTCTCGGCCTTCATGCGGGCCGCCTACGGGAAGGGCTACTGCGACGCCTTCACCGAGGACACGCCGGGTGCCCTCTGCCACGACCACGGTTACGAGATCCCGGACCGGCAGGACCCGCTCCACGCCCGAAACGCTGTCTCCTAGCAGCACCGCGCCCTCGACTCCTGCCGCTGCGACCACCGTGCGGACCGGGGTATCCTGAGCTCGTGGCCAGGAAGCGCTCTCCGGCGCGGCTCGTCATCGCCCTCTCGATCGCGGCGGTGCTCGCCGTCTTCCTCCTCTACACGTCGATTGCCGGCGGCGGCACCCCGTCGGTGAAGCCGAGCCAGCTGGCGGGCCGGACCGACACGGTCTCGCTCGTGGGCGAGGTGGTCGGGAAGCCCACCGGCGATGCGCATGCAGGGGGCCTCCGCTTCCGGCTCCGTGACCCGAAGAGCCCCTCCTCGCCGACGGTCGCGGTGGTCTACACCGGCAGCGTCCCCGATCTCTTCGCCACCGGCCGGGACATCGTGATCGACGGCCGGCTCGTGAACGGCACCTTCGTCGCGAAGCCGGACTCGATGGTGACGAAGTGCCCCTCGAAGTACACGGCGAAGCCGGTTACGAGCTGAGTTCCAGGGCCACGAGATGACCGAGCTCGGGCGCGCGGCACTCGTCGTCACCCTGGGTCTCTGCGCCTACGCGGCCGTCGCAGGCGCCTACGCGGCCGCCCGCCGGCGCCGCCGGCTCGCGCACTCGGCCCGCAACGCGCTCGTCGCCGCGTTCGCCTCGACGCTCGTCGCCGCTGCCGTCCTCGCGGCCGGTTTCCTGCGCGACGACTTCTCGCTCACCTACGTGGCCGACCACTCGAACCGCTCGCTGTCTGGGATCTACAAGCTCTCGGCCGTCTGGGGCGGCCAGGAGGGCTCGCTGCTGCTGTGGCTCCTGATCCTGATGGGCTACTCGGCGATCGCGGTGACCATCAACCGTAACCGGGCGCGGGACCTCGTGGTCTGGGTGACGCCGGTCCTCGCTTCGATCGGCATCGGCTTCTCGTTCCTGCTCGTCGCCGTCGCGAGCCCGTTCGACACCTCGGCGGCTCCGATCGACGGCGCCGGCCTCAACCCGAGCCTCCAGAACCCGTACATGATGTCCCATCCGCCGATGCTCTATCTCGGCTACGTGGGGCTCTCGGTGCCGTTCGCCTTTGCGATGGGGGCGCTGCTGTCGGGTCGCACCGATGAGCGCTGGATCGTCGCCACGCGCCGCTGGACGCTGATCGCCTGGACGGCACTCGGCGTCGGCCAGCTCCTCGGCTCACACTGGGCCTACGTCGAGGTCGGCTGGGGCGGCTACTACGCCTGGGACCCGGTCGAGAACGCCGCCCTGATGCCATGGCTCGCGGCGACCGCCTTCCTCCATTCCGTGATGATCCAGGAGAAGCGGGGGATGCTGAAGGTCTGGAACATGGTGCTCGTCGCCCTCGCCTTTTGCCTCTCGCTCTTCGGGACCTTCCTCACCCGCTCGGGCGTCGTCAACTCGATTCACTCGTTCTCGCAGAGCGACATCGGCGGGTGGTTCCTCGGACTCATCGTGATCGCAGTCGTGTTCTCGACGGTGATGATCGTGTGGCGGCTGCCGCTGCTGCGCTCCAAGACGAAGCTCGAGTCGCTCGTCTCCCGGGAAGCCGTCTTCCTCTACAACAACCTGCTGCTCGTGGCGCTCTGCCTCACGATCCTCTGGGGCGTCACCTGGCCGATCCTCTCGGAGGCGGTGCGTGGCGAGACCGTCGTCATGGGCCGTCCCTACTTCGACTTCTTCCTCCGCATCTTCGGGCTGCCGCTGCTGCTCCTGATGGGCATCGGGCCGCTGATCGCCTGGCGTCGGGCGTCCGTGAAGGGACTGGGGAAGACGTTCCTGTGGCCGTTTGCGGTCGCGGTGGGCTCCGGGGTCGTCCTGATCCTGCTCGGCGCGGGGTCGTCGACCCCGGGCCTGATCGCCTACAGCTTCTCGATCTTCGTGCTCGGGGCGATCGTGCTCGAGTTCGTGCGCGGGACGAAGGCGCGCAAGGCGCTGTCGAACGACTCCTGGGCGATGGCGTTCTTCTCGTTGGTCGGACGCAACCGCCGTCGCTACGGCGGCTACGTCGTGCACGTCGCCGTCGTGCTGCTTGCGATCGGGATCGCCGGCTCGAGCGCCTACGACTCCGTCGTGGAGGGGAAGCTCGCACCCGGCCAGGCGCTGAGCGTCTCCGGGTATACCGTCGCCTACCGCGGCCTCAAGGAGCGTGACACGCCGCATGCAGCCGAGGTGCGGGCAGTGCTCGCGATCAGCCGTAACGGCAAGAGCCTGGGCGGCATGGAGGCGGGCAAGAACTCGTACAAGATCGCCGGGCCGGACCCGCAGGTCTCCTCCGAGGTCGGGATCCGCACCGATTATCTGACCGGAACCGACCTCTTCGTGATCCCGGAGCAGATCAACGACGACGGCACCGTCTATTTCCGCATCTTCGTGAAGCCGCTCGTGAACCTGATCTGGCTCGCCGGCCTCGTCTTCGTGCTCGGGTCGCTGATCGCGCTGTGGCCGGACGCACGCGAACAGCGGCGACTCGCCGTCAGGTACGCCGAAGCGGGCGGCCCCGTCCGCGGAACGTGAACAGTGCGCTTGTCCTCGCCGCGGCGCTCGCAATTGCCTGCGTCGTACTCGTCGCGCTGCCCTTCCTGCGTGAGCCGGAGCCGGCCTCGGACGAGCTCGACGAGCTGACACCCGAGCTGCGACACCGGCTCGCCCTCGCGGAGGAGCGCGATCGGGCGCTCGCGGCGCTCAAGGAGCTCGAGGCCGACCACCGTGCCGGCCGGATCGACGACGAGGACTACCGGGCCTCGATCGGGCAGCTCCGGCGTGAGGCGGCGGAGGCGCTGCGGGCACTCGACCGCGCGAGGTCGGTGGACGCACCCGCTCCGGCGAGCCCGGCGGGCTACGGGAAGGAGCCGTGCGACGGCGAGAGATCGAGTGAGCCGCCCTTCGTGCAGCCCGGCGGCAGCCGGTAGTCGACCCGCTGCACGGTCGCGTCCGAGAGGTCGCGATCGAGCTGAGCGCGCACCAGCGCCTGGGCAGTGGTGCGGTCGAGCCCGAACCGCTCGCCGAGCCGCACTCCCTCCTGCAGCGCGTAACACTCCGCGATCGCCTCGTTCGTGACGCCGCGCAGGTGCACTGCCTCGTGGGCGAGGACGGTGATCGCGAAGCCCGCGTCGTCCCGGCCGCCGAGGCGGTGCTGGAAGGCGACCCGGTAGAGCGAGCGGCACACGGTCGGCTCGAGGTACGCGAGCCCGCGTGGGATGAAGGCAACCCCCGCTGCGTCCGAGCCCGTCCCGGTGAACGCATAGCCGGTGTCGCAGAGGACGCGAACCGGCCGACCTGCGATCCGCGTTGCCTCGGCGCTGTAGCGGTGCTCCGCTGTGGCGCGTTCCGGCTTCGAGAGGGACGTCCAGGCCGCCTCTCGATCGACCCGGTAGGCGTAGACGAAGAGTGCGGCGACCGCCACCGCGAGAAGCGCGGGGGAGAGGCGGGAGCGACGCCGCGCACGCGGAGGCGCCGCGACGAGCATCGGCTCTCCTTCCTCGTCCGCGGTCTCGACCCAACCGAGATCGGCGTCTGCCGGACCTGGCAGGCGACGCTCGGAGGGGTGCGGCTCCCAGCCGTAGCGGCGCTGCCGAATGCCGCCGACGAGCAGCTCCACCTCGAGTGCAGCGAGGACGACGAACGGGAGCCAGAACGGGATCACCGCCTGAAGCGTCGGGGAGAGGAGCCAGAGAACGACGATCGCGAGCAGCCCGATCCGCACTGCGACCTGAGCACGCTCCCGGGAGAGCCTCGACACGCGCCCAGCGTAGGCGACATAGTTGGGGCCGTGATCGACCCGCTGCAGCGCTGGAAGGAGATCGGGCTGCCGGACCGGCCGGACTATGCCGGCCTGCTCACGTTCGCGGGGCTGCCCTACACGCAGGACCCACGGGAACTCGAAGGCGTCGACGTTGCGATCGTCGGCGCCCCTGTCGACGACCTCGTCTCCGACCGGCCGGGAACGCGGTTTGCACCCCGTGCGATCCGGGCGGCGAGCTGTCCACCGGGACAGCACCTCGAGGCGCGCATCGACGGGGTCACCGAGCTTCGCATCGTCGACTTCGGCGACGTCCCCGTCGTGCCGTCGGCGCCCGCACAGAACCACCGAGAGATCGAGCGCCTCGTCGGCCAGGTCGTGTCGGCCGGCGCCGTGCCGATCGTGCTCGGCGGCGACCACTCGATCGCAGAGCCCGACATCCGTGCGGTCGCAGCGGCGCACGGCCCCCTCGGCCTGATCCACTTCGACACCCACACCGACACCGGTGAGGAGGTATTCGGCGTCGAGATCTCCCACGGAACTCCGATGTACCGTCTCGTCCGCGACGGGTTCGTCGACCCACGTCGCTACGTCCAGATCGGCCTACGCGGGTACTGGCCGGGGGAGAAGGAGCTCGCCTGGCAGGCAGGCCAGGGGATCACGAGCGTCTTCATGCACGACGTGCGTCGCCAGGGCATCGACGCCGTCGCGGACGACGCGATCGCGCGGGTCGGCGACGGGCCGGTCTTCCTGAGTGTCGACGTCGACGTGCTCGACCCGGCGTTCGCGCCCGGCACCGGCACACCCGAGCCGGGTGGGATGACGAGCGCCGACCTCCTCTGGGCATGTCGAGAGGTAGCGGCAAACACGCGGATCGTGGGCATGGACGTCGTCGAGGTGATTCCGACCGCCGTCGGCTCGACAGACATCACGGCGCTCGTCGCCGAGCGCATCGTGCGCGAGACACTGACGGGGATCGCGCTACGCACGAGGAGCCACTAGCTAGATGGACGGCTACTCTCTTGTCTTCTCGGCACGCAGCCGCGGAATTCCGCGACTACAATGGCTGGGGAGGATTTGACATGGGAGCGTCGCGGTTGCGAGCGTCGGTGTTCGAGCGGGGCCGCACAGTCTCGAGGAACGCCGATGTGACCGTACTCGTCGTGGGGATGATGCAGCCCTCCGCTCATGCAGCAGCACGCTCGTTGCGCAGGGCAGGATTCGATGTCATCGGCGCCTGTACCAGCGGCCGGCTGGCAGGTCGGTCGCGATATCTCCGCAAGCTCTTTCGGATTTCGCCCTCGACGACGGCTCAGGAGTTCGTGGCGGACGTGCGGGGGATCTGCGTCCAGGAAGGCGTCGCTGCCGTCGTACCACTCGCCGACGAGATGTTGGGTGCTTTGATCGCCGAGCCACTGCCCAGCGCGTCGTCGAAAATCGTCGGTCCGCCCCGGGCGATATTCGACGCCGTCTGCGACAAAGCTCGGCTGGTGGCAGCGGCTGAGCAGGCAGGGGTGCTCTGTCCTGCCTCGGTGATCGTGAGCCCCGAGCATCCCCTTCGGGTGGTGCCGCGGTTGCCAGCGTTCGTCAAAGTCGCTTCGGGCGCGAGCGACGGCAGGCCCGCAGGACGACCGGTTCGTGTCCGAACCGCGGAGGAGTGCGAATTGGCGGTGTCTGCGATGGTGACCGATGGTCGCTCAGTGATTGTGCAGGAAGAGATCGTCGGCGAGCGCTGGCGGGTCCACTTTGCGCGGTCCGAGGGACGTACATCGCATGTCTCGGCAAGAACGTGCGCGGACTTCCCCCCAGTGGTCGGCCAGTCAACCATCTCGGAATTCGGAACTACTCCGCCCGCGCTCGAAGCGGCTGCGATGCGCCTCCTCGACGGCCTGCAGTACGAAGGCATCGGGACCTTCGGGTTTCTCTTGCGCAGCGGCCGCTGGTATGTACACGACGTCAACTTGCGGCTACCCGCCAGCGTCGGCGGCACCATCGCAGCCGGGTTGGATCTCCCTCGCGTAGGTGTTGGGATCGCTCTCGGGCGGAGCTTTCCGCCGACTCTCACCCGTGCGAGGCCCGTGCGTTTCGTGCAGCTGCACGGGGAGATCGCAGCTCTCCGGACTGAACTCGCCGGGCGTGGCGGTGGGCGTCCAGCGGCTTCGGTGGTGAAGGAAGTCGTTCTTGCTGCAGTTCTCCCGGGCAGGATGCTCGAACCTCTCGACGTGCGCGACCCGCTTCCGACGGCGGTTGCACTCGCGTCCGTCCGCGCTCGCACGGAACCTCGCGATGCAGCACCCCCTCGGACTCGGGTGGAGGAAGGTCTATGAGCCGGCCCTCGCTCTCGGTGGAGGTCGTGCGGAGCGACTCCGAACTCCACGCTCTCGAGTCCCAGTGGAGTGTTCTGTTCGAGCGATCCTCCACGCGCAACCCCTTCGTACATCCCGCTTGGATGACGGCGTGGCTGCGTCACTTCGTACCCGACGAGCAGCGAAGACTCGTCCTCGTTGCTCGGAGAGGTGGCGAGCTCGTAGCCGTCGGCCCCTTCTACCGGCGTGTTCGCGGCCGCGGGCGCACCGCGATCACAGCGCTCCAGCTTGCCGGAAGCAGTCCGACCTCGGAAGACCCATTGACGGAGATGGCAGAAGTCCTGGCTCTGCCTGAGGTGCGGCATACGATCATGCGCGAATTCGTTCGAGCTCTGACTCTCGAGTACTCCGACGGTTGCGACTGGATCGGGCTGACGGTTCCAGCCGAGTATGGGTGGTTCAACGACGAATGGGTCCCTCGGGAGTTACTCCATCGAGGAGCCTTCGTGGCTCACAAGGCAGTCCGACCCTTCGTCACGCTCCCACTCCCGCGAGCCTGGGAGGAACTTCGCCTCAAGCGGAACCTTCGGGAGGCGATTAGGCGCAGCAAGAACCGGCAGGCTGCACTCGACGACCCGCCCGAGATCGAATTCATGGAGGGAACAGACGTACGTGATGGTATTGCCATCGTCCAGCGCCTCCACCGCCACCGTGCCGTCGTCGGCGATCATCTGGCGCATGACGACTATTTTCGTAACGCGGCGTTTGCTCAGTTCGCGGCGGATGCCTGCGCTGGTCTTGCCGCGACGGGGAATGCCTCGGTTGCGCTCTGTCGCGTCCGTGGTGAACCCGTCGCGGGCCGCGTCGTCATGCGCTCGGGCGGGAGTCGATTTCTCTCCTTCTCAGGGCTCGATCCTGCTTACTGGCGCATGGGGGCGGCGACATCACTGATCGTGGCCACGATCCAACGCGGAATCGCGGCCGGAGATGATCTGTTGAACCTGTCCGTCAACCCCGATCCCGCCAAACTCCGCTGGAGCGATCGGATCGACTTCCACAATGAGTTCGTAATCGCGGCGCCGTCGCGTCGCTCGAGGTCAGCTCTGGCACTCATCTGGCAAATACGGTCGACGCAGGTGCTTGCGGGCCGCCGGCGGGTGACTCGCCAACGGCTCGAATCAGGCTGACGACCCTGGCGCAGCAGACGACCATTGTCAGATCCGCTGTCGAGCGCAGCTCTTTGTAACTGCGCCGTCAGCATCGCGCAACTCGACGCGAACCGTCGCGGCCGAGATCTCGACAACGGCGAAGCCCGGCTGCGAGATGGCGATGTCGGTCTCATCATTCTCGACTTCGACGTTCCGTTCGATTTTCGTCCCACCTCCGTTCGTGGCGACATGCATCGGCTCCTGCGGTCGATTCAAGATCTGTTGGAAACGGTCGCTGGCGCTGAGGTACATGTCCACGTCTGCGTCCTGGAGCGGAGCAATCAACTCGTTCAGCGTCTGCGACCGCGTAAACGTCTCACGTGTAAGGCTTCGACACGGATAGTGACCGACGACAATGCGCCACACTGGGCGAGGTGCGGCCGCGAATGTCTGCTCTATGAACCGCAGTTGCAACTCATCGCGCCGAATTGTCTCCGTGTCGAGAAAGACGAAGCGGGCCAGCGGGCGTCCCTGTTCGACTCCGAAGTCGCGTGCGTAGAAGAGCCCGTCCATGTGCCAGCGTTTCGAGCCCAAGCGTCTGCGTGCGTAGATGGCCTGCGCTTCGACGTTACCCTCGTGATCATGGTTCCCGACGACGGCGAAGAATGGCAGGCCTCGTAGGTGTGCTCCCCGGTAGAGCCATTCGAACTTGGTCTTCCACTGTCGGTCGTGCACCGACGTTACCCCACGAGGATAGAAATTGTCCCCGAGATAGAGAACGGCATGAGTGGGTGCGTCGGCCGCAACACGTTCCATCGCTCGTGCAATGCGCCGTGTCGTGCCGTTTCCGTATCCCTGGCGCCCGACAGCGAGGAACCGCAGCGTGGTGCTCTGGACGAGCGGCAATGGATGAACGGGGCCGCGGCGCGTCCGTTCGAGTCGCCATGCCGCCCAGGTGAAAGGAATGCGGAGACGTCGGCCGACAGCCGCCGCAATTCGAATCACCCAGTTGTTCGTGGACAACCTCACGACTCCGCCTACGCTGTTCCACTGCGCGACGTACTCAACTCCCATGCTGTGTCGGCCACCGGCAGTCGGTTGTACCGTACGTGCAGTGAGTTGACTGTCAACCAGCCGAGGGCTGCGGTGGAAGCTGGCCCGTGCGCGTACGCACGCTCGGTGGAGTTCAAGTCCGGGGCTCATCCAGCTTGCGCAGTGCATTTCTGCCGCTGAGTCCTCCAGCAGGACGCACCACGAGGAAGGCTCAGAGTCAGTAGCCGGGCATCGAAACGACGGGTGCGGTGCACTGCCACACCTCGTCGTGGTTGACGAGACCGATGCTGGTACACCCTTCCGACTCGAGGCTCGGGAAGCTCGTCAGGACGCCCTGCTTACACGCGTACCAGGCGCCGGTGCCGTTCGGCGGTGCCTCGACCGTCCAGCACGAACCGGTCAACCCGGCCTTCTGCGCGAGGTGACGCTGCTGCGCGAACGCCATGAAGGCGACGATCGCGACGCCGACCATGAGGATCTTGACGAAGATCATGTGCGTCTCTCGCTTCCCGATGCGGTGACCCGAGAGTGGGTCGGGACCGGTATCGGCATTTCCTCCCACGAGGTTGAGCGAGTCCGCCATTGTCAGCTGTGGTTAGAGTGGCGCCCGTGACCGCAGTGCGCATGGACGGGAAGGAGCTCGCCGGGAAGGTGCGCGCCGACGTCGCGCGGGAAGTCGCGGAGCTCGGGCACATCGGGCTTGCGACGGTGCTCGTCGGCGACGACCCCGCCTCGCACGTCTACATCTCGTCCAAGCACAAGGCAGCGACCGAGGCTGGCATCGACGCACGCGACATCCGCCTGCCGGACGACACGAGCGAGGACGACGTTCTCGCGCTCGTCGCCGAGCTGAACGCCGACCCCGAGGTGGACGGGATTCTCGTGCAGCTCCCGCTCCCGTCGCAGATCGACGAGACGCGCGTCACGTACGCCGTCGCACCGGCGAAGGACGTCGACGGGTTCCATCCCGTCAACGCCGGCAACCTCTACCTGGGGACTCCCATCCACGTCCCCGCCACACCCGCCGGCTGCATGGAGCTCCTGCGCGCCTACGACGTCGACCCGAAGGGCAAGGAGGCCGTCGTGATCGGACGCAGCGAGATCGTCGGGCGGCCGATGTCGATGCTGCTCCTGCATGCTCACGCCACCGTCACGATCTGCCACTCCCGCACGCAGGATCTTGCATCGCACGTGCGACGGGCCGACATCGTCGTCGCCGCCGTCGGTATCCCCGGGATCGTGACCCCGGAGATGGTCAAGCCGGGCGCGGCATGCCTGGACGTGGGGCTCACCCGAACCGAGGAAGGCATCCGGGGCGACATCGACCCGGGCGTCGCCGACGTCGCCGGCCACCTCACGCCGATGCCCGGCGGCACCGGTCCGATGACGATCGCGATGCTCCTGCGCTCGACGCTGAAGGCGGCCCGCTATCGGCGCGGGCTGCTTGCGTTCCCCGGGGCCTGACGGTACCGTACGCCGCGCTTCGTAAGTCGTGCGGTCGCCTCTGCGCCGCACATGTTCAGGAGGACGTTCGTTGTCAGAGACGGGAACCGTCAAGTGGTTTTCCAACGAGAAGGGCTTCGGCTTCATCGAGCGCGAGGGCGGGGAGGACGTGTTCGTCCACTTCTCGGCGATCACCATGGACGGGTACAAGTCCCTCACCGAGGGGCAGAAGGTCGAGTTCGAGGTCGTCCAGGGCCCCAAGGGCGCCCAGGCGGCGAACGTCACGGCTGTCTAACCCAGCGGGATTCGAGCTTCGACAGCCGGGGCCCCGCAAGGGGCCCCGGCTATTACATGGGCGTCGTTCCGCCGCCGCGGCATGAGAGAACAGCTTCTCATGCTGCTTTGGCGGCCCGACGCGATCACATTGGCGTCGTTCCGCCGCCGCGGCATGAGAGAACAGCTTCTCATGCTGCTTTGGCGGCCCGACGCGGTCACGACCAC
>CAZOMP010000005.1:0-19553 GCA_964581085.1 uncultured Gaiellales bacterium | reverse complement strand
TGCTTTGGCGGCCCGACGCGGTCACATTGGCGTCGTTCCGCCGCCGCGGCATGAGAGAACAGCTTCTCATGCTGCTTTGGCGGCCCGACGCGGTCACATTGGCGTCGTTCCGCCGCCGCGGCATGAGCAGAAATGCTCTCATGCCGCTTTGGCGGCCCGACGCGGGGAACACGAGAGGATGAGGTTCGATGGCGATCGACAGGGAGACGGTGACGCACGTGGCGCGGTTGGCGCGGCTCGATCTGCGGGCGGACGAGGTCGACCGGCTCACCGGTGAGCTCGGGGACATCCTCGCCGCAGTCTCCAAGGTGAGCGAGCTCGACCTCGCCGACGTACCGCCGACCTCGCACCCGCTCGACCTCGTCAACGTCTTCGCCGACGACGAGCCGCGGCCCTCGCTGCCGCTCGAGGACGTCTTCGCCAACGCCCCCGCGCGCGAGGGCGACCTCTTCCGCGTCCCCCCGACGGCAGGGCCAGAGGTGAGCGCGTGATCGACACCCTCCGGCTCACGGCCGAAGGAGCGATGGGACTACTCGAACGCAAGGAAGTCTCGTCGGCCGAGCTTCACGCCGCCTACCTCGCCGCCGCCGGCGAGCACGACGGCGAGCTGCACGCCTATCTCCGCCTCGTCGAGCACGACGGCGGCACGGGCGTCCCGATCGCCTTGAAGGACGTGATCTCGACCAAGGGCATCGAGACGACCGCCGGGTCGCGCATGCTCGAGGGCTACGTACCCGTATTCGATTCGACCGTCGCGGCGCGCGTGAAGGCAGCCGGCCTGCCGGCCATCGGCAAGACGAACACCGACGAGTTCGCGATGGGGTCGTCGACGGAGAACTCGGCCTACGGCCCCTCCCGCAACCCATGGGATCCCGCCCGCGTGCCCGGTGGCTCCGGCGGTGGCACCGCCGCGGCGGTCTCCGGTGGTCTCGCCCCCTGGGGGCTCGGCTCCGACACGGGTGGATCCATCAAGCAGCCCTCCGCACTCTGCGGCAACGTCGGCCTGCGTCCCACCTACGGCACCGTCTCCCGGTTCGGGATCGTCGCTTTCGCGTCCAGCCTCGACCAGATCGGACCTGTCGGCAAGACCGTACGCGACGTGGCGCTCCTGTACTCGATCATCGCCGGTCGTGACCCGAACGACTCGACCACCGTCGAGCTACGAGAACCTGTCGTGCTGCCCGAGGACGACTCGCTCGCCGGAATCCGGATCGGGATCCCGACGCAGATCCTCGATCTCGAAGGCATCGAGCCCGGAGTGAGGGCGTCGTTCGAGGCCGCCGTCGAGACCGCCCGGTCGCTCGGGGCCGAGATCGGCGACTGCGACCTGCCGCTCTCGTTCGAGTACGGGATGCCGTGCTACTACCTGATCGCACCCGCCGAGGCGTCCTCCAACCTGGCTCGCTACGACGGCGTCCGTTACGGCCCGCGGGTCGACGCGGCGACCTACCGCGAGATGGTGGAGCGCAGCCGCGACGCCGGTTTCGGCGACGAGCCCAAGCGGCGCATCATGCTCGGGACCTACGCCCTTTCGGCCGGGTACTACGACGCCTACTACGGACAGGCACAGCGCGTACGCACGCTGCTGATCCGCGAGCATCAGGCCGCCCACGAGCGATTCGACCTCATCGCCACACCCACCTCTCCGACCGTCGCCTTCCCCATCGGGGACAAGGCGGCGGACCCGCTCGCGATGTACGCCTGCGACGTGATGACGATTCCGTCCTGCCTCGCCGGGCTGCCGGGGCTCAGCCTCCCCTCCGGGCTCTCGGAGGGCCTTCCCGTCGGCCTGCAGCTGATCGGCCGCCAGTTCGGCGAGAACACTCTCTTCCGAACGGGACACGCACTCGAGCAGGCGA
Source organism: uncultured Gaiellales bacterium (assembly GCA_964581085.1). GTDB lineage: Bacteria > Actinomycetota > Thermoleophilia > Gaiellales > Gaiellaceae > Gaiella. The sequence continues at coordinate 17,694 of CAZOMP010000005.1, read as the reverse complement.
TCGGCTTCGACGGTGTACCGACACGTCTTCGGGGCGGAGACCCGTCATGAGCTCCCCCGCCTGGGAGACGGTCGTCGGGCTCGAGATCCACGTCCAGCTGAAGACGCGGACGAAGATGTTCTGCCGCTGCGCAGCAGGCTTCGGTGCGGGGGAGAACACGAACACCTGCCCCGTCTGCCTCGGCTTTCCGGGAGCCCTGCCGGTGGTCAACCGCCAGGCGGTCGAATGGACGGTGAAGCTCGGGCTGGCGCTCGGCTGCGAGATCGCGCCCCGGGCCGTGTTCGCGCGCAAGAACTACTTCTATCCCGATCTGCCGAAGGGCTATCAAATCTCCCAGTACGATCTACCATCTTGCATCAATGGCAGGATGCTAGTGCCGCTGGAGGAGGGCGGGCTCGAGGTCGGAATCGTCCGCGCCCACCTCGAGGAAGACGCCGCCAAGACCGTGCACAGGGGCGGCCGCAGCGGACGTATCGGCGGGGCCGACTATTCCCTCGTCGACTACAACCGCGGCGGCACGCCGCTGCTCGAGATCGTGACGGCGCCCGACATCCGCTCCGCGGAGGAGGCGAAGCGGTTCCTGCAGCTGCTGCGCCAGACGGTCGTCGAGCTCGGGATCTCGGATGCGGAGATGGAGAAGGGAACGCTGCGTGTCGACGCCAACGTCTCGGTTCGGCCTGCGGGCTCGAACGAGCTGCGCACACGCTGCGAGATCAAGAACATGAACTCGTTCAACTACATCGCCCGCGGCATCGAGGCCGAGGCGGCGCGGCAGATCGCAGTCTGGGAGGCGGGCGGCACGCTCGCGCAGCAGACGTTCGACTTCGACGCGGGCACCGGTACGCTCACGCCCCGCCGTTCCAAGGAGGAGGCGGACGACTACCGCTACTTCCCCGAGCCCGACCTCGTCCCCGTCGAGCCGCCGGCCGAGCTCGTAGAGCGTCTGCGGGCGGGGCTCGGCGAGACCCCCTCCGCCCGGATCGTCCGTCTCGGCGCAGAGCTCGACCTGGAGCGGGCGCTCGTCCTCGTCACGGGCGGGCTCGACGCGCTCTACGAGACCACCGTGGCGGCCGGTGCCGACCGCACGGCTGCCGCCAACGTGATCGCGAACAACCTCGTCGGTGCCGGGGTCGACCCGGCCGCTGTGGCGGCGACAGAGCTGGCGCGGCTCGTCGAGGCGCGCGATCGGATTCCACGTCAGATGTTCGACGAGGCGATCGCTCGCTGCGGCGACCCGGGCTTCAGTGCCGACCCCTTCCTGGCCCAGGAGGCCGTGTCGTCCAGCTCCGAGCTCGAGCCGGTGGTCGCTGCCGTCATCGCCGCCAACCCGGGGCAGGTCGCCGCCTACCGCGGAGGCAAGGAGGGGCTGCTCGGGTTCTTCGTCGGCCAGGTGATGAAGGAGACTGGCGGGAAGGCGAATCCGCGCGTCGTCAGCGAGCTCGTCCGCGAGAAGCTGAGCGTCTAGGCTCGACCCGGCACTCCGGGCGTTTCGGTAGGCATGATCCTCGCATGCAGCGCCCGCTCGCGTGGATCGCGACGATGCCGCTCGCGGCGGCGAGCGTCGTCGCCGGTCATGCGGCCGCCTATCGGCTGACGGGTACGCCGCTGGGCGACGATCACGGCTACCTCCAACACGCTCCCCAGATCGCGCTCGTCCTTGCCACCGTCGCCGTACTCGGGCTCGCGGCCGATACGCGTACACGCCGTCGCTCGCCGCTGCCGCTCGCGTCGATCGGGATCGTCGCCTTCGCCGTGCAGGAACATCTGGAGCGGTTCCTGCACACGGGTCATGTTCCGTTCCTGCTCGCGAGCCCGGTCTTCTGGGTCGGGGTCCTGCTGCAGGTACCCCTCTCGGCGGCCCTCTGGTTCCTCGCCCGCACCGTCGCCGAGGACATCGCCTGCGTGCTCACACGACGCCTCTCCCGGCCGACGCGGCTTCCGCTCGTGCACGTCCCGGATCCCGGCCTCGCGGTCGTGCCCGCGGTGCTCTCTCGCCACCGGGTCCGCGGACCGCCGCCTCCTTCCTGAGCTCAGATCCGGCTGCGTCGTCCGCGCGGCCGTCCACCCACTGCAGTCAGGAGAGATCGATGCGTCTCATCTTGCCGGCCGTGCTCGCGGCCTGCGCTCTCGCACTCCCGGCCGGAGCGATCGCCGATTCGGCGGCCACCGCTCCCACGGTCGTCTCGATCACGGCCGTCAACGGGCGGCCCGTCGGAGGTATCAAACGCGTCACGATCAAGAAGGGCAAGACGGTCCGGATCGTGATCCGCACGAACGTGGGCAAGCACGTTCACCTCCATGGCTACAACCTGGAGAAGACGGTCGTGAAGGGGAAGCCGACGGTGATCACCTTCGTGGCGAAGGTTCCCGGTCGGTTCGAGCTCGAGCTGCACAGCCCCGACACCTTGCTGGCGCAGATCACGGTGCGATGATCACCTCGCTGTCGCCGCGACTGCTCGCGCACGGGATCGGGGGGGTCCAGGACCTCCCCGTCCCGCGCTGGCTCTTCCTCTGGGGCGGTGCGTTCGTCCTCGTCGTCTCGTTCGTCCTGCTCGGGCTGCTCTGGCAGACGCCCCAGCTCACACGACGCGCGACGGGACGTGCGCTCGGGACAGGGTTCTCACGCGCCGTGCAGGGCCCCGTCCGCGTCGTCGTGCAGATCGTGTCGGCCCTCCTCCTCGTGGAGCTCTTCCTGGCGGCGCTCTTCGGCACGACCGACACATTCGGGAACATCGCCCCGACCTGGATCTACGTCATCTTCTGGCTCGGGGTGCCGGCGCTGACGGTCGTCTTCGGCAACGTGTGGCGCGCCCTCAGCCCGTGGCGGGCGTTTGCCGACGGCTTCGTGTGGGTGTGGGAACGGCTGGGCCGCGAGGCGAGACCGCTTGCGATCTACCCGGAGCGGGCAGGCCGCTACCCCGCCGCCACCGCACTCTTCCTCTTCGCGGCGCTCGAGCTCGCCTACTGGGATCCGGCGAGCACCCGTGCCCTCGCCCTCGCGATCGCGCTCTACACGTACGTGACCCTCTTCGGAATGGCGACGTTCGGGCGTGCGACGTGGACGGACCGCGGCGAGGGCTTCGCCGTCCTCTTCAGCTATCTGGCCCGGGCGGCGCCACTGCACTACGAGGACGGTCGGATCCGGGTGCGCTGGCCATTGACGGGGCTCGGGGGCGCCGAGCACGTGCCGGGGTCGACGCTGTTCCTCGCAGTGGCGCTCGGTTCGGTCGGGTTCGACGGCTACAGCCGCACCCGCACCTGGCAGGACCTGCTGGCGCGAGTCGAGGCGCCGTACGTCCTCGATCATCCCGACAGGGCGGAGGGGCTCGTGATGGGTGTCAACCTGCTCGGGCTCGCCCTCGGGGTCGCGATCGTCCTCGGCGCGTTCTTCGTCGCCTGTGCGATCTCACGCTCGACCGTTGCTGCGCCGCGGCCCCTCGGGCCCGAGTTCGTGCTCTCGCTCGTTCCGATCGCCTTCGTCTACACGGTCGCGCACTACTTCTCGCTGTTCGTGATCCAGGGGCAGTACGCGATCCCGCTCCTCTCGGACCCGTTCGGGCGCGGCTGGAACCTCTTCGGGACGGCCCACGTCGTGCCGAACATTGGAGTGCTGACGCCGAACACGATCTGGTACGTCCAGGTGGTCGCCCTCGTGAGCGGTCATGTTGCGGGTCTCGCCGTGGCGCACGACCGCGCGGTGTCGATCTTCCGCGATCGCGGCGACGCGCTCCGCAGCCAGTATGCGATGCTCGGCCTGATGGTGCTCTACACGGTCGGGGGGCTCTGGATCCTCTCTCGCGGATGACGGTGGTCGCCCACGGTGGCACGCTCGGCCTGATCGCGGAGCTGTCTGTCGGCGTCGTGGTGGTGGCGCTCGTCGGGTTCGTCTGGTTCAGGGAGAAGCGCCGGCAGGCCCGCGACGGGCGTCGGTCGCAGGCGCAGATGCACGACGTGGAATGACGAAGCCCGCGTAGAGCAGGACGACGGCGGCGGCCGTGAAGACGGAGGAGCCGGCCGCGCCGAGCCCGGCGAGCGCGCTGCCCAGGGCCGCGACGAGGATGCCGGCGAGGATGAGGCCGTTTCCGAGTGGGCGGCGTCGGAGTCCCGCGACGGCGACGCCAACGGCGGCGAGGGTTCCCGCACTGTTGGCGACGATCGCGAGGATCCGCGCCGGGAAGAGGTCGAGATATGCCTGCGCTTCCGGGATCGACGCTCCCGTGACGGGCGCCGTAAGCGGAACGGCCACGACAACGCCGACCGCCAGACCGACGTAGACGAGCGTCAACGGACGGACGTGGCGAACGCCGTAGCGCTCGAGCGATCCCGCTCCGAGGAGCGCTGCCGCAAGGAGCGCGCCGAAGAGGTAGTAGACCCGGAACGCCGCGTCGTTCCACCCGGCCGCTGCGCCCCAGGCGAGCGCGCCCGAGCCCACCGCGAACGCCGCCAGTGCCGCAGCCCATGGGAGCAGTCCCGGCGCAGGGCGGTCGCGGTGGCGGCGGACGAGATCGGCGCTCAGCCGCAGCGACAGGAGCGTCGCGGCAAAGGCGATCAGTGCATCCATCCGAGAGAGCGTACTCGCGCCTCTCGGGAGCGGGAGGCGGCCGAGGCCCACGGCGTCCGGCTAGGCTCTCTCTCGATGCCGCAGAAGCGCTACCTCCTGACGCCCGGCCCGACGCCGGTGCCGCCCGAGGTGCTCGCGGCGCTGGCAGAGCCGGTCGTCCACCATCGCTCACCCGACTTCAAGGTCGTCTTCCAGCGGGTCGAAGCGCGCTTGCGCGAGGTCTTCCGGACGGAGAACGAGATCCTCGTCTTCACCGCCTCGGGTACCGGCGCGTTCGAGTCAGCCTTCACGAACCTGCTCTCGGTGGGCGAGAAGGCGCTCGTCGTCTCCCACGGCGAGTTCGGCACCCGCTGGCAGAAGCTCGGTGCCGCCTACGGCGTCGACGTGGCGCCGCTGACCTACGCCTGGGGTGCGACTCCGAACCCGGACGATCTCGACCGGCTGCTCGCAGAGAGCGGTGCCCGCATCGCCTACTTCGTCCACTCCGAGACGTCGACCGGCGTCGTCTCGGACATCCAGGCGCTGGCCGCGGTCTGCAACGAACGCGGTGTGATCTCGGTCGTCGATGCGATCTCGAGTCTGGGCGCGGTCCCGCTCGAGACGGATGCCTGGGCGATCGACGTCGTCGTCACCGGTTCCCAGAAGGCGCTCATGACGCCGCCGGGGCTCGCGTTCGCCTCGATCTCGGAACGCGCCTGGGAGAAGTCGCGTTCCGCCGGCCTGCCCCGCTTCTACTTCGACTGGGCAAAGGCGAGCGCGGCGCAAGCCAAGGGCAGCACCCCGACGACGCCTGCCACGTCGACGGTGGTCGCGCTCGACCGTGCGCTCGGGCTCATCCTCGACGAAGGGCTCGAGCGGATCTTCCGCCGTCACGTTGCGATCGGCCGGGCGTGTCGCGCAGGAGTCAAGGCGATGGGCCTCGAGCTCTACTCGCCCGACGACGACTCGGCCGCGATCCTGACCGGGGTCATGACGCCGCCCGGGATCGACGCCGTCGAGCTGCGCCTCGCGCTGCGGGCGCGGTTCGGGATCACGACCGCCGGCGGCCACGGCGACGTCGTCAACCGGCTCTTCCGGATCGGACACATCGGCTACGTCGACGTCTTCGACATCATCACCGTCCTCGGCGCCGTCGAGATGCTGCTCGTGGAGCTGGGTGCCGCGGTGGAGCGGGGTGCGGCCGGAGCCGCAGCACTCGCAGCCTACGAGACGGTCGCCTGAGATGCGGGTCCTCGTCCGCGAGCCGATCGCAGAGGCGGGGGTGGAGTTACTCCGCTCGCGGTTCGACGTCGACGAGGACGGCGAGACACCGCTCGAGGAGATCATCGATCGCTACGACGCGGTTGTGGTCCGTTCGGCGACGAAGCTGACGGCAGGCCTGATCGAACGGGCAACCAACCTGAAGATGATCGGCAGGGCGGGCGTGGGCATCGACAACGTGGACGTCGAGGCGGCGACGCGGCAGGGGGTCGTCGTCGCGAACGCGCCCGAGTCGACCGTCGTCTCGGCGGCGGAGCAGACGATCGGCCTCCTCGTGGCGCTCGCGCGCAACATCCCGCAGGCCCACGCGGCTTTGAAGCAGGGACGCTGGGAACGAGCGCTCTGGAGCGGGGTCGAACTGGAGGGGAAGACGCTCGGCGTGCTCGGTTTCGGCCGCATCGGCCAGCAGGTCGCGCGTCGGGCAGTCGGGCTCTCGATGACCGTGGTCGCCTACGATCCGTTCGTCGCCGATGAGCGGTTCCGCGACCTCGGGGTGACGCGGGCAGCGACCCAGGACGAGGTGCTCGCAGCGGCCGACTTCCTCACGCTTCACTCACCGCTGACCGACGAGACGCGCGGGATGATCGGCCGTGAGACGATCGGCCGGATGAAGGACGGCGCCCGGCTCGTCAACGCAGCCCGCGGCGCCCTCGTCGACGAGGAGGCGCTCGCGGAGGCTCTCGCCTCGGGCAAGCTCGCCGGCGCCGCGCTCGACGTCTTCTCGAGTGAGCCCTACGACGGGCCGCTGCTTCGTCTCGACGATGTCGTCGTGACACCGCATCTGGCCGCCTCGACCGACGAGGCGCAGGATCGCGCCGGCGTGATCATCGCCGAGCAGGTCGTCGCGGCTCTCGAGGGCGGCCTCGTCTCGAACGCGGTCAACATCCCGGTCGTCGACAAGGCCTCGATGGAGGTGCTGGGACCGTTCGTACCGCTCGCGGCGAAGCTCGGACGGCTCGCGGTCGCACTCGCTACTGGCCGCCCCTCGCGCGTCGTCGTCGCATCACACGGGCCGCTCGCCGACTACGACACGCGTCTGCTCACGGTCGCTGCCCTGGACGGGATCTTCGAGGGCCGCGTCGACCAGACGGTCAACTACGTCAACGCCTCGCTGCTCGCCGCCGAGCGTGGGATCACCGTGAGCGAGGAGCGGCTCCGCGCGTCGCGCCACTACATGAATGTGGTCGAGGTTCGGGTCACGTCGGAGACCGGCAGGGAGGTGGAGGTGTCGGGCACCGTGATGGGCCCGGAGCACCGGCTCTTCCTCGCGAGCGCGGAGGGGTTCGACATCGACATCGAGCTCGTGCCCGACATGGTCTTCTTCCGCTACGACGACGTTCCCGGCGTGATCGGTCGCGTCGGGACGATGTTCGGCTCCCGCGGCTTCAACATCGCGAACATGGCGGTCTCGCGGACTCGCGACGGCAGGCAGGCCCTGATGGCGCTCTCGGTGGACGAGCCGCCGTCCGCAGAGCTGATCGACGAGATGCACAACGTCGGCTTCGGCGACGCCATCTTCATCGAGCTCGGGTGAGCGGAGCGATCGAGCTCCCCTCCGGCTGGCCGGCGCCGGTCGAGCGGGTGGCGGCGTTCCTACGGGCTGGCGGAGCGGAGTCGCGGCTCGAGGAACTGGCCGCAGGAGCACCGACCGCCGCAGCCGCTGCGGAGGCGCTCGGCTGTGCGCTGCAGCAGATCGTGAAGACGCTCGTCTTCGTCTGTGACGACAATCCCGTCCTGGCGCTCGTCCCCGGCGACAGGCGGGCTGACCGGGAGAAGGTGTGCGCTGCGCTCGGAGCGGGACGGGGGAGGACGGCGCGTGCGCACGAGGTCGAGGCCGTGACCGGCTGCACCCCGGGTGGCGTCTCGCCGTTGCCGCCGCCCGCTGCGACCCCGGTGCTCGTCGAGCGGACGATCCTGTCGAACCCGGTCGTCTGGGTCGGAGGAGGCTCCGACCGCCACCTCGTGATGATTGCGCCGCTCGAGTTGCTGCGGCTCACGCACGGAAGACCCGAGGACCTGCTCGATCTATCCGCATAATCAAGGCAACGACGACGACGGAGGCCGGTGATGGAGGAGACCGACAAGATCTGGATGAACGGGGAGCTCGTGGACTGGGCGGATGCGAAGGTCCATGTCGGCGTCCACGGCCTGCACTACGGCACCGGCGTCTTCGAGGGGATCCGTTGCTACGAGACCCCGCGGGGACCGGCTGTCTTCCGGCTCGCCGAGCACATGCAGCGTCTGCACGATTCTGCCCGGCTGCTCTACATGGACGTCCCGTTTAGCGTCGAGGAGCTGCGCGAGGCGACACACGCTCTCGTACGGACGAACGGGCTCGCCGCGAGCTACATCCGGCCGATCGCCTTCTACGGCTACGGTCAGCTCGGCGTAGCGACATCGGGCAACCCCGTCGAGGTCGTGATCATGAACTGGCCCTGGGGTGCCTACCTGGGCGAGAGCGCACTCCAGGACGGGATCCGCGCCTGCATCTCGTCGTGGAAACGGGTCGGCCCGAATACGATTCCGCACGCCTCGAAGGCAAGCGGCGTCTACCTCAACTCGATGCTCGCGACGACCGAGGCGCGGCGCGCCGGCTACGACGAGGGCATCCTGCTCACGGACGACGGCTTCGTGGCCGACGGCCCGGGCGAGAACATCTTCGTGGTCAAGAACGGCGTCATCCGCACGCCGCCGCTGTCCACCTCGATCCTGCCGGGCATCACCCGGGATGCGATCGTCACGATCGCGACCGACCTCGGGTACGTGGTCGAGGAGGCGCCTCTGATCCGCTCCGACCTCTATCTGGCGGACGAGTTCTTCATGACCGGTACTGCGGCCGAGGTGACGCCGGTACGCTCGGTCGACGATCAGGAGCTCGGGGTCGGCCCGGTCACGCGTGAGATCCAGCAGGCGTATCTCGACACGGTCAACGGCCGCAACGAGCGATGGTCACACTGGCTCGATCTCGTCGACACGTCGGTCTCCGAGGCGGTGACGAGCTAGCGCCGGAGCGCGAGCAGGGTCGCGACGACGCGGTCCTGGTCGAGCTCGGTCATCGCCGAGCCGCTCGGCAGGCAAAGGCCGAGCTCGAAGAGTCGTGCTGAGACGTCGCCACCGAAGCTCGCGTTGGCGGCGAACACGGGCTGCAGGTGCATCGGCTTCCAGACCGGCCGGGCCTCGATGTCCTGGGCCTCGAGGGCGAGTCGGATCTGCTCCCGATCCGAGCCGAAAGCGTCGGGAACGACGGTGATGCACGTGAGCCAGCAGTTCGAGCTGCCGTCGTTCGGGACGGGCATGAAGGAGATCCCCGGTACGTCGCCGAGGAGCTCGCGATAACGGGCGTTGAGTCGTTGCCGGGCATCGACCCGGTCGGGGAGCACCGCGAGCTGTGCCCGTCCGACGGCGGCGAGGAGATTGCTCAGCCGGTAGTTGAATCCGATCTCGGTGTGCTCGTAGTGAGGTGTCGGCTCGCGCGCCTGCGTCGACAGCTTGCGGGCATGCGCGAGAAGTTGGCCGTCCGTCGCAGCGAGTGCCCCGCCGCCGCTCGTCGTGATGATCTTGTTGCCGTTGAACGAGAGTGCCGCGAGTGATGCCTGCGAGCCTGCCCGTGCGCCGCGATAGGTCGCCCCAAGGGACTCAGCCGCATCCTGGATCAGAACCACGTCGTGGCGAGCGCAGACCTCGGCGAGCGCGGCGTAGTCGCAACAGCGGCCGTAGAGGTCGACCGCTACCACCGCCTTCACCCGCCCGCCCGCTCGCGTACGGGCGGTGATCGCTTCGTCCAGCAGCCCCGGGTCGATCAGCCAGCTGTCGTCGCAGTCGACGAAGAACGGCGTTGCGCCGCTGTAGACGATGGCGTTGGCGCTCGCAGCGAAGGTGAGCGAGGAACAGGCGACCTCGTCGCCGGCCCCGATCCCGTGTACGACGAGTGCGAGGTGGAGCGCCGCCGTACCGCTCGAGAGGGCGAGCACCTCGGTTGCGCCCGTCGCGGCCGCGAGTTCCTGTTCGAAGGCGTCGACGTGCGGGCCGAGCGGCGCGATCCAGTTCGACGCGACGGCGTCGCGCAGCAGCTCGAGCTCGGTACCGGCGAGGTGGGGTGGAGAGAGAAAGAGGCGGGCCACGACCGACCGCCAGCTTATGCCGTTCGCGATCCCGCCGGTCGAGGAGTACGGTGGCGCCGATGAGACGAGGAGGGCTCGGCGAGAAGCCGGCCGTCCGGCAGGGTGCGTTGGACGGTTCCGAATGCCTTGTATCCGGGCTCCAAGCCCGTCAGGCTGGCGACACTCGTCCTCGTTGCGCTTGCCGCGGTGCTGATCGCGCGTGAGCGCGCGATACTACGACGATGAGCACGTCCCGGATGGTGTTTCTCGGCTTCGGCAAGTACGCCCGCGCCGACCGGATCTATGCGCTCGAGCCGATCGTCGGTGAGGAGCGCGGCAACGGTCGCCGCACGCTCGTCTGGGTGGAGGGAATGCCGGAGCCGATGGTCGCGTCACGGACGCAGGAGACGATCGTGGAGGAGATCGGCGAGGACCCGTCACGCGTCCAGCCGCGGCGCGTCCGGCGCCGTCGACAGGCGGGGCAGCCCCAGCTCTTTCCCGACGACGTGGCCGGCGGTTGACGCCGGAGCAGCTTCTCGCGGGAAGCCTCCACGACGTCGCCCGCGGCATCCTCGGCTGGACGTTTCTGCACGACGGCGTGGGAGGGGCGATCGTCGAGGTCGAGGCGTACGCCCCGGACGACCCGGCGAGTCACGCCTTCCGCGGGCGTACGCCGAGGAACGGATCCATGTTCGCGGCCGCCGGCACGCTCTACGTCTACCGCTCCTACGGAATGCACTGGTGCGCCAACGTCGCCTGTGAGAGAGAGGACGTCGGCGCGGCGGTGCTGCTGCGCGCGCTCGAGCCGACCCACGGCCTCGAGCAGATGAGAGCCCGCCGTGGCCGGGTGGAAGACCGCCTCCTCTGCGCCGGACCCGGCCGGCTGAGCCAGGCACTCGGGATCACGGGCGACGAAGACGGTCGCCGGGCAGCGGCAGCGCCGTTCGCGCTGGAGCCGCCGAAGGCTGCCGTAGAGGTGGTGTGCACACGTCGCGTCGGGATCACGCGGGCAGCCGACCTGCCTTGGCGCTACGTCGTCAGGGGGTCGCCGTGGCTGTCCCGCGGCCCACGACCAGAGACACCCTGAGCCCCCTGCCCGCCGCGACGCCGGGCTCGGGCTTCTGGCCGAGGACGGCTCCGGCAGTGCCTTTTGCATAGCGGATCGTCGTCTTCGCCTGGATCCTGTGGAGTCGTGACTGCGCTGCCCCGATGCTCGAGCCGACGAGGTTCGGCAGCAATCCGTAGCGCGGATCGGGCCGGGTCACGTAGAGCCGGACGTTGTCGTGCGCGGAGAGAAAGCCGCTCCTGGGCTCCTGTTTGATCACGTACCCCGGATGCTTGCCGGGCCGGGCAGGGATACCGATCAGTTCCGAACCGAGTGGTTGCGCAGCGAGCGTCGCGTTGGCGGCGTCGATCGTGCGTCCGACGACGAGCGGTACGGATACCTCGTTCGGGTAGCACTTCGCCGGCACGCTGGGCCCGCTGCCGGCGAAGTACGCAACGACGCTGGTGCCGGGGCAGTAGCCGTTGTCGAGCTTGTAGGCGCCGCCGCGCCAGACGATCCGCTTGTCCTGCGCCGGCAGGTACGGCGCCGGCGCGAAGGACTCCGGTTCCAGGTGGAGCTGTTTGTCGGCCGCGGTCATGAAGGCGTGCCAGATCATGGCGGGCAGGGTCCCGCCCGAGACCGGCTTGCCACCGAACTCGGTCAGCATCGGCTGCAGCCGGTCCGGATACCCGACCCAGACGGCGACGGCGAGCTGCGGCGTGTAGCCGACGAACCAGGCGTCGCCGTAGTTGTCGGTCGTACCGGTCTTACCCGCCGCGGCGCGATCAGGGAGCGCCGCCCGGCGGCCGGTACCCTCGCGGACGACGTTCTCGAGGATCGAGGTCAGCAGGTCTGCCTGGTCGGTCGGCAGGGCACGGTGTCCCACCGGACGGTTGACCGCGACCTTACCGGTGCGTGCGAACTCGACATCTTCGACCACACGCGGCCGGTCGCCGGTCAGTGACCCGTCGACGCGGACACCGCGGTTGGCAAACGTTGCGTAGGCGCGTGTCATGTCGAGCGGGTTCACCGCCACGGCCCCGAGGCCGATCGAGAAGAACGGGTCGAGCTCGCTCTGGATCCCCAGTTCGTGTGCGGTACGCACGATCTGCCGGGGCCCGACGAGCTTGGTCAGCTGTGCGTAGATCGCGTTGTCCGAGGAGACCATCGCGGTCGACAGGTCGGCCCGCCCGAGATAGTCGCTCTCGTAGTTCGTCACGTGCCAGATCCGGTCGCCGGCGTCGATGTCGACCGGTTTCGAGTCGAACTCCGTCTGGGGCGAGATGCCCTCCCGGAACGCGGTTGCGAGCACGATCGGCTTGAACGACGACCCCGGCTGCCGCTCTGCCTGGGTGGCGAGGTTGAACTGGCTCTCGCGGAAGTTGGAGCCGCCCACCATCGCCTTCACGGCTCCCGTGCGAGGATCGATCGCGACGAGCGCCGCCGCGGGGCCGCCAGGAGTCTTGAGCACGCTCTCGATGGCGCGCTGTGCGGTCTCCTGCAGATCGAGGTCGATCGTACTCGTGACCCGGAGCCCGCCGCCGAAGACCCGGCCGGCGCCGTACTTGGCGATCAGCTGGTCCTTGACGTAGTTGACGAAGTACTGGCCGTCCTGGCCCTGGGTGCCCGGAAGCCTGACGCTCTCCGGCTCGGGCAGGGGCGAAGCGGTCGCTGCGACGAATTGCGAGCGCGTGATCTTGCCCTGGTCGAGCATCGTGTGGAGCACGTAGGCCCGGCGCTCGCGGGCCGCGTGTGGGTGTCGGACCGGGTCATAGAGCGTTGGATCCTGGGGAAGTCCCGAGAGGAGGGCAGACTCTGCAAGCGTCAGGTGCTGCGCTCCCTTGCCGAAGTACGTGCGCGAGGCCTGCTGGATGCCGTAGGCGCCGTTCCCGAAGTAGATCGTGTTGAGGTAGGCGAGCAGGATCCGGTCCTTCGACCAGCGCTGCTCGAGCTGCCAGGCGAGTGCGGCCTCGCGCACCTTGCGTGCGATCGTCCGCTGATTGCGGACGTACGCGTTCTTGACGAACTGCTGCGTGATCGTGGAGCCGCCCTCGACGACGGACTGGGAGCGGACATCCGCCCAGAGCGCGCGCATGATGCCGCGGTAGTCGACGCCGTGGTGCTCGTAGAACCGGTGGTCCTCGACCGAGACGATCGCCTGCCGCATGATCGGGGAGACGTCGTCGATGTTCTTGAGGAGGACGCGGCTCTCCTGACCGCGGAGAACCGCGAGCACCGAGCGACCGTTCGACGCATACACGACGCCGTCGACCTGGGAGCGCTGCGCAGCGGGGTCGAGCTGTGGAATCTCGCTCGCGACCGCGCGAACCAGACCGAATGTGAACGCCGACCCGGCGAGCAGCACCAGCACGGTGAGCACGGCGAGGAGGCGCAGCTTACGAATCCGGCCCCGTTTGCGCGGTGCCTTCATGCCTCGTCGAAGCCGCAAGATCGGGCACCGATTCTAGCCGCGGCGAGGGCCTCAGAGGCCTACCGCTGAGGATTTCCGTACAGATCGGCGAAAAGGGGGCCGCGTCAGGGTGCTGCAGTGAGAAGCTCGAGGAGCTCGTCTCCGTAGCGCTCGATCCTGGTCGGTCCGAAGCCCTTGACGCCGGCGAGCTCGCCGATCGACGCGGGTCGAGCCGCCGCGAGCTCCCGGAGGGTGGCGTCGTGGAGGACGACATAGGCGGGTACTCCGTCCGTACGCGCTCGCTCGAGTCGCCAGGAGCGGAGCCGCTCGACGAGGCCGCCGTCGGCGGGTGAGACCGCCTTCGGACCGAGCGCCGGGATCGACGCCCCCCGCACTGCGTTCAGCAGGCGGTATCCGTCCCCGGACTCGACCTCGCTGAGCGAGCCAGAGGTCTCGAGAACCTTCACCCAGCGCCGCACGTCCGCATCGGTGGCCCCAGCCAGGATCCCGAACGACGCCGATGCTCGTGCCGAAGGCGGCGCCGACACCGAGCCGCGGAGCATGGCGACGAGCGACCGCCGCCCGAGCGGCCAGGTGAGCGCCTCGACAGCCGCGACGATCGCCTGCCCGATGTCAGACGGGAGCGGCCGGGCCGCGGGCGCACCGGAGGGCGCGGTACGTGGGGGGTCGCAGACGTCACAGGCCCCACACGGAGGCTCGAGCTGCTCGCCGAAGTGCTCGGCCACCTGCGCATGACGGCAGCGCGAGCTCGAGGCGAAGGCCAGCAGTCGCTCCACGCGTCGCTCCGCCTCGGTCGCATACCGGTCGAGCAGCCGTTCGACCACCACACCGGCGCCCGGCCCGACGTCGAGCAGCGCGACCGAGAGGGCGCGTCCGCGATCGAAGTCGCGACGGACGATGCCCGCCTGTTCGAGCATCCCGACGAGGACGCGCGGATCGTGCTCACCCGCCGGCAGCTCTCCTGCCTCGACGGTCCCGCCTGCGGCCCGGAGAGCCCGGTAGACACGGCGAAGGTCCTCGGGCGTCGGTAGATCTGCGACGGCGAAGCGTCGTACCGCCGTGGCGTCGGCGCTGCTCGCCAGGAGCAGTGTCTCGCTCGGCGCTCCGTCGCGACCGCCGCGACCGACCATCTGGACGTAGCTCTCGAGCGAGTCGGGGTAGTTGAAGAGGCAGACGAAACGAACGTCCGGCTTGTCGATTCCCATCCCGAAGGCGGTGGTCGCGACGACGCCGCGGATCCGTCCCGCGATGAAGTCGTCCTGAACCCGGGCGCGTTCCTCCGCTCCGAGCCCCGCGTGGTAGTGCTCCAGCCGCAGGCCATGTCCCCGCAGCGTGCGGGCGACGCGCTCGCAGGAGTCACGGGAGCGCGCATAGACGATCGCGCTTCCCTCCCGGAGCGCGCGCAGCCGTTCGACGAGGATACGCAGGCGATCCTCGTTGCCGCCGACCTGCTCGACGTCGTAGCGGAGATTCGGCCGTACGACCGTCGTGCGTACGACCTCGAAGTTGCGGCCGAGCGCCTCGGCGATCTCCTGGGTCGCCGTGGGCGTCGCCGTCGCCGTCATCCCGAGAACGGCAGGATCGTCGAGCTCTGCGAGCGCCCGTCGGATGAAGAGATAGTCGGGGCGGAAGTCGTGCCCCCACATGCTGACGCAGTGCACCTCGTCGATCACGACGAGGCCGACCCCGATCGTGCGCAGCGTACGGACGAAGGAGGCATTCCTCAGGCGCTCGGGCGCCGCGTAGAGGAGCCGGGTACGTCCCGCGGCTACGTCCCGGAGGCGGATGGCTGCCTCGTCCGCATCGAGCGACGAGTTGATGAACGTCGCCGTGCGCGCGATTCCCGGCGGCAGCTTGTCGACCTGATCCTTCATCAACGCGATCAGCGGGGAGAGCACCAGGGTCGGCTCGGGCCGAAGCGCCGCGGCGAGCTGGTAGGTCAGTGACTTGCCCGAGCCGGTCGGCATCAGCGCGAGCGTGTCCTGCCCGGCCACCGCAGCCCGGACGACCTCCTCCTGGCCGGGCCGGAAGGCAGCAAAGCCGAAGTGTTCGCGAAGCGCCTCCGGGAGGTTCATGCGAACGAGTGTACGGGTCGACCCGGAACGACTTCGTGACAGTTCGGCCACCCGTAGAATCGCCTGCGCCGTGTCCGACCTCGAGACCCTCGCGCGAAACCACGTCGACCTGCTGCCCGAGGGTGGCCTCGCGCGCAAGCTCGCGCTGCGTCGGCCGCTGCGCGTCAAGCTCGGGATCGACGTCACCTCGCCGGACATCCACGTCGGCCGCGCGATCCCGCTGCAGCGGATGCGCGCCTTCCAGGACGCCGGCCACACCGGTGTTCTGATCGTGGGCGACTACACGACCAGGATCGGCGACCCGTCCGGACGGTCGGCCGAACGGCCGATCCTCTCCGACGAGGAGATCGACGCGAACGCGCGTACCTACCTCGACCAGGCGCTGCAGATCCTCGATCCGGAGCGCACCGAGGTGCGCTACAACGGTGAATGGCTGGCGCGCCTCTCGTTCGCCGACGTCGTTCGTCTGACGCGCACGCTGACGGTCGCCCAGATCGTGGAGCGCGACGACTTCGCGAAACGTCTCGCAGCCGGCCTGCCCGTCTCGGTGTCCGAGCTGTTGTACCCGTTGATGCAGGCCTACGACTCGGTCGCGGTCGAGGCGGACGTCGAGCTCGGCGGCACCGATCAGCTCTACAACCTGCTCGCGGGGCGGACTGTGATGGAGTCGTACGGACTCGACCCGCAGGTGGTGCTGACGACGCCGCTCCTCGTCTCGTGGGACGGCGCCAAGATGAGCTCCTCCGTCGGCAACAACATCCCGCTCACGGCGGCCCCGGAGGAGCAGTTCGGGCGCACGATGAGGATTCCCGACGAGCTGCTGGGCGACTGGTACCGGCTCGTCATGGAGGCGCCTGTGCCTGCCGGAGAGCCGATGGACGCGAAGCTGGCACTTGCGCGTTTCATCGTCGAGCGCTCCCACGGGCGCGAGGCAGCCGTTCACGCCGAGGCCCACTTCACACGCGTGGTGCGGGAGGGCGGTGCGCCGGACGAGGTGCCGGCGGTCGTCCTGCCCGAGGGCGATCCCGTGCACCTGCCGGCCCTGCTGGCGAGCGCTTTCGGGCTTTCGACGAGCGAGGCGCGACGGCTGATCGGTCAGGGTGGGGTGAAGGTGGACGGTACGGTCGTCTCGGAGCTCGACCTGGCACGAGTCGTGCTGGACGGGGCCCTCGTGCAGGCCGGCAAGCGGCGGTTTGTGCGTACCGCCGGCACCGCTTGACACGTCACCCCCGAATGCTGCTACTATTCGGCGGCCGCCCGCGAGGGAGGCAGCAGAATCGCCCTGTCACTCGACACCGGAGCGGCCCCAGAAGCGATCGGATACGACCCGTACCGACTCACCTCCTGGGCCTCTGGCGCGAGTCGGAGGCTTTTTGTTGCCGCCTCGAACGGCACTGATCTTTGAAAACTCAACAGCGTGCGAAAAACGACGAGGCCTCTCGTCGACGCTCTCGGACGGGCCGGCTGCAAGGCCGGAACGACCGAACGTGGACGTGAGGTTGCACCGTCCGTCTGCCCTTGGGGCGGCCGAGACGGTATTCCCGTCGATCCTTGCACCGATGCTCCCAGTCTCGACGATGTCGCGACAGGGGGACTGACGTGTTTGGAGAGACAGAGCTCAAGCTCGAGGGAAGACACACGTTTGCCCGTCTACCGTCCCCCTGGGGTGGTCTGACGGGCGACAAGTTCTTCACGGAGAGTTTGATCCTGGCTCAGGACGAACGCTGGCGGCGCGCTTAACACATGCAAGTCGAGCGAGAACCAGGACTTCGGTCCCGGGGAAAGCGGCGAACGGGTGAGTAACACGTGGGTAATCTGCCCTCGATTCTGGGATAGCCCGGGGAAACCCGGATTAATACCGGATAGCCTTTCGAGCCTTCGGGCGCGAAAGAAAAGGTAGCTTCGGCCTCCGATCGAGGATGAGCCCGCGGTGGATTAGCTTGTTGGCGGGGTAATGGCCCACCAAGGCGACGATCCATAGCTGGTCTGAGAGGACGATCAGCCACACTGGGACTGAGACACGGCCCAGACTCCTACGGGAGGCAGCAGTGGGGAATCTTGCGCAATGGGCGAAAGCCTGACGCAGCGACGCCGCGTGGGGGAAGAAGGCCTTAGGGTTGTAAACCTCTTTCAGGCGGGACGAAGCCACTCGGGTGAATAGCCCAGAGGGTGACGGTACCGCCAGAAGAAGCCCCGGCTAACTACGTGCCAGCAGCCGCGGT
>CAZOMP010000004.1:146757-214603 GCA_964581085.1 uncultured Gaiellales bacterium | reverse complement strand
CCTCGAGCAGCCGCTGCTCGCCGTCGACCTTGACCCGGGTGAAGCCGTCGCGGCGGAGATCCTCGAGCACGTCGCGGAACTCGCCCTTGCGGTCGCGCACGACCGGCGCGTTGACCGTGAAACGCGTCTCCTCGGGCAGCGCCAGGATCTGCTCCACTATCTGGTCGAGGCTCTGCCCGGCGATCGGGCGCCCGCAGACCGGGCAGTGTGGCCTCCCAACCCGCGCGTACAAGAGCCGCAGATAGTCGTAGATCTCGGTTACGGTGCCGACCGTCGAGCGCGGGTTGCGCGAGGTCGTCTTCTGGTCGATCGAGATCGCGGGAGAGAGGCCGTCGATCGAGTCGACGTCCGGCTTCTCCATCATCTGCAGGAACTGGCGCGCGTAGGCGGAGAGCGACTCGACGTAGCGGCGCTGTCCCTCGGCGTAGATCGTGTCGAAGGCCAGCGACGACTTGCCGGAGCCCGAGAGACCGGTGATGCAGATGAGCGCGTTCCGCGGTAGCCGGACGGTGACGTCCTTGAGGTTGTGCTCGCGCGCACCGTGAACGACGAGCTCCTCGACAGCCATTACCGCCGAGTCTAGCTCTCGTCGTCCGATCGAACAAGTGTTCTGTCGACGCGGGTTGGCCCGAGGCGAAACGTGCTGCATCAAGCCCCACCAGCGTCCGGCTCGACCTCCAAGCCATCGATAGGGAGATGGCTGCCGGGCCTCATCGACGGTGCGACGCACGATCGAACATATGTTCGTTCAATGCCATCAGTTGTGTTAGACTGATGGCATGATCCGGATGCAGGTCCAGTTGACCCCGGAGCAAGCCGACGAATTGCGGCGCGCGGCCGCGGCACGCCACACCTCGATCGCCGCGATCGTGCGGGAGGCTGTCGATCGCGAGCTCGACCGAGGAGGCACGCGCCGTGCCGCACGACAACGGGCGCTGAACGCAATCGAGGGATTCCGCGGCGGGGCAAGCGACGTGTCGGTCGCACATGACCGGTACCTCGACGAGGCCTGGGGCCTCTGACCGCGTTCATCGACACGTCGGCCCTCTACGCACTCCTCGCAGCCGATGACGCGAACCACGATGCAGCGACCCGAACGTTTGTATCGCTCCTCGACGAGGACCTCGTAAGTCACTCGTCTGTTGTGCTCGAGTCCGTGGTGCTCGTACAGAACCGCCTCGGGATGATCGCCGTGCGGACACTCCTCGACGAGCTCGTGCCCTCGCTCGAGGTCGACTGGGTGGACGAGACACTTCACCGGGCCGCGTGGACTGCCCTTCTGGCGGCAGACCGTCGGGACATCTCGCTCGTCGACTGGACGAGCTTCGAGCAGATGCGACGGCGACGCATCGTGACGGCTTTTGCCTACGATCGGCATTTCGCCGAGCAGGGTTTCGAGTTGATCGGGTGAAGCCAGCGTCAGGCCTTGCGGGCCCGGCGGCCGAAGATGAGGCCGCCCAGGGTGAAGCCGAGCCCGAACGTACCGATCGCGAACGCGCCGATCGCGACGACCTTGCGCCAGAGCGCAAGGCCCTGCCAACCCGTCAGCGCCGCCTCCTCCTGCTCGGTCAGCTCCTCCCCGCGCCGCTTCTTGCGCAGCGCGCCGCCGGCCTGAAGACCGAGGTAGAGGTCGTCGAAGATCTCCGGGTTCTGCTCGGACACTGCTGCGAGTGTATAGCCTCGTTCGGTGGTGACCGGGTGCGCGATCCACATCTCCGACCTGCACCGCGGCACCCACGAGCCGCCCGAGCTCGACGACGCGCTCGTCGCACTCTGCGACGAGCTGCGCCCGGAGCTCGTGATAGTGAGCGGCGACCTCTCGAATCGCGGGCGCGTGACGGAGCTCGAGCGGGCGAAGGAGCTGCTCGACCGACTGCCTGCCCCGGTGCTCGCGGTCCCCGGCAACCACGACATCCCGTACACGCTGCCGGCACGCGTGACGCGGCCCTGGGAGCGGTTCGAGCGGGTCTTCGGTACGACCGAGCCCGTCGTACGGACGCAGAACGCCGTAGCATGCGGGCTCAACTCCGTCCGACCCTGGCGCCACCAGGGCGGCAGGCTGGACGTGGGCAGGATCGCCTCTGTCGACGCAGCGTTCTCGACCGCCGCTCCCGGCATCCTTCGGGTCGTCGTCCTCCATCACCACCTCGCAGGAGCGCCCTGGCGAGCGGTACGGAAATTTCCGCTCAAGCAACGCGACGCCGTTCTTCGCTCCCTCGCCGCCGCGGGCACCGAGCTCGTCCTTGGCGGACACATCCACCAGAGCACGGCGGTCGAGCGGCACTCGTTCGAGGCGCTCCCGGGTGCTGAAGCAGCGTCGCTTCTCCTCTCGACCGCGCCCGGTTTCGGCCGACCACGCCCGCACCGGCTGGGTGAGTCGAACGGACTCCATGTGATCTGCTGGAACGAACGGGAGCTCGCGGTCGAGACGATGATCTGGCGGGACGACGGGTTCGTTCCGACGTCCGCCGTACGGGTTCCCCGTACCTGACGTCAGCCCGGCTCAGGCAGCTGTGCCGAAGCGCTTGGCGGCCCGCGCCCGTGCCTTCACGGCCTCGACCTCGCGGTCGCGCGGCGGCGCCGCGGTGACGAGCTCGTCGAGGAGGTGACGCGAGATGTGGGCTACCTCGCGAACGGCCCACTCGAAGACGGCCTCGTTCGCCTTCGACGGCCTCGTGGAACCGCTCAGCTTGCGAACGTACTGGAGCGCAGCCGCGTGGACCTCGTCATCGGTCGCGGGCGGGTCGAAGTTGTGGAGCGTCCTGATGTTCCTGCACATGTGATCTCCTCTCCGGTGCGGTGTCTCGCAGCCTCGGGCCGGAAATGATCGTTGCGACACACCGCACTACTATCGCCGAATCAGTGGTGCCGCGGCTCGACGATCGTTCAGCGGCACCCGGTCGCGAGCTCGAGGGCCCGGCAGACGCCGTCCAGGCGCTCCGGCCCGAGCGCACAGATCCGCTCGACGAAGTAGGCCTTCCGGACGACACGGATGTTGTCGAAGGACAGGGCGCACCTCTCGGGGAGCCCATCTTCCGGCCCGAGCTCGAGCTCCGAAGGGATCCCGCGGACCGTTCGTGTGGCGGGTACCCCGAGCACGCGCGTGAGGCCGTCGATCGCCGCGTCACGCGTGAGAATCAGGTGGGGACGCCGACCAGCGGTGGGGTGTTCCACCCACCAGACCTCGCCGCGCCTCACCAGGGCTCCTCGCGGATCGATTCGATCGTCGACCGCTCCGCCCACTCGAGCTCCTCGTCCGTCTCCGGAACGCGCCTGTACCCCTCGATGATCTCGCGGTCGATCCGCTCTCGCTCGAGCTCGGCGACGAGCCGGTCGATCGCCTCGACGATCACCGCCGTGCGGCTTGCGCGTCCCGATGCGACGAGCGCGTCGACCGCAGCCACACGCTCGTCCGACATACGGACTGTAATCATCTTCGACATACAAAGAGTATTACGCTAGGTGGCGGGGTCCGCAACCGCCGCGAGCTCGCGCCGCAGCTCCTTGATCTCGTCCCGGAGCTTCGCCGCGTACTCGAAGCGAAGCTCCTCCGCTGCCGCGAACATCTCCTCCTCGAGCGTGATCACGAGCTTCTCCAGCTCGCCCCGGTCGAGCCCCTCGACCTGGGCCTTGCCGCGCCGGCGGCGGCCCGGGACGGTCGGCGCCTCGAGCGAGAGGAACTCGGCGATATCCGAGACGCCCTTGGTGATGTTCTCGGGGGTGATCCCGTGCTCCTCGTTGTAGGCGAGCTGCTTGGCCCGCCGTCGGTTCGTCTCGTCGACGGCGAACTCGATCGCCTCGGTCATCTTGTCGGCGTAGAGGAGCACGAGCCCGTTGACGTTGCGGGCAGCCCGGCCGATCGTCTGGACGAGGGCGGTGCGGCCGCGAAGGAACCCTTCCTTGTCGGCGTCGAGTACGGCCACGAGCGACACCTCGGGGAGATCGAGACCCTCGCGCAGGAGGTTGACGCCGACGAGCACGTCGTACTCTCCGAGCCGTAGCTCGCGGATGATCTGGATCCGCTCCAGCGTGTCGACCTCGGAGTGGAGGTAGCGCGTCTTGACCCCGGCCTCGAGCAGGTAGTCGGTCAGATCCTCCGACATCTTCTTCGTCAGCGTCGTGACGAGAACGCGCTCGTCGACCGCGCTGCGGCGGCGGATCTCGCCGAGCAGGTCGTCGATCTGGTTTCGCGTCGCGCGCAGCTCCACGACCGGGTCGACGATCCCCGTCGGCCGGATCAGCTGCTCGGCGACCGCGACCGAGTTGCGCAGCTCGTAGGAACCGGGCGTGGCCGAGACGAACACGGTCTGCCCGATCCGCTGCAGGAACTCGTCGAAGCGCAGCGGCCGGTTGTCGAGGGCCGACGGGAGGCGGAAGCCGAAGTCGACGAGCGTCTGCTTGCGCGAGCGGTCGCCTTCGTACATGCCGCCGATCTGCGGCACGGTCTGATGGGACTCGTCGACGAAGAGGAGGAAGTCCGAGGGGAAGTAGTCGAGCAGCGTGTGCGGAGGCGAGCCCGGCGGCCGACCTTCGAGAGGACGCGAGTAATTCTCGATCCCGTTGCAGAAGCCGAGCTCGCGCATCATCTCGAGGTCGTACTCGGTGCGCTGCCGGATCCGGTGCGCCTCGAGCAGCTTGCCCTCGGACTCGAACATCGACACCTGCTGTTCGAGCTCGTCGCGGATCCCGCCGATCGCTGCCTCGATCGTCGGCTTCGAGGTGACGTACTGGGTCGCCGGGAAGACGGTGAGCGTGTCGAGCTTCGCGTAGACCTCCCCCGTGAGCGGGTCGAAATGGGTGATCTGCTCGACCTCGTCGCCGAAGAGCGAGATCCGGTAGGCGGTCTCGGCAGAAGCGGGCTGGATCTCGACGACGTCGCCCTTGACCCGGAAGCGGCCGCGACCGAGGAGCGTATCGTTGCGGACGTACTGCGTGTCGACGAGCCTGCGCAGCAGCAGGTCGCGCTCGTGCTCCTCGCCGACGGCGAGGTTGATCAGCCGCGCCTCGTATTCCTCCGGCGAGCCGAGGCCGTAGATGCACGAGACGGAGGCGACGATGACGGTGTCCCGGCGGGTCAGAAGCGACGAGGTGGCTGCGTGCCGGAGCCGGTCGATGTCGTCGTTCCGAGACGAGTCCTTCTCGATGTAGAGGTCGGCCTGGGGGACGTACGCCTCGGGCTGGTAGTAGTCGTAGTAGGAGACGAAGTACTCGACCGCGTTCGCGGGGAAGAACTCGCGGAACTCGTTGCAGAGCTGGGCGGCGAGCGTCTTGTTGTGGGCGATCACGAGGGCGGGCCGCTGCAGCTTCTCGATGATCCAGGCCATCGTCGCCGTCTTCCCCGTGCCCGTCGCTCCGAGCAGCGTCTGGAACCGGTTGCCACTCTCGAGCGACGCGGCGAGCTCCTCGATCGCACGTGGCTGGTCGCCGGTGGGCTGGTAGGCGGCGGTGACACGCAGTTCGGCCATCGCCACAATCTAGCGCAGACCGGAACGTGTGTTCGTTCCGCCGGCGGGAGACCGCCACCGGTACCCGCCGTGTCCTGCTCACAGTTCGCTCATGAGCCTCCTCTACCGTGCGTCCGTGGGCGGACTGACGCGATCGCGACTCCTGCTCGCCGCAGGCGGGCTCCTCGGAGCCCTCGCCGGGCTCCCGCAGCGCGCGGCCGCGACGCCCGACCGTGCGCAGGCATTGCTTGGTCTCGCCACGCGGAATCTGGGCCGCCGCTATGCCGGCGACCGGACGCTGTTTGCGACCGTCTCGCCCGGAGTCGAGGGTCGCGACACGGCCGCGATCGGGTTCACGCTGCGCCGACGGGCGACGGTCAGGGTCGACGCGATCCTCGGCGGCCGTGCTGCGACGCCACAGTGGACGACGACGCGTCTGCTCGGACCGGGGCGGCAGGTGCTCACCTGGACACCGCAGCCCGAGACACCGGTCGGCTCCTACGTCATGCGCCTCACGATCAAGCCGAGGGGCGGCGGTGCGACAGTGCTCGGCACGTTCCGGCCGCTGACGGTTGCCCGGCAACGCGCCGCCGTCGTGCGTGTGTTCGGCGTCGAGGCCGCCTTCCTGCAGCGTTCGTACCTCCCGACCGAGCCGATGCAGCTCCAGATCCTCGCCGACGCGCCGTCGCTGACGCTCCAGTTCCTCCGTTGCGGCTACGAGGATCCGAACATCCCGAGCGACCGCAACGACGAGCTGGTCGGCGCGTTGAAGGGCGATCCCGTGCCGATCGACTGGACCGGGAAGCGTTCTGCGCCGGTCACGATCACGGTCCAGTCCGGTGCCTGGCCGAGCGGCGTCTACGCCGCCCGTCTGACAACCGACGACGGACGCGTCGGGTTCGCACCGTTCGTGCTCCGCTCCCCCACCCCCGGGGCGGTGCGCCAGCTCGTCGTCCTCCCGACCAACACCTGGCAGGCGTACAACATGTACGACCGCGACGGTGACGGCTGGGGAGACACCTGGTACGCGGGGGGCAACCCGCCCGTCGACCTGACGCGGCCCTACCGCGACCGCGGCGTCCCCCCGCGCTTCAAGTCGTACGACCGGGCGTTCCTCCGTTGGCTCGCGCGCACGGGACGCACCCCCGACATGGTCGCCGAGGACGACCTCGAGACGTTCGCAACCGGTGACGACCTACGCTCCCTCTACGACCTCGTCGTCTTCTCCGGGCACAGCGAGTACCAGACACCGCACGCCTACGACGTCGTCCAACGCTACCGCGACCTCGGCGGTCGACTCGTGTTCCTCTCGGCCGACAACTTCTACTGGCGAGTCGAGCGCCAGGGCGAGACGATCAGCCGGATCCGGCCCTTCCGCAGCGAGGGCCGACCGGAGGCTTCACTCGCAGGCGCGCAGTACCGTGCGAACGACGACGGACGCAAGCAGGCGCCCTACACGGTCGTCGCCGCGGAGGCCGCTCCCTGGCTCTTCGACCGGACCGGTCTCGTCACCGGCTCGACCTTCGGCGAGCCTGTCGGCGGCTACGGGATCGAGATCGACATGACCTCGGAAGCCTCCCCACCCGGGACGGTCGTGCTCGCCCAGGTGACGGACCTCTTCGGCACCGGTCTCAGCGGCCAGATGACCTACTACGAGACCACTGCAGGTGCGCGGGTCTTCTCGGCCGGCACACTCGACTTCGGCGGCTCCGCCAACATCTGGCCCGTCAATCGGATGCTCGAAAACCTCTGGCAGCACATGCTCGCCGACGTGCCGCCGCTGACGCCGGTGCCGCCGGTGCCGCCGCCCACCCCCGCCGTCTGACGGGCGAACGTCAGATCAGCCAGACGCCGTCCTGCTGCACGGCGACGCCGTCGAGCTCGAGCCGCGATCCGGGCAGACGCAGGTCCTTGACGATGTCCCAGTGGATCGCGGAGCTGTTGACGCCGCCGAGATCCGTGTAGCTGTTCCCGAGCGCGAGGTGGACCGTACCGTCCATCTTCTCGTCGAAGAGCGTGTTCTTCATGTACCGGGTGATACCGGGATTGCAGCCGATCCCGAGCTCACCGAGCCGGCGCGCACCCTCGTCGAGAGCGAGCGTCTCGAGCAGGTACGCCTCGTTCGTCGCCGCCGAGGCGTCGACCACGACCCCTCGCTCGAAACGCAGGCGGATGCCCGTCATTTCGTTGCCCCGGTAGACGGCCGGAAACTCGTTGAACGCGATCACCCCTTCGGTCGAGTCCTCGAGCGGACAGCCGAAGATCTCGCCACCCGGGAGGTTCGCCCCGAGCGCGTCTGCGCGCATGCTGCGGCCCTCCAGCGAGAGCCGAACATCGGTTTCGTCCCCGACGATGCGTACCTCCGAGGCAGCGTCGAAGCGATCGGCGATGTGCCGCAGGCGCGCGCCTTCCGCCTCCCAGTCACGCAGCACCGCGCCGTAGAGGAAATCGGCGAACTCGTCGCTGCCGAGTCCGGCCTCTTGCGCGAGCGCGGCGGTCGGGTACTGGCACGCGACCCAGGGGATGTCGTGATTCATGATCCGTGCGGACGCGGGACGGTAGGCGGCCTGCACCGCTCCGAGCTTCTCCGCGGGAATCGACGCCGACGTCCTCGTGTTGTCGGGTGCGGCAACGAAGAGAAGCGCGTCCATCTCGCGGATCTCCCGTTCACGCAGGGAAGCGACCGATCCCGCAAGCTCGAGCGAGGCGTGCTCGAGCCACGCCGGCGACGGTGACCCGAACGTGTCGAAGGAGACGCGCAGCAGCGCGTGCGCGTCGCGGCGCGCGATCAGGCCGCATACCTCCTCGAGCAAGGGCCGCGCCTGCGGATTCCCGCCCACGTACACCTGCCATCCCGGCCGGACGCCGAGGCAGCCGTCCACGATCAGCCGTGCGTACTCCCTGTCGCGCGGGTCAGCCACCGATGCGCAAACCTAACCCAGCCCGAGCTGCTTTGCGTAGGTCCGGGCGTAGATCGCCTTCATCCGCTCGACCTTGTCCACGTAGCTGCGTGTCTCCGGAAACTGGATGCCGACGCGGTCGTGGCGCCACCTGTCGACGTTACCCTGACCGGCGTGGTAGGCAGCGAGGGCCGTGCGCTCGTCGCCGTAGCGGTCGAGGAGATGCCGCAGGTACCAGGCGCCGTAGCGGACGTTCAACTCCGGCACGTAGAGGTCGTCGACGACGAACTTCGTCCCGCCCGTACGGATCGCGATCCCGCGGGCGGTATCCGGGAGGAGCTGCATCAATCCGATCGCACCCGCCCCTGAGCGCGCATCCGGGTTGAACTTGCTCTCGGTGTAGATCACCGCCGCGAGGAGCGCCGGGTCGAGGTCGTAGTTCTTCGCGTGACCGCGGACGATCGCCTCGTAACGAAGCGGGTAACGGATCCGCTCGACGAACTGGGGTTGCCGATGCCAGATCGCAAACGCAGCACCCGCGACGATCGCCAGGGCGAGAACTGCGGCGAGGAGGCGTCTCACGACGTCGGGGTCGGTGCCCTCGTCGCGGTCAGTGCCGCCATCACGCCTGCGACGAACCGGTCGAGCTCCTCGAACGTCCCCGTGTTGACATAGTGGTAGTCGGCACGAGCCACCTTCTCCCGATCGTCGATCAGCCGGTCGTCACGGTTGTCGAGCGCAACGTGGCGCCGTTGCTCCCGAAGTTTGCGCGGGGCGGTGATCACGACGACGGCGTCGAAGCGCGACTCGCCGCCCGCCTCGTAGAGCAGCGGCACCTCGGTCACGCAGACGCGGGGCGGGTCGTCGAGCGCCGCGAGCCGGTCTCGCCAGGTGAGGTACTCGCGGGAGACGAGCGGGTGGAGCAGTCCTTCGAGGAAGGCGAGCGCCTCGGCGTCGTCGAAGACGATCGCCGCGATCTTGCCCCGGTCCGGGCTCCCGTCCTCGCCGAGGATGTCCTCACCGAAGCGCTCCACGAGCGCCTGGCGCACCTGCGGGTCGGACCGCAGCAGGTGGTGGACGATCTCGTCGCTCGAGACCGTCGCCGCACCGTGCGCCTGGAAGGCGGCGAGTGCCGCTGTCTTGCCGGCCGCGATCCCGCCGGTGATGGCGACGGAGACCGGGCGGGGCACCTGGTTAGGCGGCGTCGTCGCCTGGCTTCGCGGCCGCGTCGCTCTCGACGAGGCTCACGGCGTCGGCCTCGTCGGTGACCGCCTCGACCGCGAGCTCGGTCGCCAGCTCGTCTGCCAGGACGGCTTCCTCGGCGAGCTCGGTCGCGGCGGCGTCCGCGGCGAGCGCCTCGACGGCGAGCTCCTCGGCAGCCGCTTCGTCTCCGGCCACCTCGGCCTCGACCGCCTCCTCCGCGAGTTCCTCGGCGACAGCCTCCGCCACAACTGCCTCCGCCGCTAGCTCCTGCGCCGTCTCCTCGAGCGCCACTGCGAGCGTGGCGGCGTCGACTGCCTCCTCGTCAAGGAGCCGCGCCTCCTCGGCGGGGTCACCGGCCGGGAACGCCTCCTCGGAGAGCTGCAGGTTCGGCATCGTGTGCACCGACTCGCCCCCGTCGGCACGCGGCAGCGGCGTGGCGCCCTCCTCGACTCGCTTCAGCGAGAGCGAGAGACGCCGTCGATCGCCGTCGATCTCGAGGATCAGGACATTGACGGGGTCGCCCTGGGAGACGATCTCGCGCGGGTTCTCGACGTGGTGTTGCGCGAGCTCGGAGATGTGCACGAGCCCCTCGACACCCGGCAGGATCTCGACGAAGGCTCCGAACGTGACGACCTTCGTGACCCGGCCTTCGACGACGTCGTCCTCGTGGTAGTGCTCGAGCACCTGCTGCCACGGATCCGACTGGGTCTGCTTGAGGCCGAGCGAGATCCGCTGGCGCTCGCGGTCGATGTCGAGCACCTTGACCTTGACCGTCTGACCGATCTCGAGCACTTCGGACGGATGGTTGACATGGCTCCAGGAGAGCTCCGAGATGTGGATCAGGCCGTCCATCCCGTCGAGATCGACGAAGGCGCCGAAGTCGACGATGTTCGAGATCTGACCGTCGACGACGTCGCCCGGGTTGAGCCGGTCGAGGATCGCCTGACGCATCTCCTTCCGCTCGTCCTCGAGCACGGCGCGACGCGAGAGG
Organism: uncultured Gaiellales bacterium; assembly: GCA_964581085.1. Taxonomy (GTDB): domain Bacteria; phylum Actinomycetota; class Thermoleophilia; order Gaiellales; family Gaiellaceae; genus Gaiella. Next base: position 204,065 of record CAZOMP010000004.1, on the reverse strand, counting down.
ACGACGTTGTTGCGCGAGCGGTTGAGCTCGATCACCTTGCAGCGCAGCTCCTTGCCCGTGAACTCCTCCAGATCCTGCACGCGGCGGATGTCGACGAGCGAGGCCGGCAGGAAGCCGCGTACACCCAGGTCGAGGATGAGGCCGCCCTTGACGACCTCGATCACGCGGCCGTTGACCGCCTCACCGCTCTCTGCAGCCGCCTCGATCGCCTTCCAGGCGAGCTCGAAACGAGCACGCTTCTTCGACAGGATCAGGCGCCCTTCGGCGTCCTCCTTCTGCATCACGAGCGCATCGATCTCCTCGCCCACGGAGACCTCGTCGGCCGGGTTGACCGAGCGCCGGATCGACAGCTCGGAGACCGGGATCACACCCTCCGACTTGTAGCCGATGTCGACGAGCACCTCGTCCTTGTCGACGCGCACGACGGTGCCGTGCACGACCTCCCCTTCGTTGATCGTGGGGAACGTCGCGTCGTAGTCCGGAACCAGCTCCCCGTCGGGGCCGGTGATCCAGACGCCGTCCTCGAGGACGGGAACTTCCATCGTTGACATAGGGGTGCTCTCGTTGTCGTCGTTGGCCATGGGCGAGCGGGGAGTATAGCGACCGAGAGCCGGTAATCAGCGAGCGCCGGCCCACGTGCGGAGGACGTCAGTCCTTCGCATCCGCCCAGTTGTCGCCGACACCGACATCGACCGCAAGGGGTGGGTCGAGCGGGTAGGCGCCCACCATCTCGGCCCGCACGAGCTCGCGGGCCGCAGTCACCTCCGTTTCCGGAACCTCGAGCAGGAGCTCGTCGTGCACCTGCAGCACGAGCCGGGAGCCGCGACCCTCCGCCCTGAGACGCTCGTGGGCGTGGATCATCGCCACCTTGATCACGTCCGCCGCCGTCCCCTGCATCACCGTGTTCACCGCCAGCCGCTCCCCGAGCGATCGCGTCTGCCGGTTCGAGGCGCGCAGCTCCGGGATCGGCCGTCGGCGCCCGAGCAGCGTCGTCACGTACCCGTCGGCGGCCGCCTGGGCGATCGTCCGGGCGATGAACTCCTGCACCCGCGGGAAGCGGGCGAGGTAGGTGTCGATGTAGGCCTGGGCCTCCTCGCGCGGGATCTCGAGGTTCTCGGAGAGACCGAACGACGAGATCCCGTAGATGATCCCGAAGTTGACCATCTTGGCCACGTCGCGCTCGGAGCGAGTGAGCGTGGCCGGCTCCTTGCCGAGCACCTCCGCTGCTGTGCGGGCATGGATGTCTTCCCCCTGCTCGAACGCCTCGCGCAGCACCGGTTCGCCCGAGACGTGAGCGAGGATTCGCAACTCGACCTGGCTGTAGTCCGCCGAGAGAAGGCGATGGCCGTCTTCGGCGACGAAGGCGGAGCGGATCTGGCGGCCGAGCTCGGTGCGCACGGGGATCGACTGCAGGTTCGGGTTCGAGGTCGAGAGCCGGCCGGTGGCGGCGACGGCCTGGTTGAACGTCGTGTGCAGGCGAGCGTCGCGCCCGGAGATCAGCGACGGCAGCGGCAGCAGATAGGTATTGAGGAGCTTCGAGTACTCCCGCCACTCCTCGATCACGGCCACGATCGGATGCTCGTCGCGGAGCCCCCGGAGCACGCGCGCGTCCGTCGAATAGCCCGTCTTGCCCTTGCGGCCGGGCTCGAGGCCGAGCTGTTCGAAGAGCACGCGCGCCACCTGCTGCGTCGACCCGAGCAGGAACGGCTCTCCCGCCAGCTCGGCTGCCTGCGCCTCGAGCTCCTCGACGCGATCGCGCAGGCGCGCGGTGATCTCGCCCATCCGGTACTCGTCGATCTTGACGCCGGCGTCCTCCATCGCTGCCAGCACAGCCGTCAGCGGCAGCTCGATGTGCTCGTAGAGATCGAGCGAGCCGCGCTCCCCAAGCCGGGCGCGCATCGGCTCGGCAAGCCGTCTCGCCGCCTCGGCGTGGCGAACCAGCTCGGACGTCGACTCCTCCGCCGCGGGGTCCGGCTCGAGCTCGAGACCGTACTCGTCGGAGAGGTCGTCGAGCAGGTAGGCAGAGCGGCCCGGCTCGATCAGGTACGCCGCGATCATCGTGTCGTCGACGGGCACGAGCGGGAGCCGGAGGGCCTTCGCGTCGTGGGCGACGACGAGCGCATCGCGCAGTAAGCCTGCGTCGGCCCGCTCCCAGTCGGCGACGACGACACCGTCCGAGGAGGCGACCGCGATCCGACCGTCCTCGATCGCCACACCGACGCGACCGCGCACCGGCGCGAGGATCGCCTCGCGCCAGGGCACGGTGTGTCCCGTGAGCTGCGGCCGCTCCTGCGCAGGCACGGCCGTGTCGAGCTCGTCGATACGGCCGAGGAGGGCGCGGAACTCGAAACGCCGGAAGATCTCCTTCAGCTGCGAGCGGTCGGGCGGCTGCGAGACGAGGTCGCCAGGGTCGCAGTCGAGCGGCAGGTCGCGCTGCATCGTCGCCAGCACCTTGGAAGCGCGTGCCTGGTCGGCGTGCTCCCGCACCGCCCTCCCGCGCGCCGGCGAAAGCTCGTCGGCGTGGGCGATCACGTCCTCGAGCGAGCCGTACTGGGCGATCAGCTGCCCCGCCGTCTTGTCGCCGATCCCGGGGATGCCGGGAATGTTGTCGGACGTGTCGCCCTTGAGCCCGATGAAGTCCGGAACCTGATCGGGACGCACGCCGTAGCGCAGCTCGACGCGCTCCGGCGTGTAGACGTTGACGTCCGAGACGCCACGCGGGGTCATCATCAAGGTCACGTGCTCCGAGCAGAGCTGGAAGGCATCGCGGTCGGTCGAGACGACGCACGTTCTGATCTTCGCCTCGTCGGCCCGCGTCGCGATCGTCGCGATCACGTCGTCCGCTTCCCACCCCTCGAACTCGAGGTTCCGGTAGCCGAACGCCTCCACGATCGGCCGCAGGTGCGGGAACTGCTCACGGAGCAGATCCGGCATCGGACGGCGACCCTCCTTGTAGACGACCGCCGCCGCTTCTGCGACCGCGGCCCGGTGGACCGGCCGGGTGTCCCAGGCGACGGCGACGCCGCGGGGACGGTAGTCGCCGAGCAGCTTGAAGAGCATGTTGGCGAAGCCGAGGAGGGCATTGGTGGGCATCCCGTCGCTTGTCGCAAGCTCCTCCGGAAGCGCGAAGAAGGCGCGGTAGGCGAGGTTGTTGCCGTCGACGAGGAAGAGCTCCGCGTCGCGGGCGGGGCCGTCGTCGAGCTCGAGCTCGGCGCCCGTGATCGTCTTCGGGGACATCGCTGCGAGTCTATTGCGCGACGCCGGGCGCGCACGGGATCGTCCTCGGGGAGGGCACGTCGCGCGCCAGCCTCTGCCGCCGTGCCACGACGGATGACGAACCTGCTCTCGTCGCGGGCCTGGCCGGACGCGGGGTACCGGCCCACGTTCTGCCGGCTCTTCCAGGCGATCACCTGAACGATCCCGGGCAGCTGCTGGTTGGATGGAGCAGATGGCCCGACTCCCGCTTCTCGCCGGCACACGGATCCCGCTCGTCACGGTCGACGACGAGGCGCTCCTCGTCGTAGCGCCGCCTCCGCTCGCGGCGCTGAACGACGTCGATGCGGCAGTGCGGGAGGCGCTCCGTTACCCGCTCTCGGGTCCCGGGCTGGCGGATCTGACAACGCGCGGCGGGAGAGCAACCGTCGTGATCGAGCCCCGTTCGCTGCCCTTGCCGGCCGTTGCGGCGGATCCGCGGCGCGTAGCACTCGCTGCCGTGCTCGATGAGCTGACGCGGTCGGGAGTACCGAGCACCCGGCAGACGATTCTCGTCGCGGGGGGCCTCGAACGACGGGCGGGGCGCGGCGAGCTCGAGTCGATCCTGCAGCCGACGCGGGCGCGAGCGTTTCGCGGGACGGTCCTGGTGCATGACGCCAGCTCGCCCGAGCTGCGAGCGTTCGACCTCGCCGGAGCCGCACCCGTCCGGATCAACGAGGTGGTACTCGAGACGGACCTCGTCGTCACGATGACGGCGGCCGAGACCTCCGAGCGCGGCGGTGCCTGCTCACTCCTCCACGCGTGCTCGGCGGACGACATCGTCGCCCCCGCTCCCGCTCCGACTCTGCTCGCCCCGTCGGTCTCCCCCACCGGAGCGGTCGCGGGCCGCATCGCCGCTGCTCTGGCGCGGCGCGCGGCAGTCATCGGCGTCTCGCTCGTTCTCGACCACCCGCGGCTGAGCGGGCGCTTTCGCGGCTATCCCGTCGCGCCGGCATCCCGCAGGCTGCTCGCCCGCTCGCCCTCACGGCACCTCTTCAATGTCCTGCCCGGGAGTGTGCGAGACGCCGTTCTGCAGAAGGTCGCGCGCGAGCTGCGGACGGTCGCGGTCCTCGCGGGCCCGCCTGCGGTCTCGCACGCCGAGGCGCTCCTCCGCGGCATCTCGCTCCGCGGCTCGGCTCTTGCCGGAGAGGTCGACACCGTGCTCGTGCCGTTGCCCTGGCGCTCGCTCCACGATCCGCGCGAGCGGCTCAACCCCCTCACCGTGGCAGCGACGGGGCTCGGCCACGCACTGCGGCTCTGGCGCGACGCCTCGCCGCTGCGCGCGGGCGGAACCGTCGTGCTCCTGCACGACTTCCGCCGCACCTTCGGGCACGGCCAGGCGCCCTACCGGGATCTCTTCCACCTGCTGCGCGAGGGAGCGAGCGAGGCAAGGGTCGTGGAAGCGCGAACCGCCGCAGCGAGCGACGGGCGCAGGCTGCAGGCCTACCGCGGTGGCACGGAACCGCACCCCTTGCTGCCGTTCGCCGACTGGTCCTCGTGCCGTCCCGTGCTGTCGCGTGCGGAGCGGGTTCTCGTCGCCGGCTGCCGCGATGCAGGCGCTGCGCGGGCGCTCGGCCTCGTCCCCGTTCACAACCTCGCAACCGCGCTCGAGATGGGCCGCGGGATCGCCGGCGGCAGCCACAGCCTCGCAGTGCTGATGGCGCCGCCGTATGCACCCGTCGTCGTCGGAGAGGCGAGCTAGCCCTCGCCGAGATACGTGCGGCGGACCTGCTCGTTGACTTTGAGCTCGGCGGCCGCACCGGATAGCGCCACCCTGCCGGTTTCGAGCACGTAGCCCCGGTTGGCAACGTCGAGCGCCATCAGCGCGTTCTGCTCGACGAGGAGGACCGGAGTTCCCTGCCGGTTGATCTCGACCACGATCTCGAAGATCTTCTCCACGAAGATCGGCGCCAGGCCCATCGAGGGCTCGTCGAGGAGGAGCAGCTTGGGACGGGCCATCAGCGCACGCCCGATCGCGCACATCTGCTGCTCGCCGCCCGACATCGTCCCCGCCTTCTGCGTCCGCCGCTCCTGTAGCCGGGGAAAGAGCTCGAAGACGCGATCCATGTCCTCCTTGAAGTTCTCCTTGTCGCTGCGCTGGAAGGCCCCCATCTCGAGGTTCTCCGTCACCGACATGCGCGGGAAGAGCCGCCTGCCCTCGGGGCTCTGCGCGATCCCGTTCTTGACGATCGTGTGCGGCGAGGCATTCGTGATGTCCTCGCCCTGGAAGCGGATCGTGCCCTCACGCGGGTGGAGAAGACCGTTGATCGAGCGGAGCGTCGTCGACTTGCCGGCGCCGTTGGCGCCAAGCAGCGTCACGATCTCGGCCGTGCCGACCTTCAGCGAGACACCCTTGAGAGCGTGGATGGCACCGTAGTAGGTGTGGATCTCGTCGATCTCGAGGACGTAGCCGTTGTCCGTCATTCGATCGCCCCCTTGCCGAGATAGGCCTCGATCACGCGCTCGTCCGCCTGCACCTCGGCGGGCGAGCCCTCGGCGATCTTGGCCCCGTACTCGAGCACGGTGCATCGCTCCGAGACCCCCATCACGACCTTCATGTCGTGCTCGATCAGGAGCACGGTGAGGCTGCGCTCGTCACGTACGCGACGCACGAACGCGGTGAAGGCCGCCGTCTCCTGCGGGTTCATCCCGGCCGTCGGCTCGTCCAGCAGGAGGAGCTTGGGGTCGGTTGCGAGGGCGCGCGCGACCTCGAGCCGGCGCTGGTCGCCGTAGGGCAGCGAGCCCGCCAGCTCCTCGTGGCGGCGTGGCAGGCCGGCGTAGACGAGCAGCTCGCGTGCCCTCTCCCGCGATTCGACCTCCTCGCGCTTGACGCCGCGCGTGCGGACGATCGAGCCGAGGATGCCGCTCGAGAGCCGACAGTGCATGCCGACGAGGACGTTCTCGATCGCCGTCATCTGCGAGAAAAGCCGGATGTTCTGGAACGTGCGACCGATCCCGAGTTTCGTGATCGCGTGGGGCGGCTTGTCGGAGACGTCGACACCGTCGAACACGATCGACCCCGACGTCGGCTTGTAGACCCCGGTCAGCTGGTTGAAGAAGGTCGTCTTGCCGGCGCCGTTCGGCCCGATCAACGAGACGATCGAGCCGCGCGGAATCGTGAAGTCGACGTCGTTCGTGGCGACGAGGCCGCCGAACTCCTTCCGCAGCCGCGTGACCTCGACAAGGTTGTCGGCGACGACGCTAGTCATTCGTCCGATCACGGTCGGTCAACGTGCCCTCGAGCTGGACGTCGTAGAACGGCGTGTCGTGGACGCCCTCGCTCATCTCGATCTTGTGACGCCGCTCGGGGATCAGGCCGGTGGGCCGGAACAGCATCATCAGGACGATGATGATCCCGTAGATCCCGAACTGGTACTTCGTCGGGTCGAAGTTGAGGCCGGCGCTCGAGAGCTTCGTGCCGATCGTCGCCAGCCCCTCGACGTTCAGGTAGCCGAGGATCATGCCGCCGAGGACGACCCCCCAGACGCTGCCCATGCCGCCGAGGATGACCATGCAGAGCAGGAAGACGGAGATGTTGAAGTAGAAGTCGGCAGGGAAGGCGCCGCTCTTGAAGCTGGCGTAGAAGGCACCGGCGACGCCGCCGAAGAAGGCGCCGAGGGCGTACGACCAGGTCTTCGTCCGCATCAGCGGGATCCCCATCGCGGCCGCGGCAGTCTCGTCCTCGCGGATCGCGACCCAGGCCCGCCCGAGCCGCGAGTCCCGCAGTCGAACGCTGCAGAAGACCGTGATCAGGAGAATCACGACCGCACACCAGAAGTACCATTCGGCGCGGTTCGGCGAGGTGCGGAAGCTCTCCGGCAGCCCGAGCGCGGAGAGCCGCCCGAACCCCATCGAGTCGATCGGTGTGATCCCGAACGTTCCGTGCGTGAGGTCGAAGCCGCCCAGGTCGTCGGCGTTGCGGACGAACTGGGGCACGATCTCGCCGAAGCCGAGCGTCACGATCGCGAGGTAGTCGCCGCGCAGACGGAGGGTCGGGAGCCCGATCAGGATGCCGGCGAGCAGCGTCAACAACCCGGCGAGCGGAAGCACGAGCCACATCGAGATATGGATCCCGGGCGTCGTATGCGGGATCCCGACGGAGCCGAAGTGGATCGTCACCTGGTCGAACTGCTGCGACGCAAACCACCCCGCGGTGTAGGCGCCGACGGCGTAGAACGCGACGTAGCCGAGATCGAGCAGACCGGCGTAGCCGACGACCATGTTGAGGCCGATCGCCATCGTCGTGAACACGATCATCACGACCATCGAGTCGGTCGAGGGGACGAAAGCGCCGATCTGCGGCAGCGACTGCAGCGTCTCGACGATGCTCGGGTAGACCAACGCGAGCACGAGCAGCACGACGACGGCGACGAGGTTGCGGTTCGAGGCAACGTCCTTCGCGCGATCGGTGAGCCCGGTCGTCATGCGCCCTCGGGCGTCTCTTCGCCGAGGATGCCCTCGGGTCGGAAGACGAGGACGAGGATCAGGATCCCGAACACCATCGAGCGGGTCCAGTCGCTTCCGGGGGCGAACCATAGGAGCCCCTCGTTGAAGGCCTGGATGAAGCCGATCAGGAGCGCCCCGAGGACGGCGCCGGTCAGGTTGCCGATGCCACCGAGGACGGCGGCGGTGAACGCGATCAGGCCGAGCTCGAAGCCCGTGTCGAAGCGCATGTTGAACTGGAGCAGGTAGACGATCCCGGCCGCCCCGGCGAGCGCGCCGGCGAGCAGGAACGCGACCGAGATCGTGCGGTTGACGTCGATGCCCATCATCGCCGAGGCCTCGGTGTCCTGCGAGACGGCACGCATCGCTTTTCCCTGCCGCGTCGAGTTGATGAACCACGACAGCCCGACGAGGACCGGGATCACGATCACGAGCACCGACGCCTTCTGCCACGAGTACTCGACCCCGCCGATGTGGATGATGTCCGTCTGGGGGATGAAGTTCGGCACCGCACGGTAGTTCACCCCGTAGATCCCGAGCGAGATGTTCTGGACGATGAACGACATCCCGACGGCGGTGATCAGCGGCGCGAGCCGGGGTGCGTTACGCAGGGGGCGGTACGCGACCCGCTCGATCGAGGCGTTGAAGAGCGCGAACCCCCCCATGATCACGACGAGCGTGACGAGGAGACCGCCGACGATCGCCCCCACGCTGGCACCGACGTCGAGGCCGATCACGTTGACGATGAGCGACCAGGCGACGAGGCCCGAGAGCGCGAAGACGTCGCCGTGGGCGAAGTTGATCAGCTGCAGGATCCCGTAGACGATCGTGTACCCGAGCGCCACGAGACCGTAGATCATCCCGTTCGTGAGGCCGATCAGGGCGACGCTGATGAAGTCGCTCGGCGACTTGACGAAGTTGACGGCGAGCCAGCAGACGACGAGGGCGACGAGGGCGAGGCCGATCAGGTCGACGACCCGCGCTCCCCGGAGCTTTTCGAGAGTCGCACCCATTGACCGGGTGACTAAAACAGATCAGGGGCGGGAGGGCAATGCCTCCCGCCCCTGATCGAGGTCGATCTCCTTCGGGCTCGTCTAGTTGCCGAGCGCCGCGTCGACGGTGGACTGCGCGGGTGAGATCACGCCCGCCGTGGCGAGCTTGCCCTCGCCCTTGTAGACCGTGATCGCCACGACCGCACCGCTTGCCTCCTGCGGGTCGCCGTTGGCGTTGAACTTGAACGACCCGAGCAGGCCGTTCTTGACGTCCGTCGCGAAGAGCTGCTTGATCACGTCGCTGCGCGAGCCGTCGGAGTTCTTGATCGCGTCGAGCAGGACCGTGGCAGACTCGCCGCCGTAGATTGCGTACGGGTCGATCGGCTTGCCGTTCAGGTACTCCTTCGAGAAGTTCGTCGCCCACTCCCGCGCGGTGCCCTGGAACTTGTTGATCGGCTGGCCGGCGATCGACATGAACATGCCGTTCGAGGCCGTACCCGCGTCGTCGAGCGTCTGCTGCGTCGCAAAGCCGTCGGGCGTGATCAGCTTCACCTTGTCGTTGTCGCCCAGAACGGCGACCTTGTCCTTGATCAGCTGGGCGCCGTTCTCGCAGATGAGGCCGCCGATGAAGACGGCGTCTGCGCCCGTGGCCTGGACCTTCTTGAAGAGCGCCTGGTAGGAGGACGCCTTCGGATCGTACGCGTCGAAGCCGGCGATCTGGAGCCCGAGCGACTTGGCCGCGTTCTCGTAGTTCGTCGCGACGCCGAGGCCGTAGGCCTCCTTGTCGTTCAGCACGTAGACCTTCTTGGCGCCGAGGCGTTGCGTGAAGATCGCGTCCGCCGCACCCTGATAGCCGTCGTTGGCGACAACGCGAACGTAGTTGCGTGTCCCCGACGGGTAGTACTTGGCTGGCTCCGTCTTGTCACAGCCGGGCCCGCCCTGGGTCAGGCAGACGTAAGTGTTCGCCGGCGAGACCATCGCGATGCCGCCGTTCGGTGCTTGGTTGACGACCGGGATGATGATCGCAGCACAGCCGGAGTTGAACGTACCGATGATCCCGATCACCTTGTCGTTGCCGGCGTACGCGTTCGCGTTCTGGCTGCACTTGCCCGAGTCCCACTTGCCGGCCTGGGCGGTGGAGTCGTCGCACGCCTGGAACCCGATCTTGTAGTCGCCCGCCTTGTAGCCCGACTGCTTCAGCTCGAAGCGGATGGCGTCGTTGATCTGCACCGTCTGGGTGCGCGAGGCGCCCTGCAGCGGTAGATCCGAAACGATCAGGTAGTCGGGGTTCCCGTCACCGTCGTACTCGATCGGCGTGCACGACGACGACGGCAGGGCCTCCGGCGCGCTCCCCCCGCCGCTCCCGCCGCAGCCGGCCGCGACGAACGCGAGCAGGGCGACGAGGAAGCCGACGAGGAACATGCTCTTCTGCTTGAGCGACAAACTTGTCCTCCTCCTTGACGTTGACCCGGAGCCGCCCCGCCGCGCGAGCCGGTTCCCGTTTCGAGTGGGCAAGAGTCTAGGACACTGAGCGGCGAGATCAAGCCCGATTTTTCGTCGGTACTCGTGACCGCCGTGGAAGGGGGGCATGCCGAAGGGGGGAATCGAACCCCCACGCCCTCGCGGGCGCCGGATTTTGAGTCCGGTGCGTCTACCAGTTCCGCCACTTCGGCCTGCCCGGATCGTAGTCCGTCAGGTTCGGAGCTCGGCGAGCGGGAACGAGCGATGTGCCCGGGGTGGCACGAGGAAGTTCTGCCGGTGGGTGGTGCGGAGGATGCTGTTGAACCCCTGTCCCTGCGCCCGCGGGTCGAACGGCAGCGTCGTCCCGTCGGGCAGGACGCCGTCCATCGCCGCCCGGACGCGGTAGAAGTCGTCGCTCGTCGGATTGAAGACGACGAAATGGACGCCTGCGGCCGGCTGCGTGGAGCTGCTGCCGTCCGCACTCCAGGCGAACGGATTGTCGAGCGTGTTGAAGTCGGCGCGTTGGGGAATCGCGGTCCCCGCGGCGTAGACGGTTCCGTCGGCCCCCACGTGCCGGCGGGCGAGCCGCGATGCCGGTTGCATCGCGCCGGTGTGGCCGATCGCCCCGTGGACGCGATACCCGCGTCGGACCTCGGCGGCGCTCGACACCTCGTCCCGCCCCTGGGCCACGGTCAGCGTCCCGTCGGGTACCTCGAGCCCCGGCCTGAACGTCGTCTGCACACGGGCGTCGTAGGCCGTGTTGACGTACCAGGCCTCGAGGTTCTCGAGGATGTGCGAGAGGTGCATGTGCGTGCCATGCCGGAAGTACCCGCCGGGGATCCGCGCCAGCCCGAGCGTCTCCAGATTCGCGATCCGGGAAGGCCCGAGGTTGTCCTTCAGCGTCGAGGTGAAGCCGAGAAACAGCTCCGCCTGCTCGGGGATCAGCGCTGCGCCCGGGACGCCGGCCGCGACGGCGAGCTTGGCCGGCAGGCCGCCGCCGACGAAGCCGCGACGGATCGACGTCTTGCTGAAGACGTCGAGATGGTCGAAGAGCTGCTCGATCGCGGCGTCGACTGTCGCAACGTTGTCGCTCCGCAGGAGTACCGCGACGTCGTTGCGCTCGAGCACCGTTTCCTCCGGGTCGCTCGGGAAGCGCACGGCGTCGAGCAGCGCCGGCTTCTGTGCCCGCACGTCGAATGGCCGCAGCTGCTCCCAGGCGGCCGGGACGTGCCGGGAGAAGTACGGCAGGCCCCACGCGAGCGTGATCCCGAGCCCGGCCGGCGTCGCGGGGTAGCGCGACTCGAGGTCGGCCAGCGCTTCGTCGAGCTTCCGTTGCCCCGAGACGAGGTCGCCCGTCGCGACTCTTGCCGTCACGACTGCGTGGTGGAGCGGCGGCACGAGCACCTCGACACCGTTGTCGGTGACGACCTGGACGCCGTCGAGCAGGTGCTGCTCGGGCGGCAGCGCCCCCTTCGCCGGCGGACGCTGCGGAGCGCTCGCGTGACGCTCGACGAGCGCGTAGATGCCGGTGGCGCCCGCCACTGCTCCTGCCGTACCGGCGAGCGCCTGCCGCCGGGTCAGCTTCATCCGACCGGGGGGACGAGAACGAGCCCGTTCAGCATCCGCTTCAGGTTCGCGATCACCTTCGTGTAGCTGAGCGGTGGCGCGATGTGCTCGCTGAGCGTGTAGAGCGACTTCTCGTGCCGCCAGAGGAAGAGTGCATGCCACGAGTCGGCGCCGTGGTTGACGTTGTAGAGCGTCGCCGTGATCCCGTTGGCAGCCGTCCACTTCCCGTTCGGGTCCTGGTAGCAGGGGATGTTCTTGCGGAACGTCGTGCCGTTCACGGTCGAGACGTCCTGGCACGTCTTCGGAATCGCGGTCCGGCCCGGATACCCGCGCAGGATCACGTGGATCTCCAGCGTGTTCAGGCCTGCTGCCTCCTGCCAGGCCCAGCTCTCCAGGTAGCTGCGGTCGGGGCTGACGGAGTTGATGTTGTTCCAGCGGTTACCGATCTGCGGTACGAGCGGATCGGGCAGCCAACTCGGACAGTAGACAGGCGCGTCGATGCGGTTCGCGAGCCGCTGCCAGCCGCCGAGCTGCGTGCATTTCGGAGCAGCGCCGGTCTGTGCCGCCGCCGTGCCGCCGCCCCGCGCGAGCACTGCACCGCCGGCGAGGAGGATCACCACCAGCACGCCCGCGAGGACGACTCTCATGGGGGCGAGTGTAGCGGCGGAGCTCAGGCGCCAACCGGACGCCCGTCGCGCCGCTGAATTAGGATTGGCATCGAACAAACCGGCGAGGCGACGGAGGAGGACGGCGGATGCGGATCGGGATCCTGACGGGAGGCGGCGACGTGCCGGGGCTCAACCCGTGCATCAAGGCCGTCGTCAACCGCGTCGTGCACGAAGGGCACGAAGTGATCGGCCTACGGCGCGGCTGGGCGGCACTGCTCGAGCACGACCTGGACGATCCCGGCTCCCGCGACGAGCTGTTCCTCGATCTCGACGCCAACGTCGTCCGCACGATCGATCGCACCGGCGGCACCTTCCTCCACACCTCGCGTACGAACCCGAGCCGGGTACGGCCGAAGGACGTGCCGCCCCACCTCGCCCACCGCGCGGAGGGGGAGGGGCCGTTCGACTTCACGGACTACGCCCTGCGCGTCGTCGAGGCGATGGGGATCGACGTGCTCGTCCCGATCGGCGGCGACGACACGCTCTCGTACGCCCTCCGGATGCACGAGGAAGGCGTTCCCGTCATCGCGATCCCGAAGACCATGGACAACGACGTCCACGGCACCGACTACTGCATCGGCTTTTCGACCGCGATCACGCGCGGCGTTCAGTTCATCCACAACCTGCGCACGAGCACCGGCTCGCACGAGCGGATCGCGATCATCGAGCTGTTCGGCCGCTACAGCGGCGAGACGTCGCTGATCACCGCCTACCTCGCCGGCGTCGATCGCGCCGTGATCTCCGAGATCCCGTTCGAGCTCGACAGGCTCTGCGGCCTGCTGCTCGAGGACAAGCGCACGAACCCCTCCAACTACGCGATGGTGACGGTGTCCGAGGGCGCGACTCTCGCGGGCGGCGAGATGGTCCTCTCGGGTGAGGAGGACGCCTACGGCCACCGCAAGCTCGGCGGCATCGGCGAGCTGACGAGCGCACTGATCAAGGAGCACACGGGCCAGGATGTGATCTACCAGCAGATCGGGTATCTGATGCGCTCGGGCAGCCCCGACTCGCTCGACCTGATGGTGGCGACGAACTACGCCGTGATGGCAGCCGATCTGGCGCTCGAGGGCGCCACCGGGAGGATGGTCGCACTCCGCAGCGGCACCTACACCGCCGTCCCGATCGGCGCCACGCGCGAGGGAGTACGCCGCGTCGACGTGGACGAGTTGTACGACGTCGAGCAGTACCGGCCCAAGGTGCGGCACGTCGCCGGCAAGCCGATGTTCCTGTACTGATAGGGCCATGGTGATCGGCGTCCTCACGGCGGGCGGGGACTGTCCCGGCCTGAACGCCGTCGTCCGTGCGGTCGTCAGCAGGGCGACGGTGACGCACGGGATGGAGGTCGTCGGGATCCGGAACGGCTGGGACGGCCTCATGGAGAGCCGTACGCAGCCGCTCGACCGCGACGACGTGCGCGGGATCCTGCAGCGCGGCGGCACCATCCTCGGCACCTCTCGGCGCGATCCCTACGTCCACGGCGACGGCTACGCGAGCATTCGCCGCACGGTGGAGGCGCATGGAATCGACGCCATGATCGTGATCGGCGGCGACGGCACGCTCCGCACTGCGCTCTCCCTCCACCAGGAGGGGCTGCCCGTCGTCGGCGTACCGAAGACAATCGACAACGACATCGCGGGTACGGACATCACGTTCGGGTTCGACACGGCCGTCTCGATCGCGACGGAGGCGCTCGACCGCCTCTCGACGACCGCCGAGGCGCACAACCGGATCATGGTCGTCGAGGTGATGGGCCGCACGAAAGGCTGGATCGCCACCTACGCAGGCATTGCGGCCGGGGCGGACGCGATCCTCGTACCGGAGCTGCGGACGGACCTCGAGGAGGTCGCGCAGACGATCAGGGCGCGCCACCGACGGGGCCGGACGTACTCGATCGTCGTCGTTGCCGAGGGCTACGAGCCGCCCGGCGGCAGCACCGTCGGCGCCGGTCTCGACGCGTTCGGGTTCGAACGGCTCGGCGGTATCGGCTATGTGCTCGGGGCGGAGCTCGAGCGGCTGACCCACTTCGAGACGCGTGTCACCGTACTCGGCCACCTCCAGCGGGGCGGCACTCCGACCGCCTTCGACCGCGTGCTCGCGACGCGCTTCGGCGTCGCCGCCGCGGACCTTGCCGCTGCAGGACGGTTCGGCGAGATGGCTGCCCTGCGCGGCAGCGCCATCGTCGGCGTCCCGCTCGCCGAGGCGTGCGCCGAGGTGCGAAGCGTGGACCCGCAACTGCTCGACGTCGCGCGCACCTTCTTCGGCTGACCGCGCCCGAGTGCCGGCAGCGGAAGCTCCCGGCTCAGCCGATCCGGTAGATCCGCACCCATGGCCCCGCGAGTCCGGCGGCACCCGGGAAGACGGCGTAGACCGGCCTGCGGCCGCGGCCGAGCTGCTCGTAGAAGCGGGCCTCGCGCGGATAGCGGTCGGGTACGGCGAGCACCCGGTCCGTGACAGCGCCCGAGACGACGACCCACCGCACACCCGCCCGGCGTAGCGCCGCGAGGTCGCGCCTCGGGTCGGAGGGGCGGCCCGGGCCCGGGAGCTCGAGCCGCGTCACAGGGCGGCCCACCAACGGCAACGTCGATGGGTCAGCGGCGATCCGGTCGGCGTCCGGTACGTGTGCGTCGACCCACGCCGCCGCCCGCACCCGTGTGTCGGTACGGGTGAGCTCGCGTGCGTCGCCGATGCTCCACCAGAGCGGGACGACGAGCAAGACCAGCGCCACGGGCACGCCCCAGCGAACGCTGCCGGCCAGCACCCCGAGCACAGGCACGAGCGGGAGGACGTAGCGCGAGAAATGCGCCTGCTGCGGCATCAGCGAAAGCCAGTAGACGAGCGCGAACGAGAGCAGGATCAGGTCGGCTCGGCTGCGTCGCAGCAGGGCCGCCACGAGTGCTACCCCCGCGAGGACGAGGAACGGCCCGACCGCGCTCCACAGCCGCTCGGTGTAGGCGAGCGGCGCGACGGGGTCGTTCTCGAAGCCGAGCCAGCCCGACCGCGCCAGCCGCTGGACACGGCTGAAATCGCCCCAGGCCGCACCGGCGTGGATCAGCACGAACGGGCTCGTGAGGGCAAAGCCGGCGACCGCGAGAACAGCCGCTTCGCCGAGCGCCCGCCACCGACCCCAGCCGGCGACGACGACCGGGACGATCGCGATCGTGCCCGGGTACTTGGCGGCTGCTGCCAGGCCGACCGCGAGCCCTGCCCAGGCCAGACGGCCCTCGACGGCGAGGGCGAGAACACATGTGACGGCGAGCGTCAGGAGCACGTCCGTGACCGCCATGCGGGAGTAGGCGACGTGCGTCGTCGCGACGGCCACCGTGGCGGCGCCGACGATGGCAGCGCCGGTGCCGTAGGCGCGGCGACCGAGCCACCACGTCGCGCCGACGCCACCGACCCCGACGCCGACCGCGATGAGCCGTGCGGCGAGGAAGGACGGCGCGCCGAAGAACGCTTGTACCGGCGCGAGCAGCGCCATCAGGAGCGACGGGTAGTCGTACCAGCCGGGGTCGAGGTGGCCGTGCCCCATCCGCCACCCGCGGGGGACGATGTTCGCCTCGTCGGGATTGAGGACCGGCAGCGGCAGGCCGTAACGGACGCCCGTCAGGCGAAGCGCCGCCGCCAGCACGAGGATCGCGGCGAGGGCGATCCAGGGTGGCGCTCCGTCGAGGCTCACACGGCGTGCCGCTGTGGTCACCGCGGCCTGCGAGAGACCATCAGACCTCGGGGATCGCGTCGCCGACGAGCGACTCGACATCGCTGCCGACGACGATGACGGCATCGACGCCCGCCCGTTCCAGCTCGATGACGTCCGACCGGCTCGCGCCCGCCAGCTCTGCGATCGCGAGCTTGCCGGCGGGAACATCTGGCAGCAGCTCGAGCAGCCGGTCGAGCGGTTCCTGGCCGTCCTCCGCCTCCTCGGCCGAGAGCAGCAGGATCTCCGGGTCGACGAGCTCGAGCACGTCCTCGAGCTCGTCCTCGTCACGCACCCGGATCACGCACTCCAACCCGCGTGCGGTTGCCTCCTCGACGGCCTCGCCGAGTGCGTCGCCGTGCTCCTCCACGTCCAGGACGACGGCGTCGACGGCGGCGCCGTGGCCGACCGCGAAGGCAAGCACCGGCAGCTCCAGCAGCCCCGCCGCGAGGCCCGATCCGGCTGAGCGGACGACGAGTCCCTCGGCACCCTGCGCCTGGACCGCTGCTGCTTGGGCAGGGTCGCCGATCTCGACGAGGATAGAGATCCCGTCGCCTTCGGCGATCGCCTGACTGAGCCTCCGTGCCCCGCTCACGGTTCGTGATGCTACTCGTTCTCGTAGGCTGCTCCGGTGGGCGCCGACGTGAAGCGGATCTGCCTCCTCGGGGCGGAGTCGACCGGCAAGACGACGCTCGCGCGGGCGCTCGCCGCCGCCTACGAGACGGTCTGGAATCCCGAGTACGGCCGTCCCTACACCGAGCTCGGACGCGACCGGGACGCACCGTGGACAAGCGACGAGTTCACCCACATCGCGCGGATCCAGTGCTGGTACGAGGATGTCCTGGCAGGCTCGGCTCGTCGCTTCCTCTTCTGCGACACGGACGCATTCACGACGGCGCTGTTCCACGAGGTCTACCTCGGAGAAGCGACCCATGCCTTCGACGATCTCGTCGCGCGGCCCTACGACCTCTTCCTCGTCTGCGGGCTCGACGTGCCGTGGAGCCACGACGGGATCCGTGAGTTCGAGGCCCAGCGCCGATCCATGTCCGACCGCTACCTGGAGCATGTGAGGGCGAGCGCTACCCCGTGGCTGCTCCTCGAGGGGCCGCACGAACTGCGGCTGGCGCACGCGCGAGCCGCCGTCGACGCCCTCGCGAGCGCATCCGCGACGCCGCTCTGAGCGGCAGGTGGGGCTACGTGCCCACGGGGTGCCAGACCGTCTTCAGCTCCAGGAAGGCGGCGATCTCCCAAGGGCTCTGGTCGTCGCGAGCGCGCACGACGCGCTTGACGTTCTCGGCGGCGAGCGCCTCGAGCTCGGCGCCCCCCACGTCGACCCCGCTGAGGTCGATCGCGTTCACGTCCATGTGCGCCGCAAGCACGGGCGCCAACTCGGCCCGGAAGCCCGTCAGCAGGTTGACGACGCCGCCCGGCAGATCCGAGGTGGCCACGGTCTCGGCGAGCTCGATCGCCGCGAGCGGCGCACGCTCCGCCGCGACCGCCACGACGCAGTTGCCGCTCACGATCGCCGGCGCGATCCGCGAGACAAGCCCCTCGAGCGGCGGCTCCTCGGGGGCGAGGATGGCCACGACACCGGTCGGCTCGGGAACGGTGAAGTTGAAGTACGGTCCGGCGACCGGGTTCGAGCCTCCGAGCGTCTGCGGCAGCTTGTCGGCCCAGCCCGCATACCAGACGACACGGTCGATCGTGCGTTCCACCTCGCGTCGGCCCGAGCAGACGCGGGCCAGGTCGGGCGCACGCTGCTCCAACATCTCGGCCAGGCGGTAGAGCACCTGGCCGCGGTTGTACGGGGTCGCAGCCGACCAGGCCCCGAACGCGGCGCGGGCCGCCTTGACCGCATCGCGGACGTCCTTCCGCGAGGCACGGGCGACGTTCTGTCCTGCCGCTTCGTAGGTGCGCCCCGACTCCGAGCGCGGAAAGGCGCCGCCGATGTAGAGCTTGTACGTCTTCCGAACGGGGAGGCGGCTCATCGCGAGCAGCTACCGCGAGCCCGAGAAGTCGAGGTACGGCTCGAGCCCGTGCAGACCGCCCTCGCGGCCGAACCCCGACTCCTTGTAGCCGCCGAACGGGGAGGTCGGGTCGAAGCGATTGAACGTGTTCGCCCAGACGACGCCGGCGCGCAGGCGCTGCGCCATCCAGAGGATGCGCGAGCCCTTCTCGGTCCAGACGCCCGCCGAGAGCCCGTACGGGGTGTTGTTCGCTTTCTCGACCGCCTCGTCGGGCGTGCGGAAGGTGAGCACGGAGAGGACCGGCCCGAAGATCTCTTCCCGCGCGATCCGCGAGCTCTGGGCGACGTTCGTGAAGACGGTCGGCGCGAACCAGTAGCCCTTCTCGGGCAGGCGACAGGGCGGCTGGTAGAGCTCCGCACCCTCCGCCTCCCCGCTCGCGACGAGCTCCCGGATCTTCTCGAGCTGCGGTCGCGAGTTGATGGCGCCGAGGTCGGTGTTCTTGTCGAGTGGGTCGCCGACCCGGATCGTGCCTAGCCGCCGCTTCAGCTTGGCGACGAGCGGCTCGTAGATCGACTCCTGCACGAGCAGCCGCGAGCCCGCGCAGCAGACATGTCCCTGGTTGAAGTAGATCCCGTTCACGATCCCCTCCACGGCCTGGTCGAGCGCGCAGTCGTCGAACACGATGTTCGCCGCCTTCCCGCCCAGCTCGAGCGTCAGCTTCACACCGGTTCCGGCGAGCGCGCGCGAGATCGCCTTCCCGACCTCGGTGGAGCCCGTGAACGCGACCTTGTCCAGGTCTGGATGCCCAACGAGATGTGCGCCCGTGGCGCCGTCGCCCGTGACGATGTTGACGACGCCCGCGGGTAGCTCCGCCTGGCGGCAGATGTCGGTGAAGATCAGCGCCGTCAGCGGTGTCGTCTCGGCCGGCTTGAGGACGACCGTGTTGCCGCAGGCGAGCGCAGGCGCGATCTTCCAGGCCAGCATCAGGAGCGGGAAGTTCCACGGGATGATCTGACCGGCCACCCCGAGCGGCCGGGGTCTGCGGTTCGGAAAGGCGTACTCGAGCTTGTCCGCCCAGCCGGCGTAGTAGAAGAAATGCGCCGCAGCGAGCGGGACGTCCACATCGCGTGACTCCTTGATCGGCTTACCGCCGTCGAGCGACTCGGCGACTGCGAGCTCACGTGAGCGCTCCTGGATCAGCCGGGCGATCCGGAAGAGGAACTTGGCGCGCTCGGCCGGACGCAGCGACGACCAGCGGTCCTCGAACGCACCGCGAGCAGCCTGGACCGCAAGGTCGACGTCTCGTGGGCCCGCGAACGCGACCTCCGCGAGCTGCTCCTCCGTGGAGGGAGAGATCGTCGGGAACCACCTGCGCGACCGCGGAGCCACCTCCTCGCCGCCGATGTAGAGCCCGTAGCGATCCCGGAGCGAGACGATGTCCCGCGCCTCGGGGGCCGGCGCATACTCCCACTCGAAGGGGGCGGGCGCGGCCGTGAGGGGAGGTCGGAGCGGTCCGGCAGGCGTGCGGGCTGCCATCTCAGTCGAGGGTGAAGTAGTTGCCGGACTGGTAGGCGCCCGTCTGTTGCTTGCGGATCTGCATCAGAACGTCGTTCAGCAGCGACGAAGCGCCGAAGCGGAAGAGCTCCGGGGTCAGCCACTGCGGCCCGAGCGTCTCGTTGAGGACGCAGAGATACTGGATCGCCTGTTTCGCGGTCCGGATCCCCCCCGCCGGCTTCATCCCGATTACGCGGCCGGTGTCGTCGTGGACGTCCCGGATCACCTCGAGCATGCACAGCGTCACGGGGAGGGTCGCGGCGGGGCTCACCTTGCCGGTCGAGGTCTTGATGAAATCCGCTCCTGCCGCAATCGCGAGCAGCGAGGCGCGTCGCACGTTGTCGTACGTCCCGAGCTCACCCGTCTCGAGGATCACCTTCAGGTGCGCCTCCCCGCAGGCGTCCTTCACGCGCACGATCTCGTCGACGACCTTGGCATACCGGCCGGAGAGGAACGCGCCGCGATCGATCACCATGTCGATCTCGTCGGCTCCGAACGAGACCGCCTGGCGGACGTCCGCGAGCTTCACCTCGATCGGCGACTGTCCGGAGGGAAACGCGGTCGCGACGGACGCGACGCGGACCCCGGAGCCAGCGAGGATCTCGCGGGCGGCGCGGACGAGATTCGGGTAGACGCACACAGCTGCAACCGGCGGGATGGTCGGGTCGGCAGGATCGGGGCGCTTCGCCTTCGCACACAGCGCCGCGACCTTGCCAGGAGTGTCGGCGCCCTCGAGCGTCGTCAGGTCGATCATCCGGATCGTGAGTGCGAGCGCCGCCAGCTTCGACTCCTTCTTGATCGAGCGTTTCGCGAGCTCGCCCGCCCGTGCTTCGAGGGCGACGGCGTCGACGGCTCCGGCACGCGGCAGGCTCAGGTCGAACGGGAGCTCGAGCTCGCGCGGGATCAACTCGACCTGCGGCATCGACCCAGTCTAGCCCCGTGTCCGCAGGCGAGCCTTGCACGCCCGGCGACGAGCAGGTATTGATGCGGGCCATGGCTCTCGGCGCCAACGCGAAGCTCGACCTGATCAGGCAGGCACCGCTCTTCGAGCACTGCTCGAAGAAGGAGCTGCAGCAGATCGCCTCGATCGCCGACGAGCTCGACCTTCCCGCCGGCCGGGTGCTGATCGCCGAGGGCGAGCGAGGTCGTGAGTTCTTCGTCCTCGTCGCAGGCGAGGTCGAGGTACGCCGCAAGGGCCGCAAGCTCGCGACGCTCGGACCGGGGAGCTTCGTGGGAGAGATCGCGCTGCTCTCGCATGTCCCGCGCACGGCCACCGTCACCTCGCTCACACCGGTCGACATCCTCGTGATCACCGACCGCGCGTTTCTGGCGCTCGTCGAGAAGCAGCCGGGAATCGCCGTCAAGGTCGCGCGCACGCTGGCCGAACGCGTCGGGGAGCTCGGCCTCGGCGATCGCGCCGGCGTTCGCTGAGGTCGCGGCCGCAACACTGAGAACGAGCTCTAGAGACCGAGCTGCTCCACGAGCTTGGGGTCGCGGCGCCACTTCGAGCGCACCTTGACGACGAGTTCGAGGAAGACGGGATGCCCCAGGAGACGCTCGACCTCGGGTCGGGCGCGCGAACCGATCTCCCGTACCATCGATCCCTTCTTGCCGACGAGGATCCCCTTCTGCGACTCGGTCTCGACGAGCAGGAACGCACGGACCACCTTCTCGCCGATCTCCTCGACGACGACGGTGACCGCGTGAGGCACCTCGTCGCGGGTCAGGTGGAGCGCCTTCTCACGGATCACCTCGGCCACGCGGGCGTCGAGCGGCATGTCCGTCGAGGTTCCGACCGGAAAGTAGGCGGGCCCCTCGGGGAGCACGTGCACGAGGTCGCTGCGGAGCGCCTCGACGCCGTCGCGGGTGACGGCGCTGACAGGATGCAGGGCGTGGAAGTCGCCGAGCGCCGAGGCCGCCTTCATCTGGGTCGCGACGTGTCCGTGCTTGAGCCGGTCGATCTTGTTGACGGCGATGATCACGGGGACGCCGAGCCCGAAGACCCTTCGGGCCACGAAGCGGTCGCCGGCCCCGATCCGGTCGCGAGCCGAGACGACGAGAAGCACGACATCGACGTCGTCGAACGACGAGTCGACGGTCTGCTGCATCCTCTCCGTGAGGGCGTCCATGGGCCGCTGGAAGCCCGGCAGATCTGCCAGCACGAGCTGCCAGTCGGGCCCGTTGGCGACGCCGAAGATCCGGCGGCGGGTCGTGTTGGGGACGTTCGAGGTGATCGCGACCTTGTCGCCGCAGAGCGCATTGACGAGCGTCGACTTGCCGACGTTCGGCCGGCCTGCGACGGCGACGATGCCCGACTTCACGGAAGCTCGCCGGCGTCGAACTGCTCGGGCAGCAGCTCGTCGACCGTCATCCGCACGATCCTGCCGCCGTTGCGGAACACGACCCGCTCCACCTGCATCTCGGCGAGCCACTGGCGGCAGCCCCCGCACGGCGAGTGCGTGATCGCGGCGACCACGAAGTCGCCGGGGCGATGGCCCTCGGCGATCGCCCGGCCGAAGGTCGCGCGCTCGGCGCAGATACCGAGCGGGTAGGCGGCATTCTCGACGTTGGCGCCTGCCACGACCGAGCCGTCGCGGGTCAGGACGGCACAGCCGACGTTGAAGCGCGAGTACGGCGCGTAGGCCCGCGCGGCGATCGCGTCGGCGCGAGCGAGCAGCTCGTCGTCGCTCACGGGGCGAATACCTGGTAGATGAGGAGCGCCACGACGGCGCCGAGGGTACCTCCCGTGACGACCTCGAGCGTCGTGTGCACGCCCGCCTCGACGCGTGTCTGGGCGACGAGGAGCGCCATGATCAGGGCGAGCGAGGAGATGAGGAACCGGTGCTGCGAGCCCTCGAGCGTAAGCGTGATCGCCATCCAGGCCGCGAACGCGACGGCCGCGTGGCCCGAGGGCCAGCCGCCGCGCAGTGGCGTACCGCGACCGGAGAGCGCCTTCAGCGAGATCACGATCACGACCACGATCACGAGCATGATCAGCGCCAGCTCGGCCGATGCGTTCGAGAGGCGGTCGAGGAAGCGGTTGGAGCGGTTGGCCACCTGCCCGGAGAAGACGAGGTAGCCGACCGCGACGGCGTTGACGGCGGCAATCAGGACGGCGCCGGCCGCGATGTCCTTCGCGAGCTTCGCCATCGGATCGAACGAGGTGGAGGCGATGTCGACGGCCGCCTCGACCGCGGTGTTGACCATCTCGGCGATCAGGACGAACGAGATCGAGATCAGGAGCACGATCAGCTCGATCTTGGAGACGTCGAACGCGAGCGCCGCGATCATCACGGCCACCGCGATCAGGAAGTGGATCCGCATGTTCCGCTGCGTGCGGAGCACGTGGATGATCCCCTCGAAGGCGACGTTGAAGCTCTCGAGGACGGTCGGCGGGCGACGGCCGGGCACGGGGCTCATCCGGTCGCCTCGAGGATCGCCCGCTCTCGACGCTCCATCTCGGCCCCGTGCTCGTGGCCGAGCAGGTGCAGGAGCCCGTGGACGAGCGGCCAGCGCCACTCGCCTCCGACCACCTCGGGGCAGAGGACGACGTCTCCGAGCGCCCTTGGAACTCCTTTCGGGAGCTCGTCGATCCCGTCGATCGGGAACGAGAGGACGTCGGTCGGCTCGTCGATCCCGAGGTGCTCGGCCTTCAGCGACCGACTCTCCTCGGCGGTGACGAAGCTGATCCCCAGTTCGGCGCGCTCGACGCCCTCGATCGCGAGAGCGGCACGGGCGAGATCGGCTGCGCCGTCGGCGTCGACGACGACACCGCTGCGGTTGTCGACCTCGATCTCGATCACTGCTGCCGCGCCGTGCCGGTCTCCTCGGCGTGTCGCTTGTACGCCTCCACGATCCGCTGCACGAGCTTGTGGCGGACGACGTCCTCGTGGCCGAACTCGACGACCCCGATCCCGTCGACGCTGCGGAGGATGTCCCGTACCTGGATCAGCCCCGACGCCTGCTCGCGCGGAAGATCGATCTGGGTGACGTCGCCGGTGATCACCATCTTCGAGCCGAACCCGAGCCGGGTGAGGAACATCTGCATCTGCTCGGGGGTCGTGTTCTGTGCCTCGTCCAGGATCACGAAGGAGTCGTTCAGCGTGCGGCCGCGCATGAAGGCGAGCGGTGCGACCTCGATCGTGCCGCGCTCCATGTACGCCGCCAGCCGGTCGGCATCCATCGTGTCGTAGAGCGCGTCGAACAGCGGTCGCATGTAGGGATCGACCTTCGCGAGCATGTCACCGGGCAGGAAGCCGAGCCGCTCACCTGCCTCGACGGCCGGGCGGGTCAGGATCAGGCGGCCCACTTGCTTGTCGCTCAGCGCCGCCACCGCGAGCGCGATCGCGAGATACGTCTTCCCGGTTCCGGCCGGACCGATGCCGAAGGTGACGGTGCTCTCGCGGATCGCGTCCACGTAGCGCTTCTGGGTCACGGTCTTCGGGGCGATCTTCTTGCCGCGGTGGCGCCAGACGACGTCCTCGAACACGTCGCGGATGTCGGCGGCCTGGTCGAGGGCCGCAGCGACCGCCCCGACCGTGTCGGGGCCGATCGCGTGCCCACCCTCGACGAGCTCGACGAGCTCGTCCACGACCGCCCGTGCTTCGCTCACCCGCTCGGCGTCGCCGTCGAGCGTCAGCTTGTTGCCGCGCAGCGAGATCGAGCAGCCGAGCCGGTCGCGGAGCGAATCGAGCACGGTGTCCGTGACCCCGGCAAGCTCGGCGGCGACCTCGTTCGGGACGATGACGACGTCCTGCATGGTCGCAGTGTAGGAGCAGACGGTGCCGGATCGAGGTCACCCGGGGACATGCCGGGGTTGGCCGACACGACGACACGGTGCATAAGCTCCTGCGATGACCGCCGTCGTCGTGCATCCACCCGCGCGCCACCTCCTGCGGGCGAGGGACGCAATCGACACCCGCTATCGCGAGCCGCTCGACGTGGCGGCGCTCGCCCGCGCCGCCCACCTCTCCCCGGCCCACTTCAGCCGCACGTTCCGGCAGGCGTTCGGCGAGACACCCCACCAGTACCTCCTCACGCGCCGGCTTGAGCGGGCTGCTGCCCTGCTCCGCGGCACCGACCACTCGATCACCCGGATCTGCCTCGAGGTCGGGCTCACGAGCGTTGGCTCGTTCACGACGAGCTTCGGTCGCGCATACGGCTGCTCGCCGAGCGCGTATCGCGCCAGGCATCCTCCCGCTGCCGACCTGGCTCGGATCCCGACGTGCATGCTCGCCGCCTACGCCCGGCCCGCATCCAGCAGTTTTCGAGAAGACAGAACGTCGTCTGCACCGTAGCGTCCCTCCCACGCAATCCGACAGGAGGTAATCGATGTTGACGAAGCTCACCTATGTCCAGCAGTGGGTGCTCGACCAGGACGAGGCGCTCGACTTCTACACGAACGCGCTCGGGATGGACCTGCACGAGGACGTCACCATTCCCGAGATGGGCAACTTCCGCTGGCTCACGGTCAGGCCCAGCGGGCAGTCCGAGGTCGCGATCGTGCTGATGGCGATTCCCGGCCCGCCGGTCTTCGACGAGGAGACGGCGAAGACGATCCGCGGTCTGATCGCGAAGGGCTTCGCGACAGGCCTCTTCTTCTCGACCGACGACTGTCGCGCGACGATCGAGCAGCTGCGGAGCAAGGGAGTCGAGATCGCCCAGGAGCCGATGGACCGGCCCTACGGGGTCGACGCCGGCGTGCGCGACCCGTCCGGCAACCAGCTCCGCCTCGTGCAGGCGCCCTGACCGACGAGCGGCCGGGCCCCGATCGCACTTGCGGTTGCGGGCCCGGCCGGCGCGGTCAAGCGAGCTTTTCGCGCACGAGCTGGCTGACGGCAGATCCGTCGGCCCTCCCCGAGACGCGGGGCATCACGTCGGCCATCACACGGCCGATGTCGCGGATCGAGGTCGCCCCGACCTCGGCGATGACGTCGTCCACGATCTCCTCGAGCTCGTCGTCCGAAAGCGGCTCCGGCATGAACTCCTCGAGCACCTCGAGCTCGAAGTCCTCCCTGTCGGCCTGCTCCTCGCGACCGGCCGCCTCGAACGCCTCGAAGGCCTCCACCCGCTTCTTGCGCTCGCGCTGGAGCACCTGCAGCTCCTCGTCGCTCGAGAGGGGGCGTTGGAGCTCCTTCTCGGCCGACCGGAGGCTCGCCAGGATCAGCGCCAGCGCGTCGCGGCGGTCGTCGTCGCGGGAGAGACGGGCTTCCTTGAGCTCGCTCTCGATTGTGAGGATAAGTCCCACGCCGACAGTATCCCTGGGAAGTCGCGCTAGTGGAAACCAGGCAGTCGGTTACCCGCGAGCAGATGCCAGTGGAGGTGGAACACGGTCTGCCCCGCGCGGGGCCCCACGTTGACGATCACGCGGTAGTCCTCGAGCCCTTCCGCCGCAGCAACCTCGGCCACGAAGCGGAGCATCCGGGCCGCCTCCTCGTCGGGGAACGCGTCGACGTCGCGGAAGGTGTCGATGTGCCGCTGCGGCAGCACGAGCAGGTGCGTCTCGGCCGCTGGAGCGATGTCCCGGACGGCGACGAAACCCTCGGTCGCGTGGACGTGGTCGCCCTCGGCGACGAGCCTGCAGAAGAGGCAGTCAGGCTGAGACAACGGCAAGTACCCCCTCGTTGGCGACGCCGACGGCACGCGCGGTGACGAGCTCTCCCACCGGCGCGTCGAGGAGCCACGGTGTGTAGTCGTCCGCGTAGCCGAGCCCCGGCCGATCGACGAGGACGCGATCCGAGGAACCGACCCGACGCGCCCAGCGCGCGCGGCAGGCGGTCTCGGAGGCAGCCCGCAGGCGCGCTCCCCGTTCCTTCTTCACGGCGGCGGGTACCGGATCGTCCGCCTCGGTGCGCGTTCCGGGGCGCGGCGAGTAGGGGAAGACGTGCACCTTCGTGATCCCGACCGCTGCGACGGTCGCGAGCGTGTTGCGGAAGGCCGCTTCGCCCTCGGTAGGGAAGCCGACGATCGCGTCCGTTGTGAGGTTGAAGTCTTCCAGCGGCTCGAGCTTGTTGCGGTACTGGCCGACGGTGTAGCGCCGCCCCATGGCACGCAAGACCGCGTCGTCGCCCGACTGCAACGGGACGTGGAGGTGCCGCGCGACGACCGCCGTCTCTCGCAGCGCCGCCACGAGCTCGGACGTGACGTGGTTCACCTCGATCGACGAGAGGCGGAGCCGCTCCAGCCCCGGAAGCGCCCCCGCCTCGCGGATCAGGCCGGCGAGCGTGAGCCCCGCCCCGCGGTCGCGGAAGCAACCGAGATTGACCCCGGTGAGGACGATCTCGCGATGCCCCTGGGCGACGCGCCGCCGGATCTCCGCGAGTACCGCCTCCGCGCCGCGGCTGCGCGTCCCGCCGCGGACGAGCGGGATCACGCAGAACGCGCAGGAGAACGAGCAGCCGTCCTGGATCTTCACGAAGGCCCGCACCCGGTCGAGCCGGTGATCGGCCTGGACGCAGGCGATCGCGCCGACGTCACCCGCGATCGCCTCGGCGACCTCCTCGCTTGCGCGGGCGAGAACGTGGACGTTCGGGGGGAGTCCTGCGAACGGGCTGCCGGAGAGGTTCGCGGCGCAGCCCGTGAGGTAGACGCGGTCGGCTGTCCGCGCCAGCCGCGACGCGGTCTGTCGGGACTTCGCAACCGCCTCGTTCGTGACGCAGCAGGTATTGACGACCGCGATCTCGCCGTCTCGCTCGAGCTCGGTATGACCGTCGGCGAGCAACCGCTCGCGGATCGCCTGCTCGTCGGCAAACGAAACCTTGCAGCCCAGGAAGCAGGTGGTAAAGGTGGCCACGTGCCCCGGGAGCGTAGACGCTCGTCGCGTGTCGGCGGGGGAGGGCGTGCAGTACCCGCCGGAGGACCGCCGCCTTCTCCGGCGACAAGGCGCCGTCGTCCCTTCGAGCGCCCGGCGCCCGAGCCCGTGCCTGGTCAGGCGATCTTCCGCTCCGCCCGATCGCGCTCGAAACGGTCGGCAGCCCAGCCGTCGGCCTCCACGCGGTCGACGTGCCGCCAGCCGGGCGCGGTAGGGGTGTCCGAGTCGAG
Source organism: uncultured Gaiellales bacterium (assembly GCA_964581085.1). Taxonomy (GTDB): domain Bacteria; phylum Actinomycetota; class Thermoleophilia; order Gaiellales; family Gaiellaceae; genus Gaiella. Next base: position 176,428 of record CAZOMP010000004.1, on the reverse strand, counting down.
GTAGCCGGAGGTGATCGCCGCCCGCGCGCCGAGCCGCGCCAGGATCCGCTCGACCGGTGCGATCAGGACGTTCGCGACGGCGACGTCCGCAGTCGGCAGCGGCTCGATCTCCGCGTCGAGCAGGAGCGCCTCGAGCCGGACGCCGTTGACCGCTGCGTTCGCGAGGGTCGCGTCCACCGCGACGGGGTCGTTGTCGGCGCCGACGATCGGCCCGTAGCCGAGCCGCGCCGCGGCGATCGAAAGGACGCCGGAGCCGCAGCCGACGTCGAGCAGCGACCCCCGCCGACCGCGGGCGAGAAGCTCGACGCAAAGCCGTGTGGTGGGATGGGCGCCCGTGCCGAAGGCGCGCCCCGGATCGATCACGACCGCGGGCCCGCCCGCCTCGGGTTGCTCCCACGGTGGCCCGATCCAGAGCCCTCCGACGCGCACGGGGCGATGGAACGCGCGCCAGGCGTCCTCCCAGCCCGGGTCGATGTGACTGATCTCCGCTCCGGGAAACGCCGTCACGACGGCAGCCGCGGCATCGTCGTCGACGTAGAGCACGAGCATCAGGCTGTCGAGCGTCTCGGCCTCCTCGAATCCCCCGGGAGCGAGCTCGAGGGCACGCGCCCGCGCCGCTTCCGCCTGCGCGAGCGGCACCCGGGCCGAGACACGGACGAGGTTGCTCATCCGAGCTGGATGCGGCGCAGCTCGTGCCAGCCCTCGGCGCGCTCGTCGTAGTAGCCGACCTCGCAGACCTCGAAGACAAACGGTAGCGAGGGGCCGAGCTCCGCCTCGGCCAGCGCGGCGACCTGCGCAAGAGACTCCCCCTCGCAGACCTCGGCGATCGTGAGATGCGGGACGGGATCGTTCCCGTCGTGCACGAGCTCCGCGAAGTCGCGTCGCGTCCGCGTCAGCAGGTCGACGAGTGTCCGCTGCGGCTCCGGCGCAAGCCAGACGTGGCGCGGGAACGTCCGCACGGCGGCGAGCTCGGCCCCGAAGCGCGAAAACGTCGTGAAGTGGTGGGCCAGGCGGTCGGTCAGCTCGGCGGCGGCCCGATCGCGCCGGAACGGCGGCAGGATGGTCACGTGGGGCGGGAGGCGGCAGCGCAGCGCTCTTGGGTGGTGCTCGCTGCGAAATCGGTCGACGAGCCGCTCGGCGGGAACGGTCACGAAGACGGCCGCCCGCAGGTTCATCGGACGCTCCGTCAGTGGAACGCGTTTCGCAGACGCCGGAAGAAGCCCCCCTCCTCGGCGTCGTCGTGTCGATAGGGATCGTAGCCGAGTGCCGCGTCGAGCTCCTCGACCAGCTTGCGCTGTTCGCCGTCGAGACGTCGAGGTACGTGCACGACTGCGTGGACGTGGAAGTCGCCCGGGCGACGGCGCTCGAGCGACGGCATTCCCTGCCCTCGCAGCACCGTCACGTCGCCGGGCTGTGTCCCCGCCGGGATCTCGACCTCGACCGGCTCCAGGGGCCCAGGCACCGAGAGCGTCGTGCCGAGAGCAGCCTGGGTCATCGTCAGCTCTGCAATGGTGTGGAGGTCGTCGCCGTCGCGTTCGATCCCGGCGACTGGAGGCACGCGCACCTGGAGGTAGAGATCGCCGGCCGAGCCGCCGAGCTCGCCGGCGTGACCCTCGCCGCGGATCCTGATCCGCTGCCCGTCGGCGATTCCCGCGGGAACGTCGACGTCGACCGTACCGTCGTGCAGCGTCCTCCCGATGCCCTCGCAGGTCTGACACGGCGACTCGACAACGCGCCCTGTCCCCTCGCAGCGCGGGCACGTACCGGTGCGGACGAACTGCCCGAACACACTCTGAGAGACCCGCTGCACCTGGCCGGCCCCGCTGCAGACGTCGCAGGTCGTCGGAGCGGTCCCGGGCGCGGCGCCGGTACCGCCGCACGTATCGCATGGGCGCGCAACGCGCGTGGGGACGGTCAGCGAGACGCCGGTGAAGGCGTCTGCGAGCGAGACCTCCGCCGCGACAGCGACGTCGCCACCCCTCGAAGGACCGGCGCGACGCGGCGCCTGGCCGAAGAGCGACTCGCCGAAGAAGGCACCGAAGATGTCGGAGAGGTGCCCCAGATCGAAGTCCGCGGGGGTGAAACCGCCGCCGCGGAGGCCCTCGCGCCCGTAGCGGTCGTAGGTCGCCCTCCGCTCGGGGTCGGAGAGGACCTCGTAGGCCTCGGCGGCCTCGCGAAAGCGCTCTTCGGCGTCGGGGGCGTCGGAGACGTCCGGATGCAGCTCTCGCGCGAGACGGCGGAAGGCGCGCTTGATCTCGTCGTCGGGGGCGCCGCGCTCGACGCCCAGGATCTCGTAGTAGTCGCGCTCCGCGGTTGCCATCAGGCTCCCGAGGGTAGCGGCAGACGCTGCGGGCGCCGTCCTACTCCTCCTCGTAGACGTCCGCGACGAGCCGAGACAGCTCGAAGGCAGCGGCACGGACGGCGCGGATCGCCTTCTCGTAGTCCATCCGGAGCGGACCGAGCAGCGCGACCGAGCCCAGCGAGCGCCGTGCGAGCCCGTAGGTCGAGCCGACGTAGGAGACGTCGTGCAGCTGGCCGCCGTCCACCTCGGGGCCGACGCGCACCACGGTCCGGAGAGGGTCGAGGGCGTCGGAGAGGAGCGCGAGGACGGCCGCGCGACGCTCGAGGACGTCGAGCAGGTGCTGGCAGGCCTCGAGCTCGGCACCGCGGGCATCGCCGAGGAGCCCCGCAGCACCACCCATGAAGAGCTGCGGGCCACCGTCTGCGACCGCGTCGACGAAGGCCGGGCGGAGTCGCCCCAGGAAGGCGCGTTCGGCGGGCCGCAGGCCCGGGTCCTCGAGGCGCCGCCGCAGCTGCGTCGAGCCCAGTCGCAGGCCGACGACCTGCTCCTCCAGGTACGTCCGCGCCCAGTCCACGATCCCCGGATCGACCGCCTGCTCGAGCTCGACGACCCGCTTGGCGACGCCGCCCGTCGACGTGATCACGACGACGATCACCGCCCGAGGCTGGAGCTGGAGCACGTCGACGTGCCGCACGGAGGCGGACTCGAGCGCGGGCGCCGAGACGAGCGCCAGAAGCCGCGTCGCCTGTGAGAGGGTCTCTGCCGTCGAGCGCAGCGCCGCTTCGAGTTCACTCCTGACCGCGGCAACGTCGACCGGGGCCGGATCGGGTCGGTCGTCGATCGCGCCCACGAGCTCGGCCGTATAGAGCCTGTAGCCCGACTCGGTCGGGACCCGGCCGGCCGACGTGTGCGGGTGCATGAGCAGTCCGAGTGCCTCGAGCTCGGCAAGCTCGCTTCGCACCGTGGAGGAGGAGACGGACATCCCGGACCGCTCCACGAGCACCCTCGAACCGACGGGCTGGCCGGTCGCCACGTACTCCTCGACCACCCGACGCAGGATCTCGCGTCTGCGCGCGGTGAGTTCCATCTTCACCGATCGTACCCCGGCCCCGAGATACGGCTGTCACGCGCGCGGGGCGTACCACGGTCGTTCGAACGGCCATCTGTGCCGCAACCACACCGAAACCGCCCGCCAGAGGACGATGTCCACGCCGCGTAGTCCGCGTCGTTGTGCCGGGGGTTCGAGCGGCTCGAGGACGAACTCCGGCAGCTCCAGCCGGACCGGAGGCTCGAAGCCGGCCGGGACGAAGCGCGCTCGATCGCTCACGGTGCGATCCTGCGCGTCGGCGTGGCGACGTCGGCGACCAGCTCGGCTGTGACCGCATCGGCGAGGAAGCGCCCTCGCCGGGTCAGCGTCAGCGCCGCGTCACGACCCTTGCCGGATGTCTCTGCGAGCCCACCTCGCACCATCCGCTCGAGGCCGGCGGGATCGACGACGGCCCCGACGGTCGAGAGGAGCACCGGTTCGTCGAGCCGTAGCCCCAGCATCAGCTGCTCGCAACCCCGCGTCTCTGCGTCGAGCAGCTCGAGCTCGCGCGGCGGCGCCTTGCCTGCCTGCAGCGCGGCGAGATACCGCCCCAGAGACGGAGCGTTCCGCCGTCTCACCCCGGCGAGTGTCGACACGGCTCCGATCCCGACGCCGAGATAGTCGCTGGCGTGCCAGTAGCCCAGGTTGTGGTGGGCGCGGAGATCCCGATTCCCCGCGCGCTCGCCCGTGAGGCAGAAGTTCGCCGTCTCGTACCAGCGATAGCCGGCGTCCGTCAGTGTCTCGACGACGCTCTCGAAGTAGCCCTCCATCGCCTCCGCCTGCCGTTCGAGCTCCGCCCCGTGGGCGTGGGCGAACCGCGTGCCCGGCTTCGCCTCGAGCTCGTAGAGGGAGAGATGCTCCGGCGCGAGCGCCAGTGCCTCGGCGAGGTCGCGATCGAGATCGGAGGGCTCCTGGCCCGGGATCCCGTAGATGAGATCGAGCGAGATGTTGTCGAAACAGGCATCACGCAGAGTGTGCATGGAACGCCGGACGTCGTCGGGTGAGGCGGAGCGTTCCAGAACCTCGAGCAGCCGAGGTTGGAAGCTCTGCGCCCCGAGCGAGACCCGCGTCACCCCCTCGTCGCGCAACATCGCGGCAAGCTCCGGAGTAACGGTCTCCGGGTTCGCCTCGACCGTCAGTTCGCGGGCTCCGGGCGGAAGCGCCCGCAACAACCGCCGCAGCGCTGCCGGGTCGGTCTGGGTCGGCGTGCCGCCACCGAGGAAGATCGTCTCGACGGGATGGGCAAGCGTGTGGCTCTCCAGTTCGAGCTCGCGCAGCAGCGCCTCGACGTAGGCGCCGTGCTGGTCGCTGCGGCCGACGACGGTCACGAAGTCGCAGTAGCCGCAGCGACTGCCGCAGAAGGGGAGGTGCACGTAGAGGTGCCCGGCGGTTCCTCCGCTCATCACCGGTCTGCCCGGCCATTCCGGCCCACTGCGTTCCTGTGGCATGCGGTGCTTCGCCGGTTCCTCCGGCCGGCAAGCGGTTGCGCACCCGCGTCCACGGCTGCGACCTATCGCTTCTTGTCGCCGTCGAGGTTCAGCACCGCCAGGAACGCCTCCTGCGGTACCTCCACCCCGCCGACCTGCTTCATCCGCTTCTTGCCCTTCTTCTGCTTCTCGAGCAGCTTCCGCTTGCGCGAGATGTCGCCGCCGTAGCACTTCGCGAGCACGTCCTTGCGTCGCGCCTTCACCGTCTCGCGGGCGATCACCCGCGACCCGATCGCGGCCTGGATCGGTACGTCGAACATCTGGCGTGGGATCTCCTCGCGGAGCTTCTCGACGAGGAGCTTGCCGCGCTCGTAGGCGTGCTCACGGTGAATGACGAGCGAGAGCGCATCGACCGGCTCGCCACCGACGAGGACGTCGACCCGAACGAGCTTGCCGTCGCGGAAGCCAGACATGTCGTAGTCGAAGCTCGCGTAGCCACGCGTCCGCGACTTGAGCTGGTCGTAGTAGTCGAGGACGATCTCGGCGAGCGGTAGGTCGTAGACGAGATGCACGCGCTCGGGCGAGAGGTACTCGAGGTGGTCGAAGACGCCGCGTCGCTCGTTGTTCAGCTCCATGATCGAGCCGACGAACTCCTTCGGGACGATGATCGAGGCGCGGACGTAGGGCTCCTCCACCTCCTCGAGCTCGGCGGGCATCTCGGAGGGGCTGTGCACCTCGCGCCATCCCCCGTTGCGCTCGAGCACGCGGTATGCGACGTTCGGGGCCGTCACGATCAGGTCGAGGTCGAACTCGCGCTCCAGCCGTTCGCGAACGATCTCCATGTGCAGCAACCCGAGGAAGCCGCAGCGGAAGCCGAAGCCGAGCGCCTGAGACGTCTCCGGCTCGTAGAACAGGGCCGCGTCGTTCAGCTTCAGCCGCTCGAGCGCGTCTCGGAGCTCCGGATAGTCGTCGGAGTCGCTCGGAAAGAGCCCCGCGAACACCATCGGCTTGACGTCCTTGTAGCCAGGCAGAGGCTCGGCGGGCAGCGCCCCCTTCCGGGTCGTCAGCGTGTCACCCACCCGCAGCGCCGAGACGTCCTTGAGACCGGTGATCACATAACCGACCTCACCGGCAAGGAGCCTTGTGACCGGCTGCCGCGACGGGGACATGAAGCCGAGCTCCTCGGCGTCGAAGCTCGTCCCGAGCGCCATCGCCCGCAGCCCGGTACCGCTCTCGAAGACGCCGTCGACGACACGTACGAACGCGATCACACCGCGGTACTGGTCGTAGGAGGAGTCGAAGATGAGCGCTCGTGGCGGCGCGGCGGGATCTCCGGCTGGTGCCGGGATCCGCTCGACGATCGCATCGAGAACCTGGTCGACGTTGATGCCCGTCTTGGCCGAGATCCGCACGACCGCGTCGGGATCGCCACCGAGCAGGCCCGTGACCTCGATCGCGGCCGCATCCGGATCCGCCTGCGGCAGGTCGATCTTGTTCACGACCGGCACGATCTCGAGCTCGTTCTCGATCGCGAGATAGGCGTTCGCGAGCGTCTGCGCCTCGATGCCCTGCGCCGCGTCGACAACGAGCACGGCGCCCTCACACGCCTGCAGCGAGCGCGACACCTCGTAGGTGAAATCGACGTGCCCGGGCGTGTCGATCAGGTTGAGCTGATGCCCCTTCCACGACACCCGGACGGCCTGCGCCTTGATCGTGATCCCCCGCTCGCGCTCGAGCTCCATCGAGTCGAGCAACTGCGCCCGCATGTCACGGTCGGCGACGGTCTCCGTCAGCTGCAGGATGCGATCCGCGAGCGTCGACTTCCCGTGGTCGATGTGCGCGATGATCGAGAAGTTGCGGATCGTGCTCTGGTCCATGGCGAGTCGGGCGGATCGTAGCGGCGGTCGGGTTCGCCCTCGCAGCCGGGATTGCTCGACCGATGCCCCTCGACGCTACGCCGGACCACTTTGTGAGGTTCGATGGCCTCGGCGGTGCGGCGCGTTCGACGCCGTGCTCGGCAAGGATCGGCATCAGGTGCGGCGCGAATGCCTGGAGCTGCCCCATCGAGTCCCAGATCTCGCTCACCCTGAAACTGCCGTCCGGCCTCAGGAAGCGTCGTGTAAGTCCAGCCCGTCAGGCGGGAACCGGCTCGTGTCGGTCAGACTCTCTGCCACCCACCGCTGCCGCCGGGGGCTCGGGGCTTCTCCCAGACGGACACGTGCTTCCCGCTCTCGCGCGTGAACGGCTCTCGCTGCCAACCTCCCCACCGCTCCAGCAGACGCATATCTGCGAGCTGTGCCATCAGGTCGAGCTCGGCCGGCCAGACGTAGCGGAACGGCACCGACGTGAGCTCGAACCCGTCGCCGACCCGGACGAAGTGATGAGAGACGAGCCCCTGCGTCGCGACGTCGATCTCGTCGATGCCCCAGTGGTTGTTGCCCGCCGCGAAGACATGGGTCTTCCCGCCGGCGGAGACGCGCTGAAGCGCGGGTACCTCGACCTCGATCAGGAAGCAGCCGCCCGGCTCGAGGTGCGAAGCGACGTTCCGGAAGCAGGCCACCTGCGCCTCCTACGTCGTGAGGTTCTCGATCGTGTTGAAGATCAGGTAGGCGAGAGCGAACGTCCCCTCTACCGTCACGGTCGAGAAGTCGCCGATCGTGACGCCGATCTCCGCCCCGCCAGGCTTGGCAGCGAGCCGGGCGACCATCGCGCTCGAGATCTCGATGCCGTGCACCGGCACGCCCCGGGCTGCCAGCGGGAGCGCGATCCGCCCGGTTCCGATTCCCAGCTCGAGCGCACGGCCGCCACCTGCGAGCGCTTCGAGGAGGTCGACGACCGGATCGACCTCCTCCGGTCGGAATAGCTCTGCCGCGTCGTCGTCGTAGCGCGCCGCAACATGCTCGTCGAAGTAGCCGTCGCCACCCACCCGGCGACTGTACTACCGCCCGTCTGCCATCACGCGACGAGGCTGTCGAACTGGCCGACGACCCGTCGCAACCGCGCCTCTACCGCCGTCGCGGCCAGAACCGATCCCGCGCACCGGTTTACTGGGTGTCGGAGCGACTGACGATCGCACGGAGCGCGCCGATCTCCCGCACACGCAGGAGACGGCAGGCGCCGAGATAGACGCCAGCCCCGACGAGCAGCGCTGTCCCGAGCGAGACGACCTGCGCGGCGGTCGAGCGGCCGAGCGCGCGATCGAGCGGATACCAGGTGGCGAACGCCGTCGCTCCGAGAACGAGGGAGGCGACGAGAATCCGCAGGTTGGCGTCGATCACGCGGCCGAGGTGGATATCTCCGACCCGGCGACGAAGGAACACGACGAGACAGAGAACGCCGACGATGTTGACGAGCGACGTCGCCAAGGGGATCCCCCAGACGCCAAGTGGATAGAGCGCAACGTCGAGGACGGCGTTGAGCACGAGCGTTCCGATCGCGACGCTCGTCGGCAGCCAGTTCGACTGCAACCCGTAGAAGCCACGGGTCAGCATCAGCATCCAGCCGTTGAAGGCGAGGCCGAGCGAGAAGGCGGCAAGGCATTCGGCCACGACGGTCACGTCCGTCTCGGTGAAGGCACCTCGCTCGTAGACGAGGCGGACAATCGGTGCGGCGAGGACGGCCGAGATCACCGACGCCGGCACGAGGAGGAAGCCGATCTGGCGCAGGCCGGTGCTGACCGTGGCACGAAAGCCGTCGAGGTCGTTGCGGGCCGCGAGCCGTGCGAGCGCCGGGAAGAGCACCGTCGCGACGGCGACCGAGAACATGCCCTGCGGAAGCATGTAGAGCCGGAAGGCGGAGTTGATCGCCGCCGGCGCCAGGTCGGGGTCGACGAGCCTCGACGCGATCAGCGTGTCGATGAGCGCACTGACATTGATCAGGCCGAGGGTCAACGTGACCGGCAGCATGAGCGAGAAGACCCGACGGACAGCCGGGTCGCGCCAGTCGAGTACGAGTTGCAGGCGGCCGTCGAGGCCGCGTAGCCAGGGCAGCGGCAGAAGCAGCTGAATCACCGTGCCGACCAGGATCGCGAGCGCGTAGACGTAGAGCTGCCCGTTCTCGCTCGCGACCCGGGGCACTCCGAGCCAGAGCCCGGCGATGATCGCGAGATTCCAGAAAACGGGCGTCAGGGCGGGGACGGTGAAGTGGTCGTAGGTGTTGAGGATCCCGACGACGACGCCCGAGAGGCCGAGCAGGACGACGATCGGGAAGAGCACACGCGAGAGCCCGACCGCCAGGTCGAAGTCGCCGCCCGGGTCACCGAAGGGCCGGATCAGAAGCGGTGCGATCAGGATGAAGAGCGCCGTCAGTCCACCGAGAACGAGCAGGACGAGCCAGAAGATCGTGGAGGCCACACGCCACGCACGTTTACGCTCTCCCTTTTCGAGCAGGTCGCTGAAGACGGGGACGAACGCACCCGAAAGCGCCGCATCGGCGAGGAGCGCGCGTACAAGGTTCGGGATCTGGAAGGCGACCGTGAAGGCGTTGATCTTCCCGTTGATGCCGAAGTAGTAGGCAGCGACCATTTCGCGCACAAGCCCGAGCACACGCGAGAGCCCCGTTGCGATCGAGAAGATCAGCGTCGAGCGCGCGAGCCGTCGATGGTGGGAGCCGGCGGCAGCGGCCGACGGGCTGGCGGGCTCGGCGGCGTCGCTCATCCCGGTCCAGTTCGGCGCGGACATGCTCTCCACCTTCGCACGAAACCCGGCTCGAGCCGCCTGGTGGAACGCTCGCGGGCCTCTGCTACGATCCGCTGCGCCCGCGTTCGCGGGCATTCCTTCGCGCGAGAGCGCCCGCGACTCCCGAGAGCCGATGCCGAACATCAAGCAGCAGAAGAAGCGCGTCCTGATCGCCTCCCGCCAGCGGAGCGAGAACCTGCGCTACCGCTCGACGATCAAGACGCTGACAAAGCGGCTCGAGTCGGCTGTCGCCGCAGGTGACGCCGACGAGGTCGCGGCCGAGCACCGGAACCTCGTCCGGCTGATCGACAGGGCGGCCTCACGCGGAGCGATCCACCAGAACACGGCTGCGCGTAAGAAGTCGCAGGCCGCGCGGCTCGTCGCAGCACCCGTCGTCTAGCGCGGCAAGTACGCTGCCGGGCAGGACAGGCATGCGGCCTCGGGTATCGCTCAGACGGTGTCCGGCGCCTTGCCGACATCGATGAGCGCTCGCACGAGTTCGAGCTCGGGTGCAAGCCTGCTGCCGCCCTTGAGCGCGAGATCGAGCTCGGCGAAGCGGATGGTGGCCCGGCCGAGCTCGGCGTCCGAGAAGCCCTCGGCCTGACGGTAGATCTTCGAGGCCCGAAACGGGTGCATCCCGAGCGCCTTGCCGGCCTCCCCCGCCGGCACGCCATCGGCCGCGAGCTGCCTCATCTGGCGCATCCGCGTCAGGTGGCCGTTGAGCGTCGCTGCGAGGCGTGGAGTGGTGTCGCGGCGAGGACGATCGGAGCGGTCGAGCATCTCCTCCGCAAGCTCGAGCAAGGCTCCCGGGCTCCGCTTCTCCCAGGCGTCGGTCAGGGTGTACGACGGGACGTCGGCGACGGGCGAGACGAGCAACTCGATCTCCTCGACGCCGATCGGCTCTCCCTGCGCCCAGGTCGCGATCTTCTCGATCTCGTTGCTGAGCGCGTGCAGGTCGTCCTCGCCGACGTAGTCGATCAGGAGGGCACACGCGTCGGACCCCGCCTTCACTCCCGCCTGCCGGAATTTCTCGGCGACCCAGGCCACCCGACCGCGCTTGGGGACGTCGTAGACGAGGACGTCCCCTGCTTTCGAACATGCCTTCGCCAGCGGGGAGTCCTTCTTGACCTCCAGTCCGACGAGCGCCAGCACCGTCTCGGGCGCGGATTGGTGGAGGTACTCCGTGACTGCCTCGATGTCGGTCGCCGTCCAGCCTCCTGTCGGCGGCCGATTGTCTTCCTTGCGCCGTCCGTCGACCTCGGAGACGAGGACGAGACGCATGTCGCCGAAGAGGCTGCCGGCGTTGCAGAGGTTGACGACGTCTGCGCCCTCGACTTCCAGCGCCGAGACGTGCTCGATCGACTCGGGTACGAAATGCGCACGGAGCCGCCGTACGGCGGTCTCGACCTTGGGCCGATCGCTGCCCGAGATGAGGTAGGCCGGCTTGAGAACCAGGGAGGGCCGCTCGGACACCCGCCCTACGGTACTCCACGTTGCGTCCGTACCGTCAGCGTCCTGCCGTCGGACTCGATCACGACGCGGCCGTTCTCGTCAGTGCGGTAGAGGCGGAGGCCCGGACGGGCGCGCAGCGCCGCAAGCGTCTCGGCGCGCGGGTGTCCGTAGTCGTTGTGGGCGCCGACGGAGATCACCGCCACGCGCGGGCGGAGCGCAGTCAGTTCGTCGGCGAGCCCCGGATCGGCCGAGCCGTGGTGAGCGACCTTCAGCACCTCCACCGGCCGGAGCGGCAGCCGGCGTGCCACCTCCGACTCGGAGTCGCCGGTGAGGAGCAGATCGACCGTGCCGTAGCTGGCAAGCACGACGGTGCCGTGGAGGTGCGGGTTCTCGTCGGGCGCTCCGGCATGGTCGGGCCAGAGAATGCGAAGCCGCAGATCGCCCAGGGTGTATTCGTGACCGCGTCGTGCTGGCACCAGAGGGACGCCGAACCGGCGGGCCGTCCTCCTCAGTCTGCGCTCGTCGGGTCCCTGGCCCGGCTGCAGCGGATCGACGATCGCACCGACATGCAGGTGGCGGATCACGTCGGGAGCACCGCCGACATGGTCGCGGTGGGCATGGGAGATCACGATCGCAGCGAGCGAGCGCAGACCGAGCCGTTCGAGCTGGCGATCGACGTGTGCCTCCGGTGGCCCCGCATCGACGAGCATCGCGCCCTGCGGGGTTTCGAGCAGGATGCCGTCCCCCTGACCGACATCGAGGAAAGAAACCCGCAGCCCGGCCGGCGGCAACCAGGTCGGTGGTGGATGGAGCGCCCACCAGCCGAGCGGCAGGAGCACACCAAGGACGACTGCAGCGACGATCGCGGCGCGACGGCGGTACCGCGGGAGGAGCCTCAGCAGCACGGCCATCGCGACGACGCCCGCCGCTACCAGGACAGCCTTCGTAGACGAGATCTGAGCGTACGGAAGTGCGGCGACGTGCCGGGCGACCCACGCAATCCAGGCGGCGGTAGCACCCGAGATCCACGACAGCGCCACAGCAGCGGACGGGACGGTCGAGGCGAGCGCCGCTGCCGCAAGTCCGCAGCCGAGCAGGATGGGCATCGCCGGCTCGGCGAGGACGTTCGCCGGCACGGTCCAGACGGGGACGCGCCCGAATTCGAGCCAGAGGATCGGCGCCGTCACGAGCCCGCATGCCGCCGAGATACCCACGAGCTCGACGAGCCTCGCCGGCACCGGGTAGCCCTCGTGGATGCGACGCAGCCGTGGTAGGGCGAAGAAGATCGCCGCGACGGCCACGAACGACAGCTGGAAACCGGGCTCGAGCAGCGATCTCGGCGTCCACACGAGCAGGACGACGGCACCGGCCGCCATCGTGTGCCAGCGGTCGCTCTCGCGGGCGAGAAGCCAGGCGAGCGACGCGAGACAGCCGGCGACTGCGGCTCGGACGACCGACGGCTGCCAGCCGACCGCGAGCGCGTACGCGAGGATCGCGAGGATCGCGAGCGAGTGCCCCACCATGCGACCGAACCCGGCGACGTAGGCAAGGCCGAGGACGCCGAAGCCGATCAGAACGATGTTCTGGCCCGAGACGGCCAGCAGGTGGTAGAGCCCGGACGTCTTGAAGGCGTCCCGTAGCCCCGGGTCGATCCCCTGGTCGGCACCGAGCACCACCCCGGTCACGAGCGACCGTCGCTCACCCGACGTTCCGAGCGCGAGCCCGTGCTCGATGGCCGTGCGCAGCCGGTCGCCGACGCCTCCGATCCCGCCCCGCCGGCCGACGACACGCCACGGCCCGCTCGCGTGGAGTACCACGTGCACTCCGCGGCGGCCGAGCCAGCCACGTTCGTCGAAACCGGTCTCGGGCCCTCGCGGGGCGACCGGGCGCGCCCGGAGCTCGAGCACGGCTCCCTGCGGGGGCGCACGACCTGCAGGGAGCTCGAGCAGCACCCGCTCCCGGAGCGGCCGGCCGTCGAAGCGTCTCACTTCAGCTGCGACGCGGACCGCAAACGGCGAGCGACTCGCCGGGCCGATGACGACGACGCTCGCCCCGGCAGGTTCACCGAGCCTGCCGACGAGCACGCTCCGCTCGAGCTCGTGGAGGCGCAGACCGCCCCACCAGAGGCCGGCACAGCACACCGCGACTCCGACGAGAGCAGCGCGCAGCGTCCGCTCCGACACCAGAGCCCTCTCTCGGGGTGTGTCCCTCTCCACCGGCTGCGCCGGCGAGCTCGTCCGTGGCTCGCTCCCCGGAGCGAGCATGAGCACACCGACGGCTGCGAGAGCGCCGACGATCGCGGCAGGCCACGGGAACTGCAACCAGTTGGCTGCGGCGAGACCGAACGCGAGCGCGGCCAGCACGAGTGCCGGCCAGCCGCGGTCGACGATGCCCTGGACCCGGCTCACGGCGTCACGAGATCGCGTAGCTGCTCGATGCGGGCCGGTCCGATCCCTGGGATCGCATCGAGGTCGTCGACGGACCTGAACGGACCGTGTGTCTGGCGCCAGTCGAGGATCTTCTGCGCCGTCACGGGCCCGACTCCGGGCAGGGCGTCGAGCTGGTCGAGCGTGGCGCCCGCGAGGCTCACCCTCGCTCCCGCCGTTCCTGCTGCCGGGGTACCGCCACTACCCACCGCCCCGCTCGCACCAGCCACGCGCGCCGGGACGACGACCTGCTGGCCGTCCGCGACCGGGGCGGCGAGGTTCACGAGTGTGAGGTCGGCGCGCCGGCTCGGGCCACCGGCCCGCGCGAGTGCGTCGGCGACGCGCGCTCCTTCGGGCAGCCGGACGAGACCGCTGTGCCGCACCGCTCCGACGACATAGACCACGATCCGAGCTGAGCCGCCCGCGGGCACCGCTTCCGTACGGACCGCAACGGCCTGTGGCGCCGGGGCGCGTGCGGTACCGGTCGCGGCGATCCTGCGGCCGACGAGCGCCAGCACGATCACGCTCAGGAGGATGAGAACGGCCGTGAGACGGCGCGGAAGCCGTTCGAAGATCATGTCGTCGAGCCTGGCGACAGATCGGAGACCGGTGGGTGACGCCTTCGTACCGGGACCGTGACGATCGATCCACAGGCAGTAAAATCCGCCCTTGTCGAACGAACAGACGTTCGCTAGAGTGCGCCGTTCCGCCCCGTACCTGCGCCCGAGGAGGAGCATGCATCGCTACGCGTCCGCGCCGTTGTCGAGGTTCGAGGAGCTGTTCGAGGAGACGCGAGCGGGCACGGTGCTCCTCGCCGCAGCCGAGTACCCGCCCGTGTGCGACGTCGAGTCGGGCGACGTGACGCTGACGCTCGGCCCGACGGGTGCGATCATCGTCCACGTCCGGCCCGGCAGCTGCCGTAGCGACGACTTCCGGCTCCGCCTGCTCTTCGAGACGGGGACGTGCATCTTCTCGAACGCCCGCGATCTCGGCGCGTTCTGGACGGGACCGCTCGCGGTCGCCTTCGGGATCGAGTCACGGCCGTTGCCGCCGGAGGAGCCCGCGGAGACGGGCGAGAGGACGGCGGCCGGGGAACCGAAGGCGTCTGACGACCCGCCCTCAGCCGACGACGCGTCCTTGGAGATACCAAGCTTCCTCGGCGATTTCGACGCCGCTCCGACCGCGTCGCGCCCCGAGCAGGCACGGATCGCCGAGCCGAGGCTGAACCGCCGCAGTCTCGCCGAGCAGCTCGGAGAGGTCGTCCAGGGGCAGCCTGCGGCGCTCGAGCGGGTGGCGAGTGCCGCGGTCGCCCAGCTGACGAAGCGGCGGCCGCAGCGACCAGGGACATTGCTCCTACTCGGCCCGACCGGCAGCGGCAAGACGAGCACGATCGAGGCGCTGCCCGCTGCCCTCGACGCGCTCGGGTACGACGCGCATCTCTATCGACTCGACTGCGGCGAGCTGACCGACGAGATCCAGCTGACCCGGCTCCTCGGAGCGCCGCCCGGCTACAAGGGCCATGGCAGGCCGACGCCGCTGCTGGAGGCGCTCGAGAGGCCAGGCTGCATCCTGCTCGTGGACGAGGTCGACAAGGCGTGCAACGAGGTGCGCGACCTGCTGCTCGGGCTGCTCGACACCGGCAGGGTGACCGGGTCCGACGGGACGAGCATCGATGCGCGCCACGCTCTGATCGCCCTGACGACGAGCCTCGGCGCCGACGAGCTCGAGCGGCGGCTCGGCCGGACGACCGTCCACGATCGCTGGGCGGCACAGAGGGCGTGCGTCGACCATCTTCGCGAATGGCGGCTCGCACCGGATCTCCTCGGCCGGGTCGGAACATTTGCCCTCTACCTCGAGCTGGACCAGGAAGCCGCTCGGATCGGCATCGCCCGGGCTGCCGTCGCTGCGCTCGCCGGGGAGTACGGGCTCGAGGTACGGCACGTGGAGGACGTCGTGCTCGAGGTCGTCGTCGACATCGGCCTCGCGTGTAACGCCGCCGGGGGGGCGCGGGCGTTCCAGCACGGGGCGAGAGAGCTGCTGGCCGAGAGCTTCGCGGTACTCGCGGACGACGCGCCACGGCGCACGGTCGACGTCGAGGCCGGCCCACCGGTCACGGTTCGACTCGCGCGAAGGAGACATCGCGCCGATTCGCGCGCCGCCGGTTGAGAGCTACGCGGTCCCGCCCAGGCGGGTGCCGCGCGTTGCTCGGCACGGATTCGGGCTCAGACGACGAGCGAGACGAGCTTGCCGGGCACGACGACCGTCTTGCGCGGTTCCTGCCCGGCGACGTGCGCCTGCACGCGCTCCGAGGCGAGCGCCAACGCGAGCAGCTCGTCGTCGCTCAGGCCGGCGGCCACCCGAAGCCGGTCGCGCACCTTGCCGTTCACCTGCACGGCGATCTCGACCTCGTCCGCCACGAGCATGGCCGGATCTGCCGCGGGCCAGGCGCGCTCCCAGAGGCGGCCCTGTCCGATCACGCTCCACAGCTCCTCCGCCACGTGCGGCACGTACGGCTGGATCAGCGAGACGGCCGTCTCGGTCGCAAACCGCGCAGCCGGGTCGTCGGGGTGGCGCTGGATCTCGTTGACGAGCTCCATCACCGCCGCGATCGGCGTATGGAAGGCGAAGCGGCGGTCGATGTCGTCGGTCACCTTGGCGATCGTCTGGTGCGCCTTGCGCGCCAGGGCGCCGTCGCCCGGAGCGACGCCGGTCGGCTTCGCCGCCTGTTCGTGCGCGATCCGCCAGATCCGGTTGAGGAACCGCCAGATCCCCTCCAGACCCCCGTCCTGCCAGTCCATGTCCTCGTTGGCCGGGCCCATGAACAGCGTGTACATCCGGACGGTGTCGGCGCCGTAGCGGTCCGCGTAGGCGAGCGGATTGACGACGTTCCCCTTCGACTTCGACATCTTGGCGCCGCCCGCCGTGATCATCCCCTGGTTGAAGAGGCGTGCGAACGGCTCGCGGAAGGAGCACAGCCCGATCTCGTTCATCACCTTCGTGAAGAAGCGGGCGTAGAGCAGATGCAGGATCGCGTGCTCGATGCCGCCGATGTACTGGTTGACGGGAAGCCAGTAGTCGGCGATCCCGCGGTCGAACGGCGCCTCATCGTCCCCGGGATCGGTGTAGCGGATGAAGTACCAGGACGAGTCGACGAAGGTGTCCATCGTGTCGGTCTCGCGGGTCGCCGCGCCTCCGCACGTCGGACAGGTCACGTTCAGCCAGTCCTCCGCCGCCGCGAGCGGCGAACGGCCCTTCGGCGCCACCTCGGTGATGTCCGGTAGCAGCACGGGCAGATCCTCGTCGGCGACGGGCACCTCCCCACACGACGGGCAGTGGATGATCGGGATGGGGCAGCCCCAGTAGCGCTGCCGTGAGAAGAGCCAGTCGCGCAGCCGGTAGCCGACGGTCGCCTCACCGAGGCCTCGTTCCGCGAGTGATTCGACGATCCGTTCCTTCGCCACGGGGCTCGGCAGGCCGCTGAAGGGGCCGGAGTCGACGAGCACCTCGTTTGCCGTGTGAGCGGAGTAGGCGCCGCTCTCGGGAGCCGCCCCGCCCTCGGGAACGACGACCGTCCGGATCTCGAGCCCGTAGCGCTCCGCGAAGGCATGGTCGCGCTCGTCGTGTGCCGGGACGGCCATGATCGCGCCGGTGCCGTAGCCCATCAGCACGTAGTCGGCCACCCAGATCGGAATCGACTCGCCGTTGACCGGGTTGACGGCGTGACGGCCGGTGAAGACGCCGTCCTTCTCCTTCTCCTCACGCTCGACCTCCGAGCGCGCTGCTGCGCGGCGCACGTAGCCGAGCACCTCCTGCTCGCGCTCGCTCCCGGCAACGAGCCGTGCCACGATCGGGTTCTCCGGCGCGAGCACGAAGAACGTGGCTCCGAAGAGGGTGTCCGGCCGCGTCGTGAACACGGGCAGCTCCTCCCCACTGCCCTCGACGGAGAAGACGACGCGGGCCCCCTGCGAACGTCCGATCCAGTTGCGCTGCATCGTGAGGACGCGCTCGGGCCAGTCCTCGAGCAGTTGCATCTCGTCCAGCAGCTCGTCCGCGTAGTCGGTGATCCGGAAGAACCACTGCGTCAGGCTCCTCGCCTCGACCTCGTTGCCGCACCGCTCGCAGCGGCCCTCGATCACCTGCTCGTTCGCGAGCACCGTCTGGTCGAAGGGACACCACTTGACCGGCGCCTCCTTGCGATAGGCGAGACCGCGCTCGTAGAAGCGCAGGAACAGCCACTGTGTCCAGCGGTAGTAAGACGGATCGTGCGTGGAGATCTCCCGGCCCCAGTCGATCGCCCACCCCATCCGGTGCATCTGCTCGCGGATGTTCGCGATGTTCCGCTCCGTGACGGTGCGCGGGTGGCCGCCCTCCTTGATCGCCGCATTCTCGGCCGGCAGGCCGAACGCGTCGTACCCCATCGGACGCAGCACCTGCATTCCCTTGCGCCGGCGCAGGTGCGTGATCACGTCGCCGATCGTGTAGTTGAGCGTGTGCCCCATGTGGAGGTCGCCCGAGGGGTAGGGGAGCATCTCGACGACGTACGACTTGGCGGGATGCTCGGCGAGCTCGGCGGCGGTGGGGTTCGGGACATGGAACGACTGCTCGTCGGCCCAGACCCGTTGCCACTTCGCCTCGATTACCAGGGGGTCGTATCGCTCCATCGTCTCTGTCACATTCGTCTCGGGGTACAAAAAAGCCTCTCGCAGGAGAGGCTCAGGGAGGGTCGGAACGGCGTCGCCGCGCTCTCTCCCTCGGTCAGCCGGCAAGCAGGAACATCGCCCCCGATCCTATCACCGGCCTCCGCTCGCGACCACCGGCGGCGGGCGTGCCGACTACGCTGGCGCCACGACCACGATCCCCACGGCTCACAGGAGAACGTCACATGCCTCTCGTCTCGATGCGCCAGCTGCTCGACGAAGCCGCCGCCGGCGGCTACGGCGTCGGCGCCTTCAACGTCAACAACATGGAGCAGATCCAGGCGATCATGGAGGCGGCACGCGAGACGTCGTCCCCGGTGATCATCCAGGCTTCGCGCGGCGCACGCTCGTACACGAACGACCGTTTCCTCTGGCACCTGATGCTCGCCGCCGTCGAGCTCTACCCCGAGATCCCGGTTGCGCTCCACCTCGACCACGGCAACGAGCCGCAGACGTGCATCTCCGCCATCGATCTCGGCTTCACGAGCGTGATGATGGACGGCTCGCTCGAGGCCGACGGGAAGACGCCGGCGTCGTTCGACTACAACGTCTCGGTCACGCAGGAGGTCGTCGCGTACGCCCACGCCCGCGGCGTCACCGTCGAGGGCGAGATCGGCACGCTCGGCGGAATCGAGGACGGGCACGGCTCCGGCGAGGTCCACCTGACCGATCCCGACGAGGCCGTCGAGTTCGTCGCCCAGACGGGGATCGACGCCCTGGCGGTGGCGATCGGAACCTCGCACGGCGCCTACAAGTTCTCGGCCGAGCCCGACGGCGACGTCCTCAAGATGGACCTGATCGAGGAGATCCACCGCCGGCTGCCCGACACGCACCTCGTCATGCACGGCTCTTCCAGCGTCCCGCGCCAGCTCGTCGAGCAGGTGAACCGCTACGGCGGCGCCCTCAAGCCCGCCTGGGGCGTGCCGGTGAAGGAGATCCAGCTCGGGATCCGGCACGGCGTGCGGAAGATCAACGTCGACACGGATTCACGCCTCGCCGTCACCGGTGCAATCCGAAAGGTCTTCGTCGAAACGCCCGAGAAGTTCGATCCCCGCGACTACCTCAAGCCGGCCCGAGCGGCGATGCAGGAGCTGATCGCCGGGCGCATGCGCGACTTCGGTCAGGCGGGACATGCCGGCGACTACGAGGCGCTCTCGCTCGACCAGATGCGCGACGGATACGCGACGGCCGGCGCCACCGCGTAGCAGCGGCGGCGTGGTGGGAGCGTCCGAGGATCCGGTGCTGGCGCTGTTTCCCGGTAGCGCCCGGGTGGAAGGCCCCGAGCTGTCGCTCGGCGGTGTCCGTGCGGCCGAGCTCGCGGCCGAGTACGGAACGCCGCTCGTCGTGTACTGCGAGGAGACGCTCCGATCGAGGGCACGCGCCCTGCGGCAGGCCGTTGCCGGCGGACGCGTCGCCTTCGGCACGAAGGCCTTCCCGAACGTCGCCCTCCTGCGGCTGCTGCGCGAGGAGGGGATCGGTGCCGACGTCGCCTCGGCGGGTGAGCTCGCGTTCGCGCGGGCGGCGGGGCTCTCGGGCGATGAGCTCGTCGTGCACGGCAACAACAAGGACGAGGCGTTCCTGCGCGAGGCGGCCGCAGACGACGCCACCGTCGTGCTCGATGCGCCGGACGAGGCCGAGCTTGCGGCTGCCGCCGGTGTGCGACGCGTGCTCGTGCGCGTCACGCTCGGCGTCGACGCCGACACCCACGAGGCGATCCGCACGGGCCACTACGGCTCCAAGTTCGGGCTACCGCCGACGCAGGCTCGGGCCCTCATCGAGGACGCGCTCGGGCGCGGCCTCGAGGTGCTCGGCCTCCACGTCCACGTCGGCTCCCAGCTGGCCGACTTCGACGCCCAGGCGGAGACGATCATCCGGCTCGCGTCGTTTGCGGCTGCGTGCCGGGATGCTCTCGGCTGGGCGCCTGCGGTGGCGGATCTCGGCGGCGGCTTCGGAATCCGCCACAACCCCGGCGAGCATGCGGCGGACGCAGTGGAGCTCACGGCGACCGCCCTCGAGACGGCACGGACTGCCTTCGCCGAAGCCGGACTTCCCGAACCGGTCGTCTGGCTCGAGCCTGGACGGGCGCTCGTCGGGCCGGCCGGGGTGACGCTCTACCGCGTCGGGGCCGTCAAGCGACTGCCGGGAAGGACGTGGGTGGCGATCGACGGCGGCATGTCGGACAACCCACGCCCGCAGCTCTACCAGGCGATCTACACGGCGGTCTCGGCCGCGCGCGCCGACGAACCGGCGCTCGAGCACGCGAGCATCGCGGGGATGCACTGCGAGTCGGGCGACGTCCTCATCAAGGACGTTCTGCTCCCGACGCCGCGCCGGGGGGACATCCTCGCTGTGCCGGCGACCGGCGCCTACACGCTCGCGATGTCCTCGAACTACAACGGAGTGGAGCGTCCCGCAGCCGTGCTCGTGCGCGGCGGTGAGTCGCGGCTGATCCGCCGCCGCGAGACCGTCGCCGACCTGCTCCGCGCCGAGGTGTGACGACGAGCGACGCGTACGCCGAGGCGGCCGTACTCGCACCCGTCTACCGCGACGAGGACGGCGTGCTCCGCGTCGTCCTGCTCCTGCGCACGGACGTCGGTGTGCACGGCGGCCAGCTCGGCTTCCCGGGTGGTCGCCCCGAACCGGGCGACGCCGACCTCCTCGCGACCGCGCTCCGTGAGGCACAGGAGGAGGTGGGACTGCGTCCGGAGCAGGCCGACATCCTCGCTGCACTGACACCCCTCGAGACGCGCGCCACCGGCTGGCGTGTCTACCCGTTCCTCGCCCGCATCCCTCGTGACGTCGACTGGCGGCTGCAGTCGGACGAGGTCGTGCGCCTGCTCACACCGTCGGTCGACCACCTCGCCGACACCGGCCGGCGGGCGCTGCTGCCGTTCACATCGACGGCGTTTCCCGAGCCGATCGAGGTCGAGGGGATCGACGTCGACGGCCACGTGCTCTGGGGTATGACCTTGCGCCTGCTGGACGCTCTCGTACCGCGGCTGCTCGGCCGCGAATGGGACGTCTAGGGCCGGCACCGCCTGGCCCGATCGCTTCAGCGGCAGGCGTCCAGCAGGCCTTGGAGGTAGCCGATCGCGTGGAGTCGCCCGAGCGTGGAGTAGCCGGGAACGAGAGTCGTGTCGCCGCTCAGCGACGGTGAGTGGTCGGTTCGAACCGGCGCCTCGACACCCGCCTCGAGGTACGCCTGGATGCACGCCGCCATGTCGGTGGGGCCTTCGTCGACGAAGGTCTCGACGAAGTCGTCCGGCGTCCCGCGGACGTCACGGAAGTGGACGAAATGGATCCGGCCCTGCTCTCCGAAGCGGCGAATCGCGCCGGGGAGATCGTCTGTCATCAGCGTTGCGTTTCCCTGGCACATCGTCATCCCGTTGGCGGGGCTCGGCTGCAGTGCGAAGACGCGATCGTATGCATCGAGGCTCGTGATGATGCGGCCGATGCCGCGCAGTGGCGAACGCGGCGGATCGTCGGGATGGAGGGCCAGCCTGACTCCCGCGCTCTCGGCAACCGGCACCGCGCGCTCGAGGAACCAGCCGAGCGACTCCCACAGCTGCTCCTCGCTCACCGGGGCTCCCGGGGCGGGGTCGACACCGTCCCAGACCCTGGCGTCGAAACCTGTCACGACGGCGCCGCCACGGCCCGGTAGCGCCGTCGAGGTGCGTGACCACGAGACGACCGGCAGCCAGTTGTAACAGAGCACCTCGATCCCGAGGCGGCCCATCACACGGATCAACTCGAGGATGTTCTCGAGCTCCTCCTGCGCCCCCGGGAGCCCAAGCCGGAGCCTGTCCAGGGGAGGATTGTCCTCGATCACGGTGAGCCGGAAGCCGGCGTCCTCGACGAGCCGCTGGTAGAGCCTGAGTGGCCCGTGGTGCCACGGTTGTTCGGGCGCATGGGCGCGCCAGTCGGCGAAGCCGCGCGGAAGCACCCCCACGGCCTCCGTCACGCCCACCTGTCGCAGCTGCGCCCATGCCTCGGTCGGCCGTGGTTCGAGCAGGATCTCGGCAAGGCGGAGCACGACGCGACCGTAGCGGCTCCCGACCGCTCAGGGCCGACGTTGCGAATTCGAGTCGCGACTTACGAGACGGAATGGCGTCGGCGGAGCTCCTCCTCGACCCGCGCCGGGTCGAGGCCGCGGGCGGCGAGCAGGACGTAGGTGTGGAACCAGAGGTCGGCGAGCTCCTCGACGAGCCGCTCGTCCGAGTCGGCCACGGCCGCGAGCGCGGCCTCGACCCCTTCCTCACCGACCTTCTGCGCGACCTTCGCCACCCCCGCCTGGAGCAGTGAGGTCGTGTACGAGCCCTCGGGTCGGTTGGCAGCGCGCTCGGCAACGACGCGCCACAGCCACGGTGCGAAGCAGGACTCGGCGCCCGTATGGCACGCCGGCCCGGCCGGGTCGACCTCGAGCAGGATCGCATCGCCGTCGCAGTCGTCCCGGATCTCGACGACCGAGAGCGTGTTGCCCGATGTCGCGCCCTTGTGCCAGTACTCACGGCGGGATCGGCTCCAGAACCAGGCCTCGCCGCTCTCACGCGTGCGGCGCAGCGCCTCGTCGTCCATCCAGGCGAGCATCAGCACACGGCCGGAACCGGCGTCCTGCACGATCGCCGGAACGAGTTCGCCCGGCGTCAGATCCGCATGTTCCATCCAGCCTCCTTCAGCTCGCGCTTCAGCTCCGGCAGCCGCCCCGGCCGCTCGTGGACGATCGATGCCACGATGGCGGCCGCGGCCCCGACCGCAAGAGCGTCGGCGATGTGGGATGCCTCCCCGGCTCCACCCGATGCGATGACGGGCACCTCGACGGCCCCGACGACCGCCCGCGTGAGCTCGAGGTCGTAACCCGCCCGTGTCCCGTCGGTGTCGATCGAGGTGACGAGCAGCTCGCCCGCGCCGCGCTCCACGGCCTCGCGGGCCCAGTCGACGGCGTCTCGACCCCGGGGGCGTCTCCCTGCGTGGGTGACGACCTCGCCTCTCTTCGCGTCGATGGCGCAGACAACGGCCTGTGAGCCGAACTCCTCCGCGAGGCCGGTCAGGATCGCAGGCTCGTCGAACGCCGCGCGGTTGACTGCGACCTTGTCTGCGCCCGCGCGGAGGAGCGACCGCGCGTCATCGAGGCTCGAGACTCCGCCGCCGACCGTGAAGGGGATCGTCAACTCGGCGGCAGCACGCTCGATCATGTGCAGAATCGGCCCCCTGGCCTCGAGTGTCGCCGTGATGTCGAGGAAGACGAGCTCGTCCGCTCCGAGCTCGGAGTACCGCGTCGCGAGCTCGATCGGCTCGCCCATCTCGCGGAGGTCGGCGAAGTTGACGCCCTTGACGACACGGCCCGCCGCGACGTCGAGGCAGGGAATCAGGCGTTTCTTGACCATGCTCCCGACCACGCGAGCGCGTTCTCGAGGAGACGTGCACCCGCAGCGGCGCTGCGCTCCGGATGGAACTGGACCCCCGCCATCGGGCCCTGTGCGACGACGGCGACGACGGGCCGACCGTCATGATCGGCAACAGCGACGACGACATCGGTGTCCGCGGGATGGACCGCGAAGCTGTGGGCGAAGTAGACGTCCTCGCCGTCGAGACCTCGTACGAGCGGAGACTGCCGCGTGCACGAGAGCTCGTTCCAGCCCATGTGCGGAACGGTGCGCGCCTCGACACGGTTCACGGGGCCGCGCAGAAGGCCGAGCCCACGGCCGCCTTCCTCGCTCTCCTCGAACAGGAGCTGCATACCCACGCAGATCCCGAGTACCGGACGCCCGTCGGCGACGCGCACACGCACGGCCTCGTCGAGCCCGCGTGCAGAAAGTCCCCGCGCGGCGCTCCCGACGTGCCCCACGCCTGCGAGCACGGCGAGGTCGGCCGCGATGAGCTCGTCGGGATCGACCGAGACCTTCGCGTCCACGCCGGCCCGTGCGAGTGCAGAGCCGATCGAGAAGAGGTTGCCAGCGCCATAGTCCGCGAGGACAGCCCTCATGCGATCCCTTTCGTCGAGCGGATGCCCCCCTCCCCGGGGGCAACTGCCTGCCGCAGCGCCTGACCGAGGGCCTTGAACGCCGCCTCGGCCACGTGGTGGTCGTCGTCGCCGGTCGCATCGACATGTACGGTGCAGCCCGCCTCCATGGTGAACCGCTCGAGCGCGTGGGGCAGGAGCGAGAGGGCGAGGCCGCCCACGCGTTCGCCCGTAAAGGACAGCGAGATCTCCGCATGTGGCCGCCGGACGAGATCGACAGCGGCCTGCGCTCGCGCCTCGTCCATCGGCACGACGGCGGAGCCGTAGCGACTGACGCCCTCCCGCGACCCGAGAGCGTCTCGCAGCGCCGTCCCGAAAGCCGCCAGAACGTCCTCGACCGTGTGGTGCTCGTCGACGTCGAGGTCGCCGCCGGCGATGCAGTCGAGATCGAACCCGGCGTGGAACGCGAGCAGCGTCAGGAGATGATCGAGGAAGCCGATCCCGGTGGCTACGTGAGACCGGCCGCTGCCGTCGAGGTCGAGTGTGATCCGCAGAGCGGTCTCGGTGCTCGTCCGGATGACGGTGATCTCTCGCCCTGGCGCAGCGCCGACCTCGGCTCCGAGCGCCGCGAGGAAGATGTCGTTCTGACTCGGCCGCAGCACCGTGACTCGGATCCCGCCGGGAAAGCGTCGCACGACGATTCCCTTCTCCTCGAGCGGCGCGGCGAGGTCCTCGTCGGTGCGAATCCAGACGAAGTTACCGGCGCCCTCGGGCACGTCGTAGCCCGCCGCCACGAGCGCCTCACGGACACGCTGTCGTTCGGCGATCTCGGAGGCGATGTCGTAGCGGGGTGCCCGCAGCGCCGCCGCCGCGATCCGCGCCGACGGGGCCGTTACCGGCGCCGGCGCCCGTCGACCCTCGAGAACCGCGGCGGTCGCAGAGGCCGCGATCGCGTAACCGACCCGAAGCGCCGCATAGCCGAACGCCTTCGACATCGTCCGCAGCACGATCAGGTTCGGCACCGTCTGGAGCCAGGGCACAACCGACTCGCCACCGTACTCGATGTACGCCTCGTCGACGACGACTGCCGCGCGCGGATGGCTGCGGGCGAGGTCGACGAGCTCGCCGGCGGGTGTGACCCTCCCGGTCGGATTGTCGGGGTTGCAGCGCCAGATCAGAGCCGCATCCGTGACGTCCGACACCGGCACGGCGGCCTGCAGCAGTGTCGCCACGCGGTAGAGCGAGTACGTCGGCTCTTCGAGCGCGGCGGTGCGCCCCGGCCCGAGGTATGCGCGTGCAGCGAGCAGGATGAGATCGTCGGCGCCTGCGCCGATCACGATCTGTTCCCAGGCAACAGCGGCTCCGGTCTGGCGCGAGACGTATCCCGCCGCTGCTTCCCGCAACGCGCGATACGCACCGGGCGGGTACTGGCCCAGCGTCGCGAAGCTCTCGGCCAGTGGAACCTGCGGCACGCCCGGCAGGGCCGGGGTGTTCTGGTCGAACTTCAACACCTGAGCCGGTGTCAGCCCGTGGCGGGCCGCGACCTCCGCCACACTCGCCGCCCAGACATACGGGCCATAGGCGTCGGGCAGCGGGATCGGCTCGGGCAGCGGCGATTCGGACAGTTGCAGCTCGGAGCCCAACGGTTGCAGCGACTCGCTCCGGGCGGCAGGATCGGGGCCACCTGGCGGACGCTCCGCCGCTGTGGTCTCGTTCGTGTCGTTCACGACCGCTCCCGGACTCGCCCGAACGCCCGCTCGGCGGCAGCAGCGTGCAGCGGCAGGCCCTCGACCCGGGCGATAGGCCCGACGACGTCCGCCGCCGCCGCAGCTCCCTGTGCGCTCGCTCGCACGACCTGGAGAGGCTTCAGGAATGTCTCGAGGCCGAGGCCGCCGGAGGAGCGCGCGAGGCCGCCCGTCGGCAGCACGTGCGTGGCTCCGGCTGCGTAGTCACCCAGCACGGCGGAGCCGCCGAGGAACACGGAGCCTGCGTTCCGAACAGAAGCAAGCACCCGCTCGGGGTCGGCAACGTGGAGCTCCAGATGCTCGGGCGCAAACGTCTCGGAGCGCCGAAGCGCCTCCTCGAGATCAGCAACCGTCTCCACGTCGACATTGTCATATTCGGCAACAAGCCTAGCGACCTCGGCGGACAGCACCGGGTCGGTGCTCAGCAGCAGGGCCTCGCTCTCGGGGCCGTGCTCGGCCTGCGCCACGAGATCTGCCGCGCACGAACGAGCGTCCGCAGTTCGGTCTGCGATCACGATCACCTCGCTCGGCCCCGCGGGGAGGTCGATGCCAACCCGGCTCGAGACGAGCAGCTTCGCCGCGGTCACGTACGCATTCCCCGGCCCCACGATCCGGTCGACCGGTGCGATCGTGTCGGTTCCGTACGCGAGCGCAGCGACCGCCTGTGCCCCGCCCACGGCGTAGATCTCGGCGAGCCCGAGCTCGCGCGCCACGACGAGCGTCGCATCGACCGGGTTCGGCGTCACGACGGCGATTCGCCGGACGCCCGCGACGAGCGCCGGGACGGCGGTCATGACGAGCGACGAGGGCAGCGGGAACGTCCCGCTGGGGCAGCAGATCCCTACCGATTCGAGTGGGATCCAACGCCGTTCCGTCACGATTCCGGGTGCGGCCTCGACCGAGGTGTCCCGGGGGCGCTGCGCCTCGTTGAAGCGGCGGACGGCGGCGATCATCGCCCGGAGTGCGGCATGGACGTCGGCGGGAATCGTGGCGGACGCAATGCTCGAGGGGGGGACGCGGATCCCGTCAGGGCGAGGACCATCGAAGCGCGCGGTCCACTCGAGCAGAGCAGCGTCACCGCGGTCGCGCACGTCCGCGACGATCGGTGCCGCGACTGCGATCGCCTGGTCGAGACCGGCGCCCCTCACTGGATCAGCCGCTCGATCGGAACGACGAGGATCGACGTTGCACCCGCGTCGCGGAGCGCCGGTAGGAGCGTCCATACCTCGTCCGCGTCGACGGCGGCGTGGATGGCCATGTCGCCTTCCTGTGCCAGCGGGAGCACTGTCGGAGCCCCCATGCTCGGCAGGACCTCGCGAATCGCCGGCAGCGTCTCGGTCGTCGCGTTCATCATCACGTAGCGCCGCCGGCGCGCTGCGACGACGCCGGAGAGCATCAACTCCAGCCGCTCCACGAGCTCGCCCCGCTCCGCGACAGCGACACGGCCGCCGATCAACACCGCCTGGGAGGTCAGAAGCGATCCGATCAGCTTCAGCCCGTTCGCACTCGCCGTCGAGCCGGTCGAGACGAGATCGACGATCGCATCCGCGAGGCCGAGACGCGGGGTTGCTTCCACCGATCCCGAGACGGGCACGAGCTCGACGCCGATCCCCCGTTCCGCTAGCAGGGCGCGCGTCGAGACTGGATACGCGGTCGCGACCCGAAGCCCCGCGAGATCCTCGATCGCCGTTGGTGGCGCGTCGTTCGGCACCGCAGCCTGGAGGGTGCACCGTGCATACCCGAGCTCGGCGAGCGTCACCACGTCGGCCTGCGCCTCGACGACGAGGTTGGCGCCGGTGACGCCGAGGTGGACGACCCCGTCCTGCACGTATTCGGGGATGTCGCTCGGTCGTACGAGTAGGAGGTCGACAGGCGCGTTGGCACACGGAACGACGAGGGAGCGCTCCGTCGTTTCGAACGAGAGTCCCGCCTCGGCGAGGAGACGCAATGTCGGCTCGGCCATCCGTCCCTTGGCAGGGACGCCGACCGTGAGCCGTCCGTTCTCACCCGCTCGGGTGAAGGCGCTCAACGTCTCTTCGCTCGCTCGAGGGCAAGCCGGTAGCCGCCTGTTCCGTGGTGCACCCATTGCGCGACACGGGTTACCGTCGCCGTGGAGGTCGGCACCCGTTCGGCGATCTCGATGTATGACACACCCTCGTCCACGAGCCGGGCGGTCTGCCAGCGATGTGCGAGCGCCTCGAGCTCCGCCCGGGTACACAGATCTCGCAGGAACCGGCCGACCTCGTCTGCCGACCGCAGCGTCCTGATCGCCTCGACGAGCTCCGCGACACCATCCGACGCCTCGCCGGTCTCGACACCGGCACCGGTAGCGGCACCGGTCACGGCCGGCCTGGTTCGAATCGTTCTCGTTCGCGCCATACCCTTTCATGATAGCATGATAACGTGCTAGCACGTTCACAGTTCGAAGTTCTCCCGGCGATCGACGTCCTGGCCGGCCGCGTCGTCCGTCTCTCCCAGGGGCGGCGGGAGTCCGTCACCCTCGAGGGCGGCGATCCGGCCGAGCTCGCACGTCGGTACCAGCGAGAAGGTGCGCGACGGCTCCACCTCGTCGATCTCGACGGCGCCTTCGAGGGTGTGCCCTCGCCGACTCTCGTGGAACGGATCGCGCGCGCAGGTGGGCTACCCGTCCAGGTCGGCGGCGGCTATCGCAGCCTCGACGCCGTCGATGAGGCACTCGCGGCCGGAGCAGACCGGGTGATGGTCGGGACCGCCGCGCTCTCCCCTTCGTTCCTCGCCGAGGCCGTCGGACACTTCGGAGAGTCGCTCGTCGTCGCGATCGACGTCCGGGACGGCGAGGTGGCAGTCGACGGCTGGACTCGTGGCTCGGGCATCGGCCCGGCCTCGCTCGCCGGCGCCTGCGCCACCGCGGGCGTGCGGCGTCTGCTCGTCACGAGCACGCTTCGGGACGGATCGCTCGCGGGGCCGGACATCTCGTTGCTCGAGCAGGTCGTCGCGTGCGGCATTCCGGTCGTCGCAGCCGGCGGCGTCTCCTCGGTGGACGACCTGCTTCGGATTCGCGCCGTCGGCTGCGAAGGAGCGGTGGCGGGCAGCGCCCTGCTGGCGGGACGATTCACGCTGGCCGAGGCCGACGCCGCGCTCGCCTGAGAGCCTGGATCTAGTCGTCCTCGCGCCGCTCGACCGGCGGATCCTGGTCGAGCGTCGCCTGTAGCCCCCGGACGAGCTCCGCGCGTTCTGCATCCGACAACCCGGCCGCCCTGTGGACGAGGGTGTACTGACGCGGCGGCATCGATCCGCCCTGGACGGCGTTGAGGATCTCCGCGGCGTCTGCCTGCGGCGTGTCCCACTCGCTGAAGTTGAGGTGCTCGCGTCCGTCCTCGACGTCGCGGTAGACGAGCCACGAGAAGGGCGCGACCTTGCTGTACCAGGGCCAGTCGGTCAGGTTCGAGTGGCAGTCGTAGCACGACGTCATTGCGAGCACGGCCGTACGTGGGGTGTCCCAGGCGATGGACTTCGTCACCGGCGGATTCGTGTGGTCGCGCCCGTAGGAGACGAACTGGAGGGCGATCCCGACCACGAGGACGATGACGGCGAGGCCGAGAATCCACCGAAGCATCCACGAAGCCTACGACGTTCGCCGCTGCACGTCGATGTGTCGGAACTCGCCCTGCCCCGGAGAGCTGGTCCCAGCTGGCCCCAGACGCCTCCAACCTCCAACCTCCAACCTCCCCCAGGGGGACTCGCGTCCCCCTGCAGGCACCGTAGCCGCCGGGGCGTGACGGCCGTGCGCCGGCTTTGTGACGGAAGTGCGACTCCAGATGGACGCACGAGATGCCGGACATCGAGGCCCGCCAAGGCACTAGGCAGGCACCGGGCACCAGGCACCAGGCACCGGCACCGGGCACTGGGCACTGGGCACTG
>CAZOMP010000004.1:0-146657 GCA_964581085.1 uncultured Gaiellales bacterium | reverse complement strand
GGCACCGGGCACCGGGCACCGGGCACCGGGCACCGGGCACCGGGCACCGGGCACCGGGCACCAGGCACCAGGCACCAGGCACCGGGCACCGGACCGGTCCAACCACCGGACAGGACCGTGTCGCTCCTCCCATCTCGCCGAGCCGCCGACCAGCCCCGACGCGACGGCCCTGCGTTCAGGCCGTCAGACCTGCGAGACCCGGGCGAATAAGCCGCGCCGGTCGCTTCAGGCCGGCATCCCGCACGGGCGGGTTGAGCGGTTCTGCCAGCGGCGGCGCACCGAACGACCGCTGCACCTGCTCGTGCGGCGGCGTCCCATAGGTCGTCGTCCGCTGGCGCGGGATCCGCCCTGCCGACCGGATCAGTTCCTCCATCTGCTCCGGCGGCAGCTCCTGCCCCCACTCGGAACCTGCGGCACGCGAGATCGACTCGTTCATCAGCGTCCCCCCGAGATCGTTGACGCCCGCTGCGAGTGCCTGGCGGACGCCCTCGGGGCCGAGCTTCACCCAGGAGACCTGGATGTTCGGGATCAGCGGATGCAGGGCGAGCCGCGCGACCGCGTGGACGAGGAGCACCTCACCGAATGTCGGCCCGCGACGTGCTCGCCCCTTGAGGTACATCGGCGCCTCCATCGGGACGAACGGGAGCGGAACGAACTCGGTGAAGCCGCCGCTGCGCTGCTGTTGCTCGCGCGCCCGCAGGAGATGGTTCGCCCAGTGGCGCGGTGCCTCTACGTGCCCCAGCATCATCGTCACGTTCGAGCGGAGTCCGACGCGGTGGGCCGCCTCGTGCACCTCGAGCCACTGGGCGGTCGAGACCTTGTCGGGGCAGATGAGCGCGCGCACTTCGTCGTCGAGAATCTCCGCTGCCGTCCCGGGCAGCGACCCGAGCCCGCAATCGCGCAGGCGGGCGAGATACTCCTCGAGCGGCAGACCGAGCGTCGCTGCTCCCTGCCAGACCTCGAGCGCGGAGAACGCGTGCACATGCAGACCCGGCACGGCCGCCCTGATCGACGCGACGACCTCGGCGTAGTAGTCGCCGGTGAAGGAGGGATGGATTCCGCCCTGGAGACACACCTCGGTCGCCCCCCGCTCCCACGCCTCGACGGCGCGGCGCACGATCTCCTCCATCGGCACGAGGTAGGCTGGCCCGCGCAGGTTCTCAGCGAGCTTCCCTTTGGAGAAGGCGCAGAAGCCGCACTTGAAATAGCAGACGTTCGTGTACTGGATGTTGCGCGTCACGACGTAGGTGACGGTGTCACCGCAGGTCTCGCGGCGCAGCGCGTCGGCCGTCGCCAGGATGCGATCGCGTTCCGCGCCGCGCGAGGAGAGCAGCCGGACGAGGTCGTCGTACCCGAGCTCCTCCCCCGCGAGGTCGAGCGGTGGTACATCCCGGGAGACGATGAACGGTACCGCGACGGGCTCTCCGGGTGACCAGCGGTCGTCGCGGGCGAGCCCGAGCGAGTCAGAGGCGCGGCGGATCGCCGGCGCGAGCGCCGGGTCGGCGAACCGGTCGAGATCGGCGACGTGCTCGGGGTAGAGAGGCAGTCGGGGTGCCAGCGTCAGCCCACGCGACGCCGTCGCCTCACGCAGACGCTCGAGGTCCGGCCACGGCGCCTCGGGATTCACGTGGTCGACCGTGACGGGCGAGACACCGCCCCAGTCGTCGATGCCCGCATCGAGTAGCCGCGGGAAGTCGTCGTAGGCGAGGTTCGGCGGCGCCTGCACGTGCCAGTCGGGTCCGAGCAAGACGCGCGCGGCGGCCGCCGTCCAGAGCTGCTCGTCGAACGGGGCGTCTGGGTGGATTGCCATGCGCGTGCCCGGCTTGGCACGGAAGTTCTGGACGATCACCTCACCGATGTGTCTGTGCTTCCGATCGAGCTCCGCAATTGCCTGCAGAGCCTCGAGCCGTTCGCGGCGCGTCTCACCGATCCCGATCAGGATCCCGCTCGTGAACGGAATCGAGAGCTCGCCTGCGAGGCGGATCGTCTCGAGCCGGACGGCAGGAACCTTGTCTGGAGAGGCCCAGTGCGGTCCGCCGCGTTCGGAGAGCCGGTCGGCCACCGTCTCGAGCATGATCCCCATGGAAGCTGCCACGGGCCGGAGCAGCTCGAGCTCCTCGCGTGACATCACGCCCGGGTTGAGATGCGGCAGCAGCCCCGTCTCCTCGAGGACACGCCCGGCGCAGTGGGCGAGGTACTCGATCGTGCTCCCGAACCCGAGTACGGCGAGCTCGTCGCGAGCGACGCGGTAGCGCAGCTCGGGCTTGTCGCCGAGCGTGAACAACGCCTCCGTGCAGCCTGCTGCTGCACCGGCGCGGGCGATCTCGAGCACCTCTTCGACCGGCAGGTAGGCCCGTTGACCGCGGCGAGGGGGTTGCGCGAACGTGCAGTAGCCGCAGACGTCGCGGCAGAGCGTCGTCAGCGGGATGAAGACCTTCGGCGAATAGGTGACGAGCGAGCCCCGGCGCAGCGCCCTCGCCTCGGCCATGAGGTCGGCGAGGGACGCAGCGAGGATGTCCGTGAGGAGCGATGCCATCGGTGACGGTGTCGCCGGGCGGTCTCCTCGCTCCGGAGCTGCCAGCATAGACGAGCGCCCCGGGGCAGAGCGCCGATGAGGGGTCTACCCGGTCCGGTAGGCCCAGAGACCACCGAACGAGCGCCAGCTCCCCGTCTGCCAACGCTGCAGGAGCATCTGCTCGACCGGGAAGTGGTCCGCACCCGACATCTTCACGACGATCCCCGGGAGCAGGAACGGGTTCCCGGTCGCCGTGAAGCCGTCCAGCAGCTTGACCAGCTTGTCGCGACTCAGATCCTTGCCCACCCGGCGGATCGCCTCGACGAGCGTCCACGCCGCCGCCATGCCGTAGACGACCATCGGATCGGTGGCGCTCGAGCCGGGCGCGTACTTGGTCACGATCCGCCGCAGGAGCGCAATCCCGCGATCCTTCGACCACTGTGGATCGCCCGGATCTTTGAGGAAGGCAACCGAGATCGTGCCCGCAACGAGCCCGTTCTTGCCGCCTTCGGACGCCGTCGTCATCGTGGCCGGCGTGGCGGCGGCCGAGTCGAGCACGATGTGCTTCGGCTTCCAGCCGAGCTTGTGCGCCAGCTCGTAGGCCTGAGCCGCGATCGGGGACGAGGCGAAGACCGCGAGGCTGTCGGCACCGGACGCCTTCAGCCTCGTCATCTGGGCGGTGACGTCGCTCGCGGTCGGGTCGTAGGGCAGTGCTGCGATCACACGCGTCTTCGAGCGTTGCAGGCCTCGCTTGAGGCCGACGAGCAGTTCCCTCCCGAGCTCGTCGTCCTGGAAGAGAACCGCGATGGCCGAACCGGATGCCGTGCGGGCGAGGTACTTGCCGTACACCCAGCCCTCCGACTGGTAGCTCGGCTGGAAGCCCGACGTGTAGGGGTACTGCGCGTAGTCGCGCCCGAAGGTGGTGCCGCCGGAGGCGACGAAGAGCTGCGGCACCTTCGCGGTGTTCAGGTAGGGGCGAGTCGCGAGGCCCGCAGCGGTCCCGACCGCGCCGAAGAGCGCAAACACCTTGTCCTGCTCGACGAGCTGCCGGGTCAGGAGAAGCGACTGGTTCGGGTCGCTGCGATCGTCGAGCACCTTGTAGGTGATCGTCCTACCGTTGACGCCGCCACGGGCGTTGACCCAGCGAAAGTACGCCTCGGCTCCCTTCGCGACGCCCGCGGACGCAGCTCCCAGGCCTGTCAGCGGCGCCGTGCCGCCGATCAGGATCGACCTGGACGTGATCCCGGGGTCGTCCTTGCGCGCCACCGTGCCGGCGAGTGCCGCCGTGGCGCCGAGCGCGAAGATCGCGGCGAGAACTGCGGACGTGGCGAGTGGAAGCGTCAGTCGACGGGGCATCGGACAGGCGATCGGGGTTCGGGAACGCGGTCGTCCCTCGACCGCCCGGCGGATCGTAGCCCCCGAGTGTTAGGGCTTCTGAAAGTCTCGCGCGGGTCGCACGACCCGGATCGCACGCGCGAAAAGGCCCGCTGCGCCGGTGGGAAGCGCCAGCACGACGGCGATCAGGATGGCGCCGTAAACGACGGCCGGCGCCCCCGGCGACTTCGAGACGTTCTGGGCCCAGAGCGGCATGAACTGGATGAAGATCGCACCGACGATCAGCCCGGTCAGCGAGCCGAGCCCACCGACGACGACGCCCACGAGCAGGAAGATCGAGAGCGTGACCGGGAACGTGTCCGGGTTCACATAGGTGGTCGCGATCGCGAACAGGCTTCCTGCAGCGCCTGCGTAGGCGGCGCTGACCCCGAAGGCGAAAACCTTCGTCCGCGTCAGATCGACCCCCGACGAGACCGCGGCGGTCTCGCTGTCGCGAACGGCCCGCAGCGCCCGGCCCGTCCGGCCGCGCAGAATCAGCCAGGCGATCACGTAGCCGACGAGGGCGATCGTCCACGAGAGGTAGTAGAGCCAGTTGTTGAAGTCGAGCTCGAAGCCGAGGATCTTCACCGGCGTGAGCGAGGCCGTCAGCTGCGGCTCGCCGAACAGGTTCTTGCCGGAGCCCCCGCCCGTGAAGCCCTCGAACTTCTTGATCAGCGGCCCGGTCGCGACGGCGATGCCGAAGGTGGCGAGCGCCAGGTAGAGCCCGGAGAGCCGCGCCGCCGGGAAGCCGAAGAGGATGCCGACAGCGCCGGCGATCACGATCGCGGCCGGGATCGTCCAGATGTCCTGGATGCCGCGGTCGGTCATCAGGAGCGCTGTCGTATAGCCGCCGATCGCCATGAACGCGCCGTGGCCGAGCGAGATCTGGCCGGTGTACCCGGTCAGCACGTCGAGCCCGAGCAACGCCACGAGATAGATCCCGACATAGGCGAACTGCTGGGCCCGGAAACCGCTCACGAACACCGGCAGGACGTAGACGACGACCCCGAGGGCGAGGAAGGCGAGCAGCGTGCGGATCGTGGCACGGCTCATACCTTCTTCACCTCGCGCTTGCCGAAGAGTCCGGTCGGCTTCAGCAGCAGCACGACCAGGATCACGAGCAGCGCGGCCGGGAGCCGCAGGTCGGCGCCGACGAAGTCGACATACGTACCGAGCAGGTTGAGCCCGACACCGATCATGAGCCCGCCGACGACGGCGCCGATCGGCGAGTCGATGCCTCCCAGCACGGCGGCCGCGAACGCGTAGATGAGGACGGCCTGCATCATCGAAGGCTCGAGGAAGACCGTCGGCGCCGTGAGCATGCCCGCGATCGCACCGAGCAGCGCCGCGAGCCCCCAGCCGAGGCCGAGCATCCAGGACACCCGCACGCCGACGAGCCGGGCCTCGGCCGGGTTCACGGCTGCAGCGCGCAGCGCCAGGCCGACCTTCGTGAACTGGAAGAACGCCCACAGCGCGACGACGGCGCCGAGGACGACGAGGATCGTGCCGAGGTCGTGATAGGCGATCGCGACGCCTCCGATCACGAACGTCCCGTCCGGGAACGGGCTCTGGACCGCCCGTACCTCACCGGTCCAGATCCAGGTCATGAGCCCGTTGATGACGAGCAACAGCCCGATCGTGATGATCACGACCCGGATCTGCGAGCTGCGCTCGACCGGTCGGATCACGCTCTGGTGGATCCCGACCCCGCCAATGAACGAGACGACGAGCGTGACGGCGAATGCCGGCCAGTAGCTCCAGCCGTGGTTCGTCGTCAACGTCCACAAGATGTAGGTGGAGAACGCCGCCATCTCGCCCTGGGCGAAGTTGATCACCCCGGTGGCGCGGTGGATCAGGACGAGCGCCAGTGCCAGCGCGCTGTAGACGCTGCCGGCCGCCATGCCCGAGACGACCTGTTGCCAGAACGCGGCCATCAGTAGCCCAGGTAGCTCCGGCGCACGGCCTCGTCCTCGCGCAGCTCGTCGCTCGAGCCCGACACGGCGACGCGACCGACCTCGAGCACGTAGGCCGACGACGCGGCGTTGAGGGCGATCCGCGCGTCCTGCTCGACGACGAGCACCGTCAGCCCCTCCCGCTCGTTCAGCTCCCCCACGATCCGGAAGATCTCACGGACGACGAGTGGTGCGAGCCCGAGCGAGGGCTCGTCCAGCATGAGCAGGCGCGGCCGACCCATCAGCGCTCGCGCGAGCGCCAGCATCTGCTGCTCGCCACCCGAGAGCGTGCCGGCCTGCTGCGTCCCGCGCTCCTCGATCCAGGGGAACCAGCCCGCCATCCGGGCGATGTCGGCCTTGACCGAGCGGTCTCGCCGCGTGTAGGCCCCGAGGCGCAGGTTCTCGATGACCGACAGGTCCGTGAACGTGCCGCGGCCTTCGGGTACGTGCGCGATGCCCGCCTTCGCGGCGGACTCGGGACCACCGCGGAACGGCTTTCCCGCCAGCAGGATCTCGCCGCTGCGCCGCACGGTTCCCGAGACCGACCGCAGTGTCGTCGTCTTGCCCGCCCCGTTGGCGCCGAGTACAGCGACGACAGCGCCCTCGGGGACGGCCAGCGAGACGCCGCGGAGCGCCTGCACGGGCCCGTAGTGGGCCTCGACCTCGCGAAGCTCGAGCAGAGGCGTCACGTGTCGTCGCTTCCCAGGTACGCCTCCACCACGTCCGGGTTGGCGCGCACCTCGTCCGGCGTGCCGTCGGCGATCTTGCGTCCGAAGCTGAGCACGTTGACGTGGTCGGAGACCCGCATCACGAGGCTCATGTGGTGTTCGACGAGCAGAATCGTGAGGTCGTGGTCGCGGCGGAGCCGGAGGATGAAGTCACCCAGCTCGTCCACCTCCTCGAGGTTCAGCCCGCCGGCGGGCTCGTCGAGCAGAAGCAGCCGTGGCTGTGCCGCGAGCGCGCGTGCGATCTCCACTCGCTTCTGGATCCCGTAGGGCAGTGCCGCGGCCGACCGGCGCGCGCTCGCCCCGAGCCCGACGTAGTCGAGCGTCGCGAGCGCGTCGTGCTCCTTCACCCGACGGCCGAGAGCGTGCGCGCCGACGAGCACGTTCTCGAGCACCGACATCGAGCCGAAGAGGTTGATGTTCTGGAAGGTGCGGGCGATGCCCTGTTCGACGATGCGGTGGGCCGGGGTACGCAGCAGGGAGCGGCCGTCCAGGTCGAGCTCGCCCGCGTCGGGGTCGTAGAGCCGTGTGATCACGTTGAAGGCCGTCGTCTTGCCCGCGCCGTTGGGCCCGATCAGACCGCAGATGTCGCGCTGCTCGACCTCGAAGGAGACGCCGTCGAGGGCCACGATCCCGCCGAAGCGCAGGGTGATGTCTCGCACGGACAGCAAGGTCGCCACTTGCGCGCTGAGGCTACTACGCGAGGCGGGGCGGCGAGGCGGGCCCGGTCACGGCAGCCGCGGCGCCGTCAGCGACGCCACCGCGATCGCCGCGGCGACGAGCGCCGCTGCCGCCCCCAAGAAGGCGGCCGTGATCTCCTTCGGCCGGGACGTCCTCGCAACAACGCTGCCGAGCCGCCTGTACACCGTACCGAGCCCGTCCGCGTCCGTCGCCTCGAAGGTCGAGGCGCCGGTCGCCTCCGCGATCTCCGCCAGAGTCTCCCGGTCCGGGGGCACCGGCACCGTCACGAGCACGCCGCCCCGACTGAGCGTGACCATGC
The DNA here is from genome assembly GCA_964581085.1 of uncultured Gaiellales bacterium. Classification (GTDB taxonomy): domain Bacteria; phylum Actinomycetota; class Thermoleophilia; order Gaiellales; family Gaiellaceae; genus Gaiella. The sequence goes on along the minus strand of CAZOMP010000004.1, from coordinate 139,091 downwards.
CTGAAAGCGTCCCGAGCGCGATCGTGTAGACGGGGATGCCTGCCTGCCTGGCGAGCCGGGCACCGTCGGCCGGTGCGAGGATCCCGCGTGTCTGGGAGCCGTCCGAGAGCAGGACGACCGCCCCGTCCGGCTTCGCGGCTCGGCGGCTGCCGGCCGCGGGCTCTCCCGTCGATGCCCGCACGAGCTCGACGGCTCGGGCAACGGCGTCGCCGATCGCCGTGCCGTAGCCGGGCGTGAGCGAGGCGATCCCCTGCCGCAGTGCGTTGCGGTCCGTCGTCGGGGGCGTGACCACGACCGGGTCGTCGGCGAACGCGATCAGACCCACGCGGACGCGACTCGGAACACGGTCGACGAAGGCGCGGATCGCGGCCCGCGCCGCCTCCAGCCGCGTCGGCTCGACATCGGTCGCGTTCATCGAGATCGAGACGTCGACGACGAGGACGACGGTCGCCTTGTCCGAGACGACCTGCACCGGCAGCCGGGGGCGGGCGACACCGACGCAGAGGAGCGCCAGCGCCGCCAGCAGGAGCGCCGCGACCGCATGCCGCCGCCGGCCCGGCCGTGTCGCCACCGTCGCGAGCACGGCAAGGTTCGGATACGAGACGGCGCCGGCCGGGGGGCGGCGCTCGAGCCAGAGGTAGGCGGCGAGTGCCAGTGCCGGCACGAGCAGGCCGACGAGCAACCACGGCGACCCGAAGCTGAGCGACAGCAGGCTCATCGCACCCTCGTGCAGAGGGCCCGCACCTGGGCTCGCGCTTGCGGCCCCGCCGCAGAGGTGGCGCGGACGCGCACGAGGACGTCGTTCCCGACGATCGTACGGCGTACCGAGACGGAGGCACGCTGTGCGCCGGTCGGCGGCGACGCCTGGTCGAACCCGATTGCCGTCGTTCCGTCGAACAGCCGGCTCGCCGGCGGACAGGTCGCACGGACGGCCTGCATGCCCGTCCTGACGGGCACCGTCACGACCACGCTGAAGATGGTCTCGGACGGCCTCTGGCCGGGGCCCAAAGCGCCGAAGGCCGTCAGGGAACGGCCGCCGCTGCCCGAGCTCGGAATGCAGCCGATGAAGGGCCGAACGCTCGTCGCCGCGCGAACGGAGCTCGCTCGCACCGCGTGGAAGACGATGCTGCGCCCGGTCGTGACGCCGGGACCGACCGGGCTACCCGTCCTGCCGAGGATCGAGACGTGGACGTCAGGCGTTGCGAGGCGCGCGTCGGTGCCCGCGACGATGTAGCCGCGCACGGGGCAGGCGAGCTCCCACTCGACCCCGTCCCTCCCCGGCATGACGACGACCCACGGACCTGCGACCGGCAGACAGACACGGAGCCCCCTGCACTCGTCGGCGGCCCCGGCCGGAGGAGCCGCGATCGCGCCGACTACAGACGCGAGGGCGATCGACGTCAGCAGCACCGCACGCCTCATAGGGCCCTCCGCGTCCACGCGAGCGAGAGGCCCGAGGCGGCGAGGAGCAACAGCACTCCCGCTCCCGCAAACGCCGCAGTGACCTCGCGCAGCTCGCGGCGCTTGCCGATCCGCGCACCGAGATCGTGGTACACCTGCTTCAGGCGCCCCGCATCGGGGGCGGCGGCGTAACGACCGCCGGTCAGCTGCGCGATGCGCTGCAGCGTCTCCGTGTCCGGCGCTACCGTGACCTTCTCCCTCAGCCCGTTGGCGAGCGGGACGTCGACGATCGCATCGCGCGTTCCGAGCGCGACGGTGTTCACGGTGATCCCGGCCTTTCTGGCGAGGGCGGCGGCGGCGAGCGGCTGGCGGATGCCCGCCGTCTGTTCGCCGTCGGAGAGGAGCAGGATGGTGGCGGGTGGTGCATCTCTCGCCGGCCGGCCCTGGGGCCGCGCGGCTCGCACGGAGCGGTAGAGGGCATCGCCGATCGCGGTACCCGTCGCAAGCCGGATCTGGTCGAGCGCGGCTCGCGCCGCGTCTCGGTCGAGCGTCGGTGGAAGCACGAGGGAGGCCCGTGTCGAGAAGGAGACGATCCCGACCGAGTAGCTCCTGGGTGCCGCGTCGAGGAAGGTCCGCGCTGCCGCGAGCGCCGCGTCGAGACGCGACGGGAGCACGTCCGTCGCCGCCATCGAGCGCGAGCTGTCGAGCGCGAGGATCACCGTCGCCTGCTTGCCCTTCACCGGCACCCTTGCCTTGGGTCGGGCGACGCCGACGAGGAGAGCGCTCAGCGCCACGAGCGCGAGCACAATCGGCAGCAGCCGGCGGAGCCGGCGTGGCGCCGGCGCCGAAGCCGCCACGAGCGCCGGCGTCCCGAACCGCGCCCGCCGTGCCTCGCGCCGACGCTCGCCGACGACGATCAACGCGATCAACGCCGGTACCACGAGCAGGCCGAGCAGGGCGAGCGGGGAACCGAACGTCACCTGCGCCTCCCGAGCCGGCCGGCGAGAACGCGCAGCCAGTCGCCACGGGTCGAGAGGACGACGTGTGCCGCGTGGGCGGACGCGAGCTCGGAGGCGACGGCGCGGCGCTCCTCGGCAGCCGCGGTCGCAAACCGGAGCCGGAGCCTCGGGTCGCTCGTGTCGACCCGAAGCCGGGCGCCGGTCTCCGGGTCGGTGAACCACACCTCCCCGACGTCGACCAGCTCTTCCTCCCGCGGATCGCGAATCTCGATCGCGAGCAGATCGTGGCGGGCGGCAAGGTCGAGGAGCGGTGCCCGCCAGCTGCGCGGCCCTCGGAAGTCCGACACGACGGCGACGAGCGACCGCTGCCGGGCGGTCGACGCGACGACGGTGAGCGCCTCCGTCAGCTCCTCCGCGACGCCGGTCCCGGCGTCCTCGTCCCCGAGCGCAAGCAGCAGCCCGACGAGTCCGGCACGGCCCTGTTTGGGTGGCAGTGGCACCGGGGCTCCAGCGCCGAACCCGACGAGGCCGACGCGGTTCCCGCGCATGCTCGCTGCGTGGCCGAGCGCGAGGGCGACGCCGACTGCGACGTCGGCCTTGCGTCGGTCGGCTGTGCCGAACCCCATCGAGGGCGTACGGTCGAGCACGATCCAGGTGACGAGCACCCGCTCGGCCAGCTGGACGCGGACGTGCGGCGCGTTCGTCCGCGCGGTCACGTTCCAGTCGATCAGGCGCACGTCGTCGCCGGGGACGTAGGGGCGGACCTGGGCTAGCTCGCTGCCGCGGCCGAGCAGGTGCGACCGATGGTCGCCGGCAAGTAACCCGTCGACCCGGCGGCCGATCGAGAGCTCGAGCGCGCGGAGCAGCTGCTCCGGCATCGGTCCGGGCCCGGGGCGCTCCGGCGTCTCGAGCGGCCCGAGTGCCCGGAGGTCGGTGGTCATGCCGCCGCCGGCCTCCCGAGCTCGAGCGGCGGAGCGGCGACACGCTCCAGCACCGCGTCGAGCACGTCGTCGGCGGTGCGCTGCTCGGCGAGCGCGCGGTAGCTGAGCACGAGTCGGTGCCGGAGCGCGTCCTTTGCGAGCGAACGCAGGTCCGATCCCAGCACGTAGTCTCGCCCGTGGACGAGGGCGAGTGCACGCGCGCTCTGCACGAGCGCGATCGGGCCGCGCGGGCTGGCACCGTACTCGACGAGCCCCGCGACCTCGTCGAGACCGATCGCCGCCGGATTGCGCGTCGCCTCCGCGAGCGAGACCGCGTAGGCGACGAGCGACGGATCGACGTAGATGCGAAGCACGGCCCGCTGCAGCGAACGCAGCGACTCGATCTCGAGCACTCTGTGGACGTCGGGAGGGTCGACGAGCGAGCGGTGGACGACGGTCAGCTCCTCGTCGCGGCTCGGGTACCCCACGAGCACCTTCAACATGAACCGGTCGACCTGTGCCTCCGGCAGCGGATAGGTGCCCTCCGACTCGATCGGGTTCTGCGTCGCCATGACGAGGAACGGGTCAGGCACCTTCATCGTCTCGTGGCCGATCGTGACCTGATGCTCCTGCATCACCTCGAGCAGCGCCGACTGCACCTTGGCCGGGGCGCGGTTGATCTCGTCGGCGAGGAGGAAGTTGCAGAAGACAGGGCCTTGCTCGGTGTCGAAGTCACCGCTGTCTGGCCGGTAGATGCGCGTGCCGACGAGATCGCTGGGCACGAGGTCCGGGGTGAACTGAACGCGACGGAAGGAGCCGCCCAGAACGGCCGCCGTCGTCTTGATCGTGAGCGTCTTCGCGAGCCCCGGGACGCCCTCGATCAGCAGGTGCCCGCCGGCGACGAGACAGACGAGGACACGTTCGAGCATCTCGTCCTGGCCGGCGATCACGCGCTTGACCTCGACGAGCGCCTCCTCGAGCTGGGTGCGGCCGACGCCGTGATCCGGGCCCGGCGACATCTCGGACGACGACATCGTTCCCTCCTTCGCAGTGGGCTGAAACAGCTACTCGCGGCTCGTTCGCAGGGTAGACGCCCTCCACGGGGACCGCATGAACGCCGGGTTAAGCGGGCCCGCGACGACGCTTTCCCTCTCCTTCTGTACATCGTAGGATCGTGCCGTGGACCTTCGCGACTCCCCCGACGAGGCTCAGTTTCGCAGCGACCTCGTCGCGTGGCTCGCGTCGAACGTCCCCGACGAGCTCCGCGGGCATCGCGGCGGCGCGGCCCGCTACGAGACCGATGCGATCCGTACCTGGAGCTCGACGCTCTACGACGCCGGCTACATCGGCCTGACGTGGCCGCAGGCATACGGCGGCGGCGACAGGCCGTACAGCTACCAGGCGATCTTTCTCGAGGAGCTGGCGCGGGCCGAGGCGCCGCAGCATCTGGGTGTGATCGGGCTCGGGATGGCCGGTCCGACGATCATCGCGACCGGCACCGAAGCGCAGAAGGCGCGCTACCTCCAGCCGCTGCTCTCAGCCCGCGAGATCTGGTGTCAGGGCTTCTCCGAGCCCGGCGCCGGCTCCGACCTCTCCGCCGTCCGGACGAGCGCTCGGCTCGAAGGCGGCTGCTTCGTGGTCGACGGCCAGAAGGTCTGGTCGTCGTTCGCACACATCGCCGACTGGTGCATCCTGCTCACGCGCAGCGACCCGGCCTCCGAGCGGCATGCCGGGCTGACGTACATGATCGTGGACATGCGTTCGCCGGGGGTGGAGGTGCGGCCTCTGCGCCAGCTCACCGGGGAGGCCGAGTTCAACGAGATCTTCTTCACGGGCGTCGAGGTGCCCGTCGAGAACGTCCTCGGCGAGGTCGGTGGGGGCTGGCAGGTGGCGATGACGACGCTGCTCCACGAGCGCGGGACGCTCGGGTTCGCGCTCGTCGCCCAACTCGAGGTGATGGTCGGCAGGCTCGTCGAGCTCGCCCGCGACCGCGGTGCCACGCCGGTGCAACGCGACGCGATCGCCCGCGAGTGGATGGAGCTCCAGGGGCTCCGCCACACGGCCTACCGCTCGCTCTCGGTCCTCATGAAGACCGGGATCCCAGGGCCGGAGGGCTCGATCCTGAAGCAGCAATGGTCGGAGGCGGCGCAGCGGGTCACGAAGCTCGGGTTGGAGCTGCTCGGCACCGACGCGCAGCTCCTCGCCGACAACGCACCCTACGGGGGCTACTGGCAGCACCTCCAGCTGCGCAGCCGCGGCCACACGATCGAGGCCGGCACCTCGGAGATCCTCCGCAACATCATCGCCGAACGCGTCCTCGGGTTGCCGAGGTCGAGGTAGCGGATGGATTTCTCGTTCACGCCCGAGCAGGACGACCTGCGCCGCCAGGCACGGGAGTTCCTCGCGGCCACCCCGGAGCCGAGCTGGGTCGAGCTGGCCGAACTCGGGTGGACGGGCGTCTCGGTGGCGCCGGAGCTCGGCGGCGCCGGCCTTGGCTTCCTCGAGGAGGCGATCCTGTTCGAGGAGATGGGCCGGGCGCTCACGCACGCCCCGTACTGGTCCACGGTGGCGACCGTCCTGCCCGCGCTGCCGCCGGAGCGGCAGGCGGAGGTCGCCCGCGGCGAGGCGAGCTGGACGCTCGCGAACGCACCGCTCGTCCCCGACCTCGACACGGTGACCCGGATCGCCGTACCCGGTGGTGACTCGATCTGGGAGCTCGAGGGCGCCGCTCGCGAGGTGCTGCAGACCAACGACACCACCCGACCGCTCGGCGTCGTCTCGGGCGGCCAAGTCGGTTCCGCCCTCGCGAGCTCGGAGCTCCTCCCGCAGCTGCGCACACGGTCGCTCGCCGCGCTCGCGCTCGAGGCGACGGGCGTCGGCGCCGCTGCCCTCGAGCTCGCCGTCGGCTATGCGAAGGAGCGGACGCAGTTCGGGAAGCCGATCGGCGTCTACCAGGCGATCTCACACCCGCTCGCGTCGTCCCTGATGGAGCTCGAGCTCGGCCGTTCGCTCGCGCTCTTCGCCGCGTGGTGTATCTCCGTCGACGACGACCGGGCGGCCGTGTCGGCAGCCGCAGCGAAGGCGCTCTGCGCCGACGCGGCCGTCGCGGCCTGCGAGCGCTCGATCCAGGTTCACGGTGGCATCGGCTTCACCTGGGAGCACGCGCTCCACCGGTTCTACAAGCGGGCGCTCTGGATCCAGTCGTGGGAAGCGTCCACGGCCCAGCTGCGCTCCGAGATCGCGTCCTATCTGCTCGACAGTGAGAAGAAGGAGGTCTGAGGTGCAGGGACTGATGATGGACTACCAGTTGAACGTCCCGGCCATCCTGCGCCGCGGCGAGGAGGTCTTTCCGGGACAGGAGATCGTCAGCCGGCTGCCCGACAAGAGCTGGCACACCTACACCTACCGCGAGTTCACCGAGCGGGCGAAACGGCTCGCCGTCGCACTGCGCGACGAGCTCGGGCTCGTCGACGGCGACCGCGTGGCGACGTTCATGTGGAACCACCACGAACACCTCGAGACCTACGTCGGCGCTCCCGCAGGCGGCCTCGTCACGCACACGCTCAACCTTCGCCTCCACCCGGACGATCTCACCTACATCGCGACGCACGCCGGCGACCGCGTCCTGATCGCCGACAAGGTGCTCTGGCCGCTCGTCGAGGCCTTCAGCGGCCGCTGCGGCTTCGAACACGTGATTGCCGTAGGGACAGGCCCGACACCCGAGGGTGCGATCGACTTCGACGAGCTGCTCGGCCGCCACGATCCCGGCTCGTTCTCCTACCGCGACATCGACGAGGGTGCCGCCGCGGCGATGTGCTACACGAGCGGCACCACCGGAAGGCCGAAGGGCGTCGTCTACTCACACCGGGCGATCGCCCTCCACGCACTGATCACAGGCGGCCTGCTCGGGGCGAACGCCGGCGACGTGTCGCTTCCCGTCGTGCCGATGTTCCATGCCAACGCGTGGTGTTTCCCGTTCTCGTCCCTCCTCTCGGGCGTCAAGCACGTCTACCCCGGTCCGCACCTCGACCCGGCCACGTTGCTCGACGCGTTCGTCGAGCAGCGGGTGACCCTGAGCGCAGGCGTGCCGACGATCTGGACCGGTATCCTCGCCGCCCTCGACGCCGAACCCGACCGCTGGGATCTGTCCGCGATACGGATGATGACGGTTGGCGGCGCAGCCGCGCCGCGCGCGCTGATCGAGGCGTTCCGCGAGCGTCACGGAATCCACATCACCCACGGCTGGGGCATGACCGAGATGTGCCCGGTCGGGACGCTCTCGGGCACGTCCGGTCAGGAGCTCGGCCTCTCGCAGAGCGAGGCCTACGACAAGCGCGCCCAGCAGGGGCCGCCAATCCCGTTCGTCGAGATCAGGGCGCGCGGCGATGTCGGCCTCGTCCCGTGGGACGGCGAGACGATGGGGGAGCTCGAGGTGCGGGGGCCGTCGATCGCGTCCGCCTACTACGACTCGCCCGGCAGCGAGGATCGCTGGACGGACGACGGCTGGTTCCGCACGGGCGACATCGTCACCATCCACCCCGACGCCTACGTCGAGATCCAGGACCGCACCAAGGACCTCGTCAAGTCCGGCGGCGAGTGGATCTCCACCGTGGCGCTCGAGAACGCGCTGATGGGACATCCAGCGGTGCTCGAAGCCGCCGTGATCGCAATCCCCGACGAACGGTGGACGGAGCGGCCCCTCGCCGTCGTCGTCTTCCGCGAGGGCCGCTCGGCGAGCTCCGAGGAGTTGCGGGAGTTCCTTGCTCCCAACTTCGCGAAGTGGTGGCTGCCCGACCGGTTCGAGGCGGTCGACGAGATCCCGAAGACCGCGGTCGGGAAGTTCCGCAAGACTGCGTTGCGCGAGCAGTTCGGCTAGAGGAGCCGGCACGCCGTCCAGAGCGAGGAGGAGCATGGGAACGTTCGTCAGCACCCGGCAGGAGGGCGCCGTCGCCGTCCTCACGATCGACAACCCGCCGTTGAACCAGCTCTCCGCTGCGCTCGTCGCGGAGCTCGAGGCGGAAGTCGACCGGCTCGACCGCGACGACGCGACCCGGGCGATCGTGCTCGTCGGTGCCGGTGAGCGAGCGTTCGTTGCGGGAGCAGACATCAAGGAGTTTCCCAGCCTGCGCGAGGAGGGCGCGAGCACGGGTGGAGCCGCCCGCGGAATCCAGGCGCTCGGGCACCGGATGGATGCGGCCGGCACGCCGTTTCTCGCGGCGATCGGCGGCTACTGCCTCGGCGGCGGCCTCGAGCTCGCGATGTGCTGTGACGTGCGCGTATGCGCGGACGACGCAAAGCTCGGGCAGCCGGAGATCAAGCTCGGCCTGATCCCGGGCGGTGGCGGCACGCAGCGCCTACCGCGGCTGGTCGGGCTCGGACGGGCCAACTACCTCAACCTGACGGGCGAGTTCATCGACGCCCAGACCGCGCTTGCCTGGGGGCTCGTCGAGAAGGTCGTCCCGCGCGAGGACCTGCTGGAGGAAGCGACCACCCTCGCCGGCACGATCGCCGCGCAGTCGCCGCACGCGGTGGGCGTGCTCCGCGAGCTCGCGCGCACCACCCGTGACCTCCCGCTCGAGGAAGGGCTGCGGCGCGAGGCGGACGGCTTCCGGCGCTGCCTCCTGAGCGAGGACGGGCAGGAAGGGGTCGCCGCGTTCGTCGAGAAACGGCCGGCGCGGTTCGGCGGTCGCTGACGCCGCCCGGCCGGCGCAGACCCTACGAGAACCGCCACGCCTCCCCGGTTGCGTAACCCTTGAGGATCCGCCGGGCGACCACCATCCGGTGCACCTCGTCGGGACCGTCGTAGATCCGCCCCGCGCGCGCGTGCAGCGCCATCCGGGCGAGCGGCGTCGCATCGGTGAGGCCGCGGGCGCCGTGAACCTGGATGGCGCGGTCGATCACCTCGTTGAGCACCGAAGCGGCATAGAACTTCAGCAGCGAGACCTCGACGCGCGCCTCGGAGCCCTCGTCGATCCGGCGAGCGCAGTCCATCGTCAGGAGCCGACACGCCTGGATCTCCGCCGCCGAGTCGGCGATCCAGTTCTGGACCGTCTGCTTGTCGGCCAGCGGGCCGCCGAACGCCTCGCGCCGGAGTGCGTAGGAGCACATCAGGTCGAACGCACGCTGCATCTGACCGAGCCAGCGCATGACGTGGTGGATCCGGCCGGGCCCGAGCCGCTTCTGCGCCAGCCGGAAGGCCTCCCCCCGCCCCCCCAGGGTGTTCGCGACCGGAACGCGGACACCCTGGTAGGACACCTCGCAATGCGTGTTCCAGCCGCGGCCGGAGTGGCCGAGGACGGAGGTCGGAGGCGCGACCACGACACCAGGCGTCTCGACGGGGACGAGGATCATGGTTCCACGCCGATGCGGGGCCTCGTCGGGGTCGGTGATCGCGAACACGATCCCGAACGACGCGCCCTCGGCGCCCGAGGAGAACCACTTCTGCCCGTCGATCACCCAGTCGTCGCCGTCGAGCACGGCGCGGGTCTGGAGGAGCGTCGGGTCGGAGCCCGCCACCTCGGGCTCGGTCATCGAGAAGAAGGAGCGGACCCGGCCCGCGACGAGTGGCTCGAGGAACTCGACCCTCTGCTCCTCGCTCCCGAACAGGTGCAGGATCTCGGCGTTGCCCGCGTCTGGCGCCTGGCAGCCGAACACGAGCTGGGCCCAGTGCGAACGGCCGATCTCCTCGTTCAGACACGCGTAGTAGAGGAAGCCCTCGCCCGACCCGCCTGCCTCGGGAGGGACGTGCGGCGCCCAGAGCCCGGTCTCACGGGCACGCGCCTGCAACTCCACCAGCAGCACCTGCGCGTCGTCGCTCTCCCGGTCGAGCACGCCCTCGTTCGGGTAGACGTGGCGCTCCATGAACTCTCTCACCTGAGCGCGCCGCTCGAGGTAGGCGGCCGGGAACAGCGCGGTTCGATCAGTAGGATCGTGCACGGTGCGCCTCGCTCTCCAACTCAACTACGACGATCCCGTCCGGGGCGTCGCGCTCGCGCAGGAGGCGGACCGGCTCGGGTTCCACTCGGTGTGGACGTCGGAAGCCTACGGGACGGATGCGGTCACGCCCATGGCCTGGATCGCGGCGACGACGGAGCGCATCAACGTCGGCAGCGCGATCATGCAGATGCCGGCGCGGTCTCCTGCCGCCACCGCGACCACGGTCGCGACGCTCGACCTTCTCTCGGGCGGCCGTGTCCTGCTCGGCCTCGGCACCTCCGGCCCCCAGGTCGCGGAGGGATGGCACGGGCAGCCCTGGGGCAAGCCACTCGGGCGCACGCGCGAGTACGTGGAGATCATCCGTACCATTCTCCGTCGCGAGGCGCCGCTCGAGCATAGCGGCGAGCACTACGAGATCCCCTACAGGGGTCCCGGCGCCACCGGGCTCGGGAAGCCGCTCAAGATCATCGTCCATCCACTGCGCACCGAGGTGCCCATCTACCTGGCCGCGATCGGGCCCAAGAACGTGGCCCTGACGGCGGAGATCGCCGACGGCTGGCTGCCGATCTTCTTCTCGCCCGAACGGGCCGGAGCGGTCCATGGTCCGGCGCTCACAGAGGGCTTCGCGCGACGCGGCGGCCGTCCCGAGGGCTGGGACCTGGCGCCGCTCGTCCCCGTCGTGCTCGGCGACGACCTCCAGGCATGCCGTGATCTCCTGAAGCCGCTGCTCGCGCTCTACATCGGCGGGATGGGCGCTCGCGGCCGGAACTTCTACGCCACGCTCGCCGGCCGCTACGGCTTCGAGGGGGAGGCGGAGGCGATCCAGGATGCCTACCTCGACGGACGCAAGGGCGATGCGGCGCTCGCCGTCCCCGATGCGCTCGTCGACGAGATCGCGCTCGTCGGCGGTCGCGACCGGATCGCCGACCGGCTCGATGCCTGGCGCGAGAGCGGGGCGACGACGCTCGTTCTCCAGGCACGTCAGGCCGAGGCGCTCGCGGTTCTCGCCGAGCTCGTGGACTGAAAAGGTGAGGGCCGGCGACGGCCGGCCCTCTCCCACTCACTGACTGATGCGCTGCTACGTCCCGGTCGGGGAGCACTTCGTGCCCGAGACGGGCCGGAACGTCCCGTCGGTGAACTTCACGATCTGCTCGCATTTGATCGGGAACTGCCCCGTCACGCCCGTCCGCTGCTTGACGCCCGGGAGCAGGAACGGGTTGGCCTCGTTCCAGCTCCGGTACGCCTTCAGCAGCGAGTCGCGGGTCGGGTTCTTGCCCGCGCTGTAGAGCAGCTGCACGAACGCGTGCGCGACGGCGACCCCGTAGAGGTTGAGCGCGTCGGTGACGCGGCCCTTCGGGTAGTACTTGGCCATCACGCTCTTGTAGAGCTTCATCGCGGGGTCGTTGTCCCACGCCGGGTTGGCGGGATCCTTCGCGTACTGCACGGTGAACGTCCGGTTCGGCAGGTCGCCGCCGCCGCTTGCCTTCGCGAGCGTCAGGAATGTGTCCGTGGCCGAGACGGAGTTCGTGTAGATGACCGCCGGCTGCCACCGGAGCGCGTTCGCCGTCGCGTACGCCCTGATCGTCTGCGTCGGTGTGGCGAAGATGACGAAGATGTTGGCACCGCTCGCCTTCAGCTTCGCGATCTGCTGGGCAACGCTCGTGACGGTGACGTCGAACGGCTCCTCGTCGACGATGTTCCCGGTCTTACCGCCGAGGCCGGTCTTGAGCCCGGTCAGGTAGTCCTTGCCGTAGTCGTCGTTCTGGTAGAGGACGCCGATCTTCCCGTTCGGGCTGTTACGAGCGATCGCCTGCCCGTAGAACTTGCCCTCGAGCTGGTAGGAGGGCTGCCAGCCGGTCGTCCACGGGTACTTCTTCCAGTCGGCCCCCCACGTCGTCGCGCCGGTGGCAACGAGCATCTGCGGCACCTTCTTCGAGTTCAGGTACGGCCGGATCGCCAGGTTCACCTCGGTGCCGAGCGAGCCAACGATGGCGAAGACCTTGTCCTGCTCGACGAGACCGCGGGTGAGCTGGACTGCCTGGGGTGGCGAGTACTGGTCGTCCTTGTACTTCCAGATGATCTGGCGGCCGTAGACGCCGCGCTTGCCGTCGGGCCCCCTGCGTGCGTTGACATACGAGAAGTAGGCGGCCATCGCCTGCGGGATCGTCGCGTACAGGGACGCGGGACCCGAGAGCGGGAAGGTGCCGCCGATCGTGATCGTCTTGTTGGTGACGCCCGTCTCGGTCGTGGCGGTCGTTGCCGCCGACGCCGTGATGCCGATCGCCGTGACGAGCGCGAGCCCGATGAGCACGAACCTGCGCATTGACACTCCTTCGATGAGGTGACGGGGCGACCATAACCGCCCGCCTACCTAGACGCCAGAGGCCCCGAAAGGTTGGCCCCGAGGTCAGCCGAGCCCGATCTCGGCTGCGAGCGCCTCCGCCTGGTCGAGGTCGTCGGCGATCGCGTCGATGCCGCTCGCCCAGATCGCGGGGTCGGTCAGGTCGAGCCCGACCATGGCCGCGAGCTCCTCGGGCGACTGCGAGCCGCCGGCGCGGAGGAGGTCGAGATAGGAGCCGACCATCGCGTCGCCCTCACGCTGGTGGGCGCGGAAGATCGCAAGCGCGAAGAGGAACCCGTACGCATAGGCGTAGACGTAGCCGGGCGTCCCCAGGAAGTGCGGGATGTAGCTCCACCAACTCCCGTAGCCCTCCGTGCCGACGGAGTCGGCGAAGAGGTCCGTCTGGCACTCGAGCCACAGCTCGCCGAGCCGATCGGACGAGAGCTCGCCCGAGTCCCGGCGCTCGTTGTGGGCGAGGTTCTCGAAGCGGTTCATCGCGATCTGGCGGAAGACGGTCGCGATCGCGTCCTCGAGCTGGCCGGTCAGGAGGTCGAGCCGCGCCCGCGGATCGTCCTCCGACTCGAGCAACTGCTTGAACGTGAGCGCCTCGCCGAAGACCGATGCGGTCTCGGCGGTCGTGAGCGGCGTCGAGGCGTTGAAGAGCCCGAGCGGCTGGGCGAGCGAGCCGTGCAGCGCGTGCCCGAGCTCGTGGGCGAGCGTGAGAATCGAACGCCGGTCACCGGTGTAGTTCATGAAGACGTACGGATGCACGCCGGGGACGTTCGTGGCGCAGTAGGCGCCGTGACGCTTGCTCGGTCGCACCGGGGCGTCGATCCAGCCGTCGTCGAAGAAGCGCTCCACCGTCGAGCCGGCCTCGTCCGAGAACGATGCGTACGCGTCCACGACGACGGCACGTGCCGTCTCCCAGGACGTCTTCGGGCCATCCTCGGCGACCGGGGCGAACCGGTCGTAATGCTGGAGCTGCTCGACCCCAAGCAGCTTCGCCTTCAGCCGGTAGTAGCGTTGCGGTACGTCGTAGCGCGATGTGGCCGCGTCGATCAGCGCCTGCACGGCGTCGTCCGAGGTCTCGTTGGCGAGGTTGCGGGACGTGATCCAGGTCGGGTAGCCGCGCAGCCGGTCGTCGATCGCCTTGTCCTGGAGGATCGTGTTGAAGATGAACGTGCGCGTACGCAGCGTCGGCTGCAGGGCCTCGGTGACTGCCTCGGCCGCGGCCCGGCGGACATCGCGATCGGCCCGGTAGAGGCGGGACATGGCGGTCTCGAGCGCAACCGGCTCCGGCTCGTCCTCGAGCTCGACCTTGATAGCCCCGAGCACCTCCTCGTAGAGCCGCGACCAGGCGGAGTTCCCCGAGACGGCCTTCTCGGTGAGGATCTTCTCCTCCGGCTCGGTCAGCAGGTAGGGGCGGAAGACTCGTTGCGCGGCGAGCCAGTGGCGCCAGCGCTCGAGCGCCGGATCCTCGAGCAGCCGGGCCGCCGGCTCGTCCTCGATCGCGGCCCACTCGAGCCCGAAGAAGAGGAGCTTCGTCTCGATCGCGGCCGACTTCTCGCCGAGCCGCGCGACGAGCGCACCCCGTGCAGGCTCGGCCATGTCGGTTGAGAAGTCCATGTGTGCGAAGTAGAGGGCGCGTGTCGCGATCGACTCGATCCGCTCCAGCTCGTCGATCGAGGCGGCGAGCTCGGCGGCGGAGAGGGTCGCGACCTTGCCGTAGGTGCGGTCGCGGAAGGCGTCTGCGGCAGCCTCGGCGTCCGCCATGTCGCTGTCGAGGCGTGGGTCGTCGCCGGACGAGTAGAGGTCGGAGAGGTCCCACGCAACCTCTTCGGCGCCGGTCAGCTCGGTTGTGGTCATGGCGCCAGCCTAGATGAATGATGCATCTAGACGAACGCGGCGGCGTCCGTGATCGGGGCCCGACAGGCGAAGCGCTCGCAGACGTAGACGGCCGGCTCTCCGCCGACGAGCGTCTTGCCCTCGAGCAGCGGGATCCCCTCCGCCGGGCCGACCGCCACGACCGTCGCGGGCTCGAAGCGGCCGAGCGCAGCCCGCGCCACCGGGCTTCCGACTGGACCGACGACCGCGATCTCGCGCGGCGGCGAGAGCTTCAGCTGGAGCGCGCAAAGGGCCCATCCGAACGCACCGGGCACACGTTCGAGCATCGGCGCCACGAGCCGCAGCACGGAGGTCCCGAGCCGGTCGAGCTCGTCGTCGCCCCAGATCCGTGCCAGGCGCAGGAGGACGTGGGCGAGCATCGCGTTGCCCGAGGGAATCGGGTTGTCGTCGAGCGCTTTCGTGCGGGCCACGAGCTCCTCACCGTCTGTCGCCGCCAGGAAGAAGCCGCCGCGCTCGGTGTCGTGGAACAGCTCGACGGCGAGCAGCGCCAGCCGGTGGGCCTCCAGAAGGTAGCGCGCCTCGCCGGTTGCCACGTGCAGCTCGAGGAGGCCGTGGGCGACGTTGGCGTAGTCGTCCAGGAACCCTTCGCCGCTCACCTTCCCCTCGCGCCACGACCGTGAGAGCCGGCCGTCGGGCCGGGAGAGCGGCCCGAGCAGGAACGACGCCACGTCGAGCGCTGCCGCCAGCCAGTCCGGGCGTTCGAGCCGCCGGGCTCCCTCGGCGAGCGCCGCGAGCGCTAGCCCGTTCCACGAGGCGAGCACCTTGTCGTCGAGTCCCGGTTGCGGCCGGCGGTCACGCTCGGCGAGAAGCCGCGCGCGCAGCTCCGGCTCCAGCTCACCGCGGATGATCGAGCGTCCGTGCTCGAACGGGTGCAGGAGCTCCCGTGGAACGCCCTCCGCCTCCGTCCACGTGAATGTGAGTCCCTCGACGCCGTCGGTGTCGGCGTCCTGGGCCGAAGCAAGGCCGCCCTCGGGCAGCCGCAGCTCGCGTACCACGTAGTCGAGCGTCTCCTCGACGACCCGGCGGTAGCGCGGCTCGGCCGTCACGACCGACGCATGCAGGTAGGTCGAGGCGAGCAGGGCGTTGTCGTAGAGCATCTTTTCGAAGTGGGGCACGAGCCAGCGTTCGTCGACGGAGTAGCGATGGAAGCCGCCGCCGACGAGGTCGTACATCCCTCCTGCAGCCATGCCGTCGAGCGTCCGTCGCACCATTGCCATCGCGTCGTCGCCATCGCGGCGCAGCAACAGCTCCAGGGTCGCTGCCGGAGGGAACTTCGGGGCACGGCCGAAGCCGCCGTAGCGGGGGTCGAACGTCTGCGCGATGCCTCGCTCGGCCCCGGCGAGCAGCACCTCGGTGAGCGGCTCTGGCGACGGCTCCATCAGGGCCGACGAAGCGACCGAGTCGACGAGGCGCTGCGCCTGGGCGGCGACGTCTGCACGCTGGCTCGTCCAGGCCTCGCTCACCGCCTCGAGCACGAGTGGGAACGACGGCATCCCGTGACGTGGCTCGGGCGGGAAGTACGTGCCGGCGAAGAAGGGCTCGCCTACCGGCGTGAGGAAGACGGTCATCGGCCAGCCGCCCTGACCGGTCATCGAGACGGTCGCGTCCATGTAGAGAGCGTCGACGTCCGGCCGCTCCTCGCGGTCGACCTTGACGTTGACGAAATGCTCGTTCATCAGCGCGGCGACAGCAGGGTTCTCGAACGACTCGTGCGCCATCACGTGACACCAGTGACAGGCGCTGTAGCCGACCGAGAGGAGGACGGGTCGGTCCTGCTCGCGGGCACGGGCGAACGCGTCTTCCCCCCACGGATACCAGTCGACCGGGTTGTCGGCGTGCTGGCGCAGATACGGGCTCGTCTCGTCGGCGAGGCGGTTCACACACGCAGCTTGCCCCATTACGATCGCTGCATGACGAACCTGCCGCAGGGGACGGTCACCTTTGCGTTCACCGACATCGAGGGATCGACCTCGCTGCTGAAGGCACTCGGCGCCGCGTATGCGGACCTGCTCGCCGAGCACCGGCGCCTGCTCCGCGGCGCCTTCAGCGAACACGGCGGCTCCGAGATCGACACGCAGGGCGACGCCTTCTTCTTCGCGTTCGCCCGCGCCTCGGACGCGGTTGCCGCGGCGGTCGCGATGCAGCGAGCACATGCCGAGCACGGCTGGCCGGGCGGTACCGAGGTTCGCATCCGCGTCGGGCTCCACACGGGCGAGCCCACACTCGGTGCCGACGGGTACGTGGGTCTCGACGTCGTCCGCGCCGCCCGGCTCTGCGGCACCTGCCGCGGCGGTCAGGTGCTGCTCTCGCAGACGACCCGCGCCCTCGTCGGCAGTACGCTGCCCGCCGGCGTCGACGTCTACCCGCTCGGACAGCGCCGGCTGAAGGACATCGACGAGCCCGAGGTCGTGTTCGAGCTCGAGATCGAGGGCGTCGAGCGGACGGCCGCCGACGAGCCCGACCCTTCCCCGGTTGCCGCAGAGCCTCCCGCACCTCCCCCACCTGCGAAACCGCCTGCCGCGCCGCGAAGCTCGAAGCAACGTGAGGCCGACCTCGAGCGCCGGATCGAGGAGTGGGCGCTCGACCTCAGCGAGGGAATCGAACGCAAGGTACTCGGCAAGCTCGAGCGTGCCTTCGGCGGCAAGGCCAAGTCAGCCGGAGCCACGTCGCCACCGCCGAGCCCGGAGGAAGACCCGGATCTCGACGCCGTCGCGCAGCGTGGCGCCGCGCTTTCACGCGAGATCCAGGAACGCATCGCCCGGGCGTTCGGTTCGTCCCCTCGCGGCTAACGAGCGCCGGCGAAGACGGCCCGCACGCCGCGCAGCTCGCTGCGCAGCAGCGCGCGGGCACGCGACGAGTCAAGCGAGCAGTCGAGCGGCCGCCCCGGCGGTGCGGGAACACGCAAGACGGGAGCGCCCGTGACGAGTTGCGCCAGATCGGCGCGGGAGAGATCGTCTAAGCCGGCGACATTGAGAGGCCCCGAGAGGTCTGTCGCCGCGAGCTCGAGCAGCGCGGCGGCGAGGTCGCCGACCTGGACCGGCGAACGGATCTCGTCCTCGTAGAAGATCCCGTCCGGGCTCGTTGCCGCCAACTCGTGCTTGGACGGCTCGTGGCCCGGCCCGCCGACGATCAGGGACGTGCGGACGAGTACTGCCCCCGGCGCTGCGGCAGCGACGCGCTCCTCGGCCTCGGCCTTCGCGTAGCCATATTCGGTGCACGGGGCCGGGACGTCGTCCTCGACATAGGGTCGTCCCTTGCGCCCGTCGAAGACGACGTCGGTGGAGACGTACACGAGCCTCGCTCCGACAGAAGCCGACGCCTGCGCGACATGCTCGGAGCCCTCGACGACGATGGCGCGGGCGCCTTCGCCGGCCTGGCGATAGGCGGTGTGGATCACCGCGTCGGGCCGCAACCGTTCGAGCAGAGTCAGAACGGCGTCCCGGTCCCGTACCTCGACGCGCTCCGTCGTCGCGAACGGCGCCAGGCGAGACAGCTCGGTGCCCAGAAAGCCGGTCGCGCCGGTGATGTGGATCTTCACGACTCCGGATCCGCCGCAACCTCGTTCCGGGCGGCCCGCCTGGCGCGCCGGTTGCGGATGAGCTCGATCCCGAAGGCGACCGCGAAGGCGATTCCGAGCCCGACGAGGACTCCCTTCCACGGCTGCTGCTCGAACTGCTTGCCACCGACGTAGCCGAGCATCGTCGCGTAGATCGCCCAGATGAAGCCGGCGACGAGGTCGTACCGGAAGAAGCGGTGCCACGGCAGGCCCTTCGTATAGCCCGAGGTGAACGTGACCGCAGTGCGCCCGAAGGGGATGAACCTCGCCACGAGGATGATGTAGCTCCCCCGCTCCTCGAGCTGCTGCTCGGCCCAGTCGAAGCCTCTGTGGGCTTTCTCGTGCCGGAACAGCCGGCGCACCGTCCTCTCCCCCACGAACTTGCCGATCCCGTACGAGATGTTGTCGCCTGCGACGGCGCCGGCCCACGCGACCGCGATCACGACGAAGACGTTGAGGTCGCCCGCGCCGGCGAGCACGCCGGCGAGCACGACCATCGACTCGCTCGGAACGACGGGAAAGAACGCGTCGAGGAGCGCCACCGCGAAGATCGCCAGGTAGCTCCAGTTCGACCCGCTGACCCAGTCGATCATGTGGTTGAACACGTCTGCATCCTCGCAGAGGCGCGAAGGGGGATGATGGGCAGGTGGAGACGCAGCCGCTCGCGGGGATGCGCGTGATCGACGTGACGACGTCGATCGCCGGCCCGTTCTGCGCCGAGATCCTCGCGGCGCTCGGAGCGGACGTGATCAAGGTGGAGCGACCCGACACGGGCGACGACGGGCGCGCCTGGGGGCCGCCGTTCTGGAACGGCGAATCGGCGATGTTCCTCGCGGCCAACGCGGGCAAGCGATCGCTCGCGATCTCCCTCCGCGACCCGCGCGGACGCGACGCCCTGCTGCGGCTCGTCGACGGCGCCGACGCGTTCGTGCAGAGCATGCGGCCGGGGCTCGTAGATGAGCTCGGACTCGGCGCCGAGGCACTCCGGCGACGCAACCCGCGCCTCGTCTACTGCTCGCTCGGCGCCTACGGCCGCATCGGCCCCCTGAGCGGTGAGGCCGGGTACGACGCGCTGATGCAGGCGGCCGGAGGCCTGATCTCGGTCACCGGGGAGCCGGGACGCCCGGGTGTCCGCGCGGGCTCCTCGCTGATCGACTACGGCACCGGCACCTGGGCGGCGCTCGGCATCCTCGCGTCGCTGCTCGAGCGGGAGCGGACAGGTGAGGGCGCGGTCGTCGACGTCTCGCTCTACGAGACCGCCGTCGGCTACATCGGCTATCACCTCGTCGGCTACCTCGCCGACGGTTCGGTACCGCACGGGCAGGGCACCCGCTTCCCGGCTGTGGCGCCCTATCAGGTCTTCCCGACCGCCGACGGCGAGCTGATGATCCTGGGTGGCAATGACCGACTCTTCGCCGCCCTCTGTGCCGTGCTCGGACTCCCCCACCTCCTCGAAGATCCGCGTTTCAGCTCGAACGCGCTTCGAGTGCGTCACCGCGACGAGCTGTGTGCGATCCTGACCGACACGTTGACCGAGCACGAGACGGCGTACTGGATTCCCCGACTGAAGGCGGCCGGCGTTCCCGTCGCACCCGTCGCGGATGTGGCCGACGTCGCCGCGTCGCCGCAGACGGAGGCGCTCGGGCTCCTGCAGCCACTCGACCACCCGACGATCCCCGGTCTGACGCTCCCTGCGCTGCCGCTCTCGTTCGACGGCAACCGGGCGCTCCATCGCTCCGCGCCTCCCGCCGTCGGTGAGCACACGGCCGAGATACTCGGCGAGGCCGGCTACACCCCGGGCGAGATCGTGGCCCTTGCCGCAGCGGGCGTGATCCGAACATGAGTCACGTCTCGGCGTCGTTCAGCGCCACGCTCCGGGTTCGGCTCACCGACGCACCCGGTGCGTTCGCGCGGCTCGCGGCCGCGATCGGCGACGCGGGCGGCTCGCTCGGCGCGATCGACCTCGTGCGGGTCGAGAAGGGCGAGAAGATCCGGGACGTCACCGTCGACGCGTCCGACAGCGAGCACCTCGACCGCATCGTCGCGGCCGTCCGCACGCTCGCGGGGATCGAGGTGGAGCGCGTCTCGGATCGGACGTTCCTGATGCACCTCGGCGGCAAGATCGAGATGAGGTCGAAGGTGCCGGTGAAGACGCGTGACGACCTCTCGATGGCCTACACGCCCGGCGTTGCCCGCATCTGCATGGCCGTCCACGAGGATCGTGAGTCGGCCTGGAACCTGACGATCAAGCAGAACACGGTCGCGGTCGTCTCCGACGGCACCGCCGTGCTCGGCCTCGGCGACATCGGCCCCGAGGCGGCGATGCCGGTGATGGAGGGGAAGGCGTTGCTGTTCAAGGAGTTCGGCGGCGTCGACGCCTGGCCGATCTGCCTCGACACGAAGGAGGTGGACGAGATCGTCGCCGCCGTGAAGGCGATCGCGCCGGGTTTCGGCGGTATCAACCTGGAGGACATCTCCGCGCCGCGCTGCTTCGAGATCGAGCAGCGGTTGCGCGCCGACCTCGAGATCCCCGTCTTCCACGACGACCAGCACGGAACCGCGATCGTCGTCCTCGCAGCACTCCTCAACGCCCTCAGGGTGGTGGACAAGCCGATCGACGAGATCAGGGTGGTGACGACCGGCGTCGGTGCTGCCGGCGTCGCGGTCACGGACATCCTCCTCAACGCCGGTGTCCGCCACATCGTCGGCTGCGACATCGACGGTGCGATCTTCGACGGCCGGCCAGGCCTCGACCCGATCAAGGAGGCCTACGCGAAGCGGACGAACCCCGGCTGCCTGCAGGGCAGCGCGGACGAGCTGCTCGAGGGAGCGGACGTGTTCATCGGTCTCTCCCGGCCGGGGGCGATCACAGCCGCGGGCATCGAACGAATGAACGACGACGCAATCGTGTTCGCGATGGCGAACCCGACACCCGAGATCGCACCGGAGGACCTTCCCGCGGGCAAGGTCGCCGTCGTCGCAACCGGGCGCTCCGACTATCCCAACCAGATCAACAACGTGCTCGCCTTCCCGGGCGTCTTCCGCGGCGCCCTCGACGTGCGGGCGATGGCGATCACCGAAGGCATGAAGGTGGCGGCCGGCCATGCGATCGCGTCCGTCATCGCCGAGGACGAGCTCGGGGCCGAGTACGTCGTTCCGAGCGTCTTCAACCGGGAGGTGACGACGGCCGTCGCGCGCGCGGTCGCCGAGGCCGCCGAACGGGACGGCGTCGCGCGGCGGGCGCGAAGACCCGCCGACGCATGAGACACGACCTCGCGATCCTCGTCACGCTCCATCATGCGACGCTCTGGCTCGTCGTCGTGACCGCCCTCGGCGCCGCCTTGCTCGGCCGCCGCAGCGGCTGAGTTCTCACTCGTACTGCAGCGCCTCGAGCGGGTTCAGCCTGGCGGCGCGGCGCGCCGGGAAGATCGCCGCCAGGATCCCGACGACGACCGCCGCGATCAGGAAGACGACGAGCTGTGTCCACGGCCAGAAGAAGCTGATCTCCTTGATCCGCACGATCAGGATTCCCGCCAGCGCGAGGCCGAGCAGGATCCCGATCACGGCGCCGATCAACGACGTGATCACGCTCTCGTGGCGGATCATGCGGCGCACCTGCCGCCGCGTCATCCCGACGGCGCGCAGCATCCCGATCTCGCGGGTGCGCTCGAACACGGTCAGCACGAGCGTGTTCACGATCCCGAAGAAGCTGACGAGGATCGACAGCGAGAGCAGCACGTAGAGCACGTTGAGCAGGCTCTTGATCCCCGACGCCTGGTTCTTCTTGAACTGGTCGCCGTCGGCGACCTTCGCGTTCGGGAAGCCGGCGAGCTGATGCTCCAGCGCGGCCGTATTCTCCGGCGTGACGCCGCCGTGCATGGTCACGAAGGTGTAGAGGTTCTTCGGGTTCGCGTAGTACTTGTCGAAGGTGGCACTCGAGATCGTCACCGGGCCGAAGGGCGAGCCCCCGGCGGGAGGCTTGAAGATGCCCCTGACGACGACGTCGATCGTGTCGCCCGTCGGCGCGAGCAGCACGAGCGACTGACCCACGCTGAGATCGTGGTTCTTGGCGAAGCCGTCGTCGATGAACGCTCCGTCGGCGCCGAGGTTCGCGAGCACCGACTGGTCGCCCGAGACCCAGTCGAGGTTGATCACCTTGCCGATCGTCGGATCGACGGCCGTCAGGCCTTCCGTGTTCTCGTACACGGACATCTCCCCTGCCCGCACGCTCGCCACCGCCTCGACGCCCGGGGTCTTCGTCGCCGCCTGCGCGGCCGAGATCGGGATCGGCGTGAAGTTGTTCTGGGCCGTGATCGCGTAGAACTCCCCCCGGGCAAGGTCGTCCACGGAGCGGTTGAAGGTGCCGATGATCCCGTAGGCGAGCGTCGCCACGAACGTCACGAGGGCGAGCCCGATCATCAACGCCGCGGCCGTCGAGGCGGTGCGCTGCGGGTTGCGTCGCGCATTCTCCCGTGCGAGCACACCGGCGGCGCCACCGAGGCGCGTCGCCGGCCAGCCGAGCACGTACGCCATCGGCACGATCAGGTGGGCGGACACGAGCGCGACACCGAAGAAGATCAGGACTGCGCCGACACCGATCATGAGCAGCACCTGCTTCGTGTCGAGCCCGCTGCCGAAGACGCCGTACAGGAGTGCCGCCAGCCCGAGCAGGGCGGTCGCGCCCGCGCCGAACCCACGCAGGCGGTGGAAGCGGCCGACCGGCAGCGTGGCACCCTCGCGAACAGCGGCGATCGGAGGCACGCGAGTGGCGCGAAGCGCGGGCCGCAGGCTGGCGATCAGGGTCACGACGATCCCGACGCAGAGCGCGACGACGATCGTGCGGGTCTCCACGGCGATCCCGTTGTTCGGCATCGTGAAGCCGACGGCGTCGAAGAGAGCGAAGAGGCCCTTGCCGAGCAGGATCCCGAGCAGGAGCCCGATGATCGAGGCGAGGATCCCCATCACGAGCGCCTCGACGATCACCGAGCCGAGCACCTGGCGACGGGAAGCACCGAGCGTGCGGAGAGTCGCGAACTCGCGGGTCCGCTGCGCGATCGTGATCGAGAGCGAGTTGGCGATCACGAAGCCACCGACGAAGAGCGCAATGCCCGCGAAGGCGAGCAGGAACGTGCGGAAGATGGAGAGGAAGCTGTTCGTGTCCTTGGCGTCGCTCTGGGCCTGCGTGTCGCCACTCTTCACCTGCGTCCCCTCGGGCAGGATCGCCTGGATCTGGCCGACGAGCCTGGCGGAGGAGACGCCGGGCTTCGCGGCGACCCGGATCTGGTCGAGCTTGCCGACCTTCCCGAACAGCCGCTGCGCGGTGGCGAGATCGAAGCCTGCGAGCGTCGCGCCGCCGATCGTGTTGACGGCCCCGAACTTGACGATCCCCGAGATGTGGAACTGCTCGACCGGGCCCTCGGCCTGGATCCCGATCGCCTGTCCGACCTCGAGCTGCTTCTTGCCTGCCGTGGCGGCGTCGACGACGACCTCGCCGTGCTTCGGCCAGGCACCGCTCTCCAGCGTCAGCGAGTTGAACTTCGGCTGGGTCGGGTCGACGCTGAAGCCGAGATTGGGCGCTCCGCCGAAGACGATCGCCTTGCCGTTCTTCCCGATCAGCTGCGCCTCGCCCGCGACGCCGCCGATCGCCGCGGCGGTTCCCGGCAGGCCGCGGACCCTGTCGAGCAGCGACTCGGAGAACGGCGGTGCCGTCGTCGTCCCCGACTGGCCGAGGTCGAAGGCCGCCTTGCCCGTGATCACGGCGTCGGTGTTCGAGTACTGCGTCTCGAAGATCGCGTCGAACGCTTTCGAGACCGAGTCGGTCAGCACGTAGGTGCCGCTGACCATCGCGACGCCGAGGACGACGGCGATCGCTGTGAGCGCGGTACGCAGCTTGCGACCCGCGAGGCCCTTGACGGCGACCCGGATCATGCGCTGCCGTCGAGCTCTTCCATCGCATGGAGGATCTCGGACTGGCTCGAGCGCTCGATGTCCCTCACGATCCGCCCGTCCGCGAGGAAGAGGACGCGGTCGGCCATCGCTGCGGCGCGGGCGTCGTGCGTCACCATCACGGTCGTCTGACCGTACTCCTCCACGGAGGCACGCAGCAGCTCGAGGATCTCCCCGCTCGTCGTCGAGTCGAGGTTCCCGGTCGGCTCGTCGGCGAAGACGACCGTCGGTCGCGAGACGAGGGCGCGGGCGATCGCCACCCGCTGCTGCTGCCCACCGGAGAGCTCGGCGGGGCGGTGGGTGAGCCGATCGGTGAGCCCGACCCGGGCGGCGAGGTTGTCGAACCAGCCGTCATCCGGCTTCTCGCCGGCGATCGTCAGCGGCAGGAGCACGTTCTCCCGCGCGGTCAACATCGGGAGAAGGTTGAAGAACTGAAAGATGAAGCCGATGTGCTCGCGGCGCAGCCTCGTCAGCTCGCTGTCTCCGAGCCGGGTGATCTCCGTGCCCGAGAGGGTGACCTCACCCGAGGTCGGCTTGTCGAGCCCGGCGAGGATGTGCATCAGCGTCGACTTGCCGGAGCCCGAGGGGCCCATCACAGCGGTCATCTGCCCCGGCTCGATCTCGACCGAGACGCCGCGGAGCGCGTCGACCGCGGTGTCGCCTGCGCCGTAGCGCCGCGTCAGCTCGCGCGCGACGACGACAGCAGCTCCGTTTGTGCTTTCCACCCGTGCCTCCTCCTCGAGAACGGCTTCATCCTGAGCGAACGCGTCAGGACGCGCCATACGGATAACCGTAGCCTGCCGGCCCCGGCTGGCCCGAGAGTTCGTGTTGCGATTGCGTGAACGCGCGAGTCAGGCGAGCATGCGGCCGCAGGCCTCGGCCAGGACCTCGCCCAGGATGCCGACGATCTCGTCCATCTCCGCCTCGCCCGCGACGAGCGGTGGCGAGATCTGGACGACCGGGTCGCCGCGGTCGTCCTGACGGCAGATCAGGCCCGCGTCGAAGAGGCGCGGTGAGAGGAAGCCGCGCAGCAGGGTCTCGCACTCGTCGTCGTCGAACGTCTGACGCGTCTCCTTGTCCTTGACGAGCTCGACGGCGTAGAAGAAGCCGGTGCCGCGGACGTCGCCCACGATCGGCAGCTCGAGCAGCGTCTCGAGCTTGGCCCGGAAGAGATCCTGCGTCTCGTGCACGTGCTCCACCACTCGCTCGCGCTTCATGATCGCGATGTTCTGCAACGCGATCGCGCACATCACGGGGTGGCCGCCGAAGGTGACCCCGTGGGTGTACATCGAGGTCTCCTCCAGGAACGGCGCCATCACCTCGTCACGCGCAATCACGGCTCCGATGGCGCCGTAGGAGGACGAGAGGCCCTTCGCGCAGGTGACGATGTCCGGCCGGATGTCGTAGCGCTCCGACCCGAACCAGTGCCCGAGCCGTCCGAACGCGGTGATCACCTCGTCGGCGGAGAGCAGAATGTCGTACGCGTCGCAGAGGGCGCGGACGCCCTGCCAGTAGCCCGCCGGGGGCGTGAAGCTGCCGCCCGCGTTCTGCACCGGCTCCATGTGGACGAGACAGACGGTCTCCGGGTCCATGGCCAGGATCGCCTGTTCGAGGTCGTCGAGCAGGAACTGCGTGAACTCCTCCTCGCTCTCCTCGAGGGGGCGGTGGTAGCGGTTGGTGTTGTGGACGTGCCGCACCTCCGGGACGAGCGGCTCGAACGCGCTGCGCAGCGCCGGGACGCCGTTGATCGAGAGCGCGCCCATCGTCGTACCGTGGTAGGCGATGTGGCGCGCGATCGCCTTGTAGCGGCGCGGTGCCCGGGCCGCGGCGAGCGCCTCGCGGCTGTTCCCGGACTCGCGCAGGGCGCCGCGGATCCGCTTCTCCCCCCGGGCGGCGTAGTACTGACGGGCGAGCTTCCAGGCCGACTCGACCGCCTCCGATCCACCCGAGACGAAGAAGACACGGTTGAGGTCGCCGGGGGCGAGCGAGGCGACCTCGGCCGCGAGCTCGATCGCCTTCGGATGTGCGTACGACCAGTTGGTGTAGAACGGCAGCTCCCGCATCTGGGCGAGCGCCGCCTGGCCGATCTCCTCGCCGTGGCTGTAACCGATGTTGACCGAGAAGAGCCCGGCCAGCGCGTCGAGGTAGCGCTTGCCGTTCGCATCCCACAGGTAGCAGCCCTCGCCGCGGACGATGATCGGCACCTCGTCGCCCTGCCCGTACCCGCCCATGCGGGTGAAATGCATCCAGAGGTGGTCGCGGGCGAGTTGCTGGAGGTCGGTGGTCATGCGGGCTCCTGTACGGGCAGTGCCTCAGGGAGCTGGACGGCGGCGGGGAGCGACTCGTGTGCGCGCCGCGACCGCATCCCCCAGAGGACGTTGCCGATCATGAAGACGATGGCGACGAGGAAGATGGCGCTCGCGATCACGTTCACCTGCGGCGGCACGGCGACACGGGCCGCACCCCAGACAAAGAGCGGGAACGTCGTCGTCGAGCCGGCGACGAAATAGGTGATCACGAAGTCGTCGATCGAGAGCGCGAACCCGAGGAGCGCCGCGCTGAGGATCGCCGGAGCGAGCAGCGGCAGCGTGATCTTGCGGAACGTCGTGAACTCGTCGGCGCCGAGGTCCATCGCCGCCTCTTCGAGATAGCGATCGAAGTCGATCAGCCGCGCCTTCACCGTGACGACGACGTAGCTGACGATGAACATCACGTGAGCGATGAAGATCGTCACGAAGCCGGTGACGATCCGGGCCTGCAGGAACATCGTCAGGAGCGAGGCGCCGAGCACGATCTCCGGGGTCGACATCGGCAGGAAGACGAGCATGTTGACGAAGCCGCGGCCGCGGAAGCGGTGGCGCACGAGCGCGAGCGCGAGCACGGTGCCGAGCGCCGTCGCTGCGATCGTCGAGACGACGGCGACCTCGAGCGAGGTGACGAGCGCGCTGCGGATGCCCGGTACGGCATCCCAGTGCAGCCAGTTGTCCAGCGTGAACCCCTGCCAGACGTAGTTGAAGCGACCCGTGGGGGCGTTGAACGAGAACAGGATCACCACCGCAACCGGCAGCATCAGATAGATGAACGCCAGGATCGCGTAGCCGGTCAGCAGATGGCGGCGGATCCACCTCATCGGGCTACCCCGTCAGCCTCTCCGTCCCGACCGCCCGCGCGTAGACGAGCAGCGCCGCGAGGATCAGGGCCATCAGGATGAAGGAGAGCGCCGCCGCGGCCGGATAGTCGATCAGCTCGAGAAACTTCGACTGGATCACGTTCCCGATCATCGACTGCTCGGGCGTCCCCAGCAGCTGGGCGTTGATGAAGTCACCGGCGGCAGGGATGAAGGTGAGCAACGTTCCCGCCACGACCCCGGGCGCCGAGAGCGGCAGCGTCACGCGGAGGAATGCCTGCCGCTTGCTCGCGTAGAGATCCTCCGCCGCCTCGAGCAGCCGCGCGTCGATCTGCTCCAGCGAGACGTAGAGCGGCAGCGCCATGAAGGGGAGGAAGTTGTAGGTGATGCCGGCGACGACGGCGAAGCTCGTCGCGAGCAGGCGCCCGTCGGAGCCCAGGATCCCGACCGCCTTGAGCGTGTTCACGACGGGTCCCTCGTCGGCGAGGATGTTCAGCCACGCCAGCGTGCGAACGAGATAGGTGACGAAGAGCGGCGCCACGATCAGGATCAGGAACAGGTTCTTCCAGCGGCCGCCTCGGAAGGCGATCCAGTAGACGAGCGGGTACGAGACGAGCAGCGCGACCACGGTCGCGATCCCGGAGTAGACGAACGAGCGGATCAGCTGCTCGTTGTAGGTCGAGATCGCATCCGTGTAGTTCGAGAACTGCCAGCTGAACGTGTAGCCCTCCTCGAACGACCCGGACTGGAGCGACTGGTAGCCGAGGAAGCCGAGCGGCACGAGGAAGAACACGGCCAGCCAGGCGATCCCGGGCAGGAGCAGCAGGTAGGGCGTGACGCCCTTGTGGCGGTGGAAGAAGCTCACCTCAGAGCCCTGTGCGTGACTCCGCGCCGCGGCCGGGGGCCGGCCGTGAAGCCGGCCCCGGCTCGCGTGCAGACAACGCGCGCATCCGTGTCCCTAGGCGCCGAGAACCGTCTGCCACTTGGTGATGTAGGTCTCGTTGTTGAGCGCGGCGCCGGAGAACTGGTGCACCTGCGAGAGCATCTCGTCGGTCGGGAAGATGAGCGTGTTGCTCGCCATCTTCGGATCCGTCTTCGCGAGCTCTTCCTTGGTGCCCTTCACCGGCGGCACGTAGTTGACGTAGGCGGCGATCTGGGCCTGGATCTTGGGGTCGTAGACGAAGTTCATGTAGGTCGACGCCGTCGGGCTCGACCCGTCGAGCGGCACGAACATGTTGTCCGTCCAGATCATGGCGCCCTTCTCCGGTATCGCCCACTTGAGCTTCGGGTTCGCCGCCAGTAGCTGCACCACGTCGCCCGACCAGGCGACGGCAGCGGCGAGGTCGCCCTTGGTCAGCGGCTGCGCGTAGTCGTTGCCCGTGAAGCGCCGGATCTGACCGTCGTCGACCCCCTTCTGGATGCGGGCGATCGCCTTGTCGAAGGTCGCGTCGGTGATGACCGAGGGATCGTCGCCGCTGTCGAGCATGACGAGCCCGACCGTGTCCGACATCTCGGTCAGCATCGTGACCTTGCCCTTCAGCTTCGGGTCCTCGAGCAGCTGCTGGATCGACGTCACCGGGCCGGTGACGTCCTCGTTCCAGGCGATCCCCGTCATCCCCGACTGCCACGGCAGGCTGTAGGTCCGGTCGGGGTCGAAGCTCGGGCTCTTCTGTGCGTCGATCAGGTTCTTGAAGTTCGGGATCTTGTCCTTGTCGAGCGGCTCGACCCACTTCTTGTCCACGAGCAGCTGCGGATAGCGCGAGCTGTCGGTGAAGACGAAGATGTCGCGGTCGACACCCCGTCCCTGCGACAGCGGCCCCTGCACCTTCGCGAAGTAGGTCGCGTTGTCGTTGATGTCCTCGTAGTAGTCGACCTTGATCCCGGTCTTCTTCGTGAACTCGTCGAGCGTCGGGTGCGTCTTCGTCTTCTCGTCGTAATCGATGTAGAGCGGCCAGTTCGAGAAGCGCAGCACGTCGTTGACCTTGTCACCCCCGCCGCTGCTCCCACCCGAGCCGCCGCAGGCGGCGAGCAGCCCCGGCAGGCTGAGAAGGGTGACTCCTGCCGCGCCCCGTTTCATGAGCTCGCGACGCGTGATCTGCTTGGTCATTCGGACTGCTCCTCTCCTCGATCGACGACGAACGTCGCTTCCGGCGACCACGACAGCGTCACCTCACTGCCGGGTTGAGGTGCGACCCCACCGGCTTCGACGTTCTGATGGAACACGGTCAGCTCGCCGACAGCGGTCGAGACGACCACCTCGGTGGCCACCCCGATGTAGGCGGACTCCTTCACCTTCCCGGCCAGGCGGTTGAGACCGCCGTCCGAGAGGCTGATCTTCTCCGGACGTACGCCGATCGCGACGTCGCCGCGGCTGCCGTTCGTCGACGCACGCACCTCGGAGCCGTCGGAGAGCCTCACCTGGCCCTCGCCCGTGATCGTGGCGGCGAGCAGGTTCGACTTGCCGAGGAACCCGGCGACGAATGCCGTCCGCGGTCGCTCGTAGAGGTCGGCCGGCGACCCGAGCTGCTCGATCCGGCCGTTGTTCATGACCGCGATCGTGTCGGCCATCGTCATCGCCTCTTCCTGGTCGTGCGTGACGTGGACGAAGGTGATGCCGACGTCGCTCTGGATCCGCTTCAGCTCGAGCTGCATCTGCTTGCGCAGCTTCAAGTCGAGCGCACCGAGCGGCTCGTCGAGCAGCAGCACCCGCGGGGTGTTGACGAGCGCCCGCGCCAGCGCGACGCGCTGCTGCTGGCCGCCGGAGAGCTGCTTCGGCTTACGGTTCTCGCGTCCCTGCAGGTCGACGAGCTCGAGCATCTCCATCACGCGGCCGCGGATCTCGCGCTTGTCGACCTTGCGGCGCTGCAGCCCGAAGGCGACGTTCTCGAAGATCGTCATGTGGGGGAACAGCGCGTAGCTCTGGAAGACGGTGTTGACGTCCCGCTTGTACGGCGGCAGGCCGACGACGTCGACGTCGCCGAGGTAGATCGCGCCCTCGGTCGGCTCTTCGAAACCGCCGATCATGCGCAGCGTCGTCGTCTTGCCGCACCCCGAGGGGCCGAGCATGGCAAAGAACGAGCCGTGCTGGATCTCGACGTCGATCCCGGCGACGGCGGCCGTCTCGTCGAAGCGCTTGACGACGCGCTCGAGCCGGACGTCGGGCGCCGCCGTCATCGAGCGGCACCCCTGGGTGGATGGATCGTCACGTCGCTCCCTCCGGGGACATGACCGGCGCGCCGTCGGCGTTGATCCCGACGCCCCAGTCGTAGGACTGCTTCAGCAACTCGAGATAGAGGAAGCTCTCGGTCGTGATCACGTCGTCGAGCGCGCGGATGCGGTTCGAGAGGTCGAGCAGCGCCCGCCGGTCGGCACAGATCAGCTCCACGAGCACGTCGAACTGCCCCGCCACGACGACGACGTAGGAGGCCTCCTCCCACTGGGCGATCTCGTCGGCGACCCGGTCGGGTGCGCCGGCCGTCCGGATCCCGACCATCGCCTGCGACTCGAAGCCGAGCCCGAGCGGGTTGGTGACCCCGGTGACCTGAAGGATCTCGTCGTCGCAGAGCCGGGCGTAGCGGGCCCTGATCGTCGCCTCGGAGACGCCGATCGAGGCGGCGATCCGCCGGAACGGCTCGCGTCCGTTTCTCTGCAACGCCTCGATGATCCCGCGGTCGATCGAATCGAGCTCCCGGCCGCGGCGCACCGGCCCGCGCGGCGGCGCCACCGTATCCCCGCGGGTTCCGTTCTCGGTTCGCAATGCGAGGCGATTCTTAGCAGGATCGCCGGATTGCGTCAACGTACAATGCGCATGCTGCGAGATCCGTCGTCTCTCACGGCGCCAGCTTCACGCACACGTGCTTGATCCGTGTGTACTCCTCCAGCGAGTAGAGCGACATGTCCTTGCCGTAGCCGGACTCCTTGAAGCCGCCGTGCGGCATCTCCGGCGTCAGCGGGAAGAGATGCTCGTTGATCCAGACGCAGCCGAAGTCGAGGTGTGCGGCGACCTTCAGCGCCCGCCCCACGTTCTCCGAGAACACCGAGGAGGCGAGGCCGTAGCGCACGTCGTTCGCCATCCGGATCGCATCCTCGTCCGAGGCGAACCGCTGCACGGTGACGACCGGGCCGAAGACCTCGTTCTGCACGATCTCGCTGCGCTGCTCGACGTCTCCGACGAGCGTCGGCTCCACGAAGAAGCCGCGTTCGCCCGTCGTCCCGCCGCCGGTGAGCACCGTCGCCTTCGCGGCGACGGCACGGTCGAGGAAGCCGAGCACGCGCTGCTGTTGCTCGGCGGAGATGACCGGGCCCATCCCGATCTCGTCGTCGGTGCCGGGGTCGCCGACCGTGAGCCCGCCGACGGCGTCGAGCGCCTGCGCGACCACGTCGTCGTAGATGCGCTCGCTCACGAGCACCCGCGAGGACGCGGTGCAGTCCTGACCGGAGTTGAAGTAGCCGCCGACCTTGATCGCCTCGGCCACCGCGGCCGGGTCGGCGTCGTCCAGGACGACCATGGGCGCCTTGCCGCCGAGCTCGAGATGGACGTGCTTGAGCGTCTCGGCCGAGTTGCGCGCAATCAGCTTCCCCGTCGCCGTGTCGCCCGTGAGCGAGACGAGCGAGATCGCCGGATGGCGCACGAGCGCATCGCCCACCGGGTCGCCGTCGCCCGTGACGACCTGCAGCACCCCGGCCGGGAGCACCTCCTGGGCCAACTCGACGAAACGCAGCATCGTCAAGGGCGTCTGCTCAGCCGGCTTGATGATCTGGACGTTGCCGGCGGCGAGGGCGGGGCCGAGCTTCCAGACGGCCATGAAGAGCGGGTAGTTCCAGGGGCAGATGCCGGCGACGATGCCGAGCGGCTCGCGGCGCACCATCGAGGTGTAGCCCTCGACGTACTCGCCTGCCGACTTGCCCTCGAGGTTCCGGGCGGCGCCGGCGAAGAAGCGGAGGTTGTCGGACATGATCCCCGGCTCGTCGACCGCGACCCACCAGGGCTTGCCGACGTTCTTCGACTCGAGCCGCGCGAGCTCCTCGGCATGCTCGTCGATCACGTCGGCGAGCTTGAGCAGCAGCTCCATCCGGTCCTTGGGCGTCTTCCAGCGCCACGTCTCCCACGCCTCCTGCGCAGCAGCGACGGCGCGCGCGACATCCGCCGCGGTGCCGCGCGGGACCTCGGCGAGCACCTCGCCGGTCGCCGGGTTGAGCACCTCCATCGTCTCCCCGGACGACGAGTCGACGAACTCCCCGCCGATGAACATCTTGTGCTGGGCCGCGGCAACGCTCATGGTGCGCCTCCGAAGATCGCAAGCTTCCTGGTCGAGGTCACCGTACCACTGCTCTCGACCGCCTCCCGGCGGAGCTTCAGGTAGAACCCCGCCATGCAGATCCTCGTCGTCGGCACGGGTGGCGTCGGCTCCGCCTTCGCAGCGATCGCGCAGCGGCGGTCGTTCTTCGACACGATCACGCTTGCCGATCTCGACCTCGCCCGGCCGCAGGCGGTCGTCACTGCGCTTCGCGAGCCGGACCGCTTCGCGGCCGCGCAGGTCGACGCCTCGAGCGAGGAGTCGCTCGTGGCGCTGATCCGCGAAACGGGTGCGGACGCCGTCCTCAACGCCACCGATCCGCGCTTCAACCCCCAGATCTTCGACGCCTGCCTGCAGGCCGGGGTGACGTACCTCGACATGGCTGCAACGCTCTCGGAGCGGCATCCGGCGCGACCCTACAGCGAGGTGGGAGTGAAGCTCGGCGACTACCAGTTCGCCAAGCACGACGCCTGGGAGCAAGCCGGACGGCTCGCGATCGTGGGGATCGGAGTCGAGCCGGGCGCCGCCGACGTGTTCGCGCGCTACGCGGCCGACGAGCTCTTCTCCGAGATCGACGAGATCGGTGTTCGGGACGGCGCTAACCTCGTCGTCGAGGGCTACGAGTTCGCGCCCACGTTCTCGATCTGGACGACGATCGAGGAGTGCCTCAACCCGCCGGTGATCTGGGAGAAGGGCCGCGGCTGGTTCACGACCGAGCCCTTCTCCGAGCCCGAGGTGTTCGACTTTCCGGAGGGGATCGGCCCGGTCGAGTGCGTCAACGTGGAGCACGAGGAGGTGCTGCTCGTGCCGCGGGTGATCGACTGCAACCGCGTCACCTTCAAGTACGGCCTCGGTGACGAGTTCATCGACGTGTTGAAGACGTTGCGCAAGCTCGGCCTCGACTCGACGCGCAAGCTCCGCGTCGGCGGCGTCGAGGTGGCGCCGCGCGACCTCGTGGCCGCGGCGCTGCCCGACCCGATGACGCTCGGCGACCGGATGACCGGCAAGACGTGCGCCGGCACGCTCATCACCGGCACCGGCAAGGACGAGCGCCCCCGCAAGACCTACCTCTACCACGTCGTCGACAACGAGTGGTCGATGCGCGAGTACGGCTCCCAGGCGGTCGTCTGGCAGACGGCGATCAACCCGGTCGTCGCGCTCGAGCTGCTCGCGGAGGGCACGTGGTCGGGCACCGGGGTACTCGGCCCGGAGTCGTTCCCGGCCGCACCGTTTCTCGCCAAGCTCGCCGAGCTCGGCTCGCCGCACGGCGTTCTCGAGCTCGACCCGTAGACACGCGGCGTCGACCCGGGCCCGGCCGCGCGCTTCCGCAGCGGTCGCGACCCGTGTAGGGTCGATCGGATGGCCCTCGTTCTGCTGCGCGCGCCGCTCGCCGATCTCGCCGGCGGTCGCCAACACCCGATCGAGGCGCAGACCGTGCAGGAGGCGCTCGCTGCACTCGAAGCGAGCTGTCCCCCACTCTCGGGCTGGGTGCTCGACGAGCGGCGCGCGATTCGGACCCATGTCAACGTCTACGTGAACGGCGATCTTGCCCGGGAGGAGACGGCAGTTGGCGCCTCCGACCGGATCCATGTCCTGCCTGCGATCACAGGAGGCTGCAGATGACAGAAGTTCTGGTCGGGACGAAGAAGGGCCTGTTCGTGCTGGAAGGCGATGTCGGGAGCGGCTTCGAGGTGACGGCCCGGGCGCTACCGGGGCAGAGCGTCGAGTACGCGATGAAGGACTCCCGCACGGGGCGCTACCTCGCCTCGGTCACGTCCTGGTTCTACGGCGCGCGCATCTGGGCGGCCGACGATGCCGCAGGCGAGTGGCAGCAGACGGAAGGGACGGTGCTGCCGGAGGACGGCGAGGCGACGCTCAACCGGATCTGGGTGATCGAGCCCGGCGAGGCGGACGGCGTCCTCTACGCGGGCGGCGACCCCGGCTGTCTCTTCGAGAGCCGCGACGGCGGGCTCAACTGGTCGCTCAACCGCGGCCTCTGGGACCATCCCACCCGCCCCGACTGGGAGCCGGGTGGGGGCGGCCTCTGCCTCCACACGATCGTTCCCTGGCCGGGCGACCCGCAGCGGCTCCTCGTCGCGATCTCGGCGGTCGGCGTCTGGCTCTCGGACGACGGCGGTGCCAGCTGGCGCCATTCGAACACCGGCATCGTCCCGCGCTATCTGCCCGAGGACGCCCAGGATGTGCCGCTGCAGCACTGCGTCCACAACGTCAGGCGCTCCCGCTCGAGCCCCGAGCGCCTCTTCCTCCAGTTCCACGACGGCGTCTACCGCTCCGACGACGCGGGCGAGAACTGGGTCGAGGTGGGACGGGACACCGGCCTCCCGTCCGACTTCGGGTTCCCGATCGCGGTCGATCCAGCCGACGCCGACAGCGCCTACGTGATCCCGCTCGTCGGCGCCGAGGATCGCACGACGCCGGGCGGCAGCGTGCGGGTCTGGGAGACCCGCGACGCCGGCGCGAGCTGGCACCCACGTGGCGAGGGCCTGCCCGGCCGGGACGCCTACCTCACGGTGCTGCGGGAGGCCTTCGACACGTCAGGTGAGGGCGACGGCCTCGAGCTCTACTTCGGCGCCACCTCGGGCGCGGTCTACGGCTCGGCCGACGCCGGGGCGACGTGGTCGCAGGTGGCCGACCATCTACCGCCCGTGCACTCGGTTCGGACCGTGTAGTTGCGCGTGAGCATGCGGGTGCCCGTCCGCCGACGGGCACCCGCACAGCAGCGTCGGACGCTACTTCAGCGTCGTCGGGATGTTCGAGATCTGACCCGAGGCGATCTTCCTCGCGATCGCCTTCGTCTTCGCGATGTCGGCCTTGTTGGCGCGGGGGCTGAACTTCCCCAGCCCGACACCGTCCTGGTCGAGACCGAAGACGGCGTTGCCGCCGCCCCTGAAGGTGCCGTCCTTCACCGCCTTGGCCGTGAGGAAGACCGCGGTGTCGACGCCCTTGAGCGCACTCGTCAGCACGTGGGGGCCGAGGAACGACTGGTCGGCGTCGACCCCGATCCCCCAGACCTTCTGCTGCTTGGCGGCGAGCAGCGCCCCGAGCCCGCACCCGCCTGCCACCTGGAAGACGACCTTCGAGCCGGCCGAGATCTGGTTCAGCGCGAGCTCTTTGCATTTCGCCTGATCGACCCAGTCCTGCGAGTAGCCCCATTTCACGACCGTCCCCGGAACGGCCGCCTGGGCGCCCGCCTTGTACCCGGCGATGTAGCGGTCGACCGGAGGCTCCTTGAAGCCACCGACGGCGCTGATCTGCTTGGCACCGGCACGCCGGGCCTCGAGCGCCGCCAGGTAGCCCGCCAGATAGCCGACCTCCTGCTCCCGGAAGAGGAGCCCGCGCACGTTCTTCGGCTTGCCCTTCAGCGACGCCTGGTCGACGTCGACGATCGCGAATTTCGTCTTCGGGAACGCCTTCGCAGCGGTCGCGATGGCGGCGCCCTGCGCAAAACCAACGCCGATGATCAGGTCGTAGCCCTTGCGGGCGAGGGCCGCCATGTTGGGGACGTAGTCGGCGGCGGAGGCGGACTGGACGACGCGGCCCTGGACGCCGAGCACGCGCTCGGCCTTCTTGAGCCCGTTGTAGGCGAGCTCGTTGAAGCCGTTGTCGTTGAGCTGCCCGAGGTCGGTGATGAGCCCGACCTTGATCGGCGCCGCCGGCGCAGCGCTCGCAGCAGCCGCGCTGCCGCCGTGCCCGCCGAGACCCGCGACGGCCAGGGTGAGCAGGAACACGAGCATCCCCGCGCCTCCTGCGGTTACCACCCGCTTTGTCATCGTCCTTCCCTTCCGCTAGTTTTTGACTATGAGTCGTAAACCTCGCCACGAGTTTACCAGACCGCAACACGTCTCCCTCGCAGCCGTGCTGCAGGTGCGCCACGGAGTGCTCCAGGTGCTCCTCTGGGAGCGCGCGCTCGAGCCCTTCGCCGATGCCTGGGCGCTTCCCGGCGGTGTGCTCGCTCCGGGCGAGACGCTCGAGTCGTCGATCCGCAGGCACCTGGCGGACAAGGTCGACCTGGCCGAGGTGGCCCATCTGGAGCAGGTCTCCACCTACAGCGAGCCGCAGCGGAACCCCGTCGAGTGGGAGATCGCGACCGGCTACCTCGGTCTCGTCCCGCTCGGCGTCGAGCCGTCGGTTCCCGCAGATACGAGCTGGCAGCCGGTGGATGCCCTGCCGGCGACCGCCTTCGACCACGGCGCCATCATCCAGTCGGCCCGCGAGCGCCTGCGCGGCAAGCTCTCCTACACGAACATCGGGTTCGCGCTCGCCCCCTCCACCTTCACGCTCACCGAGCTGCGCGACGTCTATGCAGCGGCGCTCGGCTACGACGTCTCGGCGACCAACCTCAAGCGCGTGCTCGTGCGGCGCGGGG
The DNA here is from genome assembly GCA_964581085.1 of uncultured Gaiellales bacterium. GTDB lineage: Bacteria > Actinomycetota > Thermoleophilia > Gaiellales > Gaiellaceae > Gaiella. The sequence continues at coordinate 102,316 of CAZOMP010000004.1, read as the reverse complement.
CGATCAGGCCGACCGGCGGCCGCCGCGACTCGGGGCGGGCGGGCGGGCGACCGGCGGAGGAGTTCGCGTTCGCCCTCCAGACCCTCGAGATCACGGACCCGTTCGCAGCCTTCCGCCCGCCAGGGCTGCGCAGCTCCTAGGCACCTACGCGCGGATGCGCTCGCCGGAGGGATCGTAGAGGGGCTCTGCTGCGACGCGACCCGCGACCCACTCGCCGAAGATCTCGACCGCGACCGCGGTGCCGACAGCGGCGTCGACCGCAGGGAGATACGCATACGCGATCGAGCGCCCGACCGTGTAGCCGTAGCCGCCGCTCGTAACGCGGCCGACGAGGCGTTCGCCGACGCGTACCGGTTCCGACCCGAGCGCGACGGCACGCGGATCGTCGAGGACGAGGCAGCAGAGCCGGTGCTCCTCCTGCCCGCGGGCGAGCAGCGCCTCACGCCCGAGGAACGCGCGCTTGTCGAGCTTCACGGCGAAGCCGAGCCCGGCCTGGAGCGGCGAGTCCTCCGGTGTGATGTCCGTTCCCCAGGCGCGGTAGCCCTTCTCGAGCCGGAGCGAGTCGATCGCCTTGTAGCCGCCGGCGACGATGCCGTGTGCCTGCCCCGCCTCCCAGATCTCGTCCCAGAGCCGGGCGCCGAACTCAGCGGGGCAGTAGAGCTCCCAGCCGAGCTCACCGACATAGGTGACCCGCACCGCGAGGCACGGCACGGTACCGACCGCGATCTCCCGCGCTCGCATGTACGGGAACGCATCGTTCGAGAGGTCGTCGGTCGTGAGCGGCTGGAGCACCTCCCGCGCCCGCGGCCCCCAGACACCGAAACACGCAAGCGACGAGGTCGCATCCGTGACGTGCACGGAGCCGTCGTCAGGCGCGTGCTGCCTGATCCACGCGAGATCGTGCCGGCCGAAAGCCGTGCCGGTGACGATCCGGAAGCGATCCTCCCCGAGCCGCGTGACCGTGAAGTCGCACTCGATCCCTCCCCGGGCGTTCAGCATCTGCGTGTAGGTGACGGCGCCGACGTCGCGGGCGACCCTATTGGCGCAGAGCGACTCGAGGAAGTCGGGAGCGCCCGGGCCACTCACCTCGATCTTCGCGAACGACGACTCGTCGAAGATCGCAACCGCTTCCCGGCAGGCACGGTGCTCGGCACCGATCGCCGGCGACCAGAGCTTGCCCGCCCATCCGTTCGGACGCAGCGACTCGTCACCGGCGGCGGCATTGGGCTCGAACCAGTTCGCGCGCTCCCAACCCGACTTCTCCCCGAAGACGGCCCCGAGCGCCTCGAGCTGCGCATAGGCGGGGGAGAGCCGCAGCGGCCGGCCGGCCAGGCGCTCGTGCCCCGGGTACTTGACGTCGTAGTAGGTCTCGTAGACCTCCTTCGTGCGCAGCAGCGTGTAGGCCTCGGAGCGGTACGCGGCCCCGAAGCGGCGCGAGTCCATGTGCCAGACATCGAGGGACGGCGTTCCCTCGACGATCCACTCAGCGACGAGCCGGCCCATCCCACCGGCGCCCGCGAGACCGTGGGCGCAGAAGCCTGCCGCCACCCAGAAGCCACGTACCTCCGAGGGGCCGAGGATGAACTCACCGTCCGGCGTGAACGCCTCCGGGCCGTTGATCAGCTTCACGACCCCCATCGACTCGAGCGACGGGACGCGGACGATCGCGTTCGCCATCAGGTCCTCGAACCGCGGCCAGTCCTCCTCGAGCAGCTTGCCGTTGAAGTCGGCGGGGATCCCGTCCAGCGACCAGGGGGCGCAGTGGCGCTCGTAGCCACCCATGATCAGCCCGCCCGACTCGGGCCGGAAGTAGACGAGCAGCGACGGATCGCGCATCGTCGGCATCTCGGTCGGCAGGCCCGAGGGCTCGAGGACGAGGTACTCGTGGGCCATCGGCACGAGCGGGACGTTGACTCCCGCGAGCGCGCCGACCTCCTTGGCGTACATGCCGCCGGCGTCGATCACGATCTCGGTCTCGATCGCGCCACGCTCCGTCTCGACCCCCGCCACGCGGCCCCGCTCGACCCGGATCCCGGTCACCCGCGTGTTCGTGCTGACCTCCGCCCCACGCCGCCGCGCCCCCTCGGCGAGCGCAAAGGTCAGCTGGCTCGGGTCGATGTAGCCGTCGCTGCGCAGGAAGGCCGCCCCGAGCACGCCGTCGGTCGACATGGGTGGGAACAGGGTCTGCGCCTCCTGCGCCGAGATCAGCTCGAGCGGCAGCCCGAAGGTCTTCGCCCACCCGGCCTGACGGGTGATCTCCTCCATGCGCTCGCTCGACGAGGCGAGCCGCAGCGAGCCGACCTCCTTCCAGCCGGTCTCGAGCCCGACCTCATCCTCGAGGGTCCGATAGAGCTCGACGCTGTTCATCATCATCCGCGTCAACGCCAGCGAGCTCCGCAGCTGCCCCACGAGACCCGCCGAGTGGAACGTGGAGCCGCTCGTCAGGTCGGCACGGTCGACGAGGACGACGTCGTCCCAGCCGAGCCGCGTCAGCCAGTAGAGGATCGAGCAGCCCCCGACGCCGCCGCCCACGACGACGGCGCGCGCCTCGGTCCTCATTCGCCCACCGTCGACTCGAGCACGACCGCGGTGCGATCGGGGCGGAACCGCTCCCGCGAGAACTCGACCGCCGTATCGTCGGCCGTGCTGCGGGTCCGCTCGACGAGGAACAGGGGCGAGTCGCGCCGCACCCCGAGCGCGCGCGCATCGGAGGGACGCGCCGTCGTCAGCTCGAGCCGCTCCACCGTGTGGGCGACGTGCACGTCGAAGATCCGGGCCATCAGCGCCACCAAGGAACCGCTCAGGTCCATGTCCTCGATGTCCGGAAAGAGCGCTGCCGGCACGGTCGTCCGCTCGACGGCAAGCGGCTTGCTGCCGGCGAGATGGAGCCGCGTGATCACCGTCACCTTGTCCCCGCGCTTCAACTCGAGCGCCGCGGCCGATCGCCGACCGGCCGGCTCGACACCGGCCGAGACGACCTCGGCCCGGGTGGCGCCGCCGTGTCGCCGGAGCTCGGCCGAGAGACCGGAGGTCGCCGCGACTCCCGTCGACGCTCGCGGCTCGCAGACGAACGTCCCACCGGCACGGCCGACGACGCGGCGCAGGCGCCCGGCCCGCTCGAGCTCGCCGAGTGCCTGCCGGACGGTCATGCGGCTGACGCCGAGCATCTCTGCGAGCTCGCGCTCCGGCGGCAGCTTCGTCCCCGGCGTCAGCGATCCGTCGTCGAGCGCGTGCGAGAGTTGCTCGGCGATCGCAACGTGCAACGGCCGTTCGCCGCGCTCGATCTCGAGAGGGAAGGTACTGCTCACCTGTGCAGCCTACGCGCGTGCCGGCCTAACGTCTAGACCGTAGGCGCCCCTGCGGGGAGTGCGAACGGATCACGCCGGTGGATGGCGGGGTGCGACGCCGAAGATCGCCTCGGCGAGCGTCTCGCCCGCTGCCGCATAGGTGTGCGGCGTGCCCCTCGGGACGAGAAACGCATCCCACGGCGCGAGCGTCTCCTCGACTCCACCGGCGCTCACCGTCAGCCGGCCCCGCAGGCAGAAGACGAGCTCCTCGCCGTCGTGTGCCTCCTCCCGACTCACCTGGCCGGCCGGAACGGCGAGCGTGCCGACCGTCAGGTGCTCGGTGCTGGCGAGGAGGCCGACGAGAATGCCGGTGTCGAGCCGGTAGACGGCGTCGTCCCGCCGCAGTATCCGCAGCTCACCGCGTTCCGGGCTCGGACGCGAATCGCCGCTGCGTCCGGAACGCCTCGCGCCGAAGAGCTCGCCGACGACGCCGTCCTGCCCGTAGCGGCTCTGCTCCAGGTACGGCTGCGCCTGCGCGTAGGGGCCCGAGGTCCCGGTGGCGGGCGGCGGTGCGAAGAACTCGAGCACGCGGAGCGGCTCGTCGCCGTACGAGAAGCCGTGGTGCCAGGTGTCCTGGCGAAAGAACACGCTCTCACCCGGCTCGGCGCGCACCACCTGGCCGGTCTCGGGGTTGGCGAGCACGAGCGTTCCCTGCAGCACGTGGAGGAGCTCGTCGGCACCGAAGATCGTGCGGAAGCTCTCCGAGTGGGTGAAGCCGCCTCCCGGCGGGATCCCGAAGACGATCGTGTGGACGAGCTGGGAGGAGACGTAGATCCAGTCCTCCACGAACCCCGCGCCAGGATCGCCCCAGGTGTGGCGCACGACCTCGTCGTGGCGCAGCAGCGTCGGCTCGGCGAACGACGGGCGCGGCGAGGGCCTATAGCCCGACATGGCTCCGGCGGTCGTGGGCATAGCGGTCGTGCTCGGCCTCGAGCCACTCGTGCGAGTAGACGGGATCCGGGAAGTCGCTCGCGATCTCGCGGGTGACCCCGTCGCGTCCCGCCGCCTTCGCCGCGAGCATGATCTCGAGCGCGTGATAGGCATGCTCGGGCCGGGTCACGGTTGGCCGTCCCGACTCGACGCAGTCGACGAGGTGCCTGAGCCCCTCGGTCCACTGCCAGTGGGGATCCGACTCGGGGAACACGCGCCACGCGCCCTCGGCGTTGCGCCACATTTCCCAGCCCTCGGGGGCCCAGTCGTCGCCGAGCAGCTGGATCGTTCCCTCGCCGCCGTAGAGCTCGATCGCGGGCGAGCGGTACTTCTGCAGCGTAAAGCCGGTGGTCACCGAGGCGAACCGGCCCTCGCCGAAGTCGAGCACGACCTGGGCGTTGTCGTCCGCCTCGACCCGCATCGTCGCGCCGTTGACCTCGCGTTCGGGGATGGCAACGCCCACCATCGCCGTGACGCGCTTCGCGGGGCCGAAGAGCCCGCAGAGCGCGGTCACGTTGTAGACGCCGAGGTCGAACAGCGAGCCGCCACCCGGCCGGTAGAACCACTCGCCCCAGTCGGGTCCCGCCCAGCCGTAGCGGGCGCGGCCGTTCAGGAGCGGCCCGATCCGACCATCGCGCACCGCCGTATGGATGGCCTGGAAGGTGGGGCTGAGCAGGATGTGTGGCGCACACACGAGCAGCCCCGGAGCAGTACGGGCGAGTTCGAGCAGCGCCGCAGCCTCCCCGAGCGAGGTCGCCATCGGCTTCTCGACGAGTACGTGCTTGCCGGCCTCGAGTGCCGCACGCGTCAACGGCCCGTGCTCGTTCATGCTCGTCAGCACGAGCACGACGTCGACAGCCGGATGGTCGATCACCGCCGCCGGGCCGGCCAGGGCGGAGTCGACGCCGTAGGCCGCCGCCGCGCCGTGGCGCTTGCGCTCGTCGATGTCGTAGACGGCGGCCACGTCGGCGCGCCCCGCCGTCCGCAACCGCTCGATCATGCCGCGGTAGGGCCCTGCAAAGACGCTGCCGCAGCCGATCACGCCGAGGCCGAGACTCAAGCCTTCCCCCTCGCGACGCGGTAGTAGGCGTCCACCCAGGCCGGCGCGTCGACGTCGAGCCCACGGGCTAGACCGATCCCACCGGCGAGCGCGGTCGCCGCCGGGAACGTGCTCACCGCGGCGAGGCGCCTGTCCGTCGTCCGCGGCAGCGGCGTCCGCAGGATGTGTGCGCCCTGGCTCGCGCAGGCAGCTTCGGCCTCCGCCAGCAGATCGTCGTCCGGCGTCGTCGCAAGGGAGACGACGAGGTCGCCGGGACGGAGCGCCATCATGGACGAGGTCGCGCCCTCGCGCGTCTCGACACCCTCCGCAGGGATCCCCGAGACCTCCTTCAGGAGCAGCGCGGCCTCGAGCGCGGCAGCCCAGCCGGGGCCACTGCCGAATGCGACCGCCGTCCGTGCGTCGACCTGGGTCGCGTCACCCGCCCATGCCCGCGCGGTCGGCAGCGCGTCGGCGACGTCGCCGGCCAGACGGTCGACGCCGGAGGCGAGCGCGGGGTCGGCGCTCACCTTCGCCCAGATCGCGAGCGCGGCCACGACGTTGCCGCAGTAGGCCTGGGTGTGGGTGACCGCACGCTGCTCGCGCACGCTGACGACGGCCCTGGCGCCCGCCCCCGAGCCGATCGTCGAGTCGGGGGTCGACGTGATCGTGGCGTACGGTTGCGGCGCGCCTCCCTCGAGCGCCTCGATCAGGTCGCGCAGCTCACCCGAGGACGAGATCGCGAGCAGGACGTCGCCCATGCGCCAGTGAAAGCCGCCCCGGGCGAGCAGACCCGCAGGGGCCGCGACCACCTCGGGGCCCGGCCGTCCCTCGAGCGAGGCGAGCCAGAGGGCCATCGCGACGTAGTAGGCCGCCCCGTTCCCGCAGGCGACGATGCGCCGCACACCGGGAGCGCCGAGCAGCGCCGCCACCTCACCAAAGCCCTCCCGCGCCTCCATCGTCGCGGCGAGCGTCTCCGGCAGCTCCGCCAGGTCGCGCCACAGCCCCGTCTCCTCGATCACGCCGCAGACCCTAGCGACCCTCGCGTGTGGCGAGGGCGGCACCGACGATGCCTCCGTCGGCGCCGAGCGCCGAGCCGACGAGCGGCAGCGGCGGCTCGGAGGGGTAGGCGATCAGCGGCCGCCAGGCCGCTTCCACCCGCTCCAGGAACAGAGGGGCGCTGCCAAGACCGCCGCCGAGCACGACGACCGCGGGGTCGAGCGCGTTCGTCAGCACCGCGAGCGCCCGACCGAGCTCGAGGGCAGCGGCGTCGACGAGGGCAGCGTGGACGCCGTCTGCAAGGACATCTTCTGCCCGCTCGACGCCGGCCGCCCGGGCGAGTGCCGGGCCGCTCGCGACCCGCTCCACCGGCGGGGCGCCGAGCGTGATCGCCTCGCCACTCGCGCCCGCGTACGGCTTGCCCTCGACGACGAGACAGGCGCTCGCCCCCGTCCCGACGATCACGTAGAGGAACGGCGAGCGGCCGATTCCCGCCCCGAAACGCGCCTCGGCGAGGGCAGCCGCCCGTACGTCGGCTTCGATCCGAACGAGCGGCGCCCCGATCGCCGAGGCGACGTCGAGCCACCGCCAGTCGATCGTGTCGGCGCTCGTCGGGCGCCCCTCCAGCGAGACGAGCTCGCAGAGGCCGATCCCGACGGGAACCTCGCCGCCCAGCTCCGCCACGAGGGCCGCACAGTCGAGCAGTACCGCCTCGCCGCCCCGCCCGGGGTGGGTCGGCACCTGCAGGCGGCGGCGCACCTCGCCCGTGTCGAGGTCGACGAGGCCGGCGGCGATCTTCGTGCCGCCGACATCCAGCCCCAGAGCGAGGGTCACCCGCGCACCGTAGAACTTCGCCCCTGCATCGCTCTATAGTCTCGTATCCCGCTGCAGGGAGGCGACTCCCCTACAGACACCGAGGAGGAAACGTGAAGAGGCGCTTGGCAGGTTTCACCGTCGTCCTGGCAGTCGCGCTCGTCGCCGTCGGCGTGGGCGTGTCCTACGGCGGCGAGAAGCAGACGACCACCCTCACCATGTGGTCGTACGACAACCAGGACCCCGGGCTCGAGCCCGTCCTCAAGCAGCTCAGCAAGCAGTTCGAGGCGAGCCACCCCGGCGTGAAGATCAACATGGTCTTCAAGTCGTTCAACGACCTCGTCGGCACGGTGCCCCGTGCGCTCGCCTCCGGCAACGGCCCCGACGTGACCGAGGGCAACCAGGGCTATCAGACCGACGCCCAGCTCGTGAAGGCGAAGCTGATCCTGCCGCTCACGAAGTACGTGAAGAAGTACGGCTGGGACAAGATGTACGCCCCCTCCACGTGGGGCATGTTCCGCTGGACGCCCGACGGCAAGACCTTCGGCCAGGGCCCCGTCTGGGGTGTGGCGCAGACGGGCCAGAACGTCGTCGTCTTCTACAACAAGAAGAAGTTCAAGCAGGCGGGCCTCAACCCGAACGTGTGGCCGAGGAACTACGCGGCGTTCGAGAAGATGCTCGCGACCCTGCGGGCCAAGCTGCCCAAGAGCGACCCGGTGATCATGGCCGGCAACAAGGAGGGCTACGGCTTCATCCACATGTTCGGGGGGATCTGGGGCGCCACGGTGAAGCCCTCGGCCATCCGCAACTGGATCTACCACGTGCCCGGCTCGAACTTCAACACGCCCGGTACGGTCACCGCCCTCGGACGCCTGCAGGCCTGGGCGAAGAACGGGTACTTCAACCCCGACTACAACGCGGTCGGGAACGACGCCTCCGCCGGTGAGTTCGCCAAGGGCAAGGGCGCAATGTGGATCGGCGGCGACTGGGACTCGACCACGATCAAGCAGGGCCTCGGTGCGGCGAACGTCGGCGTGATGCCGGTTCCGCCCGGGCCGAGCGGCCGCTGGGCCTCGATCGGCGGCCTCTCGGGGCCGTGGCACATCTCCGCCAAGACCAAGTACCCGGATCTCGGCGCAGAGTGGCTCAACTACGTGCTCACCTCGACGAGCGCCAAGCAGCTGATGTTCAAGAACCAGCAGTTGCCGGCCGACAGGCGGGCGAAGCCGCCCACCAACGACCCGTACCTGACGCAGGTCTACAAGGCGTTCGGGAAGGTCGCGAACGACGACGGCCTGCTGCTCTACACCGACTGGGCCTCCCCGTCGATGTACACGACCCTGCAAAACCAGTTCCAGCAGCTCCTCGCCGGCCGCACGACGCCGCAGAACATGGCGAAGGCCGTCCAGGACGACTGGGCGAAGTTCGACAAGACGCTGCACTAGCGAGACCCCTTGGGGGTTCTCGACACAACCGACGAGTCGCGCCCGGGTCAGGACGACCCGGGCGCGTCCGTCCCGGCTCCGGTACGCCGCCGCCGGCGACGCGGCCACGCACCCGGCGACCCGCGCAACATCGGCTGGCTCTACGTCCTTCCGGGGCTCCTCTTCTACGGGCTCTTCACGCTCGCACCGCTCCTCCACACGGTCTACTACTCGCTCTTCTCCTGGGACGGGCTGACACCGAAGACGTGGGTCGGGCTCGCCAACTACGGCGAGGCGATCCGGGACGCCGTGCTGCTGAAGGCGTTCATGCACGCGGGCATCCTGATCGTGTTCTACGCCGTGATCCCGGTCACGATCGGCCTCCTCCTGACGGCCGCGCTGACCCGGACCCGGATCCGCGGCTTCCGCTTCTTCCGCACGACGCTCTTCCTGCCGCAGCTGATCGCAGGTGTCGTGATCGCGCAGGCCTGGGTCTGGGTCTACGACGCGAACGGCCCCCTCAACCGCTTCCTCGACGCCGTCGGGCTCGGCTCGTTCGTACGCCCGTGGCTCGGTGACTTCACCTGGGCGCTGCCCTCGATCGGCGTGATCGGCACCTGGGTCACGTTCGGGCTCTGCATGGTGCTGTTCATCGCCGGGGTCCAGAAGATCCCGCTCGAGCTCTACGACGCCGCCCGCGTCGACGGCGCCGGCGCCTTCCGGGAGTTCACGGCCGTCACCTTCCCCGGCCTGCGCAACGAGATCCTCGTCGCGTTCGTGCTGACGACGATCAACGCCCTCCGCAACTTCGACGTGATCTACAACACGACCGCGGGCGGGCCCGGGAACTCGACGATCGTGCCCTCGATGTACATGTACCAGAACGCATTTCTCTTCAACCGCGTCGGCTACGCGGCCGCCATCGCCACGATCCTCGCGATCGCGATCTTCATCCTCGCCGCGATCATGATCCGCGTCGGCGATCGGAGTGAGGCTCAGTGAAGGCGGGCCGCACCGAGCAGCTCGCGACGTACGTCGTCCTCTGCACCTTCGCGGTGATCGCGATCTATCCGGTGCTCTCGATCCTCTTCCTCGCCCTGCACACGAAGAGCGACCTCGTTACGGGCTTCGCCTTCCCGACCCACCCGAACCTGTCGTCGTTCAAGGACGCGTGGTCGGAGGGGCATTTCGCGACCGGTTTCAAGTCGAGCTTTATCGTCGCCGCGAGCGTCACGTTCGCCTCGGCGGTGCTCTCGACGCTGATGGGCTACGCGTTCGGGACGATGCACTTCGTCGGCGATCGCATCGTCTTCCCGATCGTGCTGCTCGGGATCATCTTCCCCTACGAGGCGACGGTGATCCCGCTCTACTACGACTTCCAGAACGTCCCGCTTCTGCACTGGAACCTGCTCAACAGCTACTGGGCGTTGATCCTGCCGCAGATCGGGCAGTCGGTCGCCTTCGGCGCCTTCTGGATGCGCGCGTTCTTCCGTTCGGTGCCGCGCTCGCTGATCGAGGCGGCGCGGATCGACGGCGCCAACAGCTTCGGCGTCCTCTGGCGGGTGCTGCTGCCCCAGGCGATGCCGGCGATCATGACGATGTCGCTGCTCGTCTTCGTCTATACCTGGAACGAGTTCCTGCTCGCGCTCGTGCTCGTCTCGGGCAGCGAGTCGCACCAGACGGCGCCGCTCGGGTTGAGCTTCTTCGCGGGGGCCGCGCGCGCCGGCGACCCGACGAAGGTCGCTGCGGCTGCGATGCTCGTCGCCCTCCCGATCCTGCTCGTGTACCTCTTCCTCCAGCGACACTTCGTGCGTGGGATGCTGGGCGGGGCGATCAAGGAGTGAGGAGTTGAGATGGCACGGCTGAAGCTGGTCTACCTGGGTGGCGGTTCGACGAGAGGTGCCGGGACGATGGCGTCGTTCATGGCGAACGGTGCCGACTTCGACGGCTCCGAGGTGGTGCTCGTCGACCTCGATCCGGAGCGGTTGGAGCTGATCCGGACGCTGGCGGTGAAGATGGCCAGGGCGCGCGGGCTCGACATCGCCGTCACGGCGACGACCGACCGTCGCGCCGCGCTCACCGACTGCGACGCGGTGCTCTCGTCGTTCCGGCCGGGCGGCTTCGCGGCGCGCGTGCACGACGAGCGGATCCCGCTCCGACACGGCGCCATCGGCCAGGAGACGCAGGGTGCCGGCGGCTTCTTCATGGCCCTGCGCGCGATCAACGTCCTCAAGGACGTCTGTGCCGAGATGGAGGAGATCTGCCCCGACGCGTGGATCTTCAACTACACGAACCCGGTCAATCTCGTCGCGGAGGCGATCACCCACAACTCGCCGATCAAGGTCGTCTCGCTCTGCGAGGGCCCGATCTACTTCCGCGACACGATCGCCGACTCGGCAGGTCTCGATCGCGACAAGCTCCACGTGACGATGGTCGGTCTCAACCACGGCTGCTGGGGCGTCGAGCACGACTACGACGGCCAGGATCCGTTCCCCCTCTTCGAGGCTGCCTGGGAGCGCCGCAGGGACGACCCCACGCTCGAGCCGACGGCCAGGCGGCAGCTGCAGCTCGCCGTCACGATGGGCGCCGTTCCCGCCGACTACTTCCAGTACTACTACTTCACCGACGAGGTGCTCGCCTACTACGCGTCGAAGCCCACCACCCGGGCCGAGGACATCCTCTCGTGGTCGGGCGACTACTGGCGCCACTACGAGGAGCAGGCGCTGAGCGACGACCCGCAGCTCGACCCGGGCCGCTCGCGCGGCGGGATCCACGAGCTCGAGCTCGCGATCGACGTGATGGATGCGATCTTCAACGACAAGGACGAGATCCACCCGGTCAACATGCCCAACGTGGGCGGCGCGCTCCCCGGCTTCCCCGAGGATCTCGTCGTCGAGGTGCTCGGGCGGTGCGACCGCAAGGGGATCGAGCTCGTTCCGGCCAAGCCGCTGCCGCGGCACGTGCGCGGTCTCGTCGAGTCGCTCGGCGAGTACCAGGCGCTCGCCGCCGAGGCAGCCTGGCACGGCACCCGCGAGGACGGCATCCGTGCCTTGACGGCGAACCCGCTCGTCCGCCAGCTCGAGCTGGCGGAAGCGCTCTACGACGAGCTCGCGACCGCGCACGAGACATACCTCCCCGACCGGCTCCGGGCGGCGTAGGAGTCGGGTTGGGCACGCTCCTCCTCGGCGTCGACGGCGGCAACACCAAGACGCACGCCCTCGTCACCGACCTGGAGGGAAACGTGCTCGGCCGCGGCGACGCGGGCACGGCGGACATCCACAACTCGGAGCCGGAGCCGGCGCTCGTCGAGATCGTGCGCGCGTGCACGGCGGCGCTCGCGGCAGCGGGCGCGACCGCTGCCGATCTTGCCGCCGCTGCCTTCGGGCTCGCCGGTGCGGACTGGCCGGAGGATTTCGAGCTGCTGCAGCGGGAACTGACCCTACGGCTGCGGCTTCCCACCGAGCCGGTGATCGTCAACGACGCGATCGGTCCGCTTCGCTGCGGCAGCGACGACGCGGTCGGCGTTGCAGCGGTGATCGGCACCTACTGCGCCGTCGGAGCCCGTAACGAGGCCGGCGAGATCTTCCACCTCGGCTTCTGGCCGGACTCGACGGGCGCCTTCGCGCTCGGCTCGGAGGCGCTCGCCGCGATCTGGCGCAACATGCTCGGGCTGGCACCTGAGACCTCGCTGCTCGATCGCGCGCTCGAGCGCTGGGGCCGCTCCGACGCACACGACCTGCTCTACGCCTTCACGCAGATCGGGGGTCTGCCGTCCTCGGAACGCGGACGCTTCGCAGCGGACGTGCTCGACGAAGCGGAGGCCGGAGACGCCGTCGCCCGCTCGATCGTGGACCTCATCGGCGCCCGTTGCGGCGACTATGCCCGGGTCTCGGCGCAGCGGACCGGGCAGTTCGGCCGCCCCTTCCGGCTCGTCCTCTGCGGCGGCGTCCTGCGGCATCCGTCCCGGCTGCTTGCCGAGGCGATCCTCGCCCGCGTTCCGGACGCGATTCCCGTCTACCCGGACGTCGAGCCGGTCGTCGGCGCTCTCCTGATCGCTGCCGACAGCGTCGGTGCCCGGCCCGATCGTGCAACGATTCGCGGCGCTCTCGACTGGAGCAAGGAAGGGATCGGCTGATGGGCGGGATTCGGCTCGAGGAGACGACGAAGATCTATCCGAACGGGGTCAAGGCGATCGACGGCGTCACGCTCGACATCGCAGACGGTGAGTTCATGGTGCTCGTCGGCCCCTCGGGATGCGGCAAGTCGACGCTGCTGCGGATGATCGCCGGCCTGGAGGAGGTCTCGGAGGGGCGCATCCTGATCGGCGGCGACGACGTCACCGACCTGCGCCCGCGCGACCGCGACATCGCGATGGTGTTCCAGAACTACGCGCTCTACCCGCACATGACCGTGGACGAGAACCTCGGCTTCGGGCTGAAGCTCCGCGGTGTGCCGAAGGAAGACCGGACGACACGCGTCGGCGAGGTGTCCCGTACGCTCGGCCTCAAGACCCTGATGGCGCGACGGCCGGCGCTCCTCTCCGGCGGCCAGCGGCAGCGCGTCGCGATGGGCCGGGCGATGGTGCGAGAGCCGAAGGCGTTCCTGATGGACGAGCCGCTCTCCAACCTCGACGCGAAGCTGCGGGTGGCGATGCGCGGTGAGCTGACCCGGCTGCACGAGCGGCTCGGTGTGACGACCGTCTACGTCACCCACGACCAGGTCGAGGCGATGACGCTCGGCCAGCGCGTGGCGGTGCTACGGGACGGCGTCCTGCAGCAGTGCGACACTCCGCAGAAGCTCTTCCACGAGCCCAGCAACCTCTTCGTGGCCGCGTTCATGGGCTCCCCCTCGATGAACGTGGTCGAGGCCGAGGTGGCCGACGGTCGGGTCACGTTCGCCGGGCTCACGGTTCCGCTCGCCGAGGGCTCACCCCTCCTGGCGACACAGCGCTCCGTGATCCTCGGCGTCCGGCCGACCGACCTCCACCACACCGAGGAGGCCCCGCCGGGACTGCCGCGGATCACGGTCACTCCCGACGTGGTCGAGGAGCTCGGCAGCGTCTCGAATCTGCTCTTCCCGCTCGACGCACCGCGCGTCACGACCGACGCCACGCGAGCTGCGGTCGATGCCGAGGACGACGACGACACGACCCTGCTCGCAGACGACCAGCGGGCGCGCTTCTGCGCCTCGATCGACGGTCGGCGCGAGGTTGTCCTGGGGCTGGACGTCGAGCTCGCGGTCGACAACCGCCATCTCCACTTCTTCGACCCCGAGACGGGAGCCGCAATCAGCCGCTGAAGGCGCCCGCGAGGGGCGGCGGCACGAGCTCGAGCTCGACCCCCCGCCGCACGAGCTCCGCCTCGTTCACCGCACCGCCGATCCCGCTCGGCGTGTTCACCGCGAGGCTCGCGTAGAGCACCGCCCAGCGGAGACGGTCGGCCGGCTCGGCGCCACGGAGATCGGCCCAGATGTAGGCCGCAGCGAGCAGATCGCCGGCACCCGTCGTGTCGACCGGGTCGGCGACGTTCTCGTGGCCGAACCGGAACAGCTCGTCTCCGTGGAACTGCAACGCGCCCTCACCGGCGCGCGTGACGACGACGGTATCGGCGAGCCGTCCGAGCGTGGCGCCTGCGTCCTCGACGGTGGCGAGGCCCGTCAGCCCGAGTGCTTCCCGCTCGTTCACGAAGAGCGCGTGGACGCCCTCGAGCGCGGCCGGCGGACGCCCCGCGTAGGCCCTGCCGTCGTCGTCGCCACAGGTGACGAATGCCAACGAACCCGCCGGGATCAGGAAGAGCTGGTCGAGACTCGCGGCAACGGCGCGGGGACTGTGAGCAGCGACGTCCGCCGCGAGGGCGCGTGCCCCTTGATCGATCGTCACCATTGCCCGGTCGCCTCCGAACGGGAGTACGACGGTCGTCGGCGTCCGGGGTGCCGGGCGCGTTCCGACCCAGGTGACGCCCTCGTCTGCGAGCTGCATACGGACGAGATCGCCGGCGACGTCCTCGCCGAGCGGTGCTGCGACAGCCGCCGTCAACCCGAGCCGAGCGGCGCCGATTGCGGTGATCGCCCCGCCACCGGGCGTCCGGATCATGTCGGCCGCGAACTTCTCCTCACCGAGCGCCGGCAGCGACTCGAGCCCGACGAAGGTCAGGTCGAGGAAGACGGGTGTCGCGACGACGAGCTCGATCACGGTTGCAGCGCAGACTAACGACCGTTCGCTCGGAAGACGAACCGGCGATCTCTGCGTCGCAGACGCGAGAGGCTGAGGATCACGGTCTAGCATGCGACTGTGGCAGCCTCCGCCGAGCTCCCGGCCTCCCTGCGGCTCGACGGCCGCGTCGCCGTCGTGATCGGCGGTACCGGCGTGCTCGGGAGCCGGATCGCCGCCGCGCTTGCGACCGCAGGAGCGGGGACGATCGTCGTCGGCCGCGACCGCGAGCGAGCGAGCGCCGTCGTCGACGAGCTGAGCGAAGCCGGACTCGATGTCGGCTTCGAGCGGTGCGACGTCGGCGAGCGCGACGATCTGCGGAACCTGGTGGCGCGCGTCCTCCACTCCCACGGGCGGGTCGACGTGCTCGTCAACGGCGCCGGCCTCAACTCCCCCACGCCGTTCCTCGAGATCGGCGATGACGAGTTGGAACGCATCGTCAGGGTCGACCAGCTGGCCGTCGTCCGCGCCTGCCAGGAGTTCGGCCGCTACTTCGTGAGTCGGGCAGAGGCGTCGGCGCTCGGGGCGAGCATCGTCAACATCGGCAGCGTCTCGGGTGTGAACCCCCTCTCGCGCGTCTTCACCTATGCGATGGCGAAGGCAGCCGTCCACAACCTGACCCGCAACCTGGCCCGGGAATGGGGGCCGCTCGGGATCCGCTGCAACACGCTCGTCCCCGGCTTCTTCCCCGCCGAGCAGAACCGCGCCGTGCTGACGCCCGAGCGGGTGGCGTCGATCATGGCGCACACGCCGCTTCGCCGCTTCGGCGACCCGGGCGATCTCGAGGGGGCCGCGCTCCTGCTCGCGAGCGACGCCGGCCGTTTCATCACCGGCACCGAGCTTGTCGTCGACGGCGGCTTCGGCGCCGTGAGCATCTAGTGTCCAGCGTCTTTCTCGGCGACGATTTCCTGCTCACGACGGACGTGGCGCGGGAGCTCTTCCACGATGTCGCCGCCCCGGCGCCGATCGTCGACCTGCACAACCACCTCTCGGCCGCCGACATCGCCGCCGACCGGGTCTACGCGAACCTGACCGAGCTCTGGCTCGAAGACGACCATTACAAGTGGCGGGCACTGCGCCTGGCCGGGGTCGACGAGCAGCTCGTGACCGGTGAGGCCGACCCGTGGGAGCGCTTCGAGGCCTGGGCAGGAACGGTGCCCGGGCTGATCCGCAACCCACTCCACCTCTGGACGCACCTCGAGCTCCGGCGCGTCTTCGGGATCGACCTCGTGCTCGGGCCGGCGACCGCCCGGGAGATCTGGGAGGAGGCAAACCGGCAGCTCCCCGCCCTGTCGGCGCGGGGGCTACTCGACCGCTTCCAGGTGCGGGCGCTTGCGACCACCGACGACCCGGCCGACGAGCTCACAAGCCACAGCGCGCTTCGCGGCGAGACCGGGCCGGCCGTGCTGCCGACCTTTCGCCCGGACGCCGCCCACGCGTTGCTCGCCGAACCCACGGCCTGGCGCTGGTGGGCAGAGCAGCTCGAACGGGCGGCGGGAACGACGGTCTCCGATCTCGACTCGCTGCTCGCCGCCCTCGCCGCAGCCCACGCCCGCTTCGCGGCCGTCGGAGGGCGGGCGAGCGACCACGGGCTCGCCTGCCTGCCCGACTCCGACCGGGACCCGGCGCTCGCCGCCTCCGGGGTGGCCCGCGTTCTCGCAGGCGAGGCCGCGACGCCTGCCGAACGGGACGCCGTCACGCTCGAGGTGCTGCTGGGGACGGCGCGGCTCGACGTCGCGGTCGACGGTGTTCTGCAGCTTCACCTCGGGCCGCTGCGCAACGTCTCGCCTCGGCTGTTGCGCCTCGCCGGGCGGGACGCCGGCGCCGACGCGATGGGAGACGCGGGCCAGGCAGCCGGCCTGGCGCGCTTCCTCGGCGGCCTCGAACGCGACGGGGCTCTGCCCCGGACTGTGCTCCACAACCAGAACCCGCGCGACAACGCTCTCTTCGCCGCACTCGCGGGGTCGTTTGCGCGGCCCGGGGTACCCGGTCTCGTCCAGTGGGGGCCACCGTGGTGGTTCAACGACCATGAGCAGGGCCTGCGCCGGCAGCTCGACGACCTCTCGGCGATCGGCCGGCTCGCAGCCTGCACGGGCATGGTCACCGACTCGCGCTCGCTCCTCTCGATGACCCGACACGAGCTCTTCCGTCGGGTGCTCTGCGACGCGCTCGGCCAGGATGTCGCCACCGGGAGGATCCCCCACGACCTGGAGCTGCTGCGCGGGCTCGTGTACGACGTCTGCATCGGCAACGCCGTCCGCTTCTTCGGGCTCGATCCGGAGCTCGCCGGGTGAACGCCGGCCGTATCGTCGTGATGGGGGTGTCGGGCTCGGGGAAGACCACGGTCGCGCGTGAGCTTGCGGCACGGCTCGGAGCGCGCTACCTCGAGGCCGACGACCTCCATCCCGCCGCCAACGTGGCCAAGATGGCCTCGGGGATCCCGCTCGATGACGACGACCGCTGGCCGTGGCTCGCGGCGCTCCGGCGCGAGATGCGAAAGGAGAGCGACGTCGTCGTGGCGTGCTCGGCGCTGCGACGCCCCTACCGAGACATGCTGCGCGGCGCCGGCGGCGTGCGCTTTCTCTACCTCGCCGTCGATCATGACGAGGCCGTCCGTCGCGTCACCGCCCGGACGGGGCACTACATGCACGCGGAGATGGTGGCGAGCCAGTTCGCTGCGCTCGAGCCGCCCACGCCCGACGAGACGGACATTGCCGCCCTCGACACCGACCGGTTGACGGCCGCCGAGACGATCGCAGCAGCCCCGGCGGCGATCGCGCAGGCCCGGGTGGGCACGGCCGTCGAGCCCGTGCTCGCGGTCGGGGACGAGGTGCACGAGCTCGGGCTCGACGAGCTCGCCGAGTTGGTCGACCGGATCGCGCAGGAGCAGATCCTTGCGAGCGGGGCGCGGCGGATCCTGCTCGTTCCGCCCGACCACACCCGCCTTCACTCGCGCGCGGGCGAGATCACCGCCCGTCTCTACGAGACGCTGACCGCGGCCCGGTGCGACGTCGCCGTCCTCCCCGCGCTCGGCACCCACGCCCGCATGACCCCGCGCGAGGTGCAGCTCCTGTTCGGGGGCGCCGTTCCCTACGACGCGGTCCGGGAACACCGTTGGCGCGACGGGCTGGCGCGGGTCGGCAGCATCGGCGCGGACGAGGTCGCCGCTGTCTCGGACGGGCTCCTCGACGAGGAGCTCCCGATCGAGGTGGACGAGCAGCTCCTCGCCGGCTTCGATCTCGTCGTCTCTCCCGGTCAGGTCGTCCCGCACGAGGTGATCGGGATGGCGAACTTCACCAAGAACCTCGTGATCGGGCTCGGCGGCGCCGGCACGATCGGCCACAGCCACTTTCTCAGCGCCGTCTGCGGCCTCGAGTCGATCATGGGCCGGGCGCAGACACCGGTACGCGATCTCGTCGACGCTGCCTTCGACCGCTTCCTCGCCCCACGGATCGAGACGCTCTGGCTCCTGACCGTGATGGAGGACACCGATCTGGGCGTCGTCCAGCGCGGACTCTTCGCGGGTCGCGGCGGGTCGGGCGCAACAGGAGGAGCGGCGTTCGCAGCGGCCGCGGCGCTGTCGTCGCAGTGCAACGTCGAGGTCGTTCCGGAGGCGCTGCCGCGAGTCGTCTGCTCACTCGACCCGGACGAGTTCCACTCGACCTGGCTCGGCAACAAGGCCGTCTACCGCACCCGGATGGCGATCGTCGACGGGGGCGAGCTCGTCGTACTCGCGCCGGGGGTGACGCGGTTCGGCGAGGACGCCGGCGTGGACGAGCTGATCCGGCGCCACGGCTACCGCGGCCGCACGGCGACTCTCGAGGCGGCGACACGCGACCCCGATCTCGCCGCCAGCCTCGGTGCCGCCGCGCATCTCGTCCACGGCAGCAGCGAGGGGCGGTTCCGCATCACCTATTGCACCGATCCAACGACGGGTGGTCTCGGCCGGGAAGACGTGGAGGGCGTCGGCTACGGCTGGCGGTCACTCGCCGAGGAGCTGGAGCGGCTGGCCCTCGACCCCACCGCGGCGAGCGGAGCGCGCGTCGATGCGGACGGCGTGCCCTTCACGTTCATCGCGAACCCGGCGCTCGGCCTCTGGTCGACTGCCGCCCGGCTCGACTGACCCGGGCTGGTTCGGCGCCACTGGCTCGATCGCGACTATCGTGGTCTCGTGCAGACGTCGAACAGACATCGAATGGTTGCTCTCTCGGCGGCTGCCGCCGCCCTGATAGCGCTCGCCGCACTCCCCGGCACGGCCGCGGCGGCGACCGCAACCTCGACGTGCACGCCGGCGGCGCCAGCCCCCGACCCGACGCAGCCGCCGCCCGCTGCAGCCGTCGTCTCCTACCCGGCTCCGAGCGCCACCGGCATCACGAGGACAGCGGTAACGCTGCGCGCGACGGTCGACACGGGCGGCCTCCCCGGTCAAGTCGCCTTCGAGCTCGGCGACGCGACGACCGGGCTCCGCTGCACCGCCCTCCAGCAGCTCACCGCCACCATCGGCCCGCAGCCTCTCACCGCCCAGCTGACGAACGAGAAGCCGGGTACGACCGTGTCGTACCGGGCCGTCGTCACGACCGCCGCCGGCCAGGTCGTCGGTGCCGACCAGTCGTTCACGACGGTTGCGCGCATCGCACGCTTCGCGCCAGGATCGACGATGCTCGGGCTCAGGGTCGGCTATCTCACCGCCCCCGAGGCGGAGAAGAAACTGGTGCGCTGGTTCGCTCGACCGGTCAAGTTCTCCTACCACGGCAAGCGCTGGCAGGTCCGCCCGGCCCGGCTCGGCGCCACGGCGGACGTCGCCGGCGCCGTCTCGCGCGCCCTCGCGAGCACGGGCTCGAGCGCCGCACCGGTGCCCGTCGCGGTCACCGTCGATCCCGTCAAGCTCGACCGCTACGTGGACTACCTCGATCGTCTCTTCGCGCGACCGGCCGAGGCGGGAAGCGTGAAGCGCGTCGGTCGCAAGGCGGTGGTCGTCGACGCTCAGACCGCGATCGCGATCCAGCACAGACGGCTCGAGGCCATGATCAACCGCGTCCTTCGGAGCACCAAACGCCCGCCGATCGAGGTGCCGGTGACCGTGACGAAGCCGAAGGGTGCAGGACAGCTCTCGCTCGTCGTGCGGCTCGGCGAGCAGTCCCTGACCCTCTACAGGGACGGCGCCGTCGTTCTGACGGCGCCGGTGACGACGGGTCGGCCCGCGCTGCCGACGCCGGTCGGCAGCTACGACATCGCCTGGCGGCGGACGAACTACACGTTCGTCTCTCCGTGGCCGGAGGGGAGCCCCTACCACTACGACCCGGTGACCGTGCAGATGGCGATGTACTTCTTCGACAACGACTTCTTCCACGACTCGAGCGAGCCCTCCTGGGCCTACGGCAAGGGCTCGAACCTCGGCCCGTACGCGAGCCACGGCTGCGTCCACGTCCCGCTCGACATCATGCACGTGCTCTACTCGACGGTGCCGGACCACACGCCCGTCTACGTCGTCGACAGCTGATTCGACGCTAGACGTCGGCGGGCCAGCGGCAGACGCCGTACACGCGCTCCCGGCGCTCGAATCCGAGCGACTCGTAGATTCCGAGCGCGTGGTAGGCAGCATCGGCCACGATCACGAGCTGACGAGCCTCATAGACCGCCGCTGCGTGCCGGCCCGCCTCGACGACGAGCCGGGAGCAAATCCCACGGCGCCGGTAGGGCTCGCTCGTTCCGACCCATTGGAAGCGCCCTCGACCCGCGGTGACGATGATGCCACAACTGGCAACGACTTCACGACTACCGGGAAAGGTGGCGACATACCAGCTACCTCGCCCGCGCCGCAGGAGGGCACGGATGTCCGCAAACCGCGCCTCGACGAAACGCCGATGCGAGCCCTCGTCGAACTCGGGCTCGCGACCCGCCACCTCGAGCTCGACCGTCCCCTGCCACAGATCCGTATCGGAGTCGCCCGACCCGTCGAGGGCATGGACGACGACGTCTGGGTTCTCACGCGGATGGGGCCTGATCGTGTCGGGAGTCGCAACGAGGCCGACGTTGTCGTCAGGCCGATAGCCGCGCGCGAGGAACTCGGCCGCCGCGGCACCTTGCTCCCCGTCGGGGCGGTCCCACACGAACGTGCGATGGAGGAGCCTCGAGTCGGTCCCGAACTCGGTCTCCCAGAGCGCCTCCCAGCGCGCGCCGTCCCCTGTTCGCGGAGCGTCGTCGAAGGCGAGAAACGTGCCCCAGTAGTGCCTGGGGTTGCTCGGGGAGCGGACTGCGAGATACCCGTCGCGCCGCTCGACGACGCTGTCGAGCGGGAGCACATCGATGTCCGTCGCGATCACGAGTGAGCGGAGGCCGGTGTGGGTCACCGCCTCATTCTGAGGCGGCGAGCTCCACGAAGCGGCAGACGGCACTGACGAGCCGCATCTGAGCGATCGTTCGGCAGTTCACGTCGAGCAGCGCCGCGGTGCTCGCCAGGACCGCCCGACACTGGGCCCGCGAGGTGGCGACGTTGAAGCGGTGCGAGTCGAAGGCGAAGCCGATTCCCCGGGGCGCGTCCTCCGCCGTCGAGCTCGCCATCGAGACGACCACCACGGGAGCCTGCTGGCCCTGAAACCGGTCGACCGTGCCGACCGCGACACCGTCCGGCAGCCGCGAGCGGAGGGTGCGGACCTGGGCGTTGTAGGGCGCGACGACGAGGACGTCGTCGGCTCGCAACGGCCGCGTCGTCCCGTCGACCGTCGCGAGCGGCGTCCCGAGCAGCTCCCGGATCGCGTCGCCGACCGCTTCCGCCTCCTCCACCGAGGACTGGCTGCGGCTTGCGTGCGCGACCTCGAGCCACACGGGCCCGTTGCCGGCCGCGAGCGACCGGAGGCTCGTGACGGGTGCCGGCGTGAGCCGTCCCTCGTAGTACGCGGACGAGGTGAAGGCGCAGAGCTCGGGTCGCAGTCGCCACGTCTCGGCGAGGAAGATGCCGCGGTCTGGTGGCACCGTCTGCTCCTCACCGAGGAGGTGCTGCAGCACCGAGCGCCCGGAATCCTCGGGGTGAGAGCCCTGCGACACCTGTGGGAGCTGGTTCGGATCGCCGAGGAGGACGAGCGCCTGCGCACTCGTACCCGCAGCGAGGACGTCGGCGAGCGAGAGCTGGCCCGCCTCGTCCACGAAGAGGACGTCGAGTGGACGTCTGGCCTCGTGGATGTCGACGGCTTCGCGGGTCAACGCCCACGCGGTCCCCGCGACGAGGTCGAACGACGGATCGGCCGCGACGTCGACATCGTCGGAGGTGACGAAGCACCGGTCGACGAACGCGTCGTCCCGATCCTCCGGGTCGGCGCGCTTGGCGCCCTGGAAGGTGAAACCCTGTTCGTCTGCCTCGTGCTGGATCGCACGGAGCATGTTGTTGATCGCCTTGTGGCTGAGCGACGTGACGCCGATGCGCCTGCCGCGCTGCATCAGCGCGACTGCCATCCGCGCCCCCTGCCACGTCTTGCCCGACCCGGGCGGCCCCTGGACGAACAGATAGCTGCGACCGAGCGAGAGCGCTATCTCGACCGGGTCGGCGGCGTCGAGTCTCGCCTCGGGCAGACGACGCTCGAGCAGCGCGGCCAGCGCCGGGTAGGCGCTCGCTTCGCCGCGAGCGTAGGCCCGTGCGAAGCGCAGCAGTGCTTCCCGGATCACCCAGTTCGGAATCGGGGAGCCTGGGGTCAAGCCCCGCGGTAGCGGCTCGGCGGCATTCTGCTTGGCGCGCAGCAGGGTCACGACTCCGGCGTCGTCGTCGACCCTGATCCGGTAGCCCGCGCGGCTGTCCGGATCGTGGGCGCGCTGCTCGAGCTTGTGCTCCTGCGGTGGGAACGGGAGCCGGTAGGCGAGGCTACGTCCCTCCTCCGTTGGAACAACACCGCTCAGCTCGAGCCCGCCGATCGCCGTCCGGTCGCGCACGAGCTCGTCATCGTCGAGCTGGGGCCAGCGAAACCATTCCCACCATGCCGGCCGCGCCTCCCGTGCGTGGTAGTCGAGCAGGTTCGCGAGCAGGTGACGCGGGCTCCCTGCCTCCGAGCCGGCGAGCAGACGCAGCCTGACCGCCTCCCGCTTCGCGTCCCGCGCCTCCGCCTCCTCGCTCGGCGGCCGCCCTTGCGGCGGGAGGCGCCACGGCAGCTCCGGCGGGCGGATCGCGAGTAGCCACTCGTGCAGCGCGACCGTGGAGCGGCAGTCCTCCTCGTTGTAGCGCTCCACCTCTCCGAGCAGCGCCTCGTCGCCGGACTCGAGCCACTGTTCGAAGCGGACGACGGACTCGTCGCCGCCCGCCACCTCAGCGGTGCGGACGAAGTCGTAGAGCTTCTCGATCTGCTTGATCGAGTAGCTGTCGGTAGACGCGCGCAGCGACTGCTTCACGACCCGGTAGAGGTCGACGAGCACCTCCTCGCGGAGGAAGTCGTCGACCTCCCGCTCGCGGGTGCCGTGCTCGCCCATCAGACGCGTCAGTGCAGAGCGCTCGTAGGAGGCGTAGTGGTAGACGTGCATCCCGGGGAAGCGTGCTCGCCGCTCGACGCACCAGTCCACGAACCGCTCGAACGCCGCCCGCTCCCCCTCCCGGTCCGTCCCCCACACGGCGGCGTAGCGCACCGTGCCGCCGTCGTCGCGATAGCAGTAGCCGAACAGGTACTCGAGCCCGCGCGAGGTCTCGTAGAAGGGATGACCTTCCATGTCGAACCAGACGTCGCCGCGGTCGGGCTCGGGCAGCAGCCGAAAGCCCCGCTCCTCCTCATCGGGGAGCAGCTCGAAGAGGTACCTGCCCTCCCGTCGCCCGCGCAGCTGCAGCGCGGCCTGCGCTCGTAGCTTCTCGAACTCGCCCGCGACCGTGCCCGATACCTGGTCGCCGAACTGCTCGAGGGTCGCGATGCCTTGCTCCATCAGCGCCTCGGCCTGGGTGCGACGCATCCCGGCAACGAGGCTCAGATGGTCGTCTGCGACCCGCTGTTGGAAGCACCTGAGCCGAAAGTCGCAGATCCCGCAATGGCCCGTCGGCCAGCCGTAGGTCGGCGGCCGCTGCTGCACCGCGGTGAGGAAGCGTTCGCGGACGCGGCGGTCGTAGGCGTCGAACTCGGCCACACGGAACGTCTCCCGCTCGCCACGCCCGTTCTCGACATGGACGGACTCGACGGGCCGACCCTGCAGACGCCCGACCTGCTCCGCGTAGAAGAGGAGCTGGAGGATGTGCGCCGGCTTGGCGTTGCGGGCCAGCTTCGTGTCGACGGGCTCGTAGAAGCCGTCGGGCTGCAGTTCGAGGAAGTCGGCAAAGCCGGCCCAGCGGCCGTCGCTGAGGTACGGCTGGTAGATCACGTCCGCGGCCCGCTCGCGGATCGCCGCCTCGGTCAGCGCGGCCGCCGCGGCCTCGTCGAACTCGTCGTCGTCGTAGGTCGGGATCGTCACGACCGACTTGCCCTCTTCGCGCAGCCGTGCCAGGTACGCGGCCTCGTGCTCGTTCCCCTTGCGGAAGATGAGCTCCCGGTGGGGCGAGTCGAGCGAGGGCTTCTCGATCAGGCCCTCGGCCGCGGCGAGCGAGAGTGTCGTCAGGTGGGCACACGCGAGGTAGGCGGAGACGTCCGAGGGAGAGAACCGCAGCCTGCCGTGATCGAGAACCCGCATGTAAGGAGTATCGGGCTCGGAGCAGCTGATCCTTACGCGCATCCGAAGAGACGATGCGCACCGACCACGGCTTGAGCGATCACGACGCGGCTCGTGGCATCGCGCCGGTGGAGGGTGCCACGGCGTACGCTGCCAGACGATGCTCCGTCTTCTCGCCGTCGTCCTCGTCGCGCTTGCCGCTGCGGCGTCCTCGCTCGCTGCATCCCGGCCGGTCGAGCCGCTGCCCGCCGGACTGAAGGCGCAGCTGAAGCACGGCTTCTGGACTCCGGGCTGCCCCGTCCCGATCGGGCGGCTGCGACTGATCTCGGTCCGCTACGTGGGGTTCGACGGGAAGACCCGTACAGGGCAGCTCGTCGTCAACGCGCGCGCCGCGGAGCCGCTCGTGCGAGTCTTCGCGAAGCTGTACGCGCTCCGCTTCCCGATCCGCGACATGCGCCTCGGCGACACCTACGTGCCCGGCGGCCCGATCCCCGCCGGCGACATCACGGCGTCGTTCGAATGCCGGCAGGCGTCCGCCTCGCCGTGTACCGGCAAGACGACCACCGGAACGTGGTCGAACCACGCCTACGGGCTCGCCGTCGACGTCAACCCGAGCGAGAACCCCTACATCGGCTGCGGCATGATGCGCGACCCCAGGCGGCTCACCTACGCGGACCGCTCACGGCTGCGGCCGGGGATGGTGACGCCGGCGGTCGTGGCGGCGTTCGCGTCGATCGGCTGGGGCTGGGGCGGCTCGTGGACGGGAGCAACGAAGGACTACATGCACTTCTCGTACAACGGCCACTGACGCGCCCTCGAGATGGGACGTGGATACACCCGCGCCCGAGGGGCGAGACACGTCTCGCCCCTGGATGCGCTCCCCTGACCGGTAGGGGCGACACCTGTGCCGTCCGCGTCGGCCCGGATCAACCGGGTTGCGTGGCGGACACGCTCGCAGATCGGTCGATCGAGGCTCAGCCGCCGCTTGCCTGGGAGACGTAGGTTGCGACCGCCTTGATCTGCTCCGCGTCGAGCTGACCCGAGAACGAGGGCATCGCGCCCAGGCCGTTCGTGACGCGGTCGACGACGAGCTGCTCAGACGGCTTCACCTGGTCAAGGTTCGGGCCTACCGTGCCGGAGGCGCCGGCATCGGCCAGGGTGTGGCAGCCGGCGCAGCCGGCAGACGTGAACAACTCCTTGCCCTCGGCTGCAAGGTCGGCAGGGGTCGTCGTCGGAGTCGTCTCGGTCGTCGCCGGCTCCGTCGTCGCCGGTTCGGTCGTGGTGGGCTCGGTCGTCGCCGGTGCCGTCGTGGACGGCGCCGCCTCCTGCTCCTTGGTCTCGCCCCGGTTGTGCCCGACCGCGTAGGAGCCGATCATCAGGCCGAGGACGGCGAACCCCACGAGGAGCCCCCCCACCAGCCACCGCATCAGCCCGTCACCCTTTCCCGCTGCTGCCACCTCAGCCTCCCTTCACTCCTGCCGCGAACATCAGGGCCATCCCGATCGCAAGGAACGCCATCGTCCTTCCCGTGACCTTGCCGAGACCGGCACAGCCGAGGCCGGTGAGCAGGCCGAGGAACGCCATGCCCGCATGGAAGGCCATGTGCAGGCCCGTGTTGTCGTCGATGCGCGTGTAGATGGCGGGCACCATCAGCAGCATCATCACGGCGGGCCCGAAGATGGCGAGCGTTATCGCGACACCCGGCAGGTGGATCCCGAGGCGACGGGCGAGCGACGGCATCGAGCCGAGGACGAGACCGAGCATGACACCGAAGAAGAAGTTGCCGGCGTGCTGGAGATGGTGCTCGCGCACGTTGTCGACCACGGCGTCGCTGACCTGCGGCGTGAAGGCGATCAGTGCGATCAACCCGGCCACGAGGGCGACCACGACCTGCGCGGTCGTCGTGAGCGGGACGCCGTCGGGCTCCTGGGTCGCGGCCGAAGGCTCGGCGGGGGGAGCCACGACAGGTTCCCGGGCGACGGGATTCCGGTAGGCGACGTGCGCCAGCACGGCGAACTCGATCAGGAGCACGAGGAAGCCGATCGCGAAGACGAGCGCGAACAGCGCCCCCGCCACGCTGTAGTCGACGGTGCCTGCCGGTTCGACGGCGTAACGGCGCGGAATGCCGAGAGCACCCGACACGTACCACATCGCGACGAGCCCGAAGCCGCCGATCAACATCGCCACGACCGCGATCTGCGAGCGGCCGACGTGCGCAGGCCGTCCGGCGGCCCGCTCGAGCATGTACGCGGCAAAGGCCAACACCCACATCACGACGCACATCAGCATGTACGTGTGGAAGTGCGCCACCACCCAGAGCGTGTTGTGGAAGCGGAAGTTGAGCGGGATCAGCGCGTCGGCGACTGCTGCGACACCGCCGATCGTCCAGCCCGCAAAGCCGATGTAGAGGAGGGTCGAGGTCAACGTCCAGCGATACCGTGATCCCCAGACCAGCATCAGGCCGGTGTAGGCGGTGACGACCGCGACCGGGAGCGCCGCACCCGCGGAGGCGGTCAGCGAGATGTAGTCGGCCCACTGGGGCTGCACGAAGTCCATGTAGAGGTGATGCGAGTACGCGGTTGCGACGAAGACGAGCGTCCCGAGCCAGCCGACGACGATCGGCTTCGTGGTCTTCCAGGGACGTCCCGCATAGCGGGGCAGGAGCACGTAGACGACGCCGGCGGCGATGTAGATGATCAGGTTGGCGATCGAGTGGCCGAAGAAGTAGGTCAGGTTCTTCGCCCAGAGCGGGTTCAGCGTCACGGCGCTGTCGTAGGTCTTGCCGAGCTCGGCGACCACGATCGTCGTTCCAACCGCCGCCGCGAGCAGGCCGTCGATCGCGACGACGACGGCGGCGATTGCCACGGGCGGGGGCGGGTTGTCGTCACGGTTGCGCAGGTAGTCGATTCCGAGCGTCCGCCAGAGGCCGCCGTAGGCCGTCGTCGTCTTCGCGAGGACGTCGATGCAGAAGATGGCGAAGCCGACTCCGACGAAGATCAGGCCGATGAAGAACGCGAAGGTGGCCCACGTCCCCCAGGCGCCGAGCGAGTCGAAGGGCAGCGGGTAGAGGAAGGTCCAGCCGGTCGCGAACCCGCCCACCAGCGTCGCCACGAGCACGAAGACGACGCCGACCGCGATCGTGATCCAGCACCACAGCATCCGCTTCAGGCTCAGCGCCACGGTGGGACGCAGGACGTACCAGAGCCCTCCCATCATCCCGACGAGAGCACCGGTGATCATCCCGGCCCCGTGCAGCGTCATGAGGCGGTAGAACCAGCTCGGCGAGAGGTGGAGGATGTCCGCCTGGGTGAAGCGCATCCCCAGGCCGGCGAGGCCCATCAGGCCGACGACGGCGATCCCGGTCGCGACGAAGAGCCGCGCGATCAGCTGCTCGCTCAGACGCGGCTCAGGCGCCTCGGCTGCCCGTGGGTGGTAGAGCTCGGCGCTGACGTTCGTGCTCAACTCAGCCTCCCGTCACCGTGAAGGTGCCCTGCATGGCGTGGTGGCCGAGCCCGCAGTACTCGAAGCAGAGGACGCGGTAGCTACCGGGCTCCGAGAGGGTCAGGTCGAGGTTGTTCGTGTAGCCCGGCATGGCCTGTACGGAGCCGATCAGCTCACCGTGCGGGTTGTAGAAACCGGCGCCGTGGTTGACGTCCTTGGAGGTGATGGCGAAGCGAACGCGCGTCCCGGCCGGAACCTGCGACGGCTCGAAGGTGAAGTAGAACTGGTGGCTCGTCACCTTCACGACCGTCCGCCCGGCGCCACTCCCCCGCGCATACGGGGTGGTCAGGATGCTGATCCCGACGACGACCGGGACGAGAGCAGCGAGCAGGGCGAGCCAGCCCTTGCGGAAGCGATAGCCCGGGCGCTGCACCTCCTCGTAGGGAACGTCTTCACTGGAAGAGGCGGCGACGATGACGAAGAGGACGACGAGCGACAGCGCGATCAGGCCGATGATCACGAGCACCGCTATCTGCACCCCGCCGAAATGCATCCGTCACGCCTCCCGCGCCCACATCGCCCACCAGGAACCCGTCCATCGTCCGTGCCGGCGCGGGTCCATACGCCCGCCCAACGCTCTCACACCTGCGTACATCGACAATCAGTAGAGACTACGGATTGACCATCCACACGCGGCCGCGGCTGCCCCGCTCGTCGGCTCACGCCGGATCGAGCGACGCGAGGACGGATGTCCCGGCGGCCCCGGCGAGCAGCTCGGCGCGGTCGGTCTGCTCCCAGGGCAGGTCGAGGTCGTGGCGGCCGAAGTGACCGTACGCAGCCGTCTGCCGGTAGATCGGACGGCGCAGGCGCAGGGTGCTGATGATCGCCGCCGGCCGCAGATCGAAGTGTGCCAACACGAGCTCCTCGATCTCGCGCGGCGGGAGGACGCCGGTCCCGAACGTCTCCACGTAGAGCGACATCGGGTGCGCGACGCCGATCGCATAGGCGACCTGCACCTGGCAGCGGTCGGCCAGGCCCGCCGCGACGACGTTCTTCGCGACGTAGCGGGCGGCATAGGCAGCCGAACGGTCGACCTTCGTCGGGTCCTTGCCGGAGAACGCGCCGCCGCCGTGCGGGGCGGCACCACCGTAGGTGTCGACGATGATCTTGCGCCCGGTCAGGCCCGCATCGCCCATCGGCCCCCCGATCACGAAGCGGCCGGTCGGGTTGAGGAAGAAGAAGTCGGGGTCGGCCAGGTTCGTCCGGTCGACCATCTCCTCGGGCAGCACCGGCCGCAGGACGTGCTCGGCGATCTGCTCGCGCATCTCGCCCTGCACGTCGACGCCCTCGGCGTGCTGGGTGGAGATGAGGACGCGTTGCACCTCGACCGGCCGCTGCCGTCCGTCTTCGTCGACCTCGTAGCGAACCGTGACCTGCGACTTGCCGTCCGGGCGCAGGTAGCCGAGCTCGCCGTCCTTGCGCGCTTCCGCGAGCCGGCGCGCGAGCTTCTGGGCGAGCATGATCGGCAGCGGCATCAGCTCGGGCGACTCGTTCGTGGCGTAGCCGAACATGAGCCCCTGGTCGCCGGCACCTTCGCGATCGAGCGGGTCGATCTCACCATGCTGCTGCTCGTAAGAGGCATCGACGCCCTGCGCGATGTCGGGCGACTGCTCGTCGAGCGCAACGACGATGCCGGCCGTCTCGGCGTCGAAGCCGTACTTCGCCCGGGTGTAGCCGATGTCCGAGATGGTGGCGCGGACGAGCTTCGGGATCTCGAGCGTCGCGGTGGTCGTGATCTCGCCGGCGACGACGACGAGCCCCGTCGTGACGAGCGTCTCGCAGGCGACGCGGCCGTTGGGATCCTGCGCGAGGACAGCGTCGAGGACCGTGTCCGAGATCTGGTCGGCCATCTTGTCCGGATGGCCCTCGGTGACCGACTCGGACGTGAACAGGAAGTCGCGTGCTGCGCTCATGACGACGCCGAAATACTATCCAGCGGGTGAGCAGCGACCAGCGCCCAGACGTCGGCAGACCGCTCACACCGTTCCGGTTCTTCGACAACCGGCAGAAGTACCTCACGTTCGTCAGCACCTGCAACGAGAAGCCGGTGATCGCGACCCGTGCAGCCGCAGAGGCTGCGAAGATCGTGCCGACACCCCCGGCGATCCGGGTCTTCGACGCCGGGATGGGCGACGCGACGGTGCTCGCCCGCCTGATGCGCTCGTTCCACCGGCGCTTCCCGACCGTACCGCTGACCGCGGTCGCCAAGGAGATCAGCATCGAGGACGTGCGGTTCGGGCTCGAGAAGATGCCTGACCGCTTCCAGGAGCACCCGGCGACCGTGCTCGTGATCACGAATCTCGCCTATGCGGATGCGCCGTCGCTCGTTCCGGCCGACCCGGCGGCGCAGGCCGGGATGCTGCGTCACGTGCTGCAACTCGAGGGCGATTCGGCCGACGAGTACACGGAGCAGATCGAGGCGCTCGCACCCGTGCTCGCGGCCGGCTGGCAGACCCGGCCCCACCCGCTCACCGGCAACCCGACCTACGTGCGTCCCTCGGTGCTCGTGATCCACCGCCGCGACCATGCGTTCATCCTCGACTCGGTGATCCCCGCCGCGGGGCGCTTCGACGGGCTCTACGACTTCGTCCTCGCCTCGCAGGCGTGGCGGGCGCGCACGGACGCAGGGTTCAAGGCGCGGAAGGTGCTGGCGCCGCTCGCGAGGCGGCTCGCGCCCGGAGGCCGGCTGCTCACGATCCAGTCCTACGGGCACGACCCCGGCCTCGAGCTCGTGCAGCAGCTGTGGCCCGGCGAGGACCCCTTCCGGGTCGGCCGGGTGGAGCTACTCGAGGCGCTGCGCGAGGAGCTCGGATCGGATGCAGGCGAGTACGACCTGGCCTCGCCGTCGGACGCCGACTCGATCTTCCGCTTCGAGATGCAGGCGCTACCGTCGGAGCTCGGCGACCGGATCGGTACCTCGACGCGATTCGCCGCCTGGAACGCCGCCGTCTACGTGAGCCAGATCGAGGACGAGCGGCTCGACGAGGTCGTCTCCTCGCACGCCTACCTCGATGCGACCGATGCGATCCTGCAGCGCTACGGAGGGCTCTGGTTCAACGACGAGTCGTTCGTCGTCGTGCGCCGCCGCGCCGCGTGACTTCTCCCTAGCCGGCGGGATCGAAGATCTCGTAGCTGCCGGGGGCGCCGTTGCGGATCAGCTCGGCGGCACGGCGGCCGGCCTCGTCGACGTGTACGACCTGCGGGCCGTCGGGCTGCTCCTCGTACCAGGTGCCGGGCCCCCAGAAGAGGCCGAAGCGGAGGATGAGCGCCTCGAGGCCCGAGTCGGTCGCGCCCTGCTCGAGCGCCACGACCGCCTCGTTGCCGGGATCGAACGAGATGCTCTCCACGACGAGCCGGCGGGCACCCGCTGCCTCGGTGGCGGCGACGACGTACGGTCCGACGACGCGGCGGATGCGGCTGTTCGCCTCCAGGTCGTGCTCGCCGAGGTCGGTGAGGAAGTTGACGACGATCGCCGGCCGAAGCTCGACGGCGAGAGCGCTCAGCGCCTCGGCGTCGTAGGCATCGCAGACGACTCCCCGTGCTCCGAGCTCGCCGAGGAGACCGAGCCGCTCGCTCGACCGCGTCGTTGCGACGACGTCCAGATCTCTCAGGTGCGGCAGCGTCGCGCGGCCGAGGACGCCGGAGCCGCCGATGAGAAGAACGTCGGTCACGCGCCTCCGACCCTAACGGTCAGCACCGAACGGCGGCCGTAGGGATCGAGCGCAGCAATCCTGAGCGTCAACGTCGCTCCACCCCGCTTCAGCTGCGCAGCGGGTATGTGGAGTCTGAGCGGCAGTGCTCCCGGGCTGAGCTGGAGTGCCTGCAGGGTCTTCGCAGGCGCACCCTGCAGCCACCAGCCGATACGTGCTCCCTTCTGCGGCAGGAGCAGAGGCTTGCGTCCCGGCCCGAGCAGGCTCACGTAGAGGTGTGCCTGGGTGTCCAGCGTGATTCGCGCCAACAGGACGCCGCCGCCGTTTCCGGCCCGGTCGAGCGTGGCCGCATTCACCGTCGTCAGGCGGGGGCGCAAGGCGGTCGCGTAGCGCGGGTCGCCCCACTTCCCGGCGGCGAAGAGCGCGATCCGCCCCGGGGTGCGTGTGAGGACGTGGAGCGTTCCCGCCGGGTCCCGGTAGGCACCGGCCTGCTGGTCGGCCGGTAGCGCGGGTGCCGGGAGCTCGGCGAGCGGCTGCCAGACGCCGGCGAGGGGCAGGATCCCGGGCACCGAGCCGGCAGGCGCGTTGCCGTAGGCGACGTCGACGGGCCACGCGAGCGGGGACGCGGCGGTGACGCCGAGGCGCACCGACGTCGCCGGCAGCGCCAGGCGGCTGGGTGTCTCGGCGAGCGTCACGGTCGCCTGGGCGGGCAGGACGCCCGGCTGCCAGCTGGCGAGCGCGATCCCTCCCGTGGTCGTGACCGCGCCCGCCTGACCCGCCTGCGCGACCGCCGAGCCGACGGCGGCGGCCGGGAGCGGCGCCGCGGCGACCGCCACCGTCGGCGCCGCCTTGGCCGAGCCGGCACCGCCCTTGCCGACGGCGGTCACTGTGAGCACGAGCGAGCTCGCGATGTCGCCCGGCGTGATCGTGTACGTCGCACCCGAGCCGACGACCGTGGCGCAGTTCTGGCCGTCGACCGTGCAGCGCAGCCACTGGTAGGCATACGAGGTCGGGGCTCCGGTCCAGGTACCTCGCCCTGCGGTCAGGACCTGGCCTGCCTCGAGCAGACCGGTGATCGTGGGCGGCTTCGTCGGCTTCGGCGCCACCCCGACCGGCGCACCACCCGCTGCCACCGCGAGCGTCAGGGCGGACGCCGACGATGCCGCGCCGCCCGCACCGGAGGCGGTGACGACGAGCCGCAGCGGCCGCCCCACGTCTGTCGCCAGCGGCACATACGAGGCAGCGGTCGCGCCGGGGATCGCCATGCAGGAGCTGCCGTTCACGGCGCAGCGTTGCCACTGGTAGCTGAACGCGACCGGCTTCCCGCCCGTCCAGGCGCCCGGCAGCGCTGCGAGCAGCTTCCCGCCCTGGGGCACGCCGACGATCGTCGGGGCCGTCCCCTTCACGGGCGCTCCGGCCGGGAAGCCGGGCACGACGGCCTTCGCGAGCGTCGCCCCGTTGAAGCGGTCGCCGTCGACGCAGCCTGCGATGCCTGCGATCTTGCGGCAGCTGCTCCACTGCCAGAACGTCCAGCCGAAGCCGCCCCAGCTCGCGCCGGGGAGGATCGGCAGGGCGGCGCGCGTCCAGTGCGCAATCCAGAGCGGGTTGCCCGCCGTGGCGGCGACGGTGGAGTCGCCCACGTACGTCTTCCAGAAGTTCGGCGACACGTAGATCACCGGCTTCAACCCGGTCCGGGCGGTCACCTCCGCGAGCCAGGCCTGCACCCACAGGGTCAGCCGGGCGACCGAGAGCCCCCCACGCTCCTCGAGGTCGAGTGCCGGCAGCAGCTCGCCCTGGACGGGTTGTGCGACCGCGAGGAAATGGTCTGCCTGGGCGACCGCGCTCGCGACGGCGGCGGCATCGCTGCTCCCGCCCGGCCGCGCGTAGTGGTAGGCCCCGAACCGGATTCCCATCCCCTTGGCGCCCTCCCGGTTGATCGCGAAGGTGAGGTCGGTGAAGGTCGTCCCTTCCGCGGCCTTCGCGTAGACGAAATCGACACCCGTTCCCTTGACCCGGAGCCAGTCGATCTCGTGTTGCCAGTTCGAGACGTCGATCCCGACGAGCGTCGTCTGGCTGCGGGCCGGCGCGGCGCAGGAGAGCAGAGCCGCGAGCGCCGCGGCGACAAGCAGCACGAGGAGGCGGGATCGGTGTCGTCCGGCGGCGACCGTCATCAGAGGACGACGCTAGCGCGGCGGTGTTTGGAGCGTGTTAGCAGGGGTTTCCCGCGACGGGCGACCGCACCCCAGGTCGCCTCGCGGTCGCAGCAGCCTCAGCGGTGAACCGAGCTGCCCTGCGTCTCGTCTGCGAAGGGATGGCCGCCGAGAGAATCAGGTTCGCCTCGAAGTGGTCCGTGGTCAGCCACTCCCGGTACGGCGTCATCGCGTCGCCGGTGTAGACGGCGGGCGTCGACGCGCTCCGCTTCTACAGCAAGACGAAGACCGTCGCCGTACGCTTCGCCTGATGAGGGGCACCCGGATCGGCGTCGTCGGAGCCGGGATCATCGGGCTCGCGGTCGCCCGCCGGCTCGCGGAACTCGAGCCGGACGCAACCGTGACGGTGCTCGAGAAGGAGCACGAGATCGCGAGGCACCAGACGGGCCGCAACAGCGGCGTCGTCCACGCCGGCATCTACTACGCCCCGGGCTCGCTGAAAGCTCGCCTCTGCCGCCGCGGTGTCGAGCTCCTGCGCACGTACTGCGGCGAGCGCGAGATCCCGATCCTCGACTGCGGCAAGCTCGTCGTCGCTCTCGACACCTCGGAGCTCGAACGCCTGCGCGAGCTCGAACGGCGTGCTGCTGCGAACGGAGTGCCGGATGTGCGCTGGGTGGAGCGTGATCAGCTCCGGGAGCTCGAACCCCATGCCGCCGGAGTCGCGGGCCTCCACTCACCGACGACGGCTATTACCGACTACGTCGCCGTGGCCCGGGCCTTCGCGGAGGACGTCCGTGCTGCAGGCGGATCGGTACTGCTCGGGGCCGAGGTGCGATCGATCGGGGTGAGCGGTGGCACGGTGCGGGTCGGGACGACCGCCGACGACCACGAGCTGGACCTGCTCGTGATCTGCGGGGGGCTGCAGTCCGACCGGCTCGCCCGCCTCGCAGGCGACGAGCAGGAGCCGACCATCGTCCCCTTCCGCGGCGAGTACTACCGCCTGGGGGCAGAGCGGGAGGGCCTCGTGCGCGGGCTCCTCTATCCCGTCCCCGATCCCGCCTACCCGTTCCTCGGCGTCCATTTCACGCGCCGCATCAAGGGGGGAGTCGACGTCGGCCCCAATGCCGTTCTCGCTCTCGCGCGGGAGGGGTACCGGCGGCGCGACGTGCGGCCATCCGACCTCGCCGAGACGCTGCGCTGCCGGGGCTTCCGGGCGCTGGCGCGCAGGAACTGGCGCATGGGGGTACGCGAGTTGCGCGGCTCGCTGAGCAAGCGCGCCTTCGCCGCCGAAGCGGCCCGCTACCTGCCGGGCGTCACCGCAGACGACCTCGTCGCCGCGCCGGCGGGGGTGCGGGCACAGGCGCTCGATCCGGACGGCTCCCTGGTGGACGATTTCCGCGTCAACCGGCTCGGTCCGATCACTGCGGTCCGGAACGCACCGTCGCCCGGGGCGACCTCGTGCATGGCGATCGCAGAGCACATCGCGGACGCCGCTCTTTCGCGCTGACGCCAACCGGAGCGCCGCACGGGCGTCTCAACCCCTGACATGGATGTCGAGGAGCCGGGGTCGACGGGTCGTCCGTGGCGCGCTCGCGGCGCGGATACGACATCGAAACATATGAGTGCGGTGCGCGCATCTCGCGATCGGCCCCTCGAAGCAGTTCGTCACCGTCAGCGAGCGAGGCGGCCGATCAGCGAGGCGGCAGTGGTGACGCCGAGGACGACGGCCAGGGCGAGCACGCCGAAGTCGAGCGCCAGGTTGGCCGGGGTCCCGATCAGCAGGCCCCGGAGGGCGTTCACCTCGTAGGTGAGTGGGTTGACGAGGCTGATCGCCTTCAGCCAAGCCGGCATCACCGCGATCGGGTAGAGGGCGTTCGAGGCGAAGAAGAGCGGCATCGTGATCATCTGGCCCATCCCCATCATCCGGTCGCGCTTGACGACGACGCCCGCGATCGTCATCGAGAGGCAGGCAAAGAACGCGGAGCCCATCAGGACGATGAGGCAGGCGCCGGCGACCCGCAGCGGATCGAGCGTCAGCGCCACCCCGAGCAGCGCCGAGACGACGAGGACGACGATGACCTGGACCATGGCCCGGATTCCGGCCGCGAACCCCTTGCCGACGATCAGTGCCGCGCGCGGCGTAGGCGTCACGAGCAGCTTCGCGAGGACGCCTGCGTCACGTTCCCAGATCAGCTGGATCCCGTAGAAGATGGCGACGAACATGCTCGACTGGGCCATGATCCCGGGCGCCAGGTAGTCGAGGTAGGAGGCGGTCCCCTCGGTCGAGACCGCATGCAGGCGGGAGAAGGTCTCGCCGAAGATGACGAGCCAGAGGATCGGCTGCACCGCACGCGTCACCGCCTCGGTGCGGTCGTGCGAGAGCTTCTGCAGCTCGACGAGGCAGAAGGTGACGACACGGCTTGCGAACTGCCGCCAGATCGCCGGCTCCGGGAGCGTGACGGGTGCGCTAGCCAACGCGCCGCGCCGTCCTCCTCGTGCTCCGGATCGAACGGAGCGACGGTCGCGACTCGCCCTCAGCGTCGATCTCGTTGCCCGTGTAGTGCCGGAAGACCGATTCGAGCGTCGCCTCCGGCCCGACCGCCTGCTTGAGCTCCTCCGGGGTGCCGAGGGCGACGACCTTGCCCAGATGCAGGAGCGCGACACGGTCGCAGAGCAGGTCGGCTTCCTCCATGTAGTGCGTCGTCAGGACGACCGTCATCCCGCTCTCGGCGCGGAGGTCGGCGACGCGCTGCCACACCCCGTCGCGGGCGACAGGGTCGAGGCCGACGGTCGGTTCGTCCAGGAGTAGGAGCTGCGGTCGGTTGACGAGCGCCTGCGCCAGCTCCAGCCGTCGCACCATGCCGCCCGAGTACGTGCCCGCCAGCCGATCGGCAGCCTCCGTGAGACCCATCAGCTCGAGCGCCTCCGCAACCTCAGCCGCACGAACGCGACGCGGTAGGTCGAAGAGCCGAGCGAACCAGCTCACGTTCTGGCGACCGGTCAGGGCCGCCTCGATGGAGAGCTGTTGGGGCACGTAGCCAAGGCGTCGCCGGACCGCCATCTGCGACCGGCCGACGTCGAAGCCGAGTACCTCGACTCGGCCCTGCTGGACCGGCAGGAGCGTGTTCGCGATCCGAATCGAGGTCGTCTTGCCCGCCCCGTTGGGACCGAGCAGGCCGAAGATCTCGCCGCGCTCGACGATGAGATGCAGCTCGTCCAGCGCCATATGGTCGGCGTAGCGGTGCGTAACGGCCTCGAACAGGAGTGCGGGCCCCTCAGACATGGGGCTCCAGCAATTCGGGCATCAGCTCGCCGAGCCGCGCCAGCACCGGTGCCGCTGCCTCCAGGCGGCAACGCTCGGCGGGCTCGAGCGCGTCGATGGCCGCGGCGACGAGCGCGACTCGGCGATCGCGAAAGCGCCCGAGCCGACGCGCGGTCGACGCAGTTAACTCGAGACGCGCGATGCGGCGGTCACTCTCGTCGACCGAGCGCGTGAGGAGCCCCGCATCGCACAGCTGCGAAACGAGGGTGCTGACGGTGTTTGCCGCGAGCGCGAGCTCGGCTGCAGCCTCCGCGACCGCGATCCCGGCGCGGCGCCGCACGAGCCTGAGCAGATCGAGCTGCGCACCCGTGAGGTCGACGAACTCCGGCGGGCGGCCGGCGAGGCGAGCGCCGCGACGAATGGCGGCCATGGTGCGAAGGAGGTCGTCGGCCACGGCCAGGACCGCAGTGTCGACATCGGAGTCGATGTCTGGCGTGCCCGAGCTCACAGTCCACATGATACCTCTGTAACAGAGGTATTTGGGCGGCCCCGGCAGCGCTGTCGCTACGGCGTGCGGGCGAGCTCGTCCGAGACCGCGGGCGCCGGCTCCGCCTTGTCCGAGTCGAAGCGGAGCGGATGCAGCCGTCGCGGCAGGGCGAGCTGGGCCAGGAAGCCGAGCACCGCCGCACCGAAGATCGCCCAGAACACCCAGTGGGTCGCGTCGAAGAGGGCGCTCCGCACGTAGTTCATGACCTCGGCCGAGTGGTTGTGCGAGAAGCCGGCAGACGCAGCGTCGACGGAGTCCGGCAGCTTCCCCTGCAGTGCGGGCGGTGGGTTGTCGAAACGGTGGGCGAGCGTCGTGTTGGCGATGCTGCCGAACACGGCGACGCCGATCGCGCCGCCGATCGAGCGCATGAACAGGTTCGCGCCCGTGACGACGCCGCGGCGATCCCAGCCGACGACGGACTGGATCCCGACGATCACCGCCGTGAACGAGAAGCCGAGGCCGACACCGGTGACGATCGTGGTCAATGCGACGCGCCACAGTCCCGTGTCCTCGTGCACGAGGGTCGTGAAGACGAGACTGCCGAGCATCATGAAGATGCCGCCGAGCAGCGCTGTGGCCCGGAAGCTGAAGCGGAGGTAGATCCGGGGCGAGAAGGTCGACGCGGCCGACCAGCCGAGGCTGTAGGCGGCGAGCGCGAACCCGGCGAGCACGGGCCCGACGCCGACGACGCCCTGGGCGTACGCGGGGATGTACGACGCCTGCCCGATCAGGACTGCTCCGACCGCGAGCGTCGACAGGTTTCCCGCCACGAGGAGTCGGTGCTCGAACAGCCACGGCGGCAGGATCGGCTCGGCGGCGTGCCTCTCGATCACCACGAAGAGCACGAGCAGCAGCAGCGCGACGATGAAGAGCACGATGCTCTGGGGCGAGAGCCAGGCCCACTGGACGCCTCCCTCGAGCAGGGCGAGAATCCCGAGCGAGAGCCCGAGCATCAACGTCACCGCTCCCCGGTAGTCGATCTGATGCGAACGCCGCACGACCGTCTCCCGCAGGTTCGCCT
Organism: uncultured Gaiellales bacterium; assembly: GCA_964581085.1. GTDB lineage: Bacteria > Actinomycetota > Thermoleophilia > Gaiellales > Gaiellaceae > Gaiella. The sequence goes on along the minus strand of CAZOMP010000004.1, from coordinate 63,822 downwards.
GCAGCAGGATGACCGCGGCGATCCCGACCGGGAGGTTGATGAAGAAGATCCAGCGCCACGACGCGTACTGCGAGAGGAGCCCGCCGAGCGCCGGGCCGAGGACGCTCGCAACCCCCCACACGCTCGAGATCAGCCCCTGGGCGCGGCCGCGCTCCTCGACGGTGTAGAGGTCGCCGACGATCGTCGAGGTCATCGGGATGATCGCACCGGCGCCGATGCCCTGGACGCCGCGGAAGGCGATCAGCGACAGCATCGACCAGGCGAACCCGCAGAGCACCGAGCCGGCGAGGAAGACGGCGATCCCGAAGAAGAGCACCGGCCTGCGGCCGAACTGGTCGGCGAGGCGGCCGTAGAGGGGCACGGTGACCGCCTGCGTGAGCAGGTAGATCGAGAAGACCCAGGGGAAGTGCGCGAAGCCGCCGACGTCCTCGACGATCGAGGGCACCGCGGTTGCGACGATCGTGGCGTCGAGTGCGGCGAGCGCGGTCGCCGCCATCAAGGCGGTCATGATCCAGCCGCGGTGCGCGGGCGCGGCGGCGCTCGGGTCGCTCATGAACGCTCTCATACCACCTGCACGCTTCGCGCCGCGCAATCGATTCGTTCGAAATCGACCGGGACGGCTTCCCTAGAGTCGGCGGTAGCAAGCGACGAAACGGAGACGAGGGACGTGACGACGGTGACAGAGGGCGAGCGGAAGGCGGTCGCGAGTCTCGAGGACAGGATGCGCGAGGCGGGCGGTCCCATCGGCCTGCTCCGGATCCCGCGCTCGGGAGTGCTCCCGTTCCCGATCCGACCGGAGTTCACGAACTGGCGCGACGAACAGGAGAGCTGGCGCACGACCGCGGTGCTCTTCGATCAGTCGCACCACATGACCGACAGCGTCATCGAGGGCCCCGACTGCTACCGGCTCCTCTCCGACCTCGCCGTCAACACGTTCGCCGGCTTTGGCCCCCTGAAGGGGAAGCAGCTCGTTCTGTGCAGCCACGACGGTCACGTGATCGGAGATGCGGTCGCCTTCTGCCTCCAAGACAAGCACGTGCGGGTCGTCGGACGCGGCCCCGCGCACAACTGGCTCGAGTACCACGCGACAAGCGGCCGTTACGACGTCGCCTTCCGGCGCGACGAGCGGACGGTGCAGAACCGCTCCGGTCGGGAGCTGTACCGCTTCCAGGTGAACGGCCCCAACGCCACGCTCATCTTCGAGCGGGCAAACGGCGGGGCGCTGCCCGAGATCCCGTTCTTCCGGATCGGCACGTTCAGGGTCGGCGAGCACACGGTGACCGCTCTCAACCACCGCATGTCCGGCTTCCCGGGGCTCGAGCTCTGGGGCCCGGCCGGGGAGGGCGACGCCGTCCGCGCGGCCCTGCTCGAGGCGGGCGCCGACTTCGGCCTCGTCCAGGCGGGGGCGAAGGCGTACTCGTCGGTTGCGACGGAGTCCGGCTGGATCGCCCAGATCACGCCCGCGATCTACAGCGGCGACGCGATGCTGCCGTATCGCGAGTGGCTCGGAGCCGACCGCTTCGAGGCGAACGTCAACCTCTCGGGCAGCTTCGTCTCGGACCGCGTCGAGGACTACTACGCGACACCCTGGGATCTCGGCTACGGCTTCATCGTCAAGCACGACCACGACTTCGTCGGCAGCGAGGCGCTGCAGGGGCTGGCGGGTGAGAAGCATCGCACGAAGGCCTGGCTCTACTGGCACCGCGACGACGTGGCGCGGGTCTTCGCGAGCCTGTACGAACAGGGCGATCGGCGTTTCAAGTACATCGAGATGCCGGCCGCCTGGTACGGCTCGATGCAGTACGACCGGGTCGAACGGGCCGGGAGGCTGATCGGTCTCTCCCGCTCCGCCGTCTACTCGTCGAACGTCCGCAGCTGGATCTCGCTCTGCTCGATCGACGAGGACGCGCTCTCCTACGGCGAAGAGGTCGAGCTCGTCTGGGGCGAGCCGGACGGCGGCTCCGGCAACCTCGCCGTCGAGCGGCACGTCCAGACCCGGATCCGTGCCACTCTCGGCCCGAAGCCGTTCTCCGAGGGGACCCAGGGCAGTTCACTGAGAGGCTGAACGATCGGGCGGGTGGACCGGGCGACCGTCGAGACCCCGACGGCACCCGCCTCCGCTTCCGAGCCGTTGGAGTCGAAGCGGAAGCGGGTGCCGACAGAGGTCTCGCACGGACGACGGTACCGGCGCAACTGTTTGCAGCTCAGCGCAAAGCTTGCTCGGGGTTCAGGACGGCTTGCCCCGTTCCTTCTTCCTGCGTGGCGTCGGATTGTCTCGCCCCCGGGGGCGGGGCGACCCCGGCGTCAACCGGAGACCGGCCCGAACGAGCCCGCCCGGTACACCTGACCCTCGAGCTCGTGTCCGAGCTGACCCTCGAGCCATACCGCGACCGCGATCACGGCGTCGAGGTCGACGCCGGTCTCGACGCCCTCTCCGTGTAGCAGGTAGAGGAGGTCCTCGGTTGCGATGTTTCCCGTCGCCCGCGGCGCGTAGGGGCAGCCGCCAAGCCCGCCGACGGAGGCGTCGAAGACGGTCACGCCCGCTTCGAGCGCGGCGAAGGCGTTCGCGAAGCCGGTGTTGCGGGTGTTGTGGAGATGGATCCCGAGTGGCACGCGAAGCGGCTCGAGCCGGCTCACGAGGTCCCGCACCTGCCGCGGCACGCCGACCCCGATCGTGTCGGCGACGACGAGCTCGTCCGCCCCGGCGGCGGCGACCCGCGCCGCGAGCTCGGCGACACGGCCCGGGTCGACGGCGCCCTCGAAGGGGCAGCCGAACGCGGTCGAGATCGTGACGGTCGCCGGGACACCGTCGGCCCGGGTCCGGGCGAGGATCCGCTCCGCCGTCTCGACACCGTCCTCCACGGACGCGCCCGCGTTGCGGCGGTTGAACGTCTCCGAGGCGGCGAACGAGAAGTGGAGCTCGTCGAGCCCGCTCGCCCGGAAGCGGTCGTAGCCGCGCTCGTTGAGCGCCAACCCGGCGTAGACGACGCCTTCGCGCCTGTCGATCGCGGCCACGACCTCCTCGGCTCCGGCCAGCTGCGGCACATGCCGGTCGCTGACGAAGCTGACGGCCTCGATCCGGGGCAGGCCGGTCGCGGCGAGCCTGCCGACGAGCTCGGCCCGCAGCGCCGGCGCGAGCGTGACGGGCTCGTTCTGGAGCCCGTCACGCGGGCCGACGTCGCAGATCGTGACGCGCATCGCCCTCCTCGTCTCGCGGCTACCGCGGCCCGCCGGCCCGGGCTCAGCCTCAGTAGCGGTAGTGGTCCGGCTTGTAGGGCCCCTCGACGGGGACGCCGATGTAGGCGGCCTGGTCGGGGCGGAGCTCGGTGAGGCTCGCTCCGAGCGCGTCGACGTGGAGCCGGGCCACCTTCTCGTCCAGGTGCTTGGGCAGGACGTAGACGCCGACCGGGTACGCGTCGGTGTTCGCGAACAGCTCGATCTGCGCGATCGTCTGGTTCGAGAACGAGTTGCTCATCACGAAGCTCGGGTGGCCGGTGGCGTTGCCGAGGTTCAGGAGCCGCCCCTCCGAGAGTACGAGGATCGCGTGGCCGTCGGGGAACAGCCACTGGTCGACCTGCGGCTTCACGGTGACGCGCTCGACGCCGACCGACTGGGCCAGGCCGGCCATGTCGATCTCGTTGTCGAAGTGGCCGATGTTGCCGAGCACGGCGAGGTGCTTCATCCGGGCCATGTGGGCCACGGTGACGATGTCGCGGTTGCCGGTGGCGGTGACGATCACGTCCGCTTCCTCGATCACCTCGTCGAGCGTGCGCACCTCGTAGCCCTCCATCAGCGCCTGCAGCGCGCAGATGGGGTCGATCTCGGTCACGACGACGCGGGCTCCCTGGGCCCGGAGTGACTCGGCGCAGCCCTTGCCGACGTCGCCGTAGCCGCAGACGACGCAGAGCTTGCCCGCCAGCATCAGGTCGACGGCGCGGTTGATCCCGTCCACGAGCGAGTGGCGGCAGCCGTAGAGGTTGTCGAACTTGCTCTTCGTGACGGAGTCGTTGACGTTGATCGCCGGGAAGAGGAGCTCGCCCGCCTCCGCCATCTGGTAGAGGCGGTGGACGCCGGTCGTCGTCTCCTCGGTGACTCCCTTGATGCCGGCTGCCACGGTCGACCACTTCTGCGGGTCGCGCTCGAGCGAGTCCTGTAGCAGCGACAGCACGATCCGGAACTCCTCGGATTCGGCCGAGGCCGGGTCGGGCACGGCCCCTGCCTGCTCGAACTGCCGCCCCTTGTGGACGAGCAACGTCGCATCGCCGCCGTCGTCGAGCAGCATGTTGGGGCCCCCCTCGGGCCAGGTCAGCGCCTGCTCGGTGCACCACCAGTACTCCGCGAGCGTCTCGCCTTTCCAGGCGAAGACGGGGACACCGCGGGGCTCCTCGGGCGTACCCTCCGGGCCGACGGCAACGGCCGCGGCGGCGTGGTCCTGGGTGGAGAAGATGTTGCACGACGCCCAGCGCACCTCGGCTCCGAGCGCCACCAGCGTCTCGATCAGGACGGCGGTCTGGATCGTCATGTGCAGCGAGCCGGTGATCCGCGCCCCGAGGAGCGGCCGCGAGGCGCCGTACTCGCGGCGCAACGCCATCAGGCCGGGCATCTCGTGCTCGGCGATCGTGATCTCCTTGCGCCCCCACTCTGCAAGCGAGAGGTCCGCGACCCGCAGGTCGGCCTCGCCGCTCGCCGGGGTGATCGTGTTCGTCATCGGAGTCCTCGTTTCTCGTCGTTCGTCTCGGTACCGGACAGTTGTAGCGCGGGCCTACGTCGGGGCGCGGCCCGGAACGGTCTCAGCCGGCCCAGTCGGGGAGGTCGAGACCCTGTTCGGCGATCATGCGCTGCACGCCCGGCAGGGCAAGCGTCCGTTCGGAGTGAGCGCGCAGCTGCGGCCGATCCCAGGCGGGCGGGTCGAGCCGACGGCCCCAGCGGGTCAGCATGAAGAGGAACAGATCCGCACCCGTGCGGTGCTCGGCGGCGATCCAGTCGCGGCCCTCGAGGCTCTCGTCGACGAGGTCGAAGAGACGGCCGGCCTCCGCCGTCGCGACGGCACCAACCTCCTCCTCCCCGCCGTAGCGCTCCGGATAGAAGAACCGCACCATGCAGGTCTGCACGGTGTTCGTCAGGAAGACGAGCCAGCGGTAGTAGTCGGTCCGGTCGTCGGGTGCCAGCCGGGCTTCGGGGTAGCGGTCGGCGAGCCAGAGCATGATCGCGGCGGACTCCGTCAGGACGACGTCGCCGGCAACGAGCGTCGGTACGACGCCGAGCGGGTTCAGGGCACGGTAGTCGGGATCGGTCTGCGCCGTCTCCCGGTCGATCTCGACGAGCCGGTACTCGACCCCGATCTCGGCCAACGCTGCGTGCGGCGCCATCATCGCCGAACCCGGACGCCCATAGAGGATGAACGGCTCCATGCAGCCGACGATAGCCGTTCGCGGACGATCTTCCCACCCGCGGGGCGCACGACCTCGAGTGCGGGGCTGCGAGGCGCGATACTGCCGGTGATGCGCGACGACGACATCCGCTCGTCCTGCTTCGCCAGCCTCGACGTGCTCTGCGCGAAGCACGGGCCGGAGCTGCCCTACGCCGGGGGACTCAGCGCGGGGTTTGCGTTCCGCGGCCGCAAGGTTCCGTTTCTCAACTACCAGAAGGGGATCTACCGGGCCGCCGCCCAGAGCGGGCCGGCTGCCCTGAGCGTCAACACGTCCTACCGGCCGCCGTACGAAGACCGGGCGACGCCGGACGGGTTCGCGTACGCCTACCGCGCCGGCAGCGTCGACCAGCCCGACAACCGCGCTCTGCAGGCGGCGTACGCGCTGCAGGTGCCGCTCGTTTACTTCGTCGGTACCCGGCCGGGCTGGTATCGGCCCGAGTGGCCGGTCTTCGTCACGAGCGACGACCCGTTCGCGCGCGCCGTCACGCTCACACCGGGACGGATGACGGGAGCATACGACGAGCGCGAGCCGATCCTGTCGGAAGATCCGATCGAGCGCCGCTACGACGTCCGGCAGGTGCGGGTGCGGCTCCACCAGGCACGCTTCCGCGGCCGCGTGCTGCCGGCGTACGCGAATCAGTGCACGATCTGCCGCCTCAGGGAGCCGCGGCTACTCGATGCCGCCCACATCGTCGCCGACTCCGAGGCGACCGGCGAGCCGTCGGTGCGGAACGGGCTCAGCCTCTGCTCGATCCACCATCGTGCCTTCGACGAGGGCCTCGTGGGGATCTCGCCGGACTACGAGGTGCGGGTGGCGCCGCGGCTCCTCGACGACGAGGACGGCCCCATGCTGGAACTGCTGAAGCGCGCCCACGGGGCGACGATCCAGGTGCCGAGAAGAACCGCGCTACGCCCCGATCGAGAGTTGCTCGCGGCCCGGTTCGAGCGCTTCGGCGCGGCCGCCTGAGCGGACTCAGGCGGCTTCGAGCGGAGGGTCCGGCTCGACGACGGCGTTCGCCGGCAGGTGCTGGCCGTCGTCTGCGCTGCCCGCCAGGTGCCGCTCCGGGGCCGGCCACGGCGCGAGCAGGAGCAGGAGGCGCGTGTCCGAGAGCGCCCGCACGCTGTGGTGCTCGGACGGCTCGAACGTGATCAGCTTGCCGGCCGCGCACTCGACCTGCTCGTGCGAGGCGTCGATCACGACGCGGCCGCTGACGACGTGCACGACCGCCCGCTCGTGGACGCGGTGATCCCCCATCGCCTCACCGGCTGCGAGCTCGACCACGACCGCCCGGCACTCCGGCGAGCTGAACAGCACCCGTGGAATCCGACCCCCGTCGCTCGGGACGCGTGGAGCGTCCGGCCCCGGCTGGCGCGGCGTGCGCTTCTCGGTCGAGGGCGGCAGCGCCATCAGGTCCCAGTGCCTCATGGCGACCAGCCTACTACGACCGCAGCGCAGCCCACCGAAGCCACGATCACACGAGAGCCATCCATCCTCAGTCCTCCTGGTCGCGGACGAGCTCCAGGGTCGCGCAGTGGAGCCCGGCGATCGCGAAGGTGTGGCTCTCGGAGAAGTCGACCTGGATCACCTCGACGTCGCGCTTCTCGAGCTGCTTCACGACGGTCGGCGAGCCAGCGTTCATGACGACCTTGCCCGGTGCGAGCGTGACGCAGTTCAGCGACAGGTCCCAGTACTCCTCGACCGGCACCTCGATGATCTCGTAGCCGCGCTTCACCAGCTCGCGCACGAAGCCGTAGTTGACGAGGTGCGGGGCGAGCAGCACCTTCCCGTGGTCGACGGTCGCCATCACCATGTCCATGTGGGAGGTGCCGATGTTGCCGTGCCCGGTCGTGTCGTACCAGCCGGGGGAGTGGCACACGATCAGCTCGATGCCGAGGTTCGAGAGCACGAACTCGAGCTGGCGCAGGCCCTCCTCGTTGGCGACGACCGACTCGTTGAAGACGAACGTCTTCGAGTCGAGCCAGCGTCCGGCGCCCGGCTCGCAGACGCCCGTGCCGTGGATCGTCAGGTAGACCGGGACCTGAAGGGCAGCCAGCGTCTTCTCCCAGATCACCTCGCGGCCACGCTGCCAGGAACCGAGCCCGTAGCGGTGGAGGATGGCGCCGCCGTGGACGACGAGGCCGCCGCCCGCGAGCGTGACGAGGTTCTTGATCCAGCCGTAGGCGCCGATCGCGGGCACCGGCGGCTCGATGTAGTTGACGCGGACGCCGTGCTCCTCGAGGACGGCGTAGTAGGCGTCGAACTGTTCCTGCAGGCGGCCCAGGTCTGCGTTCCCCGCGGCGCTCGAGTAGTAGTACTGCCACTCGTCGGCGTACTCCGGCCGGATCTCGTTCTCGGTCGGGCGCGAGACGAGCACCTCACGGAGCGTCCCGATCCCCTCGGCCCCCCAGGGCCTGCCCCAGATCTGCTCGACCTCGTCGTAGAAGTCCGTCTCGTGGAGCATGTAGTTGCGCAGCGGCTTGCCCGACTCGAACCACGGCAGCGTCTCCAGCACCGCCCGCTCGTCGTGGGTCGCGGCCTCGCGCGGCGAGGAGTAGGTCAGCTCCACGACCTCCCCATCCGCCGTGCGTACCGAGAACGGCATCGATTCGCGGGTCGAGGACTCCTGCCGCAGATCGGGACGGATGCGCATGACCTTCTCCTCCTCACCTCGTGATGTCCCCCAAGGGATACACCAAACGCGCGGGTACGACGCAAGGGGACGCGGTGCGTGCCTCGCGGGCAGCGCAGTCAGACGACCAGGCCGGCGCCCCGGTTCTCGATCACGCGGACGAGGCTGAGTGCCGCCATCGCCGACGACTTCGGGTTCCCGGGCAAGGGGCTGTTCGCGATCCGGACCGCGAGGCTGCCGAACTCGCCCGAGGCGGTGATCTCGTGGCGGTTCTGGGTCACGCCGGGATCGGCGACCAGCGTCACGCGTGTGCGCTCGGGGCCGAGCCCCGCGAGGGCGGTGGTGAGCGCAACGTTCGCGTTCTGCGGAAACTGCTCGGCGGCCTCGCGCGCGGTGCCGCTGAAGAACTCCGTCGGGCCGGTCAGAGCGCTCAGCGGGCACAGGTGGGCGGCCGCGGTGCCGGCCCAGGCAGCGGCGGGCTTGACGATGCGATGCTCGACCGCGTGCAGACCCATGCGACGCGCTGCCGCGAGCGCGTCGACGCCGCCGAGCGCACCGGGAGACACGATCAGCCGGGCGCCGTGTGCCTTCGCCAGGTCGCGCAGTTCCCCGAGCAGCGCGTCATCGGCAAGCGCCGAGGTCGAGGAGATGACGAAGTCGATCCCGGCGCCGAGCGTCGCGCGCGCCCAGGGGGCCACACTGTCGCGGCCGGCGGCCTCGACCACGAGGTCGGCCTCGAGCCCCACCAGCCCGGACGGGCCCGACAGCAGGTGCGCATCGCCGAGCAGGCCGTTGCGCGACCGGGCGGGGTCTCGCACGGCAACCGCCACGACCTGCGAGTCGGCACTGCCGTCAGCCAGCATCCGCGCGACGGCTTGCCCGATCGCGCCGAAGCCCACGAGGACGATCCGCCTGGACGGGCCGGTCGTCATCCTCTCACAGCGCGAGGCCGCAGGATTCGAACGCCGCGCGCGTTTGCGCCTTCTCCCCGTCGGTCAGCTCGAGCAGCGGCGGACGCACCCGGCCGCCGGTCTGCCCCAGCAGTTCCTGCCAGTACTTCTGGTGGGCGTGCGGCTTCTCGGCCGGCCGGGTGTCGCGCAGCGCGCGCCGCACGGGCTCCAGGCTGTCGCGGACGGACCGGGCCGCGTCCACCTCGCCCGCGAAGGCCAGCCGGGTGTATTCGTGCATTCGTCGATCGTTGGCGGTCTGGAGCAGATACGGGGGCGACGAGCACAGATACAGCTGCCAGCCCAGCTCCAGGATGTTGTCCAGCCATTCCTCCTCGGATGCGGTGCTGACCAGGATGCGGTCGCCCGCGAGCCGGGTCAGCTCGGCGTACATGGCTCGCGGGACCGAGTACTTGATCGCCACCACCGTCTCGAGATCGGCCAGCCTGCTGCACAGCTCCGGGCTCATCAAGTAGCCGCTGTCAGGGTGGCTCCACAATGCGACCCCGATATCCACCGCCTCGGTGATCGTCCTGTAGTACCGAAACAGCGTCTCGTCCTGCGCCTTCAGGAAATGCAGCACCGGCGCGTGGACGACGACATAGTCGCCCCCGCAGTCCTGGGCGTGGCGGGCAAGTTCGATCACCGTGTCGAGGTTCTGGTCAGAGGCCGACATGATCGTCTGGGCGCGGCCCTCGGTCGCCTCGACCGCAAGGTCAAATGTGCGCTTGCGCTCCTCGACCGACATCGAGAAGAACTCGCCCTGCTTGCCGGAGATGAAGAGACCTTCGATCCCGAGGTCCTCGGTCCAGTGCCGGACGTTCTCCCGGAACCCCGACTCATCCAGCTCCAGGTCGTCGCTGAACGGCATCAGCGCAGCCGCCCAGATGCCCTTCATGTGCTCGCGGGCGTAGAGCTTCGCCTCACCCCGGCTGTACTTCACGGGCCGTCCCTGCCGGCCGGGGCGATCTGCAAGAAATGTGAGACGTTCTTGACCGTCAGATAGTGGTGGAGGCCCTCGGTCCCGCCCTCGCGACCGTAACCGCTCGCCTTCACTCCTCCGAAGGGCGTCTCGGGGAGAGACGCCTCCAGCGTGTTGATCGACAGATTTCCGCATTCGACGCCCTCGATCATCCGATCGACGTTCACGGCGCTGTGGGTGAAGCCATAGGCCGCAAGACCGTAGGGAACCGAGTTCGCCTGCGCGATCGCCTCCTCCAGCGACCGGACAGGGTTGATCACGGCCAGGGGGCCGAACGGCTCCTCGCGCATCACACGGGCCTCCGCTGGGACACCCGCGAGGACGGTCGGCTTGAAGAAATATCCCCGCTCGCCGATGCGCTCGCCGCCGGTCAACAGCGTCGCGCCTCTCTCGGTGGCGTCGTCGACCAGCTCGGTCAGCATCTCGATCCGACGACCGTTGGCAAGCGGCCCCATCTTGGTTTCCGGTTCCGTCCCGTTACCGACGCTGACCGCCCCCGCACGCTCGGCGAACCTGGCGCTGAACTCGTCGAAGACGTCCTCGTAGACGAAGAACCGTGTGGGTGACGTACATACCTGTCCCGCATTGCGCAGCTTGCGATCGGCCGACATCACGGCCGCGTCCCTGACGTCGACGTCGTCGCAGACGATCACCGGCGCATGGCCGCCCAGCTCCATCAGCACGGGCGTCATGTGCCGGGCCGCGAGCGTCGTCAGGTGGCGCCCCACCAGCGTCGATCCCGTGAATGCGACCAGCCTGACCTGGTCCTTCGGGATCAGATAGCCCGAGATCTCGGCCGGATCGCCGAAGACGAGATTGAGAACCCCCTTCGGCAGCCCGGCATCGTGGAAGGCGCGGGCGATGTGCAGCGCGCCGGCCGGCGTCTCCTCGGCGGCCTTGAGGATGATCGAACAGCCGGCGGCGATCGCTCCTCCGACCTTTCGGGCCGGCTGGCTGAGCGGGAAGTTCCAGGGTGAGAAGGCCGCTACCGGCCCGACCGGCTGTTGATGGACGACGTACCGTGTGCCGTGCGAGCTGGGAATCACGCGGCCGTAGGTCCGCATCGCCTCGCCCGCGTCCCACTCGAAGAACTCGCAGCCCCGGATTACCTCGAGCCTCGCTTCTCGCAACGGCTTGCCCTGCTCGAGGGTGATCGCGAGGGCGATCTCGTCGACCCGTTCGCGTAGCAGCCGGGCGGCAGCGATCATCACGTCCGCACGGTCGCGCGGAGCCGTGCGGCTCCAGACGCGGAAGCCTTCCTCGGCGGCGGTCAGCGCATCGTCCAGATCGGAGATGCCCGCTCGCGGCAGCCACCCGATCTGCTGCTCGTTCGCAGGATCGAGGACAGGAAGGTCGTCACTCGTGCGACGCCAGGCTCCACCGATGTAGAGCCGAAGCTCGGGATACTCCTTCATCGCGCGGGCGCGTCCAGGCGCGTCACGTCGTGGGAGCGGTCTCGCGTTCACTCCCCACCCGGCGCTGTGACTCCATCGTGAATGCCGCATAGACCTCGAGCACCTCGCCGCAGCTCGGACAGGTGCGTCGCGCCTCGTCGGCGTCGAACTCGCGCAAGGCAGCAGCGAACTGCTTTTCGATGTCCGCGAGCTGGAACTGGACCGAGTGCAGCTTCTGGTTGCAGCCCTCGCAGTGCCAGGCGAAGCCGTCCAGCTCGCCGGCCTTCCTGGTCGCCTCGACGATGAACCCCCAGGTGCCCTCCGGGCGGCGCGGCGCATGGGGCGTGCCGGCAGGCACGCGCAGGATCTCGCCCTCGGCCAATGTGTTGATCACACGCTCGCCGTCGATCTGGAAGTCGACCCGGATGTCTCCCACGACCTGGACGAAGATCTCGTCGCAAGGGGCGATGTGGAAGTCGTTGCGTGAGTTCCCGCCGCTGACGAAGGCGATGAAGTCGCCATCCTTCCAGATCACCTTGTTCCCGACCGGCTTGGGAAAGTCGTCGCGGTTCTTCTCGATCCAGGCCATCAGGTTCAGCGGAACGAGCGCGGCTTCGGACATTGCGCGTGCCTCCCTTCAGGTTGGGGTGCTCGGACAGTTGGGATCGTCCTCGGGTGGACACTGACAGTAGCGCCCCGCTCGCGAGCCGCGCCCAGGCCGCGACGCGGTACGGACGCCGGGGCCCCCGGCCGAAACCGCCGCAGGGGAAGCACTCTCGCCCTGGTAGACGAAGGCGGGCACCTCGTGCCGGCATGCCTTCAGAGCCCGGCGACCTGGCGGAGCGTCTTGCGAACGTCCTTCATCAGCAGCATCAGCGTGAGCTCGTCGAGCGGCGACTGCTCGAACCCGTATCGGCTGTAGAACTCCTTCGCCCGGCTGTGGAGTGCGTGAACGAGGAAGACATGAACGCCCACCTGCTCGGCCGCTCGCGTCGTCCGAGCGAGCGCATCCATCAGCAGCGACCGCCCCAGGCCTCTCCCGCCGTGACCTCGATCCACGGCGAGACGACCCAGAAGCACCGCGGGAATCGTATCGGGCTGCCCCTGGCCCGCCCGACCAGTCGCCTCCTCACGACTGATGCTTGCCCCAGCCAGCGCGTAATACCCGACGACTGCGGTGGTGTCGACCTCGGTGGTGACGAAGACTCTCGCGGCACCCGATGCTTGTGCTTGGAGCCCGTGCCGTTTGAGCCAGATGTCGAGCGCCGGTTCCCCACATTCGAAAGCGTCTCGCTCGTGATCTCGGGTTAGAGGAGTCGGCGCCCAGTACGCCACGAGTTACTCGAAGACGCTCGGTTTCGCGAAGAGCTCCGCGAGAGCCGGGATACTCCGGGCCGGCTGCTCGAGCGCCTCGGCGAACTCATCCCAGGCAGCCTTACCGAGCGCAAACTGCGTCTGATCCGTTAGCACGCGATCAGCTTCGACGATCGCCGCATCGAGCACGAAGGCGGTCAGAGATCGATGCGACATGTCCGCAGCTTGACGCACTCGACGATCGGCCTGCGCCGGCACGCGGAACGCCCATCTCTCGCCTCGAGGCTCAGACATCACAACTCCACTGTACGCACATTGTCGGTACACGTCAACCTGACTTGAGTTCTTTAGCCGGGTACCGATCTCTGCCGATGACGGTGAGCATGGGTCTTGAGAGCCGCGACTGGTACCGGGAAGAAACCCGGAACCGTCGGCCTCGCCGCGAGACCTCGGGCGTCGTGATCGTCGTCGCGGTGATCGTGGGCCTCGTCGCGGCGGGAGCCGGGCTGAAGGTGATGCGCGGCAGGCAGCCCACATTCGAGGGGCACAGTCGGCACCTCTCGGGCGACACGAGGATCTCGCTGCTTCCCGGCACGCCGTCGATCACGCTGCACCGCGACTCGCTGTACTTCCCCAACGACAAGTGGACGGCATACCTCGCTGACGAACAGACCTGCCCTGGCGGCGAGCGCACCGACATGCCGCTCGACCAGCAGGCGAACGTGATGGTCTGCCTCGTCAACTACGCCCGCACCAAGCGCGGCCTCACCCCGTTGACGCCCGTGCGGCTGCTCAACGAGACCTCGGTTGCGAAGGCAGAGCGGATAGTCCGCTGCAAGGAGTTCAAGCACGCAGCCTGCGGCGAAGACCCGGACTCCGACGCGCGCGCCGCCGGGTACGACGGCTCATGGGGAGAGAACCTCTACATCGCTTCGGGTCGTTACGGCGCACCCCGTGCGGCGCTTGACGGCTGGCTCAACTCACCCGGCCACCGCGAGAACCTTTTTCGGCCTGGATGGCGCATGCAAGGCATCGCCGTCCAGAAGCTCGACCGCTTCGGCGACCAACACGACGCCGAACTCTGGGTGAACGAGTTCGGGACGGAGTGATCGCCTGGTCGAGTGGCTTCCGAGCCGCTCGCGACCACGCGCTACGTGCTGTTGGTGATGCGCTCGGTCGCGGCCCGGCGAGCCGCCTCGATCCGTACCAGATCCCGCCGATGGGAGCGGCCGACTGCGATCGAGTAGTCGAGGCGACACCTCAAGCTGCTTCGCGACGACAGCGACCTCCCGGCCCTCCCCAAGCAACCGATCAGCCTCCCGCAACTTCCTGATGATCTGCTCCGGCGTATGCCGGCGTCTCCTCGATCCCATCGCTCCGATCGTCCTCCTCTGCTCACCATGAGCGAAAAGACTCTCGCAACGACCGGACCGACCTCAGGGGGTCACGCCAAACCCGCCACGCCTCGAGCGAGCGGAAAGCACAGCGGCGAAGCCGCGAAGCGGGCGAAGCGGAAAGAATGGAGCCAAGCGGGCTCGAACCGCTGACCTCCTGGGTGCGATCCAGGCGCTCTCCCAACTGAGCTATGGCCCCGTAAGCCTCGATTGTAGCGCCTCCGGGCGCTGCGGCTCAGGGCGCGGGGGTGCCGCCGAACTTGCCGGCGCGGATGGCCTTCGCCATCTCGGCCGACTGCTCGCGGTACCAGCTCCCGTCCTCGAGCTCGAGCGCGGGAAGGCTTGTGCCGCCCGTAGCCTCCCGAACGGCCGTCCGCTTGCTGCGCACCGGCCATGCCTCCTTCACGACCTCGTAGTCGATCCCCATCTCGTCGAGCGCCTTCTGCACCTTCCAGCACGGGTGACCGTCGAGCTTGAGCCACATGACCCCGCAGCGATGCAGCTTGAGTGCCATGCCACGCCTCCTCTCGTCGTCGCCCTACGATACGCCGATGCGCGCGGTCGTCCTTGGCAGCGACGGGCAGCCGTCGCTTACGGAGCTGCCCGAGCCGGGGCCGCCCGGGGAGCTCGTGCGCGTCCTCGCCTGCGGGCTGTGCGGGTCGGACACCGAGAAGCTCGGCAGCGCGCCCGCCGGCACCGTGCTCGGGCACGAGGTCGTCGCCGCCGCGCCCGACGGACGCCGGGTGGCGCTCCTCCACCACCGCGGCTGCGACGAATGCGACCGCTGCCGCAGCGGCCACGAGACGACCTGCGAGCGCTTCCCGGAGTCGACGATCCGCCCCGGAGGCTTCGCCGAGCACGTCCGCTGCGACGGCTGGTTCGAACTGCCGGAGACCGTCTCCGACGCCGTCGGCACCTACGTCGAGCCGCTCGCATGCGTCCTGCGCGGCGCCGAGCACGTGCCGCCGGGACGGGTGCTCGTCGTCGGGAACGGCTTCATCGGGCGGCTCTTCGGTGCCGTCCTGGCCGGACGTGGCGACACCGTCTTCGCAGTCGACCGGCTCCCGGCTCGCGCCGGCGAGCCGCCCGACGGCCCCGTCGCGACCGCCATCCTCTGCGCGCCCGGAGGCGCGGAGACGGCGCTCGCTGCCGTCGAGCCCGGCGGAACGCTGCTCCTCTTCGCAGACGCCGGGACGCTGCCGGCCCAGAACGTCTACCGGCGCGAGCTGACCGTTGTCGGCTCCCGCTCCTCGACCGCAGCCCACATGGCCCGGGCGGTCGAGCTCCTCCCCGAGCTCGAGCTGCCCGAACCCACCGTCGTCCCGCTCGCGCGCTTCCACGAGGCGCTCGCGCTCCAGCGCTCGGGCGCCGCGCTCAAGGTCGTCGTGACGCCGTGAGGGCACTGATCTTCCACGGCCCCGGCGACCTCCGCCTGGAGGATGTCCCGCGGCCCGAGCCGGGCGGGCCGGGAGACGTGCTCGTCCAGATCGAGGTGGCGCTCACCGACGGCACGGACCTGAAAGCGTTTCGGCGCGGCCACCCCGTCCTCCTCGGGCAGCCGCCGAGCCCCTTCGGCCACGAGCTCTGCGGCGTCGACGTCGCCACGGGACGGCGGGTGGTGACGGCGAACTCCGCCCCCTGCGGCGTCTGCGCGCCGTGCAAGCGTGGCCAGGAGACGCTCTGCGAGAACCTCTTCCCGCTCCTCAACGGCTCGTACGCCGAGTTCGTCGTCGTGCCGGAGCGGATCGCCCGCACGAACCTGGTGCCGGTGCCGCCGTCGCTGCGCTCGGAGGTGGCCGCCATGGTCGAACCGCTCGCCTGCTGCCTGCACGGAGTCGAGGTCGCCGGCGTGCAGCCCGGCGACACGGTGGCGATCCTCGGTCTGGGCCCGATCGGGCTCATGCTCTGTGCCTGCGTCGCCGACGCGGGCGGGTGGCCCGTCGGCGTCGGCTCGCGGCCCGAGCGCCAGGCCCTCGCACCCCTCTTCGGCGCCGAGACGGGCGAGGGTGGGGGGGCCGACGTCGTGATCGAGGCGGCCGGTACCGCCGAGGCCTGGCAGTCGGCAATCGAGCTCGTGCGGCCCGGCGGCACGGTGCTCGCCTTTGGCGGACTGCCGCGGGAGACGCGGATTGCGGTCGATCCCTTCCGGATCCACTACGAGGAGGTGACCCTGCGCGGCGCCTTCCACCACACTCCGCGCCACATCCGCGCCGCGCTCGCCTTCCTCGCCAGCGGCGCCTATCCGTTCGAGCGCCTGATCACGCATCGGCTCGCGCTCGAGGGCGTGCCCGCGCTCCTCGCCAAGCCGCCCCGCGACTACCTCAAGGCCGCTGTCCTCATCGCGGGATGAGGGCCGGGGCGAGAACTCAACCGAAGAGCGTCAGCTCCGGCTCGCGCTTGCCGCGGAGCACCTCGAGGTCGACCTCGATCCAGCGCAGGCCGCGCGCCTCGGCGAGCGTCCGCGCCTGCTCCACCACTTTCTGGGCCGCGAGCACGCCCCGTACGCCGCCCATCCCCGGCTCGGGCCGGATCCGCTCCAGGTAGCGCGTCAACTGCTCGACCGCCTCGATCGTGGCGGTGCGCTTGATCTCGACCGCGACCCAGCCGTTCTCGGTGTCGCGGCACATCAGGTCGACGGGACCGATGTCCGTCGGCCACTCGCGGCGGACGAGCCGCAGGTCCTCGCCGAGCGCCGCCGGCTGTGCTGCGAGCACCTCCTGCAGGTCGCGCTCGACGCCGTCCTTGACGAGCGCCGCGGCCTCGCCCATGTCGTGCTCCTCGACGCTGAGGATCTCGGCGATCCGGATCTCGAGCCGGTCCTCGGTCTTGCCGGCGCGCTTGCGCACGACGATCCGCTCGGGCGGATCACCTTCCTCCTCGATCACGGTGGGCGGCGTCATCCAGTTCTGCGGCTTGTAGCCGCCGGTATCGGCATGGACGAGGACGGAGCCGTCGGACTTGACCATCAGCAGCCGCACCGCCTCGGGGAGCACGGCGTTGAGACGGCCCGAATAGGTGACCTCGCAGCGGGCGACGATGAGACGCATCGCGAGCCGAGGCTACCGGGATCGCAGGACGGGCGACGCGGCCTCGCTCACGCCGCTCGGCGCAGGCTGCGGAAGCGCCGCAGGCGGAGGCTGTTGGAGACGACGAAGACGCTCGAGAAGGCCATCGCGGCGCCGGCCACGATCGGGTTGAGGAGGCCGGCCATGGCAAGCGGGATCGCTGCCACGTTGTACGCAAATGCCCAGAAGAGGTTCCCCTTGATCGTGGCGAGCGTGCGCCGGGAGAGGCGGATCGCGTCTGCGGCGGCCGTGAGATCGCCGCTGACGAGCGTGAGATCGCTCGCCTCGATCGCGACGTCCGTGCCCGTGCCGATCGAGAGCCCGAGGTCAGCCTGCGCCAGCGCGGGCGCGTCGTTGACGCCGTCGCCCACCATCGCGACGACGTGGTGCTCCGACTGCAGCTTCGCGACGACGGCCGCCTTGTCGGCCGGGAGCACGTCGGCGATCACGTCCGCGATCCCGACCTCGGCCGCGACGGAAGCAGCGGTCTGCGCGTTGTCGCCGGTGAGGAGGACGGGACGCAGCCCGAGCGAGCGCAGCGCCGCAATCGCCCCGCTGCTCGTCGGTTTGACCGTGTCCGAGACGACGAGAACGGCGCGCGGGCGGCCGTCCCAGGCGGCGGCGATCGCGGTCCGGCCCTGTTCCTGCGCGAGCGAGAGCGCCGTCGCGAGCCCGGGAGGAAGCTCGACGCCCCATTCGCGAAGGAGCTGCGGGCGACCGGCGACGACCGCATGACCCTCGACCACCCCTTCGACGCCGAACCCGTCCCGGTTGCGGAACCCCTCGACAGGGGTGAGCGACGACGTCCGGGCGGCAACGTCGGCGATTGCCCGGGCGATCGGATGCTCCGAGGCGTGCTCGAGCGAGCCGACGAGCCGCAGCACCTCGGTCTCGCTCTCACCGTCGGCCGCGACGACATCGACGAGCGCCATCTTCCCGGTCGTCACGGTGCCCGTCTTGTCGAGCACGATCGTGTCGACACGGCGCGTGGACTCGAGCACCTCCGGCCCCTTGATCAGGATCCCGAGCTGCGCTCCACGGCCCGTTCCGACGAGGAGTGCGGTCGGTGTCGCGAGACCGAGCGCGCACGGGCAGGCGATGATCAGGACGGCGACCGCGGCGGTGAACGCGAACGTCGCGCCGGCACCGTTCCCGAGCCAGAAGCCGAGCGTCGCGATCGCAAGCACGATCACGACGGGAACGAAGACACCGGCGACCCGGTCGGCGAGCCGCTGCACGGGTGCCTTGCCCGCCTGCGCGTCCTCGACGAGCCTCCCGATCTGGGCCAGCGCGGTGTCGGCGCCGACTCTCGTGGCGCGGACGACGAGACGGCCGCTCGCGTTGACGGTCGCACCGGCGAGCTCGGAGCCCGGGCCGACCTCGACGGGTACGGACTCTCCGGTCAGAACGCTCATGTCGACGGCCGAAATGCCCTCCTCGACGACGCCGTCGGTTGCCACCTTCTCACCAGGGCGCACGACGAAGCGGTCGCCCACCCGCAGCTCCTCGATCGCGACGCGGTGCTCGGCGCCGCCGGCGTCCAGCACCGAGACATCCTTCGCCCCGAGCTCGAGCAGGGCTCGCAGGGCCGCGCCGGCCCGCCGCTTGGCGCGTGCCTCGAAGTAGCGCCCGGCCAGGATAAACGTCGTCACGACCGCGGCCGTCTCGAGATAGATCTCGCTCGCCCCCGCCGCCCGCTCCGGGATCAGCGTGAAGGACATCCGCATCTCCGCGGCCCCGGCGTCGCCGAGGAAGAGCGCGTACAGCGACCACAGCCAGGCAGCGAGGACGCCGAGCGAGACGAGCGTGTCCATCGTCGCCGCCCCGTGCTTCAGGTTCGTCCAGGCGGCGCGGTGGAAGGGCCAGCCGCCCCAGAGCACGACCGGAGTGGCGAGCTGCAACGCCAGCCACTGCCAGTTGTCGAACTGGAGCTGGGGCACCATCGAGAGGAGCAACACGGGAGCCGACAGAAGCGCCGAGGCGATCAGCCGCACCCGCAGCGCCCGGGCCTCGTCCGGCACGGACGGTTCGGCGGTGTCGTCGCCGGCCGCGGGCAGCGTCGCCGCGTAGCCCACGGACTCCACGGCGGCGACGAGCTCGGCCGGCGCGACGAGCTCGGGGTCGAACTCGACGCGGGCCTTCTCGGTGGCGTAGTTGACCGTTGCGGTGACGCCGTCCAGCTTGTTCAGCTTCCGCTCGATCCGGGACGCACACGAGGCGCAGGTCATCCCCTGGATCGGCAGCTCGAGGCGTTCGCCGGCCTCGCTCACCGGGCGACCTCGTGGTCGGCCGCCGTTGAGGCGGGATGCATGGGCGCAACTGCACGGCCGACGAGCACGGCCACGGCGAAGACCAGGATGAGGGCGACGCAGAACACGGCAAGCCGTACGGCGACGCTCACGGTGTCCCTCCGCTGCGTCTGCGTGCCCGGCCTGTCGCCCTGCGGCGCATCACGTCACGACCGCACCGCGTCGTAGCCCGCCTCGTCGATGGCGAGACGGACGGCGTCGTCGCTGACGCCGTCGCCGTGGACGACGACCTGCTTCGTCGCCAGGTCGACGTCGACCTGCTCGACTCCGGCGACCTTCGAGACCTCGCCGCGAACCGCCGCGGTGCAGTGGTCGCAGCTCATCCCGGCGACGGTGTAGGTCAGGGTCGACTCGCTCATCTTTGTACCTCCTGGGGGTATCTGATACCAGGATCCTAGCATACCCACAAGGGGTATCTGGTAGGATGTGTCCATGACAACGACCGAGAACACGGTGCACGGCTACACGGCCGACAAGGACGCGCTTCTGAAGCGGCTCGCCCGGATCGAGGGACAGGTGCGGGGGATCTCGAAGATGATCGACGAGGACCGCTACTGCATCGACATCCTCACCCAGCTCGGAGCCGTCGACACCGCGCTCGAGCAGGTTGCGATCAAGGTGCTCGAGGACCACGTCCAGCATTGCGTTGCGAACGCGCTCGCCTCCGGCGACCCCGAGGCTGCGAGAGAGAAGAGCGGCGAGTTGCTCGCGGCGGTGCAGCGCTTCGCGAAGACGCGGTAGAGGCGTTCAGCTCCGCTCGAGGCGCGAGCCGCCGACGATTGCCTCACGGCCGTCGGGGAAGCGGACGAGCGCCTTGCCGTTGCCGTCGTAGTCGGGCGACCAGACGACGAGCTCCGCCTCGTCACCGAGCACCCGGACAGCCTCTCCGAGGGACGGGGCCGTCCCGCGCCAGTAGCACACGAACGGGTTGTGCTCCAGCTCCCGGCCGATCGTCGTCTCGTCGGTATGGCCCGGGAGGACACGCAGCGACGGGTCGAGCGTCATCAGCCCCTCCATCACGGAATGCCGGACGACATCGGCCGGGCCGCCCCCGACCGCATCCTTGAAGAGAACGTCGCCCGAGAAGCAGAGGGAGTCACCGACGACGAAGGCGACGCCGTCGTCGGAGTGCCCCGGCAGCGGCAGCGCCCTGATCCGGAGTGAACCGGTCTCGAGATCGCCCGTCACGACCGGGATCCCGAAACGCTCCCGGAGCTCGTCTTCGTGCTCCACGTGGTCCGGATGGGAGTGGGTTCGGAGAATGTGCGTCGGGGTCAGGCGCTCGCGCGCGACGACCTCGAGCAGCGGTTCGAGAGGCGCACCGCTGTCGACGAAGACGGCGACTCCTCCCGGTCTCTCCCCGAGCACGAACGCGTTCGAGAGCCACTGCGCGTGCATCGACCGCTCGACGATCACCACTACAGCCTACGCGACGCCGGATGCCCCGTTAGACTCTGCCCGATGTCCCGGACCCGCATCGCGATCCTTGCCGCCCTGGCGCTCGGGATGGGCCTGCTCGCTGCGGGCTGCCTCGACGGCAGCGAGACCACGGCCACGCCCGACACCGTCGTCGGGACGATCCCGCAGGCGACGGTGCCGACCGCCGACCTCCCGGCGCTGAAGCTGACGGGCGATGCGGCGGCGGGCAAGAAGGTCTTCATGAGCGCAGGCTGCGTCGGCTGTCATACGCTCGCCGACGCGGGCGCGAAGGGCACTGTGGGGCCGGATCTGGATCAGGCCAAGCCGCCGAAGGAGCTCGTCGTCCAGCGGGTCACGCTCGGCCTTGGCGCGATGCCGCCGTTCAAGGGCCAGCTCAGCGACCAGCAGATCGCCGACGTCGCCGCGTACGTGGTGCAGGCGACCGGCGGCTAGCGACCCACGAGTTCCGCGCGCACGATCCGCCTTCCCACCACATTCCCGCGCCACGTGCAGGCGTTCGCCTGCGACTTCGACCGCACGCTCGTCGGACGCGACGCCGTTCTCCACCCCGGCACGCGGGCGGCGATCGCACGCTCACAGGCGCACGGGATCCCCGTCATCGTCGCGACGGGACGCATGTTCCGGTCGGTGCTGCCCTACCTCGAGGAGGCCGCGATCCCCGACCCGGTCGTCTGCTACCAGGGCGCCGCGGTCGTCGATCCGGGCAGCGGGGAGTTCCTCCTCCACTGCCCGATCCCGCTCGAGACCGCCCGCGAGACGATCGAGCTCCTGACCGAGCTCGGCTATCCGCCGAACACCTACGTCGACGACCACCTCTTCGTGGCCGAGCACACCGAGTACTCGCGGATGTACTCCGAGTTCCAGCATCTGCCGGTGGAGGCGGTCGGCGACCTCGGCGCCTGGATCGAGCGGGCACCAACGAAGCTCGTCGTCGTCGCCGATCCGGAGGAGATCCCGGCGCTGCGGGAGCGGCTTGCCGCGGCGCTCGGCGGGCGTGTCTTCCTGACCACCTCTCTCCCCTACCTGCTCGAGCTCGGGAATCCCGAGGTCTCGAAGGGAACCGGGATCGCGTACGTGGTCGAGCGGCTGGGGCTCTCGCTCGACGGCCTCGTCGCCTTCGGCGACGGCGAGAACGACATCGAGCTGATCGCGGAGGCGGCATTCGGCGTCGCGGTCGAGGACGCCAACCCGCTGCTCCTGGAACGGGCGTCCTGGACCTGCCCGAGCGCCGACCAGGAGGGCGTCGCCGCCGTGATCGACGCCTATTTAGACTCCCTCGCATGATCGACCTCAAGGCAGCGCGGAACGAGCCGGACGCCTGGCGTGCCGCGCTCGCCCGCAAGGGCGCGGCCGAGACGTTCGACCGGCTGCTCGAGGCCGACGCGCGCTGGCGGTCGCTCGTACCGGGCGTCGACGAGCTGCGCAGCAAGACGAAGTCGAAGGGCAAGCCGACGCCCGAGCAGATCGAGCAGCTGCAGCAGCTGAAGGAGCAGCTGAAGGCAGCGGAGGACGAGCTCGCCGCGGCGGAGGCGGCACGCGACGAGCTGCTCGCCGCCGTGCCGAACCCGCCGCACGACTCGGCGCCCGACGGCGACAGCGAGGACGACGCCCTCGAGTTGCGGCGCTTCGGTGTACCCACCGAACTCGCAGACGTGAAGGAGGCGAGCGAGGTGGGCCGATTCGAGCTCGAGCGGGCCGCCCGCCTCTCGGGCTCGCGGTTCGGCTACATCGTGGGCGACACCGCCCTGCTCGCGATGGCGCTCTACCGCTTCGCGCTCGAGCACGTCGCTGCCGCGGGGTTCACGCCGGTACTCCCACCCGTGCTCGTCCGCGAAGAGGCGATGGTCGGGACGGGGTTCTTCCCGACCGAGAAGTCCAACATCTACGAGCTCGAAACGGACGGCCTCTTCCTCACGGGCACCTCCGAGGTCGCTCTCGCCGGGCTGCACATGTCAGAGATCATCGAGGCGGACGAGCTCCCGCTCCGTTACGCGGGCTTCTCCACCTGCTTCCGGCGCGAGTCCGGCGCCGCGGGCAAGGACACGCGAGGGATGTTCCGTGTGCACCAGTTCAACAAGGTCGAGATGTTCGTGTTCACGACCCCCGAGGACGCGTGGGCCGAGCACGACCGCATGATCGCGCTCGAGGAGTCCTTCCTGCAGGCACTCGGGCTGGCCCATCGTGTCGTCAACGTCGCCGCCGGCGATCTCGGCGCCCCCGCGGCCAAGAAGATCGACATCGAAGCGTGGTTCCCGAGCCAGGAGCGCTACCGCGAGGTGACGTCGTGCTCGAACACGACGGACTTCCAGGCGCGGCGGCTCGGGATCCGCTACCGCGGCCCGAACGGACTCGAAACTCCGCACACGCTGAACGGCACCGTCGTCACCGATCGGGCGCTGCTCGCGATCCTCGAGAACTACCAGGGCGAGGTGCCGGAGGTGCTGCGCGAGTATGGGGCGCCCGCGCGCGTCAGCGGCTGAGAGCGCGGACGCGCTTGAACGCGGCGTGCCGGCCGGTCACACCGACGAGCTCCCAGCCCGCCGCGCCGAACTCGTTCCAGCGCCGCTCCTCGGCGGAGCGCTTGCCGCGGCGCCTGACGAGGCGGTACTCGAAGCAGGGTGACTCGACCGGAGGCGTGTCGGGCACGGCCGGCGCCGGCACAACGGCGGTCAGGGCCTCGATCCGGGCCCGCCCGAACGCCGCGCGGAAGGACGTGGATTCGCCCTCGTCACGCTCGCGCTGCTCGGCCGGCCCCATCGACTGCACTCTTCGAGCCTAGCCGCGCGCGTCCTGCGTCCACGGCAGAACCGTTGCAGACGCCGCGCGTACACTCACGGCTCGGCGGGGTGCCGGAGCGGTCGAACGGGTCGGTCTTGAAAACCGATGAGGGGGCAACTCCTCCGTGGGTTCGAATCCCACCCCCGCCGCTTCGGTGTTGCCGCAGCGGCTACCTCACGTCCTCACAGGAGCGCGAGCTCTCGGACGTGATTCGCACCGCGTCGACCTTGTCTGACGCTTCGGCAGGGTCGGATCGGGGTTGGAGAGAAGTCCGATCAGCGCCGTCCTCCGACGCCGCGCCGGCACGTGCGGCACTCGCCCGCCCGTGGCCGCACGACCGTCGTGAGCGTGAGCCATACTGAGCCGGACGCCACGGCGATCGGGGGATCGGGTGGGCACGGGAAGTGCGGCGAACGGCGAGTCGGCGGGGAGCTTCGGCGCCCGCGTGCGCGAGCTTCGACGCGCCGCTGGCATGACGCAGGATGCGCTCGCCGACGGACGCTTCACGAAGCAGTACGTGAGCCAGATAGAACGCGGCGAGGTCGTGCCCTCCGCCGAGCTGCTCGACTGGCTGGCGGCGAGGCTCGGCGTTGAGCGCGTCCTGCTCGAGACCGGCGTCGGGACGGAGCAGCTCAAGCAGATCGAGTGTGAGCTCGCCCGGGGCGAGGATCTCCTCGACATCCATCACTACGGCGAAGCTCTCGCGGCTTTCACGGCACTCCGGCAGACGCTGCCCGACGGCGTGCCGCAGGCAACGCAGATGGCTGCGCTGCGAGGGAGCGTCTGGGCGCTCGTCCGGTTGGGTCGGATCACGGAGGCGGCGGAGGCGCTCGTCGCGGAGCGCGCGCTCCTGAGGAGCGGCCCGAGCGGAGACCGCGACCGGGCCGAGATCGCGTACCTGACGGGAGTCTGCTGCTACTCCCTCTCGCAAATCCCGGCGGCACACGAGGAGTTCGTCAACGCACTCGCGTTACTCGACGGAGCGGCGACCCCCGACGACCGGCTGCGGATCGACATCCACCAGTGGCGGTCGCGCTGCTACCGGCGCCAGCGCGACTGGGAGGCCGCCCACGAGGACGTCGAGCGGGCGCTCGAGCTCTGCGAGGCGACGGGCGACGCACGCCGGACCGCCGAGGTCAACTTCCAGGCCTCGCTGGCGGCATTCAGGCTCGGCCGGCTCGTGCTCTGCCGGCGCTACGCCGAGGCCGCGCGCGACATCTACGAGGAGCTCGGCGATCGAGTCACGAAGGCGCGGACGCTCAACAACCTCGCCACCTACAACTTCCTGCTCGAGAACGGCGACGTCGCGATCGCGCAGCTGCACGAAGCACTCGCGATCTTCACCGACGCGGGACTCGACGCAGAAGCCGGCTACGTGCTCAGCTCGCTGGCCCAGATGGAGCAGGAGCGGGGATCGCTGCAGGAGGCGGAGTCCGCCGCTATGCAGGCGCTCGCCCTTCTGGATGGGCGCTCCGACCACGTGCAGGAGGTCGGGATGGCGCAGCTCGCGCTCGCGCGGACGAATCTCGATCTCGGCGACCTCGAGACGGCAGAGCATCTGCTCAGTGAGGTCGACGGCAGTTTCGAACAGGCAAGCTCGCTCGGCCACCAGGCGCTCGGCTGGGTCGCCCGCGGCGATCTCGAGCTCGCCCGCGCGAACGACCGGGAGGCGGCGCGCCTCTTCCGCCAAGCAGCGACTGCGCTGCAGCCGCCCGATCTCGAGCGCCCGCTCTAGAGACCTCTCGGAACTCCGACTCCGGAGCACCCGTTCGAGCCCCCCGTTCGGGGGAAGACAGACCGGGCCGCCGTCATCGACAACTGGGTGAAGCACCACCGACCCGCGCCGCTTGCGGGCGGTCGTCCTCCACCCGAAAGGAATGCGGCATGCTCAACAAGGGAACGCTTCTGCGCCTCGTCGTCTCGCTCGCTGCGTTCGCGTCGCTCGCGATCGTCGCCGGCGGCGTCTTCGACGGCCACTGATCTCGATGAGATCCTTGCCGGGGTCGCGGCGGCCGCACCGACCGCTGCGACCCGCGGTGCCTTCCATCCTTCGATCAGTGGTGTTTCACCTCGAAGCGCGCCACGCTACCGGCTGATGTCTAGAGTTCTTATCATCGCACTCGCCCTGGCCGCCCTCGTGGTGCCGGCCCAGGCGGGCGCCTCCGCGCTGATCGACCGCAACGCGACGAACGTCGTCCTCGCCGTCGATGGTTCGGGCCAGGCCCTCCTCACCTACCGCGCAAGCGGCCGCGTCAAGCACGTACTCGCGTGGGGCGCCGTCAATGCGGTCGCGCCGACGGCGGGCGGGAAGCAGGTCGAGTTCCACCTCGACTATTCGGGTGGCTGGGGCAAGCAGCGCAAGAACCTCTGGCAGGGGTTCGCGAACCGCTGCCGCCCCTACACCGGCCCGGCGCTCGCCTGGGCCGTCACCGCCTGCACCGCTCCGGACGGGAGCTACTGGGCGATCCAGTCGTGGCAGCGGATGCTGCCGAACTACGGGCTCGTCCCGTCGGCCAAGCAGGCCGTCTGGGAGCTGCGCCTGTCGCACTGGACGGGCCCGCTCGCCGTCCTTACCGTGCACACGAACTGGGCCTACCGCCAGTTCGACCATCTCTTCGGGACGTTCACCTATGACGGCTCCGCGGTGCACGGCTTCGCGTCGACCGCACAGGGCAACCCGCTCGATCGGTTCGGGCGGAACCTCTATGTGGACACGTTCGACTCGGCCTACGGCACGGGCTGGCGCCGCGAGAACAGCTTCCTCATGCACAAGGGCTCGGGCGACTTCTGCTACGGCTTCTACCCCCACGGCAGCCGTCCCAGCGGCAAGGGGACGCGCTACCGGGCAACGATCATCGGCCCGGGCGTCACCCCCGACGTGATGTGGGAGGGAACGCCGCTCGGAGCCTATGACGCGACGCTCGACCGGGAGCTCGCCGACGTCCAGCGCGAGGTTTACGGCTCGGACCGCACCTGCAAGCCCGTCTGACGCGTGTAGACCCGTAGGATCGCCCCGATGGTCGAGGCGGTCGTGTTCGACATGGACGGCGTGCTCGTCGACAGCGAGCGCGTCTGGGACGAGGTTCGCGAGGCGCTCGTACGGGACTGGGGCGGCAGCTACTCGCCTGCGGCGCAGCAGGCGATGATGGGGATGAGCTCGCCCGAATGGTCGACCTTTATGCACGACGAGCTCGGCCTGACGCAATCGCCTGCCGAGATCAACGACGAGGTCGTACGACGGATGCTCGCGCGGTACCGCGACGATCTGCCGCTGATCGAGGGCGCCGTCGACGCCGTCCGCGACCTCGCCGGGTCGTTCCAGCTTGCCGTCGCCTCGTCCTCGAACCGGCCGTTGATCGACACCGTGCTCGAGACAGCCGCGATCCACGGCTGTTTCGCCGTCACGGTCTCCTCCGAAGAGGTCGCGCGAGGCAAGCCGAGCCCCGACGTCTACCTCGAGGCGGCCCGAAGGCTCGGCGTCGCTCCCGCAGCGGCGGCGGCCGTCGAGGACTCCACCAACGGGATCCGTGCGGCGAGCGCCGCGGGAATGCACGTCGTCGCGTTCCCCAACACGCACTATCCGCCTTCCCCAGACGCACTTGGGCTCGCGACGGCGGTGATCACGTCGCTCGATCGTCTCTCGGCAGCACTTCATACACGCTGCTGACCACCGGAGCGGGAGCAGCCAACCGACCGGTCCGAAATGTCGCCGGGTTCGTTGGCCGGCAACCGGCAACTACATGCTGAGCGCCTGTTCTTACGGTCGTACCATCCGTCGAGACCGAAGAACGTGGAACGGAGAGTCGACGCCGTTTAGGGTTCGTGATCGTGCTCTGGCGAGTCTGGGCAGCGATAGGAGCGATCACGGTCGGCGTAGGCGTAGCCACGCTACTGGGCGGCGGCGCGCCGTTCCTCGTCGAGATCGCGCTCCTCGCGGTCGGCGTCGCCGGCATCTTTCTCTCGATCGTCTCATCGATCACCCGCCGTCGTCGGAGACTGGAGTGGCCTTCCGCACCCGCGGAGCGGGCACGGCTGCCTGCGGTACCCCCGCTTTCCAGCTCCGCAGGGAACAGACAGCGCCCTGCTTCGCCCCGCACCAGGCAGGACGCGACCGAAGTCCGAAGAACCGGCGCACCCGTCCGCGCCTCGGTGCCGCAGACGACGGATGAACTCGCGGCTGGGCGCCTCGTTCAGCTTGTCGGCGAGCGCGAGTTGTCCTTCCTACGACGGGAGAACTTCGGTTCGCCGTGGCTCGAACGGGATGTTACGCGCTTGCGCGAACTGGCCCAGATCAAGCCGAATGTCGGAGAGATGACCGATCCAACTGTTGCATCGGCGGTGTCCAGGCTCACGGCCGCCGCCGTTGCCTTCATCGACCTCTACGATGCCACGACGGCGGCCGACCCGATCACTGTTGACGGGCGCTGGCGGATCGTCATCTCGTCGGAATCGATCGTCGAACTCAAGGAGGCGGCAACCGAGCTGGCCGAGAGCCACGACCTACTTCTCGAGAGCATGGCGGCAGCAGACGAAGAGTCACCCTGACGCGGCGCCCAGCCCGGATAGGCTGCGCGACGTGATCGATCTCCACAGTCACATTCTCCCCGGACTAGACGACGGCGCGGCCGACCTGACGGAGTCGGTCGCTATCGCACGCGCGATGTCAGCTGACGGCATCTGCGTGGTGGCAGCTACGCCACACGTGCGCGATGACTATCCGACGACCGTCACCGCGATGCGTACCGCGCTCCATCAAGTGAGAGTCGCGGTCGCCGACGCGGACATTCCCATCGAGGTCATAGGTGGCGGAGAGGTAGCGCTCGACCAACTCGCCCATCTCGATCCGATCGACGTCGCGTCGTTCGGTCTCGGCGGCAAACCCCATCTGCTGCTTCTGGAATATCCCTACTACGGGCGGCCGCTGACACTCGATCGGGAGTGCGATCGTCTGCGACTCGCAGGCATCACACCGGTCATCGCGCACCCGGAGAGGAATCGCACGCTGATGGAAGACCCACGGCAGCTCGAGCCACTCGTGGCTGCCGGCGCAATCGTCCAACTTACGGCCGCCTCCGTCGACGGCCGTCTAGGCCGGTCGGTCGCCGCCTGTGCACAGCGGCTGCTCAGCCTCGAGTTGGCCCACCTGATCGCGAGCGACGCACACGGCGCCGGCGTGCGGGAGGCGGGGCTGTCGGCAGCGACAGCAGCCGTCGGCGGCGGCGATCTCGCTCGCTGGCTCACGCTTGACGTGCCGGCCGCGCTCCTGGCAAACGAAGAACTGCCTGCGCGGCCCGCGCTCCGCCAGAGCCGGACCGGCCGCTTTCGACGTCTACGACGCTAGCTCGACCCATCCCGGTCGATCCGGGCTCAGCTGGCCGTTGCGTCGGTGCCGAGGACGCTGACCCAGAGAGCCATCTGCTGGTAGCCGTCGAACTGTCTTCCGGCCAGAAGCGCCACACCCTGAACGCGCCACCGCGCGCTGAAGAGGTTTCGTCGATGCGGCGGGCTGTTGAGCCACGCATCGACGGCAACGCGCGGAGCACCGTATGGTCCACCGGCGATGTAGAGGTTCTCTCCGAACGAACCATGGTAGCCCGTCGATCTCACCGCGGCCGTCCAGTCGCCACCACACGGATTGTGAGCGAAGTTGTCACAGCGGACGATCGCGTCGGCTTTACGCGTCGATGCTGCATTGAGCATCGGGATGACCGATAGTGCCTCCAGTCCGCGTTTCTGCCGGGCGTAGTTGACGAGGCAGATGAGGGTCGCGACTTGTCTCGCGGGCGGAAGGTCAGTGCGTTCCCCGCCGGGGCAGACCCGTTCGTCGGCGAGATAGGACTTCCACTGGTCGTCTTTCGCATACAGGGAGGCCGAACTCAGGGCCAGCGCCCGTGGCGGGCCGGATCCCGAGGCCAGGACGACGCGCGTCGTACTCGAGTCGGGCTCATCGGTCGCCCGCGACGACGGTACTGCCATGAGCAGCACGAGAAGGAGCACAGATATGGCGGCGCCGGCGCGCAACGCCGGGCTCGCTGAACGGGCCAGTCGCCTCACTGCAACGCAAGACGCTAACACCTATCAGCGCCACTTGACCAGCGCCGTCCAGCCGGGCTCAGGTCCGGGGCATCGTGCCCCGATACCCTTCGAGCATGGCTACGAGCGAGATCGGAGCGACATCGGTACCGGCCCGGAGCACCAGGGCTAGGGTCGCGCGCGTCGTCGGCAACGTTCTCCTCGTGCTGGGCGTGATCCTCCTCGCCTGGGGATTCGTGATCTGGCGCTGGGGTGACCCCGTCACCGGGCTCTACACGCGCTGGCAGCAACACCGTCTCGAGGGCAGTCTCACGAGGCTCGAGCAAGGGTTCTCACAGCCTCCCGCCACGGTCAGGCTCCGGCCTCCGGCGGGCTCACACCGCGCGCCGGGCCCAACGCCTGCCGAGCTCCGCTCGGACGCCCGACAGTCGGCTCGCCGCCTCGCTGCGACCGTGCACCCCGGCGACGCGGTTGGGCGAATCCGGATCCCACGCCTCGACCTGAACATGATCCTCATCGATGGAACCGACCACAGCTCACTCAAGCGGGGCCCCGGCGTCGACCGACGGACGGCACTGCCAGGAGAAGGCCAGCTTGTGTACATCGCTGGGCACCGGACAACCTACGGAGCTCCATTCGCTCACATCGACGCCATGCGTAAGGGTGATCTCGTCGAGCTCGACATGCCGTACGGCAAGTACGTCTACCGGGTCACGAACTGGGTGATCGTGCCTGCGTCCGATCTCTCGAGGCTCCGCTCACGCGGTCGCGAGGAGGTCGCCTTGCAGGCTTGCCACCCACGTTTCTCGGCTCGACAGCGCTACATCGTCTATGCCCGCAGTGTCTCCGGCCCCGGAATCAGCAGGCTCAACTCAGCCGGGCCCGGAACGACACGGTGACCGTCCGGCAGCCACGTCCTTTCACCGCGATCGTGCCTCGGGCGTGGCGGGGTCCTTCGAACTTGCCCTCCAGTCTGATCGACACGGGCTGCATTCGCGTACCCCTCAGAGTCCCTCGATACGCGAAGCTCTTGTCGCCGGCGACGGGGATCCGCGGCAGCCGAACGCCCCACAGGCACCGTACCGGCAACGTCATCGCTCCGATGGCACGTCCCTGTGGCCCGACCCGGAAACTGCTCCGCCCGTCGATTACGTATCCGCCCCCCGGGACCGGCGTCGGAAGGACTTCCTGTGCCCGACCGGACGTGGACGCCTCGGCCACGACTGCGGGCCCTCCCGGCGACCGCACCTCGGCAAGGAGTGCGAAACCCGTGATGAGGACAGCCCAGGCAGCGACGAGGGCAAGCCGCCGGACGGCTGCCGCTCCTACGCGAGGCCGCTCCGGTACCTGCGTGGGGGCGAAAGCAGTGCCGGTCGAGCGGACAGGGGTCGCGAGCGGCACAGCCACCTCTCTGGACCGTGCTTGCTCGAGTGCATGGTTCCAGGGCTCGTCTGGGAGAGCTGCGCGCGCAGCAGCGGCGAGGCAGGGATCAACGAGCGCGAGCTCGGGTGAGATCGGCTCGAGGAGACAGACATCCCTGGAGTCGGCGGTACGGCGTGACTCTGCCAGGAAGCGTGCAGTTGGCTGCGGTTCAACCATCGACGTACTCCAGTTTGGAAGCATGTCCTTCGACGCTCAATGCTCCACTCCTTGATCTGAAGCGCGTCCGCTCCCCGAGATGCCGGCCGACAGGCAGCTCTCGGTACGCTCGGCCTGACTCCCAGGCCGAATCCCGGCATCCACGTACCGACCTCGATACCGAACACATACACCCAGTGAGCCCACATTTACATCCCGAACCGAGTGCGTCGGACGCCAGTGAACGGTCGTTTTCGATCATCTGCCTCTCGCCTCAGGAGTGGGCGGTGTCGCTTCCGACGAACCGTCAACAAATCATGCGTCGTGCGGCTGCCCGGGGCCACCCCGTCCTCTTCGTCGAGACGGGGGGCTTCATCGGCAAGCACCTCCTCGGTCTTCTACGTGGTAGGCAACGCGGCTCGCTGTTACGCCGGTTCTTCGTGGGCGAGCAACCCGTACCCAGCGTGACGGTACGCAAGGCCTTCAACGTTCTGCCGTGGGGACAGCGCTACAGCCTCTGCAACCGCCTCAACGGCGCGTTGAACGTCCGGCTCGTCCGACGAGCGGCGCGAGCCCTCCCGGCGCCCCGGATTGCGTGGCTCTACGATCCGACAGCGACCTGGGCAATCGGCTCGTTGCATGATCACTTCGCGGTTTACGACTGCGTCGACGACTACAGGGAGCAGGCGTCGGGTCGCCGTAATCGACGCCTCGTCGGGGCCGGCGACGCGACCGCCGCTCGACGCTCCCGCCTCGTCTTCACGACGGCGACGCCGCTCTATGAGCGACACCGGGTGACGAACCCACACACCCACCTCGTCCGAAACGTGGGTGACTACAACCACTTCGCACCAGCAGCCGATCCCGGACTTGGGCGCGCGGACCTGCGGGCGCTGACGCATCCCGTGATCGGGTTCGCCGGCAATTTCCTCGCGAGCAAGGTCGACATCGGTCTCGTGGAGGAGCTCGCCGAGCGACTCGCCCCGAGTACCCTCGTGCTAGCCGGTCCGGCCATGGCCCACGAAATGCGCGAGCGCGTCGAGGCGCTCGCGACCCGAACCAATGTCCTCTGGTTGGGGCCTGTGCCGTACAGCGAGCTGCCAACGGTTGTCGCAACGTTCGACGTCTGTATCATCCCGTACCTCGAGAACGAGTACACGCGGAGTTGTTTCCCGCTCAAGCTCTTCGAGTACCTCGCAGCAGGCAAGCCGGTCGTCGCCAGCGGACTGCCGGAGCTCCGCGGCCTGGAGCCGGACGTGGAGGTCGTCGCGGGTACATCTTCCTTCGTCGCTGCCATCAAGGCGGCGAGCACGATCTCAGCGAAAGACGACGTCGAGCGACGGCGCGCGATCGCACGTGCCAACACATGGGACGCACGAACCTCGCGGCTGCTCGAGCTCGTCTCAGCGGCTATCGGCTCGTGACATGCACGTCCTCGTGGCAAGCGACCAGTGGTCGCCGGACGCGGTTGGTGGTTCGGCACGCGTCGCCGCAGACACGGCCCGCGCCCTCGCCGCGCGAGGGCATACGGTGACGGCACTCGTACCACAGAGGAATGGAGCGCCCTCCCAGTCTTTCGAGGAAGGGGTTGCCGTATGTCGCCTGCTGACGCGCGGTCGCCTCCCTCAGACGCTGATCGATCCGCTCGCGACCTGGCATGCAGCACGACGTCAGAGAGAGAAGGTCGACGTCCTCGTCGGCCATCAGGCAACGACCGCGGTCGGCCTCGCCGCTGCGCATCGTGGTGTTCCTCTCGCACTCGTCTTTCATGCCTCGGCAACGCTCGAGGGGCGATATCTGCGCGAGCGGACACACGGTCCTCGACAACTCGTGCTTCGCGGCCTCCAGCCTGCGAACGTCGCGCTCGAGAGGCGATCGGTGGCGCAGGCAACCCGCATCCTCGTTCTCAGCGCGTTCAGCCGGGATCTTCTCACTGATCTCCATCCCATTGCGTCGACACGGGTTCGGCAAGTGTCGGGTGGGATCGAACCGCGGTTCCTGGCTCCGCCCACCGAGATCGCGGCTGCCGTCAAGAAACGCATCGGTGTGCCGGAAGGCGACATCCTCGTGCTGACAACTCGAAGACTCGAGCCCCGCATGGGGCTAGAGCAGCTCCTTGCCGCGGTGGCCGAAGTGGACACCGTCGGGATCACGCTCGCCGTCACAGGAGACGGCTCCTACCGTACGTCCCTGGAACGCCTCGCGGCCGATCTACGGATCGACGATCGAGTTCGCTTCGTCGGTCGGATCGGCGACGAAGAGCTCCGTTCTCTCTACGGCGCCGCCGATCTGTACGTGCTGCCGACGCTGGCGTATGAGGGGTTCGGGATGTCCACCGTCGAGGCGCTCGCGTGCGGCACGCCCGTCCTCGGTACTGCCGTCGGAGCGACGCCGGAGATCCTTGCGCCTCTCGATCCCGCCCTCGTCGTCACTCGTGCGACAACGGCGGATCTTGCCGACGGCATCCGCCGTATCGTCCCGCTGCTCGGCAGCGAGCTTCGTGCTCGCTGTGCGGCGTACGCGGCGGCTCAGTACGACTGGGGCAGGGTTATTACCGACTGGGAGGAGGTGCTCGAGGAAGCCGCGATTGACGGGCGGCAGGTTACGGGTAACCTCTGAATGTCGTGGCGACCGTCGATGTCTATCGTACGCTGTGGCGATACCGCTACTTCGTGATCGGCATGACAGTCCTGATCGGGGTCGTGGCGGGGGTCGTTTCATCGTTACAGCCGAAGATCTACGAGGCGACAGCCCTCGTTCGCGTTCAGCAGAAGATCGAGACGGCCGACCAGGCGTTCGGCTCACTGGAGGTCGGCTCTCGACTCGCGCAGACATATGCGACGATCGTGACCACCGATGCGATCCGCAAACGCGTTCAGCGTTCCGTCGCAGGGGAAGTCCCACCGGGCGACGTGAGCCTGAGCGCCAAGCCTGTCTCAGACCTCGAACTCTTGCAGGTTTCGGCGCGCAGTGAGTCGCCAGCTGCCGCCGCCACAGTGGCCAACGCCGCGACACTCGCGCTTCGGAGCTTCATCGCAGACACCGGTACGCTGCGCGATCAGTTGACGATTGTGAATCCGGCCTCGGTGCCCACGGTGCCGGTCGCGCCCCGCGTCAAGCTGACAGTGGCGCTCGCAGTCCTCCTCGGTCTGCTGCTCAATGGCGCACTCGTCCTGATCGCCCAGCACTTCGCCGATCCGCTACCGGAGCACTCGGAGATGGAAGCCGAACTCGGCGTTCCGCACCTCGCTTCGATCCCACCGCTGGCGTTCCCAAAGGTCGGGTCGATCAGGACGCTGCAACCGCTCCAGCCTCCGAGCGCTGCTCACGCGCCTCCTGCCCGCACGAAGAGCGGCCGTTGACGGTGGCCGCGGCTCCGAAAGCCGATATCGCTGAATCCACGCGGCCCGCGCGAGGGATCATCGACGTCCGCAGCCCGTCGGCTGAGGCGTTCCGGATGCTACGGCTCGCCATCGACCTGCGTCCGAGGGAGCGCGAACGGGTGCCGGTCATCTTCACGAGCGCAAACCCGGGGGAGGGTAAGTCAACTCTCACCGCGAACTATGCGCTCGTCGCCGCCCAGAACGAGCGCCGCGTACTGCTCATCGACGCCGACCTGAGGCGACCCATGCAGCACCGCCTCTTCTCCACCTCACTCGCTCCCGGCCTGACGGACATCGTGGCGGCAGATGTTCGACCCGAAAACGTTCTCAAGCCGATCCAATCGATCCCGGGCGTTCTACACCTTCTCACCGCAGGGACGAGCCTGATCAACGCGGGCGACGTCGTCGGCTCCAAAGCGACCGTCTCACTCTTCGCACGGGCATCCGAGGAGTACGACCTCGTCGTCGTCGACACGCCGCCCGTTCTCGCTGCATCGGATGCTGCGACGATCGCCTCGCACACCGGCGCCGAGGTCGCACTCGTAGTCGACAAGGGTACGAAGCGTCGCGCCGTCCGTCATGCACTCGAGAAGCTCGAGCTCGTGGGCGCGAACGTCCTCGGGGTCGTACGCAACCGAGACGGGAGCCTCGGCGAATACGGCTACTACTGAGCCGGTGTCGACGCGGTCAGCCGGCATGCTCGCACTCCCTCAACTCCCGCGTTGGGGGGGTTACCTCGCCGGGGCGGTAGTCGGGAATGCCATCCTCGGCGCCATCCTCGGGGCGGGAAAGCCGACCGTCGCGATTGCGTTCGCGCTGCTTCCTGCGCTCGCAGTCGCGCTGGGTGCGCTACTCGCCGGGAGAGCGTATGTGCTCGTTTGTATCGCGCTCGCCCTGGAGTTCACGAACACTCCCTTACTCACGGAACCGCTCCCCCTCGGCGGGTCGATCGCAATCTACGCGTCGGATGTGATCCTCGTTCTCGCAGTGATGACGTGGGCTGCCGCCGAGCTCATCGGCGGGAAGGCCGACTGGTTCAAGACAAGGCCGCGCCCGCTGACGCTCGGCTGGCCGCTCGCTGCGTTCGCCGTCTTCGTGGCGTATGCGATCATCCAGGGCAACGAGCACTACGGGACAACGTTCTTCGGGCAGCCCGTACGGCTGATCGTCTACGCGGCGATAGCGGTAGCAGTGATCGACAGTACGGCCGCGGATCTCTGGCGTGGCATCACGTTCGTCTTCTACGCCGGAGCGCTCACCGAACTTGGATGGGCGCTCTTCTATCTCGCGGCGGGTGGTTCGCAGACCGACAGCCTAGCCCTCTCCACCGGTGGCACGCGGATCCTCGCGCTTGGGACAGCGACCTACCTCGGAGGAAGCCTCGTATGCGCGCTGCTCAACCTCGAGCGCTCGCGCGAACGGTTCGCCGGCCAGGTCTGGCATGCCCTGGTAGCAGGGGCGGCACTGTTCGGTATCGTCGTCGCCTTCGGGCGTACCACCTACGCGGCGATGGCCATCGTCCTGCCGGCCCTTCTCGTCGCGCGCAGGGGTCTCCGCCAAGTCCTCGCGCGGCTGCTGCCCGCGCTGCTTCCCGTCCTCGTCATCGCCCTTCTGCTCATCCCGCTGCTCGATCCGTCGATCGTCTCAACTACTCGCGAACGAATCAGCGCCTCGCCGGCGACCGACATCAACGTGGAGTGGCGTGATCGCGGCCGCCAAGCCGCTCTCGTGGGAATCGACGACCATCTGCTCACCGGCTTCGGCTTTGGACGACCGGTGCGCTTCTACTTCCTCGGGACAGAACAGGACCTGACCGGAGATCCTCACAACAGCTACGTCTACCTCCTGGCAGGGGGCGGCATCCTCGCTCTCGGCGCCCTACTGGCGCTCATGGCCGCGTTCGTAGCCGACGTGTTGCGGCGCTTGCGCCGTGCTGTCGGGGTCGAGCAGTCACTCCTCATCTGGGCTCTCAGCACCTGGTTCGTCTTCATGGTGAACGCCTTCTACGGACCCGTCCTCTCGGACTCAACGATGCTGATGACGATCTGGATCTTGATGGTCATCCCATGGGCGGTCCCGCTGCAGCCGACCCCGACGAAGCAGACATCCTCGCTCAACCTCGGAGACAGTTAGCCGGCGAATGACAGCCGAGTTGTTTGCTCGATGCCTTCCAGGCGCGCCGTTGCGACGAGAGCTCCGTCACGGGCGACGTCGAGTCCGAGGATCGGCTCCTCGCCCCTCAAGGACGATCCATCGATGAATAGCGCGGCCAGATGTGCTGTCCCCGAGAAAGAAGCCACCTGGAAGCAACGGTATGTCGGCTCCCACGTCTCGAGCATGCCCGACCAGAGACCGCTTCGGTCGACGGTGACCTCGGCCGCGCACGTCGAGGCAAGCGCGACCAGGAGCTCGCGACCGTCCGGAAGCACGATCTCCACGGCGCCGGACGTGCGGACACGGCAGCAGCAGGCAGGATGGAAAGGCCAGTTCTGCACGGCCCTATGCACACCCTCGGCCTCCAGACGGTCAACGACGAGGAGTGCGTTTTCTCCGAGCGGAGTGATAGCCCGGCGGTGCGACACCGGATCGGGAAGCGCGTGGTACCCGTCCTGCTCACCGATCGCCGCGGGACCCTCCGGATTCCAGCTGACGAGACGGGCCGAGGCATGGCGTAGCCAGAAGAAGGGTCCCCCGCGCTCCGATTGATCCTGGTCGTCGATGAGAACCGTCGCGTGGGCAGCCGTCCCCCTGAACCACCGCTGTCGTTCAGGGTCGGCGTAGCTGCCTGTGCCGGGATCGACCACCACATCCTGAGCGCCGACCGAGAGTGTCACAGCAAGCGCATCCGCATGACCGTGGGCCGCAATGCTGAGGTACCCGAGCGGACCACAGTCGAAGAGAGCACGTCCCAGCCGGCACCTGATGACCGACATGCCACCGTCAGGAAGGAACGCAGATGAGGGCGGTTGCGGGACGGTGGCCTCGGGACGGAGAACGCCTCTCTCACCGAAGAGAATGATCGTCGTGGTGTCGCCTCGGACAGTGACCCCAGCTGAATCGGTGGCGCCCGTTGCGGCGGCGATCGCAGCGACGATTGCACGCCCATCGCGAGCGGAGCCGTCGAGGAGCAGAGCGCGTCCGTCATCGCAGTCGCCAAACCGCGGATCGGGTTCGTCCTTCTGGAGGAGGATGCCTAGGCAGCGCTGGGCCCGTACGAGAGCGGCGAGGATCGGCGGAGGAACGGAAAGCTCACGCACCTGCAGGAGCGCCACGCAAACGAGCAGGAGGTCGAGCACGAAGATCCAGTACGCGAACGACTGTTCTGCGCCGAAGCCGTCCGGCAGCACCTGCAGGGTCGCCTGCGTCTCGATCTCCCTGAGAGCACCTGCCGTCCATGCTCTCGCGGCCTTTAGTTCCGGGGCCAATAACCCGACGGCCAGGAGTCCGACCAGCTCTCCGAGGAGATGGTTGTTGGCAGAACTGTGCCGGGACAGGCTCGCCGCAATCCATCGAGCGTGCTGCCAGAGACTGCGCAGAATCTCGTGACGCGCCCCCTCACCGAGAGCACCCGTTCCTCGTAGGCCGTCGAATGCAATCGCGAGGGAGAGAGCCCGCAGTCCCGGCTCGAAGGTGTTCGCCCAGGCAATCCCGCGTCCAGGAGGATGGCGAGCTATCCACGCTCGCGAGCGGCGCACGACGTCGGTAGCGAGCTCCAGATCGCCTTCGAGGTGCGAGGCGAGGACGAGGAGCGGCAGATCCTGACAGCGGTGGAGCTCCCATACGAGCTTTGGATTGCCGTCGCCGTCGTTGCGGACGTCGATCAGCCGCCCGTGTCTGGCCGGCCAGCGCACCCCAGTGAGCGGATTGGTGTGCCCATCCCAGTTGGCTCCGAGCGCAAACGATGGGTATCCGAACACCCTCGTCTGTCCCGTGCTCCGGCTCCGAGCGTACGCGACGACCGCCGCGGCCTCGTCCGGGGCCGAGCGGAGGAGAAGTCGAGCTCGCTCCGCAGTGAGGAAACCGACCGGCGTGTCACGATCTGCTGCCGCTGACATCAGCCGCGCGTCGGGCGGCTGCCAACGGTGAGCCCAGAGCCGTCTGGCGCCAACCCAGGTAGCATCATCGAGACGGGTCGAAGCGGCACGGCGCAGATGGAGGAGTACCTCAGCCCGCTCCATCGAGGCAAGCCGACGCCGGTACCAGCGCAAGCGTGAGGCCACAGCTGTCACGGGCACGCCCGCGCCCGCGTCAAAGGGAGACGGCACCGGGAGCCGAGACTATCCTGCGAGGCAGTGACACCATCGACACGTTATCGCCCCGCCATCCCAAGCTGCCTGCCGGAGTCATAGGCGTGTCACGCACGGATGCGGCTTCCGCGGGCATCGCGGTAGCCATCGCCGCTCTCGTCGCGGGCGGCCTCGAGTTCAGCGCCGGGTACTACGCGCTCGCATCGGGAATCCTGGGCGGTATTGCCGTTATTGCCGCGGGCGCCGCCGTCCTCCTCGGGCTCATGCCGACGAGGGCCGCCGTCGGCGTGGCGTGCTCATTGCTCGGGCTCGCAGCTTGGGCCGGCCTCTCGACGGTTTGGGGAGGGCTACCGCAGCCGGCTTGGCGATTTGCCGGCACACTCGTCGCAGCTGCGGCAGCCGTGATCGCGGGGTCGTCACTTGCCGCAAGGGGCCGCGCGGTCGGCGTCGGCGTGCTCATCGGCATCACGGTTCACGCGGTGCTCGTCATCACAATCGTCGCGGCGGGGGCGGAGCCCGAGAACTGGTTCCGGATCCGTCAGCTCGAGGGGCCGATCGGCTACCACAACGGGGAGGCCGTCGTTGCCGCGATGGGTGTCCCGCTCGCCGTCTGGATCGGGACCTTCGCGCGGAGCTGGGCACGGGCGGCTGGGGCCTCCGCGGCCGTGTTCCTCCTCGGCCTCGCGTTTCTCACCCAGTCGCGAGGGTCGCTTGCGGCAGTCGCCCTGGCCCTCACGATCCAGGTCGTCACCGCGCGGCGGGCGCGGGTCGCCCTCCTCGTCGTGATGCTCGTTCCGGTCTCGGCCGCGCTCTTCCTCTCGCTTCGGAACGTCGACCGGGCGCTCGTGGACGGCCGGCCTCTGGATGACCCCGCATTCGCCCACTACGGTCTTGTCACCCTCGTCCTCGCACTGGTAGTCGGTGGGCTGTCCCTCATCCCGCTCCCGCCGCACCGCCTTGGTCGAAGGCACGTCGTTGCCATCGTGAGCACGGTGGCGGTCGTGGCGCTCGTGACGGCCGCCATAGCTGCCGCCATCGTCGCGCCACGCTTCGATTCGTTGCGGTCGCGTCTCACAGCAGAACCGAACTGGCCGACGAAGGTGGCCGCCGGGGACACGAGGCTCTCGAGTCTCTCGCCGACCGGGCGGATCGAACTCTGGCGGGTCGCGTCCGACATGATCGCGGAGCGGCCGTTCCATGGCTACGGACTGGGCACCTTCACGCTGC
This sequence comes from uncultured Gaiellales bacterium, assembly GCA_964581085.1. Taxonomy (GTDB): domain Bacteria; phylum Actinomycetota; class Thermoleophilia; order Gaiellales; family Gaiellaceae; genus Gaiella. The sequence goes on along the minus strand of CAZOMP010000004.1, from coordinate 23,670 downwards.
GCTGGACCGTCGACCGCACGAACAAGGACGCCTACGTGCTGCAGCCGCACTCGATCGAGCTCGAGATGTTCGCGGAACTCGGAGTCGTCGGCTTCGCCTGGCTCCTCGCGTTCGGCGGCGGGGTGGCGTGGTGCATCGCACGCGGACTGGGACGCGATCGCGCCCTCGCAGCGGCGGTCGCGGGGGCGGTCGCCGCGTTCTTCTTCATTTCGTCAGTCGACTGGGTCTTTGGATTCACGGGCCTGATCGTTCCTGCGATGCTCCTTACCGGTGCGGCCGCGGGGCATGGCCGTACGTCGGTCCCGAGCCGACCAGCGGCCGTCGCCGTCGTCGCCTCGGTACTCCTGGCACTCGGAATCCTCGCCGGGCCCGCGATTGCCCAGCGTAACCTCGACCGGGCACGCACGCAGGCCGCGACCTCGCTCCTCAAGGCGACAAGCACGGCCGCCGCGGCGCGCTCGTGGGACCGATGGGATCCAAGTGTGATCGCGTTCCAGGCATCCCTGGCCGAACAGCAGGGGCGGCTGCTCGTGGCGGCGGCAGAGTTTCACAAGGCCGCGACGCTGAGCCGACAGCCGTGGTCGCTGTACTTCAGCGAGGCGGACGTACTCCACCGTGCCGGCAGGATTGCCGCATCCGAAGCCGCGTGCCGGCGAGCAATCGCTGCCAACCCGCTCGAGCCCGACCTCCGGCGCGAGCCGTGCGACACCGTCAGATGAGGGACACCGTCGGCCGGAGCGGACTCACCTCGAGAGAGAGGAGCGTCTCTCCCCTTGCGCGGTCACGGGGGCGTTCGTAGAGTGCGTTGGAGTCGGGCAGCCTCTGTTGCTGACGCACGTCCGGCTGATGACCCTGCGAGCCTCGACGTGGACAGAGCATTCCGAGCACAGCGTGCGCGTAGAGGGGACAGCGGACACGTCGAGCGCTGGATCGCGCTTGTGGGACCACCGCCGGAGAGTCGTGGCGGCATCGCACGCGTCATCGAGCAGGCCACCGCGATCACGCTCCCTGCTGGTGCCCCGACTCTCGTTCTCATCCCGACGTACCGTGATGGCGGTAGAGGTACGAAGCTCGCCGCCTGGGCAAGCGGATTGGTCGGATTCGCAACGCGCAGCGTAGGACGACGCCCAGCGCTCGCCTACGTTCATATCTCCGCAGGGGCCTCGACATATCGCAAGCTGTCGTTCGTCGCCCTCGCGCGAGCGCTGCGGGTCCCCGTACTGCTGCACGTGCACCCCGTCAGCTTCATCGAGCGCCTGGAGCAGCGCACGGTCGGGGGCCGAGCCGCGCGCTGGTGCGTGAGACGGGCGGCTGCCGTCGTTGTTCTCTCCGCGTCGTTCGTCGGTCGCGTCCATACGGTCGCACCATGCACTGCGGTGCATGTGATCCCGAACGCTCCGAACGTCGATGAGTTAGCCCCCCCTGACCCGTTGGCAGGACGCGTGCCCGACCGGGTGCTCTTCGTGGGCTCGCTCCTGGGTGACAAGGGGGCCGACGTACTCCTGGCTGCTGCCGAGCTGCTCGCTCCGGCCAGGCCAGAGCTACGACTCGTGATCGTCGGCTCCGGCCCGGACGATGCCATGCTACGACGCCGGTCCGACTCACCCATGCTCGCCGGCTGCGTCGAGTTCCGAGGCTGGCTCGAAGGCGATGCACTGGGCGCCGAGTACGCACGCGCCGCACTGTTCGTCCTATCGTCCCGGACGGAAGGGCTCCCGCTCGCGCTGCTGGAGGCGATGTGGCACGGTGTCCCGTGCGTTGCGACCGCTGTCGGAGCGGTGCCAGAGCTTCTCGCAGACGGCGTCGGCGTGCTCGTGCCGCCCGAGGACGCCGACGCCCTAGCCGCAGCGATCGAGCAGATGCTCGCCGATCCTGCGCTCGCTGCCTCGTACGGTGCACGTGGCGCTGTCCGTGCGCGAGAGCGCTACGCGCCGGCGGCCCAGCGTTCCGCGATCCGTGACCTGCTCCTTCGCTACGCGTCTGGTGGACGGAATGCGCGCAAGATGACCCGACGAGCACATGCTCGTGATATCGGTCGCAGCGGGGAGCGGAACGCATGACCGCCAGGCCCGAGACACCGTCCCGGTCGATGCTCCTGGGCTGCCCGGTAGACGTCCTGACGATGAACGAAACCGTAGAGCGCAGCCTCGCCCTCATGCGCAGCGAGGGCTGCCATTCACAGTACTCGTTGAACGCAGGGAAGGTGGTCGAAGCACGGCGAAGCCCCCTCATGCGTGACTACCTCGCGCGGGCCACGATCGTCAGCGCGGATGGGATGTCCGTCGTGTGGGCAGGGCGAGTCCTCGGCGTCCCGCTACGCGAGCGGGTGCCCGGTATCGACCTACTCGTGGGCCTCCTGGCCGGTATGGAGAAGTTCGGGCTCTCGCCGTACTTCCTCGGCGCCCGCGAGGAGATCGTTACAGAGGCCGTCGCCCGGATCGCGGCACGCCACCCGCAACTTCGCATCGCCGGCTTCCAGCATGGGCACTTCCCACCCGAGGAGGACAGACGTGTGGCACACGCGATCCGGGACGCCGCACCGGATGCCCTCTTCGTCGGCATGAGCTCACCTCGCAAAGAGCAGTGGATCGACACGTACCAGCCGCTGACGGGAGCACGGTTTGCGATGGGTGTAGGCGGCTCGTTCGACGTCCTTGCGGGGCTCACGAAGCGTGCGCCCACCGCCGTTCAAAGCCTCGGGCTCGAATGGGCCTATCGCATCGCACAGGAACCCCGCCGCCTCGCAGGACGCTACGTACGCACGAACGGCGCGTTCGTACGACTCGTGGCCCACGACCTCTATCGGCAGCGAGTGGCGAGCGTCATCGGCCGACGTCGGGGCAAGCGATGAGCCGTGGTGCCACGATTCTCTACGTCGTCGGTGCGAGGCCGAACTTCGTCAAGATGGCTCCGGTCGTCTCGGCGCTGCGCGAACGTCTCCCGGCCGAACGCCACGTGGTTGTCCACACAGGGCAACACTACGACCGGGTCATGTCCGACGTGTTCATCGGCCAGCTCGGTATCCCTGAACCCGATCATCTTCTCGGTGTCGGCTCGGGCACGCATGCACAACAGACCGCACGAGTGATGGAGCGACTGGAGCCGATCCTCGAGGTGGAGCGACCTGACCTCGTCGTCGTTCCCGGGGATGTCAATTCGACCCTGGCTGCGTCGCTCGTCGCCGCCAAGCTCGGGATTCCCACTGCTCATCTCGAGGCTGGGCTACGGAGCTTCGATCGAACGATGCCCGAGGAGATCAACCGCATCGTGGCCGACGAGTTTGCCGAGCTTCTACTGGCGCACTCCGACGAGGCGCTCGTGAATCTCGCCCGTGAGGGCATCGCCTCGTCGCGAGTGCACCTCGTTGGCAACACGATGATCGACACTCTCGTGGCGTGCGAGACACGGTTCCGTGCCATGGAGACCGCCGCATCGCTGGGACTGGAGCCCGGCGGCTACGTCCTCGTCACGCTCCATCGGCCGGCGCTCGTCGACGGGCCGTTGCTGCAGACCGCAATGGACGCGCTCGACGACCTCACACACTCGGTCCCGGTCGTCTTCCCCGTCCACCCGCGGACCCGTGCCCGGCTCGCCATGGACGGCACCGGCCACCGTGTCAGACTGCTCGAGCCGCTCGGCTATCTCGAGTTCCTCTCGCTGGAGGCCGATGCGGGCGCGGTGCTCACCGACTCGGGCGGGGTTCAGGAGGAGACCTCGTTCCTCGGCGTCCCATGCTTCACGTTGCGGGATGCGACGGAGCGACCAGTGACGATCCGCCTCGGTACGAACACGTTGCTCGGCCTCGATCCCTCGGCGATCTCCCGGATCTCGCTCGAACGACCCGAGAGGCGCCCCCAGATCCCGGCCTGGGACGGACGTGCGGCGACACGCGTCGCCGAGACGGTCGAACGATTCCTCAGCGTCCGCGACTCTGCGGCCGTCGCTCGTCGCATACCGAGCGGCTGACCATGTGCGGAATCGTCGGATTCGCCGCCGCACACGGCGCCGCGACGCCGTCGCGCGACACCCTCGAAAGCGCGGTTGCTTCGCTGCGCCACCGAGGCCCTGACGGCTGGGGTGCCTATCGCGACGACCACGTCGCGCTCGGCCACACCCGCCTCAGCATCATCGATCTCGAGGGCGGCACACAGCCGCTGGGTAACGAGGACGCAACCGTCCAGACCGTCTACAACGGCGAGATCTGGAATCACGCCGCGCTTCGCCGCACGCTGGAAGCCGCCGGACACCGCTTCCGCACACGTTGCGACACTGAAGTCATCGTCCACGGCTGGGAGCAGTGGGGGGAAGACCTGCTTCCCAGGCTCGAAGGCATGTTCGCATTCGCAGTGTGGGATGCCCGCGAAGGGCGGCTCGTGCTCGCGCGAGATCGCATCGGCAAGAAGCCGCTCTACGTTTCGAAGACAGGCTCGGGTGTCGCATTCGGTTCCGACGCACGTGCGGTGACTATCGTTGCTGGAACAACGCCATCGGTCGACGAAGAGGCTGTCGCAGAGCATCTCTTCCAGCGTTACACCGTCTCATCGCGGACACTCTTCCGTGAGATCGAACGGCTGCAACCCGGGCATCTGCTCAGCTACGACGGGTTCGGGGTGGAGCAACGGCCGTACTGGACACTCGACCCCTCCACGCCCGAGTCTCTCCCGGCCGATGAGCTGCGACAGCTGCTCCTCGATGCAGTCCGGGCACGGCTGATGAGCGACGTGCCGATCGGCATCCTGCTCAGCGGCGGGATCGATTCGACTGCTGTCCTCGGCCTCGCCCGCGAAGCAGGCGCAGCGGGAATCGCCACGTTCACGATCGGGTTCGACGACTCCGTCTATGATGAGCGGTTGCTCGCTCGGCTCGCGGCCAAGCGACACGACGCCGACCATCACGAGATCGTCGTCGACAGCAGGTCGTTTGTCGACACTCTGCCGCGGCTCTCCTGGTACCGCGACGAACCGATCGCCGAGCCCTCCGAGATCCCGCTCCTGCTCCTGGCCGAGTTCGCCGCCGACCATGTGAAGGTCGCGCTCGGGGGCGATGGAGGAGACGAACTGTTCGGCGGCTATCCGAAGTACCGCGCGGAGCGTCTCCTCCGGTTGCCGGGCGTCCCCACGGCGCTCCTCGGACGCGCGATCGCCCTCAGTGCCCGCCGTCGCACCCACCGACGACTCGACCGGGCCGCTGCCACCGTCTCGATCCAGGACGAGACCCTGCGCTGGGCATCCTGGTTCAGGTCGTTCAGCCCACCGGAGATAACCGCACTGGCCGTGCCGAGTCTTGCAGAGACCGCGACGTGCTCGGCGCTCCTGAAGCCCCTACAGACCGCGCTCTCACCCTACTCCGGCATCGACGCCGGCCGACGCATGCTCATCGGAGATTTCCTCACGTATCTCCCCGACAACATGCTGCTCCGAACCGACAAGGTACTGATGGCCGCGTCGCTGGAGGGTCGCGTGCCGCTACTCGATCGCACTGTGGTCGAACGCGTCAGCCGGGTCCCCGTCGAGGAGCGCCTCGGCTGGAGGACGGGAAAGACACTCTTCCGCACCGCTGTTCAAGATCTTCTTCCACCCGAGTTGCTCACAGCGCCAAAGCGAGGATTCCCCGTACCTATCGCGCAGCTCCTCGCGGACGATGACAGCCGACAACTCGAACGGCTCCTCTTGACCGATCGGAGCCTCGAGCGGGGCTTACTGCGACCAGACGCTGTCCGAGCTCTCGTCACAGGGCGGGACGACGTGATCGCGGAGCGTGGGTTGAAGCTGTTCACCCTCGCCACCCTCGAGCTGTGGTTCCGCGCCAACATCGACCGAGTCACGATCGACCCTCCGACGACGTTCGCGGAGTTGCTTGCCGAAGGCGAGTGAGCTTCTTCGCGCCGTACGGACGCGTCAGTACCCGCGGCGCAAGACCACGATCGGGATCGTACGGAGGATCAGCTTGATGTCCCACCACAGCGACCAGTTCGTGACGTAGAGATAGTCGAGCTTCACCATCTCGTCGTACTCGACATCGTTGCGGCCCAGCACCTGCCAGAGCCCTGTGATGCCCGGAGTCAACTCCAGCCGGCGGCGTGCCCAGCCGGCGATCTGGTTGTCCTCGTAGAGGACGAACGGACGTGGGCCGACGAGGCTCATCTCGCCCCGGAGGACGTTCCAGAACTGCGGCAGTTCATCGAGAGAGTAGCGCCGCAGGATACGACCGACACGTGTCACCCGCGGATCGCTACGGATCTTGAAGAGCGGTCCAGTGGACTCGTTGTCATCGATCAGGTCGTCACGGAGCCGCTCTGCACCGTCGACCATCGTGCGGAACTTCAGCATCTCGAACACCTCGTCGCCACGGCCCATGCGGGGTTGACGGAAGAAGATGGGCCCCGGGCTGTCGATCCGAATCGCTATGCCGATGGCCACGAGGAGCGGTGAGAGCAGGATCAACGCTGGAACCGTCAGCACGAGATCGAATGCCCGCTTGACGACACGTGCTAGTCGGGAGAGCGCTGCAACGGGCAGCTCGAGCATTGCGATACCGGCTACGTCGGCAACACCGACGTTCGCTGCGATGATTTCGAAGTAGCGAGGGACGATCGAGATGTGGACGTCGCGAAGACCAGCCGTACGAATCAGCTCCAGCACCTCCTCGTGGGTCGACCGCGAGAACGCGAGGATGACCCGCGTCGCACGGTGGCGCACGATCGCATCGAGGAGGTCCGGTTCCCCGCCGAGGATTGGTACGTCCGCGACGTCATCGGCGAGCGCCGCCGGATCGTCGTCGAGGAAGCCGACGACCTGGACGTTGTACTGAGGGTTACTGCGGATCTTCCGAACAACAGTCTGACCCACCTTCCCCGCGCCGACAACGAGGGCAACCTGTGGATCGGCCGTCTTCGGTATGACTCGATGCCGCAAAGCCGCACGGCCGGCGGGGATGAGAAGGGTGCCAGCGAGCCAGAAGAAGACGACGCTCAGCGGCTCGTGCGGCAGCATCCAGCGCTCCTGGAGCGCGACAGCGGCCGCGAACGTCGCAAAGCCAACGAGCCCGAGGGCCTTCATCACGTCCTTCGTCTCGTCCAGACTTGAGACGCTGATCTGCCGATGATCGCGCTCGTATAGCCCCTCGGTGGCGAAGAGAGCGAGGGTGAGGATGAGCGTCCAGATGACCCAGGCGAGAGGCAGAGCACCCACGGCACCGACCGAGGCAACGGCGGAGAACGTGGCGAGCAGGATGGTCACGACGTCGGACACGACAAGGAGACGCACGACTTTCCAGCGCCTCCGACGGCGGACGACCTGGAGTTCGCCCTCAACGTGACGAGCCATCTTGTCGTGGCTTGTGCCTGTTGTAGACATTCCTCCCCTTCGTCAGCCCACCTGGAAAGGTGGTTCCCCTTACCCGCGCGGCCCCATCTTCGAAAACACCGGGGGACGTACTGTCCCAGCGCGATCCCGACGTCAGCTTCGCATTCCGCCCGACGAGCGTACGGCGAACACACCTCCCATTCTCCGACCCCCGCTAGCCCTCTCACCGTAGTCGGAAAAGGCCAGGTTGGGAAGAGGTACGCGACGGTTCTCGTATTCCCGCTTCACGACGGAAGGATCGAACGACTCGACGCGCAACCGAACCCGACCACGGGATCACGGTAGGCTGATTCCTCCGCAGGGCGTGGCACACGGATCCGCGCCTCACGCCCTGGCGGCGAAGGTCAGGCGGTTGTCCTTGACAGTCCGTGGATTGTCGCTATTACTGCGATTGGCTCCCATGTTGAGCCCCTGCCGCAACGGCTTGCCATCGTCCGACACTGGAGGCCCGAGTTGAACACTGCGTACTTGGACAGCAACGCGAGCGACAGCGAGCGCCGGCGGCGCCTGTTCGAGGGGCAGATCTTCGTCTTCAGCCCCCGCCCGAGCTCGCTGGCCCTCGTCAACCATGCACGCGCGATGATCGAGGACGCATTCGGTGACGTCGATCCGCTCACCGCGCAATACCACATGCCGGTCGAGGAGTACGTCGAGATCTGCAGCCCGCTCAAGCCGGCGTTCATTCACAACGACACCACGAAGGCCCTGGTACGCGCCGTTCTGGAGGACTTCGGCTGCGACCTGGAGCGCACCTACCAGGACGTACCTCGCCTTCGCATGGTCACGAGCGACGGCTATCTGACCTCTGGTGTCGGATATGCACACCATCCACATCGTGACACGTGGTACTCGGCTCCGCTCTCCCAGCTCAACTGGTGGCTGCCGATCTACGACATCGAGTCCGAGAACTCGATGGCGTTCCACCCCGCGTACTGGTCGCGTCCGGTCAAGAACGGATCGAGCGAGTTCAACTACTACGAATGGAACTCGACGGGCCGCAAGGATGCAGCGAAGCACATCACCTCTGACACGCGCAAACAGCCCAAGCCCGAGGAGCCGATGGAGCTCGAGCCAGCGATCAGATTCGTACCGCCCGCGGGGGGCATCATCCTGTTCGCCGCTGCGCACATGCACTCGACCGTCCCCAACACGGCAGGCAGGGCGCGCTACAGCATCGACTTCCGTACCGTCAACCTCGACGATCTCGAGACGATGGGCGGTGCACCCAACCTCGACTCAGCCCCGATTGGCACGTCCCTCCGCGATTTCAAACGCGCCAGCGATCTCTCCGACATGCCGCAAGAGATCGTGGCCCGTTACGACAACGAGGAGGCATGGTCCGGCGAACTCGTCTTTCAGCCGACGAGTTAGTCCAGCAGTGACCGTCGTCGGCCGCGTTGCAACGCGGCCGACGACCCGCAGTCAGATCGAGGCCGTCGAGGCAGGGCGGCGGTAGTTATTGGGTGTGGCGTACGAGCGCCGCACAGTCCGACACGTAGTGGGTGAATGATGAAGGTCGCAATCTTGGCGGGAGGAACGGGCAGCCGGCTCTCCGAAGAGACGGTGTCGAAGCCGAAGCCGATGGTCGAGATCGGCGGTCGCCCGATCCTCTGGCACATCATCAAGCACTACGCGCGATACGGGCACACGGACTTCGTCGTTGCGCTCGGTTATCGCGGGGACTATGTGAAGCGGTATTTCGTCGACTATCTCAGCGTTGCGACGGATCTCACGGTTTCACTGAAACCAGGAACGGTGGAGCGTCACGATACGAAGTCCACGGTGGAAGACTGGACGATCAGTCTCATCGATACGGGCCAATCGAGCCAGACAGGGGGGCGGATCAAGCGACTCGGTCCCTATCTCGGAGACGAAACGTTCATGCTCACCTGGGGGGATGGCGTCTCCAACGTCGACCTCGACGAACTGCTCGCCTTCCATCGGTCGCACGGGAAACTCGCGACTCTGACCGCGGTACGGCCGCCTGCGCGCTTCGGTCACCTCGATTTCGAAGGTGACCGCATCGTCGCGTTTACCGAGAAGCCGCAGACCGGCGAGGGCTGGATCAACGGGGCATTCTTCGTACTCGAGCCTGAGGTGTTGGACTACATCGAAGGTGATGCGACACGGTTCGAGCTCGAGCCTCTCGAGCAACTTGCCCGGGAGGGACAACTCATGGCCTACCGGCATCTCGATTTCTGGCAGTGCATGGATACGCTGAGAGACAAGCTGCTGCTCGATGAGCTCTGGGACAGCGGCCAAGCGCCTTGGAAGACCTGGAACTGAACGCGAATCTGGCTCGAGCCTCGAGTCCAGAGAGGAAAGAAGGAGTGAAACCGTGAGAATCCTCGTCACCGGCCATGACGGTTACATCGGCACCGTCCTCGTACCGATGCTTGTTCGCGCAGGGCACGACGTCGTCGGTATGGATACCTACCTGTACGAGGACTGCACCTATGGGCCAGACCCCGTCGATCCCCCTTCGCTTCGGATGGACATCAGGGACGTCACCCCGGCCGACCTCGAAGGCTTCGACGCCATCATGCATCTGGCCGCTATCTCAAACGATCCAGTCGGTGACCTGAATCCCGGTACGACCTTCGACATCAACCACCGCGGGGCCGTCCACCTCGCAACGCAGGCGAAGACGGCGGGCGTACGCCGCTTCATCTTCTCGTCGTCGTGCAGCCTCTATGGAAGAGCGGGTGACGACTTCCTGGACGAGACAGCGGGCTTTAGCCCCGTGACGCCCTACGGTGAGTCGAAGATCCTCGCCGAGCAGGGGATGTCACTGCTCGCTGACGACGACTTCTCGCCCGTCTACCTCCGCAACGCCACAGCGTACGGTGTCTCGCCGCGACTGCGCGGTGACCTCGTCGTCAACAATCTCGTCGGGTACGCGATGACGACGGGAAATGTTCTCATCAAGAGTGACGGCACGCCGTGGCGGCCGCTCGTCCACATCGAGGACATCAGCCGGGCATTCGTCGCCGTCCTGGATGCACCTTCGGAGATCGTTCACGACCAGGCATTCAACGTCGGCGCTACGAGCGAGAACTACCGCATCAGCGACGTGGCCGCGATCGTGGAGGAGATCGTACCTGGCAGCCGCGTGAGTTATGCCGAGGGCGGCGGGCCCGACCTCCGCTGCTATCGCGTGAACTGCGACCGCCTGCCGGCGCTCGTGCCGGCCTTCAAGGCCGAATGGACAGTGCGACGCGGCGTACAGGAACTCTACGACGCCTACACGGCGCACGGTCTGACCCTTGAGGACTTCGAGTCGTCACGCTTCCTTCGCATCAAACACGTACGAGAACTCCAGGCGGCCGGAACGATCGACGACGGTCTTCGCCGGATCATCGCGAACACATTCCTGACCACCGGTGTCTGAGGCCGTCCCGGCCGGCGAGGCGAACGACACGACCGCGGATGACAGATGCCGTTCCTGCGGCCGGCCGAGCCTCGAGGTCTTTCTTGCACTGGGCGATGTGCCGCTTCCGGATGCACTCTTGCGACAAGATCAGCTCGATGGCCCCGAACCCGTGTATCCGCTCGAGGTCGCGTTCTGCCGGGACTGCTCCCTCGTTCAGATCCTCGAAGAGGTCGAGCCAGCAGCCCTCTTCGTCGACAACTACCTCTACTTCTCGTCCTTCTCGCAGGGTCTCCTTCGGCACTCGCGCGAGCACGCCCTTCGTCTCATCGCAGACCGACGCTTGGACCGAAGCAGTCTCGTCGTCGAGATCGCATCGAACGACGGCTACCTCTTGCGGAACTTCGTCGAGCACGGCGTCCCGGTGCTAGGGATCGACCCTGCGCCGACCCAGGCGGTCGAGGCCGAGCGGGTCGGCGTACCGACCCTGACGGAGTTCTTCGACGCAGATCTCGCTCGACGTCTGAGGGACGAGGGTCGACGGGCCGACGTGATCATCGCCAACAACGTCATGGCACACACTCCGACGCTGAACAGCTTCGTCGAGGGCCTCTCGGTCCTGCTCGCCGACGACGGCACGGTCACGATCGAGAACACCTACGTCAAGGATCTGGTCGACCACTGCGAGTTCGATACGATCTATCATGAACACTATTGTTATTTCTCATGCACGGCGGTCGATGCGCTGGCCCGTCGCCACGGGCTCTCGCTGAACGCCGTCGAGCACTTCCCTACCTTGCAGGGAGGCACGCTTCGCTGGTGGCTCGGCAAGCAGGTTGCGGTCGAGGAGTCGGCGCGATCGTTCCTCGCCGCCGAGCGGGAGATCGGACTCACAGAGGCCTCGTACTACGGCGACTTCGGCCAGCGTGTTTCGCGGATCAGGCACGACCTCCTCGAGCTTCTCCGCGGCCTACGGGCAGATGGAAGCTCGATTGCCGCCTACGGCGCTGCGGCCAAGGGTTCGACACTTGTGAACTACGTCGGTATCGGCACTGATCTCGTCGACTACGTCGTCGACCGCAACCCACACAAACACGGCCTCTTCATGCCGGGGACACATCTGCCGATCTATGACCCGTCAATGCTCTTGGAGACGATGCCGGACTATCTGTTGCTGCTCGCCTGGAACTACAAGGACGAGATTCTCGAACAGCAGGCCGAATACCGCCGTCGCGGCGGTCGCTTCATCGTTCCCGTGCCGATGCCCGAGATCGCATGAGCTCCACCGCACTCGACGAACTTCTCCAGGAAGGCTCCGTGGACACCTCGGCCGTATGCCCGGCCTGCGGCGCCGGTGAGATCGTGATCGTGCACGAGCAGAACCGCATCCCCGTCCACAGCTGCCGCCTCCTCTCCTCCCGCGCAGAGGCAACGGCGTTCACGGTCGGTGACCTCAGGCTTGGATTCTGCGCTTCATGTGGCTTCCTCACCAACACCGCCTACGAGCCGGAGAAGCAGAGCTACTTCGAGAACTATGAAGAGACGCAGGGCTTCTCGCCACGTTTCCAAGCGTTCATGCGGGAATTGGCGCAGCGATGGATCGAGCGGCACGACCTCGTCGGAAAGGATGTCCTCGAGATCGGCTGCGGCAAGGCCGAGTTCCTCCTGCTCCTGTGCGAGCTCGGCGTCGCGCGAGGTGTGGGGATCGATCCTGCGATTGTCTTCGAACGGATCGACAGTCCCGCCGCAGACAGGGTCGAGCTGATCCGCGACCTGTACTCGGAGCACTACGGTCATCTCACCGGCGACGCCGTTATCTGCCGACACACACTCGAGCACATCCACCCGGTCGCGGAGTTCATGCGCATCATCCGGCGATCGCTGCAGGGACGACCCGGAACGGCGGTCCTCTTCGAGTTGCCCGACGTCGGACGGGTGCTCGAGGAATGCGCCTTCTGGGATATCTACTACGAACACTGCACGTACTTCACACCCGGCACCCTGGCGCGACTCTTCCGCTCGACGGGGTTCGAGGTGACCGCGCTCGAGCTCGATTACGACGACCAGTACATCCTGATCGAGGCTGTCCCCACAACCGGCGACGACGGCCGGCGACCGCTCGCACTCGAGGAGTCGCCGGAGGATGTTGCCGAGGCGGTGCTGCGGTTTCGACAGCGTTTCACGTCAGTCGAGGAGCGCTGGCGTCAGGAGATCGAGGCAGTCACGTCACGCGGCGGCCGCGTGGTCGTTTGGGGCTCGGGCTCGAAGGGTGTGGCGTTCCTGACGACTCTCGGGATTGGCGGCGAGGTGGGGATGGTTGTAGACATCAATCCGTTCAAGCAGGGGAAATTCATGCCCGGAACTGGACATGAGATCGTCGGGCCGGCGGCTCTCGCCGACTACCGTCCGACGCTCGTGATCGCCATGAACCCGATCTACCTCCACGAAATCCAGCGGGACCTGGATGCGATGGAGCTCGATGCACGGCTGGTGGGGGTCTAGTGCGGAACATCGCCCCGACTGGTCATCGCGACGGCGGCGAGAGCGCCCGGGTCAGCATCGGCGTCCCCGTCTTCAATGGTGCCGTCTTCCTCGCCTCATCGCTGGAATCCATCATGTCGCAGACGTTCGAGGACATGGAGATCGTGATCTCCGACAACGGTTCTACCGATGGCACGGAGGACATCTGCCGCGACTTCGCGGCTCGCGACACGCGCGTCCGCTATCTCCGCGCGGACACGAACCGAGGAGCATCGTGGAACTACCGCAACGTCGTTCAGCAAACCTCGGGGCGCTACTTCAAGTGGGCAACCCACGACGACCTGCTCGCTCCCACCTACATCGAACGCTGCGTCGAGGTGATCGATGAGGCGCCGCCGAGCGTTGCACTCGTCTACCCGCGAACGAGAATCATCGATGATACGGGCAACGTCGTACGGGACTACATCGACAACCTCGACATCAGGGAGTCGACACCCCACGAGCGACTACGGCAACTCGTCAAGCGGATCATCATGGCAAACGCCTCTTTCGGCCTGATCCGCCGCACGGCGCTCTCCCGGTCGCGCCTGCTCGACGCCTTTCCGTCAGCCGACTACGTGATGATGGCTGAATTCGCCCTGTTCGGGCAGTTCTGGGAGATCCCCGAGTTCCTCTTCTTCCGACGGGAACACGCCGCAATGTCGCGACATGCCAACCGGAGCGCAGCCGAGGCAGCCGAGTGGTTCAAACCGGGGTCGGGTCGACAGACAAAGCATCTCGAATTCTGGCCCCTTCTCGCCGAACATCTCCGCTCGGTACACTCGGCGCCTCTCAGCCGCGCCGAGAGAGCTCGATGCTATGCAGCGCTCGTCGGAGCCTGGGCGAGTCGCTACCACGGCGTGATGACCGCCGAAGCACTGAGTCTCTTGCCAAGAGGCAGCGCGACGGCGGCCCTCCCGAGCGGCTGAGCGCGTGACGACCTTGGTAGGGACGCCGTCGGCGACGCCGAACCGCTCAGCGGCGCGAGGCCGACCCACGTTCGATCGCCAGTTCGTAGACGGCCACCGTTCGCTCGACCATCCGCTCGAGTGTGTATTCGCCGAGTACTCGTTCGCGACCGCGCTCGCCGACTGTGCGCGCGCGGGCCGGGTCGGAGAGGAGCGCGCGCAACGCGACTGCCGTCGCATCGGGGTCGGCTGCCGGGATGAGGAAGCCGTTCTCCCCGTCGCGGTCGACCACCTCGGCGATCTGCTCGATATCGGTCGCAACGACGGGAATCCCGGACGCCATCGCCTCGACGAGAACCATCGGTGCCCCCTCGTCCCGCTCCGTCGGGAACACAAACGCATCTGCGGACGCGAGATACGCTGCGACGGCGTTGGGACGCTGCCCTCCTGCGAAGGTGACCCGGTTCCTGACACCGCTCTCGGCGGCAAGAGACTCGAGGCGTTGCCTGTCCTCGCCGTCTCCGACCAGGACGAGTCTCGTTGGGGGCGGCAGTTGTGCCAGAGCGGCGATCGCCGTGTGGTGTCCCTTCTCCCGATTCAGCCGGCCGAGAGCGAGGACGATCGGCTCCGGCCCCAGCCCGAGGGCCGTGCGCGTCTCCGATCGCGGACGCGGGTGGAAGACAGACGTATCGACGCCGTTCGGGACCACGTGCATGCGCTTGCGCGGGATGACGTGCGAGATGCACTGGTCTCGAATCTGCTGCCGCGAGGGGACCATCGATTCGAACTCGTGGAAGCGCCACCAGTTCCCACGCGGGAAATGCTGGCCGCACAACCACAGGAACGAGCGTGTCTCCTGCGCAACCGCTCGGACGGTGTGACGTCGCACTGCGCGCCTGACGTTCGCCTTCGCAAGACCAAGGAAGTTGCCGTGGTACTTCACGGCGATCGGGACGCGATGCTGGACGCCCTTGCGGACGAGCCCCAGGGCACACGTCGACTCGCTGTGGATGATGTCGAACGGGGCGGCGCCATGGATTTGCATGAACGCCTCGTAGGAGGCCGCATGCCAACGCGGATCCACCTGATTGCCGCCCGAATCGACGAAGTGCCAGAGGACGCCGTCATGGTGTTCACGGGGAAGGCCGTCCGGATGCCTACCGGTGATCACCTCGACGTCGTGCCCGGCGGCCGCAAGGCCACGGGCAAGATCGACGGTGTGCCGCTGCATCCCGCCGATGCCATGAACGTAGCCGGCAATCGTAACGATGCAGATTCTCACCGACGGCCCCCACGCTCGATCACGCGAAGGACATTACCGGGCATGATCCGCAGCAGGCCCGGTTCCTTCGTCCGTCGCGTCTCCCAGAGGCGCGGCACGACCGGAAGATTCGAAGGCACGACCGGAGGATTCGATGTGTGGAATTGCGGGTAGTTTCGACCTGATCGGCGGTCGGGAGCCGGAGACAGAGCTCGTCAGCCAGATGACCGACGCGCTTGCGCACCGTGGGCCAGACGACGCGGGCATGCTGGTAGCGCCGCCCGTCGTGCTCGGGCATCGACGACTGTCGATCCTCGATCTCTCTTCGGGAGGTCATCAGCCGATGTCGAGTCCCGACGGCAGGTACTGGATCACCTTCAACGGTGAGATCTACAACTTCAAGGAGCTCGCCGCCGAACTCGAAGAGCTCGGAGACGAGTTCCAGACCACTTGCGACACCGAGGTGCTCATCGCAGCGTATGCGCGATGGGGCTCCGACGCACTCCCACGGTTGAACGGCATGTTCGCCTTTGCGATCTGGGATCGAGAGCAGCAGCAGCTCTTCTGCGCACGCGACCGCTTCGGCGTCAAGCCGTTCTACTACACACTCGTCGATGGCCGCTTCCGATTCGCCTCGGAGATCAAGGCCCTCTTCACCGACAGCCGTGTCCCACGCCGAGCGAACGATCCACGCGTCGTCGACTTCCTCGCTTTCGGCTTCACCGACCACACCCCAGAGACGCTTTTCGATGGCATCTTCCAGTTGCCCGCCGGCAGCCAGATGACAATCGTACCCGGCCAGACTGGATTCGAGCCGAGACGCTGGTACGCGGTCGAGTCGTTCGGGACGGAGTTGTCCGACCCAGTCGGGACGCTGTACGAGCGGCTCGTCGACGCGGTTGCGCTCAGGTTGCGTAGCGACGTGCCGCTGGGAACGACGGTGTCGGGCGGGCTCGACTCGTCGGCGGTGACGGCAATCGCGACGATGCTCAGACACAAGGAAGGACTCGAGGCTGCGCACACCTTTTCGTCGCGCTGTGAGGATCCGAGAATCGACGAATGGCCGTATATCGAGCCCGTCCTCGAGCGGACGGGGGCGCTGAACACGGATTTCTATCCCAAGGAGGACGATCTCCTCTCGAACTTGGATCACGTGCTCTGGCACATGGACGAGCCCTTTCACAGTGCAGCCGTGTACGGGCACTGGAAACTGTCGGCGCTCGCGCGCACGAGCGGGGTCACCGTACTCCTCGACGGCCAGGGTGGGGACGAGGCGCTTGCCGGCTATGAGCACCTCTTCTACCCCGGTTTCTTCTACACGTCGATCACGAGGGGCCGGTTCCGGCGCGCGCTCAGCGAAGCCCGCTTCCGTGCCTCGGTGCAGGGAATGCCGCTCCTCCACTCTGCGAAGGAGGCGCTCAAGGTATTTCTGCCGGCTCGTATGCGCACCCGTAAACCACCTTCCTGGCTTCGCAGTCCTTCGCACCCGCCTCTACCCAGCCGAAATCTCGTCGCACACCACCTTTACGGCCTCCTCACGCAACCGCTCCCGATGTACAACCACCAACTCGACCGCAACACGATGGCGGTCGCACTCGAGGCCCGAAACCCGTTCCTCGACTACCGGGTGGTCGAATGCGGGCTTGCGCTCAGGCCGGAGGACCACCTCCATCACGGCTACCTGAAATGGACGCTCCGCCGGGCGATGGGCTCGCTCCTTCCCGCCGAGGTACTCGACCGCAAGCGGAAGCAGGGCTTTGCAACGGACGAGTCGGCTTGGATGCGTGGACGGCTCGGCGAATTGATGGACGAGGCGTTCTCCTCGTCGCGGATCGCCACCAGACCGTACTTCGATCAGGCGGAGTTGCGGGCGCAACTCGACGCACACCGCGCCGGGGCAAACCATGCACCCGAGCTGTGGCGCGCGTTCGTCGTCGAACGGTGGCTCAATCTCTTCATTGACCCACCGGAATTGCGAGCTCCCGAGCGCTCGGCGTACTCTCCAAGGACGACGCGGTATGCAGCCGACCAGGTCACCAGGGTCGATCCCCTGCCAGAGCACTCGCGAGCCTGACGGTATCGCCGGCGAGGTGCGAACGAATCAGGAAGATCCGATGCCGGCAGTGACCGCGTTGAAGGCCACGATGTATGGGTCGTAATTCGATCCTCGCGTGTCCGGACCGCCATACGAGACGATCCGTCGGAGCAGAGTAGACGTGGGCACCGCGTTGGCAGCGGACTCGAGCACGCTCCTGTTCGCCGCAGCGATGTCCGCTGACGTACGGCCGGTTGGTTCGGAATACGACGGGAAGCGGTTCGCCTGCCCCATGAGATAGGGCGCGTAGTGCGAAACGGCGACGAGGATGCCCTTCGAGGCCGTCGGATGATAGGTCCACAGGTTGTGTCTATAGCCGACGTGACGCGCTACGTCGGCGATCATCATCAATGGCTGCAACGTGAACATCGCGTAGAAGATCGACTGGCGCACGTCTTCTTCCACCATCTTGCCGCCCGGGTACATGACACCGTCGATGAGTGCCCGCCACCCGTAGTCCTTGCCCGCGGCCGTCGTGTGCGCCCAGTTCCACGCGAGTGTGTTGCGAAGCGTCTTCCCACCAACCACCGCTGCGGCCAGCACGGCCATCGACCTCGCCCACGTGGCGGAGTTACCCCACGGCGCCTGCGGCACCCAGGGCTCGTCGCGGGCCGCATCCGCCTGTCGTTTTCCACGGTCGACGAACATCGACGCCCACCGAACGAAGGTCTGACGGTCGCCAGGCGACCAAGCGTCTTGTACGAGCGCGTATGCCTCGAAGCTCTTGAGCGTGATCCCGCCCACCTCTGCGATGTAGTGGCCGATCATCGAAGGGGACGGAAGCGGTGTGTACGTACGTGCCCAGGCGAGCAGGATCTCCTTCGCCTTCATCGCGTAGCGGCGATCGCCGGTGATCACATAGGCGATCGCAAGTGCCCGCGCGTTACGTCCATCCTCGAGGCCCGGCAGATAGAGGCCGCAGTACCAGCCGGCGGAACCAGGCGGACACGATGGATCGCCGCGGTCGCGGTAGTCGGCATGAGGGTCCGCCGGATGTGGGGTCGCTGACAGCGCTTCGTTCGCGCTCGCGAGTGCCTTCTGCCACGCGAGCTTGGCCGCCGGATTCACTCTGACGTTGCGCTTCAACCGGACGATTTCTGCCGGCGAGAAGAGCCACCGAGCGCCACTTCCCGGCCCCGGAACCGTCCCCGCAAGCATGGTATGCCCGCCTGCAGCGGTGGCCGACGCTGCGAGCGTGGCGACAGCTGCAACCGCAAGCGTCATCGCTGCCATGGCGGCCCTGTCGACTGGACGGGTGCATCGTTCAGGCACGCCGGAGACCTGCCCAGATCGGAACGATCACGCTTCGCGCGAAGATCGCGGTGCTGGCGACATAGACACCGATCCCCACCACGATCAGCGCCACAAGCCCGAACAGGGGAGGAAGTGCGTCGGCGACGGGGAGGAGCAGGAACAGGACCACGGCGAGGATACCGGCGCAGATGTAGGACGGCGCAAGCGCCTTGACGACCTGGAGGAGATCGACCTGAACGACACGAAGCCCGGTACGGAACACCAACACGCCAACGACGAGCATCGGGATCAGCATTGCCCACGCCGCGCCGTTGAGCCCGTCGCGCGGTACGAGAAGCAGGAGGGCGACGATCGACAGAGAGAGATGGACGGCACCGTATGCGGTCAGTAGATACGGCTTACCGGAGCCCTTGAATACCTCGCCCGACGGGGCGACGACGGCTCGCACGAGAGCGTAGACGGCGAGGATCCGCAAGGGTGTCACGACGGGGAGCCACTTCTCGCCGAGCATGCCGAGAACGATCGGTTCGGCCGCGACGATCACGCCCACACTCGCGGGTAGCGACAGCAACGCGATCCGCTGGAGGTTTTGAACGTACACCCGGCCGAACTCTCCCACATCCTCGTTCAGCCGCGAGTAGACGGGAAACATCACACGCCCGACGATGTAACCGATCACGTCGTCTGGCATCGTCGCGATCCGGTAGGTGACCGTGTAGAACCCGAGCTGCCCCGCCCCCAGCATTCGGCCGACGACGACGTTGTCGATGGTGTTGTTCGCGAGAACGAGGATGTTCGCTCCCGACATGAACCAGCTATAGCGCCAGAGCTGGCGGAGTGCCCCCCACTTGGCCTGGAAAGGCGACGGGCGCCAGGGTGTGATCAGCCAGACGGCTGCTGCGGCAACGGCGGCCGCGACAACGTTGCCGACGACGAGGCTCCACACTCCGACACCGGCGAGCGCAAGGCCGACCGAGACGCACGCCTGCACGGTGGCGGCGAGCAACTCTGCCGCGCTGCGTCCACGGAAGTTCACCTCGCGTTCGAGGATCGCTCCGGGCACGATCGAGAGCGCCCGGAAGATGACGATCAACGAGAGGACACGGAGAATCTCGGTGAGTTCGACGGCATGGAAGAGATGGGCGAGCAGGGGAGCGACGAGGAAGCACGCTCCGTAGAGGACGGTCGCGCTGATAGTCGATACGACGAGTGCCGTCCCGGCAGCACGTTCGACGTCCGACTTCAGGTACACGAGCGCCGAAGCGAGACCCGACTCGTGCACCGCTTCGAGCACGAGTAGCGCGGTCGTCGCAAGGGCCATCAGCCCGAACGAATGCGGATCGAGAAGACGGACGAGCACGAGCATCGAACCGAGCGTGAGTATCTGGCGGCCACCGTAGCCAACGGCAACCCAGAGCGATCCACGCAGGATCTTGCGGTCGTTCGTGCGTTGCTCGTCGTCACCACCCGACATCACTTCGTCGACGATCTCGTCCGGGACGTCCAACGTCATCTCGGGGAACGCCGTGGGTTCGTTGCCGTACTCAGTCACTCGCTCTCACCTTCGTACCCGCCCAGCCGCTCGAGACGGGACACTCTTCACAGCCAACTCGAAATCGGCGAGCGCGCAACCCCGGGGTCGTGACGCGATGCGCGGCGTATCCGAGATCTCCGCACTGCCATCCGCCCCTCCCCTCGTGCGGTCTCACAGTGGCCAGTCTACGGCCCCACGAGGGCGACGCCAGCGCCCGTACTACCGCCTACGAGGGAGAGACTGGGACGCTCGTCGCCGTACGCGTGCGTCCAGCTGCGGTAGCCGTTACAGCGACGCGAACCTTCGCTCCCACGAATGTTGCAGTGACGTCGAAGATCGGACGTGTGGCACCCCGAACGTCCATCCAGGTCCTTCCCTGGTCGTTGCTCCACTGCCATTGATAGGAGAGGTGTGCCACGACCCGGCTCCAACTGCCCGGAGATGTCCTGATGACCTTCCCGAGAGCAGCCGTCCCTGTGATGACAGGTCGTCGCGTATCTCGGAAGACGCCGTTCGGTACCGTTCTTCCGTTCCGTCCGGTCGAAGGCTTGGTTGACCTGGGCCTCGCAGTCACACCGATCGCGGCGAGCGACGTACCGCGGGTGGTTCGGGCGATATAGACCTCCGACGTCACGGCCGAGTCAAGTCGATAGAACCCCTGCTTCAGATAGACACCCTCACCAGAGTAAAGGGTCGGGGTATGCGTCTCGGGTACGACTTCTTTCCCGTTCAACCACACCTCGAGGAGACCTGTGTTGTCAGCTGCCCATCGGACGCGCAGGCCAAAGTCGTACCATCTACCTCGAACGAGCGGGGCGAGACGCCATGCTCTCCGAACGGGTGCGTTGACATTCCCACCCCACGATCGGAGCCGGATCCATTCACGTCCGTTCTCGTTCGTGATCTCGAACGACAAGGGCTGTACCCCACCCGTAACCGTCTGGTGCCACTGGGTGAACACGTTCCACGAGGTATTCGGACTCGTCTGCGAGCCCACGGGGAAGAGCACCGACCAGGCCCAGTAGGACTCGACTCCCGCCTGCTCGTCGGTTTGCTCGTAGATCTCGGAACGTTCACCCGAAGTACCGATCGGAACGTCGCCCGGGTGGACGACGAACCGTGCCGCAAGTCCCCTCCGGCCCGGCGCCGGGACGACCTGGAAGTCGCCGTCCTTGGCCTGGATCGCAGTCCAGGCGTCGATGCCCTTTGCAAAGTCGCCACTCCAGATGACCTTCCCCGATCCGGCCGCCCCGGCCCCGGACGTGACGAGAGAGAGCACAAGGACGGAGAAAGCGGCTAGCGCGGAAGCCACGCGTCGCATGAGGATCGAGTTTATCCAGTCCTGACGTAGTGACAAGCCAAAGTGTCGCCGGACCCGGGTCGACGCAGCTCACGATTGGACGGCAAGTCGACGCGCGAGCGTCCCCGGAGGCGGCTTGACCGTCCCGTTCTCAGCTCGGAGCGGCAACGCCGAGCTCGTGAATGCAGCTTCTCCGCCGGACCGCCCGACGGTCACGAACGACGTGTTCGTCACCGACGTTCCATCCGCAGAAACCGCCTTGACGAGGAGCCTGTGCGTCCCGCGACCCAGCCGCGACGCTGCGAGAACACCGAAGTCGCCGTTGTAGACCCACGGAGCCGAATACTCCGTCCATCTACGTCGGCCGTCGATGAAGAATTCGACGCGTTTGGCTGTACCTGAAACGAGAGCCGACCACCGGAGTGTCGTGTTGTCGGCGGATGCCACCAGACTCGACGAGACCCCGAGGCCGAAGGGAGCCGCTGGTGCGGATGGCACCGGCGGCGGTGGTGTGGCGGGCGGGGTCGTTGCCGTCGGCGTGACATGAGCGGGACCACCGCTCGGGCTCCCCGTACCCTGCGAGGTCATGCTTCCCGCAGTCTCGGACGGTGACGCGGAGGCCGTTGTCGTGGTCGTCTGAGTGGTCTGAGTGGTCTGAGTGGTCTGAGCCGTTGGCGCCGGTGGCGTCGTCTGAGTCGTTGGCGCCGGTGGCGTCGTCTGCGTCGTCACGGGTGTCACGATCGGGGTTCCATCCCCGGCCTCGGCCTCCGCAAGCGAGGCCTCGCGGCGATAGTCATCGATGTAGATCGTGTCGTTGCCGCTGTAGCCGGTGTAGCCGGGGTAGAGCCCGAGCTCGGTGTAGAGCCGGACGTTTCTGACTCCCGCCGAGGATGCGTACGGCATCGTTGGGATGTTCTGACGGACGAGCTGGGGAGTCGCGGGCCACGAGCTGCCTGCCGTCCTGCTCCAGAGTTCCACCAGCCCCGTGGACGACTCAGCGAAGCGGATGTGGACGATGATGTCGATCCACGTGTCCTTCGGATATGGACTGAGCCCCGGGATCGGGATATTGGGCTCCCAGTGGCTCCAGCCGCTGCCGACATTGCAGTCGCCCGTCGCGATGCGGAACAGAAGACGCGAGCCGTCGGTCGTGATGGCGAACGGTGCGACCCCGCAGCCCGCCAGGTTGTAGAGGCTCGAGGGATGGTGCAACTCCCAGATGAGGTTGCTCGAGATCCCGGGACTCGGGATGTACATCGAGATGTGGAAGTAGGCGTCCATCCCCGTGGTCTCGCCACTGTCGTACTTCGCCGCAAGGCAGCGTACGGTGCCGTTCGACCACACATCGGAACCGCTGATGTGGAACCTGGCCGCATGGTCGCCCTCTCTTACCGGTGAGGTGACGAGCGCGAACTGTGTCTCGGGGTGGGGGCATTCGAGCCCACTGAACGGTGCGTAGCCCCCCGACTCCCAGGTGCCTGCGACCTCGCTCGCTGCTGCATCGGGCGAGGAGATCGTCGAGGCGCCGAGGACTCCCGCTGTGAATATGACAGCGAGCACTGCGTAAACCACGACGTGTCGGATCGCACGATGCGTGGGGGAATCAGGCGAGGTGCAACAGGAGCCTCGCCGGGAAAGAGAATGGCGGCGGGTAGTCATACCCTCTCGATCGGCACCGTCCAGCGTGCGCCGGACCATGCGCGAACGGCCAGCGAGGCAGGCAAAGCGGAACATCCCGCGTGGTTATGCAGGCCATCAAGGTTCCGGCGGTTGTCCTCACCGCGTCGAAGTTCACTCGGACGGGTGAGCCCCGCCAGAGTCGTGGCGACGACGGAAGGGATTCAGAAGGGGCCGGGCGCCGGCTCCCTCGGTCGGCGCCCGGCCCCTTCCTCGGTCAGGCTGAGGCTTTGAGCTTGAGCTTGGTCGTCGCCTTGTTACCGGCTGCCACCGCCTCGAGAACGATGGCGAAGGGTTTCCCGGTAGTGAGTGTTGGCAGCGGGAAGCGGACGCGAGCCTGCGCGTTTTTCTGTGTATCGGTGGGTGGTTAGGTCTGGTCGGGGATGC